>DNXO01000136.1:2753-2923 GCA_003506895.1 Acetobacteraceae bacterium | reverse complement strand
TTGCGGCCGACGATCGCCTTGTTCGGCTGCACGTCGAATCCGGTGATCGTGGACAGCATCTTCGACACGCGCAGGATGTTCGTCGTCTTGACGTTGTTCGTGTAGGGCACTGCGTCCTGGCGGGTGCGGATCGCCATGATCGCCTCCTCCAGCGAGGCATTGCCGGCGCG
>DNXO01000136.1:0-2487 GCA_003506895.1 Acetobacteraceae bacterium | reverse complement strand
GCGTTCGCCGATGCCGTTGATGGTGGACTCGATCTGCCGGGCACCGGCCTTCAACGCGGCCAGGGTGTTGGCGACGGCCAGGCCCAGGTCGTTGTGGTTGTGGGTGGACAGGATGATCTTGTCGGCGCCCGGCACGCGGGTGCGGACCATGGTGAAGATCCGCTCCATATCCTCGGGCAGGGCGTAGCCGACCGTGTCGGGGATGTTGATCGTGGTGGCACCGGCCTTGATCGCCGCCTCGACGCACCGGCACAGGAAATCGGGATCGGTACGGGTGCCGTCCTCGGCCGACCATTCCACGTCGTCGGTGAACGAACGGGCCAGTTCCACGCTGTCGGACACCGCCTGCAGAACCTCCTCGGGTTCCATCCGCAGCTTGACCTTCATATGCAGCGGGCTGGTGGCGATGAAGCTGTGAATCCGCTTCCGCTTGGCCGACCGAACGGCATCGCCCGCGCGGGTGATGTCCTCGCGCCCGGACCTGGCCAGGCCGCAGATCACGGGGCTGTCGTCGCGCTGGCCGACGCTGTCGGCGATCGCCTTCACACTCTCAAAATCGCCGGGCGAGGCGATCGGGAACCCGGCCTCCAGCACATCGACGCCCAGTTCGGTCAGGGCTTCCGCCATCCGGATCTTCTCATGCAGGTTCATGGAGAACCCGGGCGACTGCTCGCCATCGCGCAGCGTAGTGTCGAAAATGATGATGCGGTTGTCGTCCAGCGTGCCGAAGCTGGGATGAATGATGGTCATTGGCGTTGATCCTCGGGAGAGATTGTCACGACTATAGCCTCAGGGGTCCCCCTGAGCGAAGCCGGCATTTAGCAACCCGGCGAGGCGCTCAGGGGCGGCTAAGTCGAAGGAGGAGGAGCAGGCTGGATTTATGGGTGTCGAACAGGCGCGCGGGACGGGACGCGAAAGCGCCGCCAGTCAGGACCGCAAAAGAAGCGCCGTTGCACATGCAATCCTCATAGCGGGAATGGACGAGGGCTGCAACAGGGGCAATGGCTGCGTTAGCGGGACTGTCGCTCAGGGCCGTTTTGGTCTTTCGCACACACAAGTGTACAAGCACCGGATGGCACGTCCTTCTCATACCGATTTCCCCCCCCCCGAATTGATCACAACGACCGACGCCCTGAACGCGCTGTGTACTCGCATGCACGCCGAGACGTTCGTCACCGTGGATACCGAGTTCATGCGTGAGCGCACCTACTGGCCGGAGCTTTGTCTGGTACAGATCGCCGGCAAGAACGAAGTCGCCGTCATCGACGCTCAGGCTGATGGCATTGACCTGTCCGCCTTGGGCACCCTGTTCGCGGACGAAGCGGTCACCAAGGTGTTCCACGCCGCTCGGCAGGACATCGAGATTTTCGTGCTGCGCTACGACGACGTGCCGCGTCCGATGTTCGACACCCAGGTCGCCGCCATGGTGGCCGGATTCGGCGATCAGGTGGGCTACGACGCGCTGGTCTCGGCCTTGACCGGCGGTTCCATCGACAAGGCGCACCGCTTCAGCGATTGGTCCGCTCGTCCGCTGTCACCCGCCCAGATCGCCTACGCCGCGGCCGACGTGACCCACCTTAGGGACGTGTACGAGCGCTTGAGTCAGCGTCTGGAAAAGGAAAATCGCCTAAGCTGGGTGGCCGAGGAAATGGCGATCCTCAACAACCCCGCAACCTATCGCACCGACCCGGAAACGGCGTGGGAGCGGCTGCGGCCACGCACCAGCAACCGGCGGTTGCTGTATTGCCTGAAGGAAGTCGCGGCCTGGCGGGAAAAGGAGGCCCAGCGGGTCAACATCCCCCGTCAGCGCCTGATCAAGGACGAGGCGCTGCTGGAAATCGCCGCCACCGTGCCGAACAACGCGGACGCCCTGGCCCGCGTTCGCGGCGTGACGAAGGGCTTCGCCGAAGGCCGCTCCGGCACCGCGCTGCTGGAGGTTTTGTCCGCGGTACGCGGCGTGCCCGATGCCGATCTGCCGCCGCCGGCCCAGCCCCGCGACTCCACTCGACCCTCCGCCGCACTGGTATCGCTGCTGAAGGTGCTCCTTGCCGCGAAATCCGAACAGCATCACGTCGCCCCGCGCCTGGTGGCGAGTTCCGATGACATCGACCGCCTGGCGCTCGAGGAGAACCCCGATGTCCCCGCGCTGAGCGGCTGGCGTCGGGAGGTTTACGGCAACGACGCGCTGTCGCTGAAGCAAGGCCGGATCGCGCTGGGTGTCGATGGGCGCAGGGTGAAGCTGATCGGGGTCTAGCAAAGGGCGCCGTTACGGATCGGGGAGGGGCCGCCTTGGAACCTTCCCCGATTGACTTCTGTCGTTTGCCCAATCCGCTTGCAAACATGCAGATATCTTTATATAGCGCCGCGACCAACCCAGGAGCACTCCATGGCCGCGACTCAGGATTTCAAAGTTAAAGACCTTTCCTTAGCGGAGTGGGGCCGCAAGGAAATCAGCATGGCTGAGACCGAAATGCCCGGCCTGATGGC
>DNXO01000145.1:31569-31892 GCA_003506895.1 Acetobacteraceae bacterium | reverse complement strand
ACCTCGGTGCAGGCCATTTACGTTCCTGCCGACGACTTGACCGATCCGGCGCCCGCCACATCCTTCGCCCACTTGGACGCCACGACGGTGCTGAACCGCCAGATCGCCGAACTGGGCATCTACCCGGCGGTCGATCCGTTGGACTCCACCAGCCGTTCGCTCGACCCGCGGATCGTTGGTGAAGAACATTACCTGGTGGCGCGCGAAACCCAGCGCATCCTGCAAACCTACAAGTCCTTGCAGGACATCATCGCCATTCTGGGCATGGATGAGCTGTCGGAAGAGGACAAGCTGGTCGTGGCCCGCGCCCGCAAGATCCAGCG
>DNXO01000145.1:0-31303 GCA_003506895.1 Acetobacteraceae bacterium | reverse complement strand
TTCCTGTCGCAGCCGTTCCACGTGGCGGAAGTGTTCACCGGCTTCCCGGGCAAGCTGGTCCCGGTCGCCGACACCGTCCGCAGCTTCAAGGCGATCTGTTCGGGAGAATACGACCATCTGCCGGAAGCCGCGTTCTACATGGTCGGCACGATCGAGGAAGCCGTCGCGAAGGCCGAAACCCTGAAGGCGAACGCGTAAGCGCGATCGCTTGAAGGCGAACGTCGGAAAGCGTGAATCGCGCTTAAGAGGATAAAGCCATGCCGACAAAACTTGAAATCGTCAGCCCGGAGAAGCTGCTGCTGTCCCGTCCCGTGGACATGGTGGTGATCCCGGCGGCTGAGGGCGACATGGGGGTGCTGGAAGGCCACACCCCGATGATCGTCACTCTGCGCGGCGGCACGATCGACCTTTATGAGGGCGACCGGATCACCGAACGGCTGTTCGTCGATGGCGGTTTCGCGGAAATCACGCCGGAGCGTTGCACCGTTCTGGCGAACAAGGCGATCCCGCTGGCCGAGGTCAACAAGGCCGACGCCGAACGCCGCCTTGCCGAAGCCGAGGCTGCTTATGAAGCGGCCGACAAGCGCGACACCGCCATTGAGGACGCTGCCCTCGATGTCGTCCAGTCCGCTCGGGCGATGGTCGAAGCGGCCAGTTAAACGGGGCGTATACAAACGAATACCAAAAAGGCCGGGTCTCACGATCCGGCCTTTTTGCTGACGCGGCCCTGTTGCCAAATAGCACCGCCAACGAAGCATGAGCGAACCCGGCGGTTTCAACCGCGATGCGGTGTTCATATATGTCGCAGACAGGTGCTGAGCGCCGTCGTCCTGCGAACCTTCAACGAGCATGACACCACAATGAAGCACTGGCGGATCGAAGATGTTGCCTGGGATCGGTTCGATCCCAAGGCCGTGGACCCCGCGCTGATACCGCTGGTCAAAGCCGCGGCGATGGTGGAGGCCAACGGGCGCGATTATGCCCGATATCTGGGTGGCGTGTTCAACGACGATCCTGATTTCAGCAAAGCCGCGGACTACTGGGCCGAGGAGGAGGTCCAGCACGGCGACGCCCTGGCCAAATGGGCCACCCTGGCCGACCCGACCTGGAACTCCGCCGCAGCCTTCCAGCGATACCGCGCGGGATACACGGTCAACACGGATGCCGACGCCTCCATCCGGGGCTCCCGCACCGGCGAACTGATCGCCCGATGCATGGTCGAAACCGGAACCTCCAGCTACTACACCGCGCTGGCCGAGGCGACGGAGGAACCCGTCCTCAAACAGGTCTGCAAGCTGATCGCAGCCGACGAATACCGGCATTTCAAGCTGTTCTACGACCATATGCGCCGCTACCTGGCGCGCGAGAACCTCGGCATGCTCTCCCGCCTGCGGATCGCATTGGGCCGCATCGGCGAATCGGAGGATGACGAGCTCGCGTTCGCTTACCACTGCGGCAACGAGCCCGAGTCGAAAGCCTTCAAGCACAGCCGCTGCACGGCCGCTTACATGGCGGGCGCGATGGGCTTCTACCGCTACCGGCATATCGAGCGCGGCACCGGGATGATCCTGAAAGCGGTGGGACTACCGCCACGCGGCCGCCTTTCGACCGGCGCGACGAAGCTGGCGTGGCACTTGCTACAATGGCGCCAACGCCGCTTTGTCCGCGAACTGGCCGCCTAGCTATGCGTAGCAGTCGATCGCGGTTGCGATCAGCCGGTTCAAAGCCGCCATATCCATCGCATGGTCGGTCTCGTTCGACACCGCGACCGTCAGCCGGTGACGCCGCAGGATGAAGATCTTTTGATCTGAAGCACCGGACGCCCAGGCGGTATCGCGCGGCAGGTCTGGGAATGCCCCTTCGACATTGCTCCGGAAGCACGCGGCGTAGTTCGTGCCGGTATGGGTCGCGGTCAGCGCATAATCCACCCATCCCTCGGGCAATAGCCGCTCGTTGTTCCAGACGCCGTCATTCAGATACAGAACACCGAACTTGGCATAATCCCGCAGGGTCGCGTATCCGGCGCCGGAGGCAATCAGGTTCCCCGCGATATCCGCCGAGTGCTGGTAGCTGCCCATCCCCAGCCGATCGACCAGCATCCCGTAAGCAGTTTCGTAATACGGCAATCCCCGCCGCTCGATCTGATCGCGGATGATGGCGCCCAGCACGTTCATCCCGCTGTTCACGTATCGGAACACCGACCCTGGCATGGTGGCGACAATCGACCGCTGTGCGGCCTGAAACGCGTCGCCCGCATCCTGATAGACCGCGCTGTTCTCGAACCCGATCGTCGTGCGGCCGTCTTCCTGACGCACGGGAAACCCGAGTCCCGAACGCATCCGCACCAAATGGTCTAACGTAATCAGCCGGTGAATGCCGCGCGGATCGCGCCAAAGCGGTGCCGGTGCCGGGTCGTGCATCGAGGCCAGCCACCCCTCCCGCACCATCCGCCCCACCACCGTCGCAGTGATCGCCTTGGTCATCGACCAGCTTGGAGTCGCCCGATCCGGCGCGCCGAACGCGCCATACCGCTCCGTCAAAACCCGATCCGGCGAGGCGATCAGCACGCCATACACACCGGGCGATGAGGCCAAAAATCCGTCCAACGCCCCAGTCAGCGCGGTCGGAGTCGCACCAACCTCCACCGCATCGCCATAAGGCCATGCTCGGCCGGCATCTCGCGGCGCCCTGGCAATCGGACGCGGATCAAACCGAGGCGCCGCGGATGGTCCCAGCAAAATACTGCCGTAGCCCGAACGCGTGATCGCCTGCCCCACGCATTCGCCCGAACGCACTGTTACCCGGTGATCCGATGCGTCCGCCTCGACAGCAAGAGGCGCCATATCCACACCGGCCGACACGTGGGTGCTCAGACCCGATGGCGGCTGGGCCACCCGCAGGCGAAAATGCCGGTCCGCCGTCGCTCGGTTCAATCCGCTGACGAACATCATGTCGGCGTATCGCTTGGCTGCGAAATTGACTGTCCGCTGGCGAAGCGCCGCGATGGAGGCGTCGTAAACGACCGGATCGACCGTGCCGATCCCATCGAGATGCGGGGTGCGGTCGAAGATTGTCTCCATCCAGGCCGGCTGGGTCATCGCGCGGCGGCCATATCGAAGAACCGGTTCTTCATTCCCTTCTGGTTCTCGTACAACGACCCCTGCAACCGCGCCGGCGGCAGCGGCAACCGCACCGGAGCGGGCGCCAGACGAGGTTCACGTGGCTGACCAGCGACCATGAGTTCATTGAATTTCTCGATACCGCCCGGGAAACCCAGAATCGGCCACGCGTCCGCCGTCCGGAACTGGAACAGCAACAACCGCCGGTCCCTGTCCGAAACATTAGGCGCTGACCCATGCACCGCCCGCACATGGTGCACCGTGATCGAACCCGCCTTGCCGGTCAGCGCCACCGCCTTACTGTAATCGACATCGCGGTTTCCGGGATCCATCGCGCCACAGAACACGCCGTCCGCGTGATGATCGAAGGTCGGACCCTTGTGGCTGCCGGGAATGACCATCAGCGGTCCGTTCTCCATCGCCATATCGTCGAACATGACGCCGACGGCCGCGAGGTCGTCATTCGTGTGCGGATAGAACGCCCAGTCCTGATGCCATTCCACGGGCGCCCCGAAGCCGGCGCATTTCATGTTCAGCTTCGCGGTATCGAACCGGATATCCGGTCCCCACAGCGCGTGCAGCACGGCGATGATCTTCGGATGCCGGGTCAGCGCGGAATAAGCCGGATCATGCAGATGCGCCGCCTTGATCCGCCGCACCCGGGGATTGTCCGCGCTGTGGCTGTCCTCCAGATCGTAGATATCGGTATGGGCAGTCAGGCCGCGTGCGCGTTCGACGAACCGGTCGGTCACGGCGCTTAGCGTCCGCACCTCCTCCGGAGTCAGCACGTCCCGGACAACGATGGCGCCGACGTCGTTGTATTCCTCGATCTGGGCCTTGGTGAGCATGGTTCCCTCCGCTCTTTCGGCGAAGGCTACACTTGGCCATCTCGCTTGTCATCGCAAGGACGCCGCGAGGCGCCTTGCGACAATGCCGGCTACACCACCCGGAAGTTCCCAAATTGCCATGGACAGGTTTCGTCCACCGCCTCAGGGAACAGCCGCCCGCGATCCAGCAACGGCGTCCAATCACTGTAGGCGCCGACCATGTCCCCGAGATATGGCTCCGCGACTTCCAACACCCGCGCGTGGTCCAGATGATCCGCCTCAACCACACCGGCTCGGGGGTTTTCCATCGCCCAGACCATGCCGCCGAGAACCGCCGCCGTCACTTGCAGGCTGGTGGCATTGTTGTGCGGAGCGAGTGCGCGAGCCTGTTCGATCGAGAGGCGCGAACCATACCAATAGGCGCCCTTCGCATGCCCCATCAACAGCACGCCGAGTTCGTCCGCGCCGGATCGAATCTCATCCATCATCAGCCGCTGCTGCGGCTGCTGGTTCCAGTTCCGCCCTGCGAGCTCATGCACCGACAGCACGGCGTCATCGCAAGGGTGGTAGGCGTAGTGAACCGTCGGGCGATACGCCACCGAACCGCCCTCCGTTACGGTATAATAGTCGGCGATCGAGATCGATTCGTTGTGCGTGATCAGGAAACCGTGCATCGGCCCCGCCATCGGCGTCCAGGTGCGCACGCGCGTGGAAGCCCCAGGCCGCATCAGATAGATCGCCGAGCCTCCGCCGAATTCGTGCCGGAAGGCGTCCGCCGGCAGCGCTCTCTCGTGGGTGCCCCAGCCGAGTTCCACCGGCTGGCAGCCCTCACCGACGAACCCGTCGATCGACCAGGTGTTGACGAACTCGCCCGGCTGTTTTGCGTATGATGCTGTCTGGGTGTCGCGTTCGGCGATATGGATGACCTTCACGCCCAAGGTCCGGGCAAGCGCCGCCCAGCCATGGCGATCCGCCGGGACGGCTGTATCGACACCCGTATCCCGCGCAAGATTCAGAAGCGCCTGCTTGACGAAATGCGAAACCAGGCCCGGGTTCGCGCCATGCGTCAGCACCGCTGTCGGCCCCTCGCCGCCAGCCAACGCGAGCGCGCTTTCTCGCAGCGCATAGTTGGATCGCTGGGACGGCGACAGCGACAGATCGGTGTAGCCGCCGGCCCAGGGCTCGATACAGGTATCCAGATACAGCGCGCCGCGTTGCTGGCAGAACGCAATCAGCGCCACGGACGACACGTCGACGCTCAGGTTCAGCAGAAAATCGCCAGTCTGGACACGCGGAGCCAGCACGTCGCGGACATTCCCGCGGGTCAGCGGCAGGACGGTGAAGTCAATGCCGTAGGAGGCGGCGATGTCCTGGCCGCGCTCGTCACCCGAAACGATCGAAATGCGGTCAACCGGCAAGTCGATGTGGCGTAGAATCAACGGCAGGACGCCCTGGCCAATACTGCCGAAGCCAAGCATGACCAGACGGCCGCGGAATGCGACGTGTTTCATCGGTCGTGACCCTTTCAGACGAATCTATCAGGCAGCTATGCGAACCGGTTCGGCGGAGGGTGCCTCGTCCGCGACCTCGATGATCCGGGCGCGGTCAAAGCCGTTGAAGGCGGTACGAAGACACGCGCCGTAAGCCCCGAGTTGGCCGATTTCGATCCAGTCGCCTTCAGCGACATCGGCGGGCAACATGAACGGGCCGTGCATCACATCGGCGCTATCACAGGTCGGTCCAAACAGGGAAAACCCCGTCGCTTCGGCACACGCCCCGCCTGCTGGACGGATCAACCGCACCGGATAGCGAAACGCCAGGGCGCCGGCATCGGACAGGCTACCGTAAACACCATCGTTCACGTACAGCGCGTCGCCTCGGCGCGCCTGCACCTGCACCACAACCGACGTTCCGGCAGCGACCAGCGCGCGGCCTGGTTCGGCCCACAGCCGGACGCCGTCCAGACCGAGACGTTCAAACCCCGCTTCGATCTCGGCGAAGAACGCGCCCAGCGGAGGCGGCTCCTGGTCCGGATACGCCACTGGAAATCCACCGCCGACATCAACGACATCGATCTTCACACCAGCGGCCGCGATGACCTGCCCGGTCAACGCCAGCGCGTCGCGCCAGGCCAACGGGTCGAGGCACTGCGAACCGACATGAAAGCTGATCCCCACCGTTGCCGCGCACGCACGCGCCGCCCGCAGCAGGTCCGCGGCTTCATCTGCCGTCGCTCCGAATTTGCCCGACAGGTCCAGCTTGGCGCCGCCCTTCGGCAGCCCCACGCGCACGATCAGGCCCAGCGCACCCGGCACACCGGTGGCCGCCACTTCCATGCGGATCTTCGCCAGTTCGTCCGCCGAGTCCAAAACGAAATCGCGCACGCCACGCCGATCCCAGGCCTCGCGAATGGCACCACGGGCCTTGATGGGGTGCATGAAATGAATCGCCGCGTCCGGGAACATGTCCCGGACGACGCGGATTTCCGGCAGCGACGCGCAGTCGAAATGGCGGACGCCACCATCCCACAACGCACGCAGCACCGCCGGATCGGGGTTGCACTTCACGGCGTACAGCACGTCGCCAGGGAAATCCCGCACGAAGTCATGCGCGATCCCGGCCACCGTCGCGGGACGCAGGCAATGGATCGGTTCCTCCGGCCGGTCGGCGGTCACAACCTCATCCACCGTCGGCCGGCGGACAGGGTGAGCGACGAACTGGCGGCGGAGCGGGGAAACGGCGGAGCGGGTACGAGCAACAACAGACATCGCATTCATCCTCGTGGACGCGCATGAACGCGCCCAAGCTGAAACGGGGACTTCAGCCGAAACCGCGCGCCAATGCGCCGCGGAGTCGGATCAGACGATGCTGGTGGTACTTCGCATCGCGTCAGTGCGGTCGGACATAGGCGTGTTCCTAAACGACCCCGGCCCACTATGGCCGAGTCTATCGAAAAGGACGCGTGTACGTCGTTGCTGTGCCCATGGCCTGGGCTCGCGGCACGTGCGGATGCGTCACCGCCCCATTCAGAGGCGAGATTGGCGATATAGGGTTAGCGAACCGGAACGCGCAATGCATTTTTAGGCGATGGCTAGCCCCCTAGCGCATACCATGGGCACCAAGCAGCGCCAGATACTCCCAGACAACCGTAGCGGCAGCCAACGCGGTGATCTCGGCGATGTCATAGGCCGGGGAAACCTCCACGACATCCATGCCGACGAAGCGGGTCCCGCCCAGTCCGCGGATGATCGCCTGGGCCTGCCACGAGGCCAGCCCGCCAATTTCCGGCGTGCCGGTGCCGGGCGCGAACGCGGGGTCCAACGCGTCGATATCGAAACTGAGATAGGCCGGGGCGTCGCCAACCACCGCCTTGATCCGATCGGCCACCGCCGCCGGGGTGGCGGCATGGACATCCTGCGCCGACAGAACGGTCACGCCTTTGCCCTTTGTCCAGTCCATCACCTCCCTCTGTACGGGGGAACGAATGCCGATCTGGATCATCCGGTGCGGGTCGATCAGTCCTTCGTTGATCGCATGGTAGAAGGGCGAACCATGCGCGTAGGCCTGTCCGAAGTTGTCCGGCCAGGTATCGACATGGGCATCGAAATGCACCAGCGCGACGGGTCGCCCGATCCGCTTGGTCAACGCCCGCAGCAGCGGCAATGTGATGCCATGCTCGCCGCCCAGCGCGATCAGATGTCCGACCGATTCGGCCTGCGACTGGATCGCTGCCAGCGAGCCCTGGATGTCGCCCAGCGCCAGAGTGAAATCTCCGATGTCGGAGACGTTCATCCGCGCCGGCTCCACCCAATGCTCCGGATGGTCGCCATCGGTCAGCATGCGGCTCGCCCGCCGGATCGCGGCAGGGCCTTCGCGCGTGCCGGAACGGTTGGTGGTGCCGATATCCATCGGGATGCCGGCGATGAGGTAGTCCGCGACGGCATCCGAACGATCGACGCCCAGGAAGGTCGGCGGAACGGCGTAGGTTGGAGTGGTAGCCATACAGTCCTCTTGGAGCGGATGGGTTTAGCCGCTGAACCCACAATACCTTATCCCAGGCGGCCCGTATATTTGTAACTACTTTTTAAACATATCCTAAACCTGGGCCAAGCCTAAGAGCGGAGTGAAATTTTCTGATTTGCATTTAACTGAAATCTGATACAATTTCGCACCAACAGCCGAATTGCCTATGCCCTTAAAGGCTTTCATGTCCAAGTCAGGAACCTTTCACCCGGCGCGAACTTCCGCGTGCCATCGATTCCTGGGCCACATCGGGAATGGTTTAATCCGTTCCGCGTCGTCATCCGGCCTTGAGCAAAAGCAAAAATTCCCCCGGCTCCGAACCGACCGGCGTGGGGCGATATCGGCCGTAACGACCCTGATATTGCCCATTCTGGTGGGAGTGATGGCACTTGGATTCGACATCAGCTACCGAGCGGTCGTCCGAGCCGAATTGCAGAGAGTCGCCGACGTCTCGGCACTGGCTGGCGCCGGTAAATTCGCATCTTCACTCAATTCCTCCTCGGCCATTACCACAGCCGCCAACGTCATTGAACTCAATGGGTTTCCAGTTGGTGCGCGCGGCGGAAACGGGACAACCACACTGACCGACACGTATGGGAATTATTCCGCGACGGTCACTTATACCAGCCCGGGAAAGATCGCGGTCACGGCACAGAGGGTCGTTTCGCTTCTGTTTTCCAATATGTTTCTGCCAGCGTCGGTGCAGACGGTTGCCGCTTCCGCGACGGCACAACTTTCGGCACGGGCCAGTGGCAACCAGTCCTGCGCCCTGGCGCTGAATGGCTTTTCCAATAGTATCACGACAACCGACAACCTGACGATCAGTGGCGGCAAAAACACGAACATCCAAATGTCAGGCTGCAACCTTCGATCCGACGCGTCCACCCAGTTCAATGGAGCGCCGATGGTCGGCGTGCCAAATATCGTTGCCAGCGGTACCATCAGCGGAAGTTATACTCAAAACTGCCTTCCCGGGCAGAGCCCGTGCGATCAGCAATCGACATCCATGCCACAGGTACCGGATCCGTTTGCCTCTGCCTACGGCAGTCTGTTGAATGTCCGGGGTACGACAACCGCACAGCCAAGCGGCACGAGTTTTGGCCCCGCCCCCGCCGGCATGGTGTACAGTTCGCTCAGCTTCGGTTCGAATACCTATAACCTTAGCCCTGGAATCTATTATGTCGCCGGATCCATTTCTTTCAGTGGCAACGGCACGGTAAACGGAACAGGTGTGACGTTCATCATGACCGGCGGCCTGAGTGCCGCCGGCAATTCAACACTTAATTTAAGCGCGCCCACCAGCGGCCCGACGGCGGGGCTTTTGTTCGGCGCCCAATCGGACGAAAGCGGAGTGTCATTCAGCGGAGACTCCAACCAGAACCTGGCTGGCGCGATCTACATGCCGAACGGTTCGATCACCATTACCGGCAACACCAGTGCTGCATCCGATTGCCTGATCTCCGTTGCTCAATCCGTGACGTTTGCCGGCAGCAGCAGCTTCGGCGCCGCGGGTTGCGCAAGCCTTGGCGTACCAACCACCTACGATCTCCCTAGTATCGCTCGGCTGATCCAGTGAAACGCCCGATGCCTCCAAATCTTTTTCGTGATCGCAACGGGGTGGCGGCGCTGGAATTTGCGCTGGTGGTTCCCATGTTATTGACCATATTCGCGGGACTGAGCGACTTTCTTTTTGCTTTTTCGGATCAGATCCAACTCGCTTCCGGCGTGGCCAGTGGCGCGGCTTATGCGTTCAACCAGGCGCAGAACGTGTCCGGCACCGCATCGCCAGTGTCCAGTAGCGACGTTCAGGCAAAAGTGTTGAGCAGCCTCAGTCTACCGAATGTTTCGGTAACCGTGACGGGCCCCAGCCTCAACTGCATCACCAAGAGCAACAGCACCCCACCGATCGCCTCGCTTACGTCTGGGACGGCTGGTACCACATGCTCCTCCGGTCAGTCTCCGGCAAACTATTTGGTCATAACCGCGTCATATATTTACACGCCGATCATGCCATTTTACAGCACCTTGGCCAAAACGACTCTAACGGAGAATGCCGTGGTGAGGCTATATTGACCCGGCGACAATCTGCCCATCACTTATACCCGGAACGCCGTGGAAGCGTGGCACTCGAATTTGCCATCGCCGCGGGTATCTTTCTGACCCTCGTGGTGGGAGGGATCGATGTCGGCCTGCTGTGGTGGACAAAAAATGGCTTACAAGTTACGGCCACCATGACAGCGCGATGTATGGCTCTTGGTTCTTGCTCCGACCCTGGGTCTTACGCAGTACAGATGGCGAACAATTGGACTGTCTCCGGGGCGATCAATTCAAACGATGTTACCCTTAGTAAAACCTCGCAATGCTACAGCAGCCAGGGTACCTATAATAATTTTGCCATGGTTACGATTACTTCGCCGTTTTGGGCGGGACTGCCGCCACCACTACCCCACATAACCCTGCAGGTTTCCGCCTGCTATCCTGTTCAATTGTAGGATCGCCGGGTTTAGGCAAGGCGCTATCGACAAACGGCCGCAAACGCGGGGCTGCCCGCTATGCGGAAAACCGCCCTGCCCGACCGAACGCGGCGGCGCAACAGTGCGTTCAGAAAGCGATCGATGACAATGTTTCCCTGGCGATCACCCGCTCCTCGTCGGTGGGGATGACATAGGCGGACAGGCGGCTGTTTGCCGAGGTGATTCGCCCTTTGCCTGCCGCGTTCGCCGCCGCGTCCACCTCAAACCCAACCCAGGCCAGCCGCTGAAGGACCCGCGCCCGTATCGGAACGCTGTGCTCCCCGATGCCGGCGGTAAACACTATTCCGTCGATCCCGCCCATGCTGACAGCCAATGCACCGGCGGTGCGCGCTGCGTGATACACGAAGTATTCGACCGCCAGTTTCGCCAGCGGTGCATCGCTGTCCAACAGTACGCGGATGTCGTTTGAAAGGCCGGACATGCCTTGAAGCCCGCAATCGTGGTACAGGAAGTCCTCCACCCGATCGACGCTCCAGCCCTTCTGCTGTTGCAGCCAAAGAATGACGCCCGCGTCCAAGGACCCCGACCGGGTTCCCATCGGCAGCCCGTCCAGCGCGGTGAATCCCATCGACGAGTCGACGCTGTGCCCATCCACCATCGCGCACATCGACGCACCCGAACCCAGATGGGCGACGACCACGCGACGACCCGCGATCTCCGGCGCCTGCGTCTTCATCGCCCCGGCGATGTAGCTATAGGAGAGCCCATGGAAGCCGTAGCGGCGCACGCCTTCCTGATACAGCGAATCCGGGATCGCGAACCGATCCGCCACCGCCGGGTGCCCACGATGAAATGCAGTGTCGAAGCAGGCGACATGCGGCACGCCAGGAAACCGCTTTTGCAATCCTTTCAGCACATCCAACGCTGGCGGATTGTGCAGTGGGGCCAGCGGCGAAACCGCCTCGATCGCGGCCAGCGACGCGTCGTCCACGAGGACTGAATGGTTCAGATCCGGACCGCCATGCACGATCCGATGGCCGAACGCCGCGATATCACCGGTCAACGGGCCATCGGGCAACGCGGCCAGTGCCTCCATCGCCTCCCGCGGCGTGCGCGCTGACACGGCACGGATTTCGCCGCCCATCCTTAATCGCGCTGAGTTGCCGATCCCTTCCACTTCACCGGACAGCAATGGGGGCGCTTCCGGCATCATGGGATAGGCAGCGAATTTCAGGCTTGAGGAGCCAGTGTTCAGCACGACAATTCGACGATTGGTGTCAGGCACGCCCTCCCCCCTTGGCAGTTCCAGCCGACACCGTACATGCTGGACTTGGACAGCGCCATCAGCCCCGGGGGAAACACAGTCATGACAACCACGAAGTTCGGCCTCGCCCAGCCCGTCCGCCGTGTGGAGGATCCCAGGCTGCTGAAGGGCGCCGGCCGCTACACCGACGATATCGTGCTGCCTGGCATGCTGTTTGGCGTGGTGCTGCGCAGCCCGCACGCCGCGGCGACGATCACGCGGCTGGACACCGCGGCGGCGGCCAAACTGCCGGGAGTCGCCGGTATTTACACCGCCAGCGACCTGAAGGCCGACGGCCTCGGCCCCCTGCCCTGCGCCGCCCTGGTCAATAACCGCGACGGCACCCCCCAAGCAGCCCCGCCGCATCCCGTCCTGGCCGAGGGCACCGTCCGCCATGTCGGCGATCCGGTCGCCTTCATCGTCGCCGACAGCATCAAGCAGGCGCGCGATGCGGCGGAGGCGATCGAGGTGGATTATGACATCCTGCCCTCCATCACCGACCTCCCCACCGCGATGGACAAGGGCGGCGTTCTGGTCTGGCCGGAGATCAAGCACAATCTGGCGTTCGACTGGGAGATTGGCGACAAGATCGCGACAGAGGCGGAATTCGCCAAGGCCGCGCATGTCACGAAGCTGAAAATCGTCAACAACCGGATCGTGGTGAACTCGATAGAGGCCCGCGCCGCGCTGGCGGATTTCGATTCCGCCACCGGACGCTGGACGCTGTATGCAAACACCCAGGGCGGTTGGCTGGTGAAGAACCTGATCGGCCCGCTGTTCGGCACCGACCCCGAGAAATTCCGCGTTATTACCCCCGATGTCGGCGGCGGCTTCGGCATGAAGCTGTTCCTGTACGCCGAACACGTCCTGACCTGCTATGCCAGCCGCAAGTTGGGCCGTCCGGTCAAGTGGGCCGCCGAACGCGGCGAGGCGTTCCTGTGCGACACCCAGGGCCGCGACAATGTTACCCTCGGCGAGTTGGCGGTCGATGCCGACGGAAAATTCATCGCGCTGCGGACGCGCAACATCGCCAACATGGGCGCGTATCTTTCCACATTCGCACCTTATATCCCGACCTATGCCGGCACCGGCGTGCTCTCCAGCGTTTATGGCTTCAAGGCGATCTACGCCAACGTCCTCGGCGTTTTCACCAACACCGTCCCGGTCGATGCCTATCGCGGCGCCGGTCGTCCCGAGAGCAACTATCTGGTGGAACGCCTCGTCGATGCCGCCGCCCGCGAACTCGGGATCGATCGCGTGGAACTTCGCCGCCGCAACATGGTGCTGCCGGATGCAATGCCGCATTCGACCCCAGTGGGCAAAAGCTACGACAGCGGCGACTTCCGCGTCGTGCTCGACGCCGCTACGAAACACATGGACTACGCTGGCTTCCCAGCCCGGAAAGCCGCCGCGGCGGCCAAGGGGAAACGCCGCGGCCTGGGATTGGCGTATTACCTGGAGGCGACCGGCGGCGATCCCACCGAACGGGCGGAAATTCGTTTCGCCGACGATGGGTTCGTCGATGTTTTTGTCGGCACCCAGTCCACCGGCCAGGGCCACGAGACGGCCTATGTGCAGCTAACCGCCAACAACCTGGGCATCGACGGCGACAAGATCCGCATCCGTCAGGGCGACACCGACACGATCCCGGTCGGCGGCGGCACCGGGGGTGCCCGCAGCCTGTATTCCGAGGGTCAGGCGATCCTGCTGACCTCCCAATCCGTCATCGCCAAGGGCAAGCAGGCGGCAGCCGACGAACTGGAAGCCGCCGTCGCCGACATCGCCTTTGCTGACGGAACATTCTCCATCGTCGGCACCGACCGCGGGATCGATATCGTTACATTGGCGGCGACGCAGCGAAAGAAGGCCGCCGCGGGCCAGCCGGCGACGTTGCTTGATGCCGCCGAGATCGCCGCGATCGACGCGCATACCTTCCCCAACGGCTGCCACATCGCGGAGGTGGAGGTGGATCCGGAAACCGGCGTCATCGAACTGGTGCGCTACAGCGTCACCGACGACGTGGGCAAGGCGATCAACCCGCTGATCGTGCGCGGACAGGTGGCCGGCGGCGTCGCCCAGGGTTTCGGTCAGGCGGTGCTGGAGCACACGGTGTACGACCCGTCCTCCGGCCAGTTGCTGTCCGGCAGCTTCATGGACTACGCGATGCCGCGCGCCAATGAGTTCCCCGACATCGAGGTGGAACTGATCGAAGTCCCCTGCGCCTCCAACCCGCTGGGCGTGAAAGGCGCTGGCGAGGCCGGCGCGGTCGGCAGCCCGCCGGCGGTGATCAATGCCATCATCGACGCGCTCAGCGCCGATGGCGTGACGCATATCGACATGCCAGCGACGCCGGAGCGGGTATGGCGCGCGCTGGCCTTGGCGAAAGCAGCTTAGCGACCGTCAATCCGCCTTGATGAACCGGTCGATGGTTCGGTGCTTGAAGAACCACGTTCCATCGACCTTCACCAACCGGTCGAAATACGCACCGCCTGACCCGATCGCGGGCCCGGCCGGCGTGTTCTGGAACAGCATCCAGTTGGATCGGGCGGTCGCCGTGTCGCCGTCCAGGTCGATCACGATGTTGGTCGTCAGATGCACCCGCCTCGGCCGAGGCCCCTTCGCGATACTCTGCGCCTGCGCAACGATCCCCGCTCGCCCTGTCCCGGAGCCGAACGCGGTTTCCCAAATCCCGTCCGGGGTAAACAGCGCCGCCATCTCATCGAACTTGTCGGCATCCAGCGCGAAACAATAGCGGGCGAGCAATTCGCGGATTTCTTCCTTGTCGGACATTGGTTCCTCCTTGTCGGTTCTGTCTGTCCAGGCAAGGATACCGCCTCCGGCCACGATGCAACAGGAGCGGACGATGGACGCCATCACCGGCGACGGCCTGATAACGGACGAGGCGGCGCTGAACGCGCTGTATGGCGAGTCCTCCGCCGGCGCGATCGCCAAGGAGATCGACTACATCCACCCGCACTATCGGGCGATGATCGAGGCCTCGCCGTTCATGGTGATCGCGACCGCGGGGCCGGAGGGTCTGGACGCCTCCCCGCGAGGCGACCCGGCGGGTTCGTTCGTGCAGGTGCTGGACGAAAGGACCGTGCTGATCCCCGACCGGCGCGGCAATAATCGCGTGGATAGCCTGCGCAACATTATCCGCGACGATCGCGTGGCCCTGCTGTTCCTGATCCCGGGTGTGGGCGAGACGTTGCGGGTGAACGGACGCGCATCGATCTCGGTGGCGCCGGACCTGATCGGACGGTTTCCCTTCAAGGGGACACTGCCACGCACGGTCATCGTGGTGAAAGCGGAACGAGTCTATTTTCAGTGCCCGAAGGCGCTGGTGCGGTCCGAGCTTTGGAATCCCGACAGGCAAATCAGCCGCAAGGCCCTGCCGAGCACCGGCACGATCCTGGCCGATATCACCGGAGGCACTGTCGGGGGAGAACAATACGACCTGGACTATCCGGAGCGTTTGCGGACGACGATTTATTGAGGCCCCTTTCGTCACCATCCGCCCGCATCTAAGGTTGGTAGCGCTAACAGGGGAATGAAACGATGAAGCGACGCCTGATCCTTGCCTGCCTGACGACCACCGATGTCATCGCCCGCGCCAAGGCTGACTTCGATGCGGTCGTGGTGGAAGGTCCCAGCGACATGACCGTCGACGAGGTCACCAAGGCAGCGGCTGAACACAAGGCCGAGGCAATCCTGTTCACCAACACGCTGCCCCTGAACGCGGTGGCCATCGCCGCCCTTCCACCCTCCGTCAAGGTCGGTGCGACCAGCAGCGTCGGCTACGACCATGTCGATGTTGCCGCCGCCAAGGCGCGCGGGCTGATCGTGACCAACACTCCCGGCGTCCTGGACGAATGCACCGCCGATTTCGGCATGATGCTGATGCTCGCGGCGGCCAGGCGAGGCGCCGAGTATGACCGCATCATGCGGAAGGGATGGCGCTATCGCATCGGCCAGGGCGACCTGCTGGGGGTGCGCGTGACGGGCAAGCGGGTCGGCATCCTGGGCATGGGCCGGATCGGGCGGGCGTTCGCGCAGCGGGCGCGCGGCTTCGATATGAAAATCATGTATCACGCCCGCACTCGTTTGCCGCCCGAACTGGAACAGGGCGCGGAATACTTCGCCGATTTACACGCGATGCTGCCGCACTGCGACTTCCTGTCGATCCATGCGCCCGGCGGCCCCGCGACCGACAAGATGGTGGGGGCACAGGCGCTATCGCTGCTGCCGGATGGCGCCGTACTGGTGAACGCGGCACGCGGCACGGTCATCGACGAAGACGCGCTGTATGACGCGCTAACCTCCGGCAAACTGTTCGCCGCCGGATTGGACGTATTCCGCTCGGAGCCCGATTTCGACCTGCGTTTTGCCGCGCTGGAGAACGTCGTGCTGGCACCCCATGTCGGCAGCGCATCAAAAGAAACACGTGACGCAATGGGCTACCGGGCGTTGGACAATATCGCCGCAGTGCTGGACGGCCGCCCGGCCATCGACCCGCTTTGGAGAGACTGACATGCCCGTTCTGTTCGTTACACGCCGCCTGCCCGCCCCGATCGAAGCACTGGCCGCCAAGGATTTCGACGCGAGACTGACGCCATCGGACGTGGCGATTACCGATCTGGCGGCGAAGGCGAATGGCGCCGATGCGGTGCTGTGCTGTCCGGGCGATTCGCTGGACGCCGCAACGATCGCCGCCCTGCCCGCATCGGTGAAAGTCATCGGCACGTTCAGCGTCGGCTACGATCATATCGATGTCGCGGCGGCCAAGGCACGCGGCATCAAGGTCTGCAACACGCCCGACGTGTTGAGTGTCGCGACCGCCGAATGCGCCATGCTGCTGATCATGGCGGCCGCTCGCCGGGCTGGTGAAGGTGAGCGGTTGGTCCGCTCGGGCCAATGGGCGGGGTGGGCGCCGACTCAGTTGTTGGGCACCCAGGTTTCCGACCGCCGGCTTGGCATCTTCGGCATGGGCCGCATCGGGCGGGAGATCGCCCGGATGGCGCGCGGCTTCAACATGGAAATCCACTACCGCGACATGACGCGTCTGCCGCCGGACCTGGAGCAAGGGGCGATCTTCCACGACAACGACGATAGCTTCCTGCCGGTTTGCCAAGTGTTGTCGCTGAACGCGCCGGGTGGCGAGGGCACGCGACACTGGCTGAATAACGAACGGATCGCGAAGCTGCCGCAAGGCGCGGTGGTGGTAAACGCCGCGCGCGGAACCCTGGTGGACGATGCGGCGCTGATCGCCGCGCTGCGTAGCGGGCACATCGCCTCTGCTGGACTGGATGTTTACAACGGCGAGCCGAGGCTGAACCCCGAATACATGTCGCTGGAAAACGTCGTGCTGCTGCCTCACCTGGGCAGTGCCACGACCGAAACGCGCGATGCGATGGGTCGGATCGTTCTGTCCGGGATCAGCGCCTTGCTGTCGGGGGAGACGCCAAGGAACCTCGTGGCATGAGGATCGCGGTCGGCGGCTTCCTTCACGAAAGCCATTCGTTCGCGCCGCGACCCACGACCTATGCGGATTTCCTGCAACCAGGCGGATTGCCGCCCTTCACCGCCGGACCGGGATTGATCGACGCCATCCGGCCGCGATCCGTGCCTCTGGCGGGCGCGATCGGGGTCGCGGAGGAAGCGGCCGTCGAGATGGTGCCGTTGGCCTGGTGTTTCGCCAATCCGGCGGGTCCGGTGGAAGACGAAGCGTTCGAGCGGATCGCCGCCCGAATCTGTGCGCCATTGTCCCAGGCGCTGGACGAAGCGCCGCTGGACGGCGTCTATCTGGATCTGCACGGGGCCGCCGTCGTGAACAGTTTCCCCGATGCGGAAAGTGAGTTGTTGCGCCGGGTGCGCGCGATTGTCGGTCCGGACTTGCCGCTGACTATTAGCCTCGACCCTCATGCTAACCTGACCGCAACGATGATGCGGCTGGCGGATGCCGTCGTGCCATTCCGCACCTATCCGCATGTGGACATGAAAGGAGCCGGTGCCCAGGCGATGCGGCTGTTGCTGGACCGCATCAAGCGCGGCCGCCCCTGGGCGCGAGCCTTCCGGCCGCTGGACTTCTGGATCCCGATCGGCAGCCAGTGCACGCTGATGCCCCCGATGCAAACGGTGATGACCGAACGGGCCGGACTGGCGGAACGGTTAAAGTCCGTGGAATTGGCGTTCTGCTTCGGGTTTCCATACGCGGACTTTCCCGGATGCGGCCCTGCCGTCGCGGCATTCGCCGAGACCCAAGCACAAGCGGACGCCGCCGCGGATGCGCTGCTGGCGTTCGTGAACACACAGGAATCGGCGTTCGTGCAGGACACGCTGCCTTCCGCCGAGGCGGTCGCGGAAGCCAAGCGCTTGTCGTCAGGCGCTCGGCGGCCGGTGGTGCTGGCCGACACCCAGGATAACCCGGGCGGTGGCGGCCATGGGGACACGACTGAACTGTTGTCCGAACTGGTGCGGCAAGGTGCGAAAGGCGCCGTCGTTTGCCTGATCAATGACGCGGAGAGCGTATCGGTCTGCGTTGCGGCCGGTGAGGGCGCGACGGTCGAACTGTCCTTGGGCGGAAAATCGGATGGGATGCCGTTCTCCTGCTCCGCGCGGGTCGAGAAGATCACCGATGGGGTGTTCACGCTGACCGGCCCGATGGGCGCGGGAAACCCCGGCAACCTCGGCGATACGGTGCTGGTGGATGTCGCTGGCGTGCGGGTGATGATCGCCTCGCGCAAAATGCAGGCGCTGGACCAGGCGATCCTGCGGCATGTCGGCATCGAACCGGCCGACTGCCCGATTATTGCGCTGAAGTCGTCGGTTCACTTCCGAGCGGATTTCGGACCGATGGCGGAGCAGGTGATCGTGGCGATCGCGCCAGGGCCGGTCGTCGCCGATCCGGCGGTGCTGAACTTCCGGCATGTGCGCGCGGACGTTCGGCGGCGGCCTCGGGTCTAGCGAGTTCCACACCAGCCGGTGACCGCCCGCCATGGTGACCCGGTTTTCTTGATGGGTTCGCAACCTTAACTCGATACCCCTGCAACGATGGGGTTTACGGGCAGTCCGACGCAGACTACCACGCAACCCATGCCGATGTTCGTTCCCAGCTCGATACCCAGAGCCGCGCTCGTGACCGGGGGCGCCCGCCGTCTCGGCCGTGCGATCGCGCTGGAACTGGCGCGGCATGGGTTTGACATCGCCATCCACCGCGGCACATCGGTCGAAGACGCCGAAGCGACCCGCGCCGACATACTCGCGCTCGGCCAACGCGCGATCGTTCTACCGGCTGATCTCACTGACGAGGCCCAGGTCTCCGGCCTGATCGGCGCCGCCACCGATGGCCTTGGGCCGATCGGCGTGCTGGTCAACAACGCCTCGGTGTTCGAACGCGATGAGGTCCACGACGCCACGCGCGAATCCTGGGACGCGCATATGGGGCCGAACCTCCGCGCGCCGTTCGTGCTGATGCAGACTTTCGCCAAGGCGCTGCCGGCAACCGCGGACGGTGTCGTCATCAACATGCTTGATCAACGCGTCTGGTCGCTGACACCGCATTTTGTTTCCTACACCGTTTCCAAGGCCGGTCTTTGGGCGTTGACACAGTCCATGGCCCTGGCGCTCGCCCCTCGGGTTCGCGTCAACGCCATCGGCCCGGGTCCGGCGATGCCAAGCCCCCGCCAGAGCGAGGCGCAGTTCGCGCGGCAATCATCGTCCGTGCCCCTGGGCCACGGCACCGGCCCTAACGAAGTCGCCAGGGCGGCGATCGCAATTCTGAGCCTACCCGCGATGACCGGCCAAATGATCGCGCTGGATGGCGGTCAACATCTGCAATGGGGGCCGACGATGCCGGCGCCCGAGGAATGACGGTGCCAACAATCGCCAACGCGGAAGCCGGAATACGGCACGTCTTCGTCCGGGACATGGTCCTGACGGCCAGTATCGGCATTTACCCGCACGAGCATGAGTCGCGACAACGGGTGCGGATCAACATCGATCTGGGCATCGCCGACGAAACCGGCCAGGCAGGTGTCCCGGTGGGTCCGGACGAGATTTCCCGGGTTGTGGACTACGAAAAGATCGCCAACCGCGCCCGGTCGATCGTCGTCACCGGGCATACGCGGCTGGTGGAGACGCTGGCGGAACGGATCGCCGCAAGCTGTTTGGCCAATGTCCGCGTGCTATCGGCACGGGTGCGGGTGGAGAAGCTGGACATCTTCGCGGACGCGGTATCGGCGGGTGTGGAGATCGAGCGCCGGCGTTAACCCTGCCTGATCGCTTTAACCATCTCCACCAACTCGCGCCGCACATCCCCGGCATCGTTGACCGGCGCCGACCAGGCAAAGCGGACCACGCGCTCCGCCAGCGCCAGATCGAAGCCGTCCACATCGGCCGTCACCATCCGCCAATCGCCGGGCGACCCGACAATCAGGGCCAGCGCGTCAGCGTGGTCGCGGTTGCAGTGTGACAGAATCCCTTCCTCGGAAGCCAGCAGCGCCGCCATCGCGTCAGCATCAGGCGCCAGATCGGCTGCTTTCAACCGGAATGCCCTGGCAAACCCGCCGACCAGAACACCCGCCTGGGGCACCATCCGCCATGTCGCGAAATCCCCGAAATCCGCATACAAGGTCGCATAGGGATGCACGGCCAAATACCGTGCCTTCAGCGCCCTGTCTTCCACGACCTCGGCCAATCCGGTCACCGTCACGCGGGGGGTCGTCTGCGGATTGACCGTCTCGGGCGCCCCGCTCACCATCACCGAACAGCGTGGATCGGCCATCAAATGCCGCGTATGCTCCGACAGCCGCGACAACAACATCAGCAGGGATCCGTCCGGCATGCACGCCGGAGTCACCAACGAAGCGAACGGCTGGCCTTTCGCACTCGTGGCCAGACAACCGCCACGCGCCGCCCGCAGCAAACGCCTCGCCTGCCAGGCCGGACTTTCAGCAATCGAATCAGACGCCATATTTTGTTCACCCCTCGTCCGCAATCCGCCATAATGATTTGCTGTATGGTGCAAGATTGGCGAACAGCCGCTCAAGGAACCCACGATGAAGCAGACCATCGCCCTCGTTGACGACGACCGCAATATCCTCACCAGCGTTTCCATGACGCTGGAGCAGGAAGGTTACACCGTCCGCACCTATACAGACGGCGAAAGCGCCCTCCAGGGCCTGACCGCGAAACCGGTCGATCTCGCGGTTCTGGATATCAAGATGCCCCGTATGGACGGGATGGAACTGCTGCAGCGGCTGCGTCAGCGCAGTTCGATGCCGGTCATTTTCCTCACATCCAAGGATGAGGAAGTCGATGAGCTGATGGGCCTGCGCCTCGGCGCCGACGACTATATCACCAAGCCGTTCAGCCAACGCCTGCTGCTGGAGCGGATTCGTGCCCTGCTCCGCCGCAACGAGGCTGGCAAGGCCGAAGGGTCGGGCACCGCGCCCGGTGGAGTGATGACCCGCGGCGATTTGGTGCTGGATGAAACCAAACACCAGTGCATCTGGAAGGGTCACGACATCCAACTGACGGTCACCGAATTCCTGCTGGTCAAGGCGCTCGCCGTCCGCCCCGGCATGGTGAAAAGCCGCGACCAACTGATCGATGCCGCATATGGCGAGAACATCTACGTCGATGACCGCACCATCGACAGCCATGTGAAGCGCATCCGCAAGAAGTTCCGCGTCGGAACAGAGGAATTCAACCAGATCGAAACCCTGTATGGCATCGGCTACCGCTACAAGGAGCAGTGATTGCCGGACGGGGCCGTGTTCTCCGGGCTGACGCGGTCCACCGCGCCGACCTCGCACTTTCGCCAGCGTTGGGTCTCGCCGTTGCTGCGCCGGATTCTGCTGGTCAACGCGCTGCCGCTGGCATTGCTGGTGGTGGCGTTGTTGTACCTCGACCAATACCAGAACGGCCTGCTGGAAGCCCAGGTCACCGCCCTGCGGGAGCAGGCACGGGTTTTCGCCGGGGCCCTGGCCGAAAGCGCCGTCCGTACCACCGATCCGGACAACCCGAAACTGGTGTCGGAGGTCGCGGCCTCCCTGCTCCGCCGTCTGACCGAACCGACACCCGACGCCCAGGCCCGTCTTTACGCGCCGGATGGAACGCTGCTGGCGAATTCCCGTACCCGCCAGGGCCCCGGCGGCACGATCACCACGGACCCCCTGCCACCACCGTTGGACCACGGCCCCATTCTTGGCATGATCGGCTGGTTCTACGATCGAGTCCTGGCGCTGCTACCGCACCAGGCGCCGACCACGCTGGTCGATTTGACGCCCTCTGCCGGGGGCGCCGACTGGCAACCCGACGTGAAGGAGGAACTACGCCTCAACAGCGCCGGCAACAGCAATGAAACCGCGCCCTATATCCGCCGCACCCGTGACAACCGTCTGCTGGTGACCGTCGCGGTGCCGGTCGAGCGCGACAAGCACACCGTTGGCATCATCTCCCTGACTCGCGAAGCCCGGGAAGTGGACGAGAGTCTGTTCACCGTTCGCATGTCGATCCTGGCTTTGTTTGGCCTGGCCCTGGCGCTGACGGTGCTGCTGTCCTGGTATATGTCGCTGACCATCGCACGCCCGATCCTGCGTCTGGCCGAGGCGGCCGCCGACATGCGCGAAGGCCGGGGCCGGTCCGGCAGTGTGCCACCGGCGCTGCTGCGGCGAAAAGACGAAGTCGGCGCCCTGGCCTCGGCCCTTGCCGATTCATCGGCGGCATTGTGGGCGCGGATGGACGCGACCGAGCGTTTCGCCGCCGACGTGGCCCACGAGATCAAGAACCCGCTCTCCTCGATCCGCAGCGCGATCGAGACTCTCCGGCGGATCGAAGACCCGAGCCGCCAGCGGCAGCTTCTGACGATTATCGCGCAGGATGTGGTGCGGCTGGACCGGCTGATCAGCGATGTCTCCGACGCGTCGCGGCTGGATGCGGAACTCTCACGCGTCACCGCCCAGCCGGTCGATGTGGTGCCGATCCTGCGCACCTTGCAGGAACTCGATGAAGCCACGCGCGACGAGGACAACGACCCGAAGCTGGAAGTCGTCGCGCCGCCGAATGGGTTGAAGGTCTGGGCCGTCGAGGATCGGCTGGTCCAGGTGCTGCGCAATCTTATCGGCAACGCCCAATCGTTCAGCCCGCCGCGCGGCCGCATCACCGTCAGGCTGCGCGACGCCGGCGGCATCGCGGAATTGTGTGTGGAGGACGAAGGCCCCGGCATTCCGGACGCGAATTTGGAGCACATTTTCGACCGGTTCTACTCCGAGCGGCCCCAGAATGAGAGCTTTGGGCAGCATTCCGGTCTGGGTCTGTCGATCAGTCGCCAGATCGTCGAGGCCCTGAACGGCCAGATCTCCGCCGAGAACCGCCGTGACGGCACCGGACACGTGCTGGGCGCACGGTTTATTGTACGGCTGCCGATCGTTTGACTTGGCGAAAAGCCCGGTCAAACGATTTGTGATCGCCACAAAGTTCTCCCAGAGACTATCCGCCAGTTAACTTATCGTGCGGAGCGAACAAACCAGCCCAAAACGTGGTTTAGTGTCCGGCACCCAAAACCCGTCGGAGGCTGACATGCCGTTTGATGGCCTTAACTTTGTTTCCGCCCCCACCACCGCCAAGATTCCCGTTCTGACGCGCCTGTCGCATCTCGTCTTTGGTGCGCCGCCCGTCGCGAAATCTTTCCCGCTCCATGCGTTCACCCCGGTCCCGGCCAGTCAACCCGATGCCGTGACACTTCAGGTGTTGACGATCGGCCGAGCGCTGATCGAGGACCGGAAGGATTGGGTTCAGAGACGTTATGAAACCAGGGACGGCCGCCGGTGCGCCGTGGGCGCGTTGCGTGGCGCGGCCCGCCTGATGAACCTGCACGGCCCGCAGACCGGCGCGAACACCATTCTGCTGTCGGTCGCCATGAGCCGCGGCTTCAACGACATCGAGAGCATGAACGATAACTCCAGCCACCGTCAGGTGATTTCCGCGTTCGACGAGGCCATTGCCCGCGCTCGGCAATACACTCAGTGACGACATCGCCTGGCTAAAAAGAGAATTGTGGTCTGGGCGCGGGGCCGGAACCGCCAAACCTGTCGTCGCAGGTTCCCTGCCGGCCGGCGGCCGGTTGAGGATCAGGCTGTGGGCGAGGATGCGCGGTTTATCATCAACGTCGATGGCGTAACGTGCAACGGCCAAACCGTATCCAACACGACCACGCCCATCTACGAATCACCATTCCTCCCGCCGAACTCAACGGAAGGAAATGTTTACGGTAGCGCGACGTTCGCGGTGAATTACACGACGGACACCAACACAAGCGGCAGTTCCGTTGTGTGGACCTCGCAGCAGCCGACGCATGTTTCTGGCTGGTTCCACCACCACGGCTAACCGTGAACGTCCGTTCGGGCTATCCGGCGTCGGTTGATATCCAGCCCCGGATAATTCCCAGCGTTGTATCCGGGTGCCGGTCCACTAAGGCGGTGACCCTGCGGATCGATGAAGCCCGCATCTGTCCCTGGATGTTGTTCATGGTCACGGTATCGTCGTCCTCGGTGCCGATGCCGTGGGCACCTGCTTGCTCGATCCCCAGTGTGCCGGTCGGCTGACCCAGCGCGGGGGCTGCCCCCCCTGCGATCTCCCCACCCGGCGTGCCGGCGAGAGACAGGCTGGTAGCCGGTCTGCTGAGGGTGGTGAAGATCGAACGCGCGGTCAGGATGATGATGCCAAACCCGACCACGCCGAACGCGATGACCTGGATGAACGTGATCAGGTCGCCGTTTGTCTTGCCGGTCCGCGGGGTTGGGGCGCCCTCCGTCGCGTCGATCGGGTTCACAAACGGCAAGCTGACGATGTCCAGACGGTCTCCACGTTTCTCATCGAATCCGACAGCACTTTTCACCAGCTTGTTGAGCTGATCCAGTTCCGCCTGGTCACGCGCCTTCCAGACGTGTTTCCCATCCGCATCCACCTGATCGGTGCCATCGACCATCACCGCCAGGGTAATCCGCTCGATTTGCGGCTGGTCGTGGACGATGGCGCGGACCGTCTTGCCGATCTCGTAGTTGGTCGTTTCTTCTTGCCTTCCCTCCTGATTGCCGGACGTCGTCGCGCCGGCATCGGCGTTCGGCAGGTTGTTTTGCAGCGAGACCGACCCGGTCTTGTCGGTGGTCTTGGAGTTGGACGTCACCGTCTGGGTGCTGCGCACCACTGACCCGTCAGGATCATATTTCTCATTGGTTTCGTTGACCTTGTCGAAGTTCATGCGGATCGACGCCTCGGCATGTACGTGCCCCGGCCCAAGTGATCGTTCCAACATCAGCTCGACAGCCTGAGCCAGGCGCGCCTCGGTCTTCTGCTTGATGTCCTCCTCCATGGCAGTCTGCGCCCGGGGGTCTTTGCCATCGCCGGCCTGGACCAACAGATGCAGGTTCGAATCGACGACGGTGACATCCTGGGGCCGCAAGCCAGGCACTCCGGCGGCGACGAGATTGACGACAGACTGAACCGCCTCGGGCGACAGGGTCTGACGGCCCGGTACGGTCAACATGACGCTGGCCTGGGCGCGTTGGCGGTCATGCGCGAAGGGTTCTCGGTGCGGCAGCACGAGATGGACACGAGCATGGGTGATGCCGTGGACCGAGACGATGGTGCGGGCCAACTCGCCCTCCAGCGCACGGGTCAGTTTCACCTGCTGGTCGAAATCGGTTACCGCGAAGTCGTTGCCGCGATCGAAAATCTCATAACCCGTGATCCCTTCGGTGGAGAGTCCGGCGGAAGCCAGCAGACTCCGAGCGACCGCCATGTCGGCGTCGGGGACGAAAATCTGACTGCCGTCGAGACGATAGGGGATCTTCTTTCCGGTCAGAGCCGCCGCGATCTGTTGTATGCTCTGCGGGTCCAGGTCGGACGCCAACACCGTACTGCGGGCGTGGCTCGGCCCTTGCACCTCCAGCCAGACAAACGCGCCCAGGATACCAAGGGTCACGCCCGCCAGCATGGCGACGCGCACCATGCCAAGCTTCCGGATGCTATCGATAAAGCCTTTCATAGGGGGTGCCCGAACTTTTTCGCCGAACGAATGGTTAGCGGGAAATTCTTACCGATGGGTTAACGGCCAGGGCTTGCGTTCAACGTGCCGGTCGGGCTTGCTGCCGGCACAGGAGGAAACACAAAGGTGGATGCACCCCAGACCCCGGTCATGGGCGGCGAGATGATCGCGGTCAGGCAATTGACCAAGCGTTTCGGTTCCGCGGGGGCGCCGGTACTGGCCCTCAGCGACATCGATTTTTCCGTGAACGAAGGCGAGTTGGTCGTGGTTGTCGGGCCGTCGGGCTGCGGCAAATCGACCCTGCTGCGGATTCTGGCCGGCTTGATGCCGTCATCCGAGGGACAGGCCTTCCTGGGCGGCACGCCCATCGCCGGGCCACGCCGCGATATTGGCGTGGTGTTCCAATCGCCGGTTTTGTTTCCCTGGCGCTCCGTGCTGAAAAACGCGCTGCTGCCGGCGGATGTGCAGCGTCTCGACCGCGAGAAGTTGCGCGACCGCGCGATGGCATTGCTGAAGCTGGTGGGCCTGGAGGGGTTCGAGCACCGGTATCCCTGGGAACTCTCCGGCGGGATGCAACAGCGCGTGGCACTGGTTCGCGCGCTGATCCATGACCCGGCGTTACTGCTGATGGACGAACCGTTCGGCGCGCTGGACGCGATGACGCGCGAGCAGATGAACCAGGAACTACAGCGTATCTGGATGGAGCGGCGAAAGACCGTGCTGTTCATCACCCACTCGATCGGCGAGGCAGTGTATCTGGCGGATCGCGTGCTGGTGATGACGCCGCGCCCCGGCCGGATCGCCGACATCCTGAAGATCGACCTGCCGCGCCCCCGCGGGCTGGACGTGATGAATACCCCGGCGTTCGGCGCCTACGTGAAACGCATCCGGACCGGCCTGAATGCGTCGGGAGGCATCGAGTGAACACGATCCGGAATTTCATGCTGCGGCTGCTGTTCATCGCCGTGCTGCTGGCGCTGTGGGAGGCCGCGGTAAAGCTGCTGGAAGTCCCCGCGTTCCTGCTGCCGACGCCGTCCGCGATCGGGGTGGCGCTGTATCGCGGCACCATTTCCGGCCTGTATCAGGAGAATATCGGCATCACCCTGACGGAAACCGCGTTAGGCTTCGTGTTTGGTTCAGCCGGCGGCCTGTTGCTGGGTACCGGCATCGCGCTGTCCCGCCGGTTCGACTACTTCATGTCCCCGATCATCGTGATGTTCCAGGCGATGCCCAAGGTCGCGCTGGCACCGCTGATCATCGTGTGGTTCGGGCTTGGTATGACGTCGAAGGTCGTCAACGCCGCTTTGGTTTGCTTCTTCCCGCTGATGATCAACACCATCGTCGGGCTGCGGTCGGCGGATGAGGACCGGATCAGCCTGATGCGCTCCCTTGCCGCGTCGCCCTGGCAGATCTTCGTCATGTTGCGCATACCGAACGCGTTGCCCTACATCTTCGCGGGGCTGGAGATCGCGATGATCTTTGCGCTGATCGGCGCGATCGTAGGCGAGTTCGTCGGCGCGCAAGCCGGCCTGGGGATGCTGATCCAGAGCATGAACTTCACCATGGACGTGGCTGGCCAGTTCTCGATCTTGCTGATCCTGTCGGTTGTGGGGCTGCTGCTGAACATGTCGGTAACGCTGGTGCGAAAACGGCTGCTGTTCTGGGATCCGGCAAGCCGGCAGGCGGGGATCAAGCCGGACAAGCTGTAATCCCCGCCCTTGGGCGGCCCTATGGGTATTGTTTTACGGCCGGCCGCCCATCATCCCGGGCCCCATGCCCATTCCCATGCCGGGATGCAGCAGCAACTCATCGGCCGTTTTCTTCTGCTCGTCCGACAAGGCCGCATACAACGGCTTTTCCACTGCCAGGATGTTCTTCATCGAGTCCAGCCGCGCCGTCATGTGGGTTATCATGGCCTCGGTTCGGTCGGGTGCGGATTGCGGCTGCCCGGCCGCCGTGCGATCGGCCATTGCTGCCTGCATCCCTTTCGCCTGCGCCCGCAACGCGTTGGCGAAGGCGTCCCACTTCGGCGCCTGAGCGTCGGTGATGCCGATCTCGGTCTTCAGGAACGCGATGCGTCCCTCGATACGATCGACCGGCATCAAGCCCATTGCCTCACACCCCATCATGCCGGGATGCATCATCGGCATCATTCCGGCACCCATCATGGGGTGACGGGCTGGCATCCCGGTCGGCTTCATACCCATTCCGCCCGGCTGTGCCGGCTGCTGCATCATCGGGCGTGGCGGGACTGCCTGCTTCTGCTCTGGCGCGGGCTGCGCCATCGCCAGATTGGCGCTGGCCACGAGGAGTACAGTGGCAAGTGCGAAACGGATTGTCATGACTTAGTTCCTTCAAGCATCAATGTATCCGCGATTCGGCGAACCGGGCGGGCAGGCCAAGGGAAATATCGTTGAGTCAGCGCCTTGACGGCATCGGCCGCTTAGATGACGGCGCCAAGCGAATAGAAGGCAGGGCAAACGGACGACGGACTGCCGCAACCGATCAGTAAATCATGCGCCTTACAGCACCCGCGGCATTGATCCAGGTCAATGGTTGCCAGGGTGCCACCCGATTTCCCGCCGCGCGAAAATGCGCTATGCGTGATTGAAACCTGGGGGGAACAACCGATGCGGACAACAGTCTTGTGGGCCACCGTGTTGGCGTTGAGTGGCGGGACAGCCTTCGCCGATCCCATCCCCCCGGTTCAGTCGGCCAGCAACATGACAATCATCGGCCACAGCGACCTTAATGGCGCTGGCAAGGGCGGTGAGGGCCTTGCGCTGCGCCAGTATCCGGACGGCCGTCGCGTCCTGTTCCTGGCCCACGAGTCCGCCCCGATGTGCGTGAGCATTGTCGATGTAACGAAACCGGAAGACCCCAAGGTCATCACGCAGATCGCCAACCCCGCGCCTCAGCTTCGCTGTAACAATCTTGGCTTGTCCGGCACGACGATGGTGGTCGCACATCAGAGCGACAAGGCGGGACAACCAGGGGGAGGCATCGAAGTCTTCGACGTGGCCGACCCGGCGCATCCGAGGAAGCTGTCTTACTTCGATACCTCCGGCCCGCATTCGCGTGGCGTGCATTATCTTTGGTTCGCCGACGGGCATTATGCCTATCTGACGACCGGGGCGAAGGACTTCACCCCGAAGAACCCGTTGGACGATCAGTTCTTCATGGTCGTGGATATGAACGACCCCAGCCATCCGAAGGAGATCGGCCGTTGGTGGATGCCTGGCACCCGGGCGGGCGACAAGGAACCGTCGCCGCCACGCGTTTCGATCGATTCCGGCATCCGCATGCACACGCCGGTCATCTCCGCCGAACGACCCGATCGGGCTTATGTCGGTTGGATCGACGGCGGCTTCGTGATCCTGGATATTTCCGACAAGACGCATCCCAAGCTGGTCGCGCACCGGTCGTGGCAGTCGCAAAATGTCGGCTTCGCCCACACCGTGCTGCCCATTCCCTCACGCGGGCTGGCGATCCAGACCGAGGAAGCCGTGGAAAACAACTGCAAGGATTGGCCGAAGCGCGATTGGGTCTGGGACATCTCGGACGAGAAGGCACCGATCGCGCTTTCGGTCATGCCGCCGCCGGCGGATTTCGACGCGCTGTGCAAACAGGGCGGCCGGTTTGGCGCACATAACATCGCGGAAAACCGTCCCGATCCGACCGCGCGCAATCTGAAGAAAACCGTCGTCGGCAGCTTCTTCAACGGTGGGGTGCGGGCCTACTCGATAGCCGATCCGCACGACCCGCGGGAGATCGGGTTCATCATCGATGCGCCACCGAAGGGAAATTCATCACACAGCATCCAGATCAACGATGTGTATGTGGATGAGAACGGACTGATCTATGCGAACGACCGATTGAGCGGCGGTCTGGATATCATCCGCTACACCGGTTCCGTTCCACTGGAGTAACCATGATGCGCATTTTGATCGTCGCCGTGCTGTCGCTTGTCCTTGTTTCGGCGGCGCGGGCCGAAACGACCGTTCGTGTCGGCTGGTGCGCCAATGTGGTCAGCGCCGGCGCCTCGCCCTTCGCCATCGCGCAAAAGATGGGATGGTTCGAGGAAAAAGGCGTCAAGGTTGTCCTTACCCCCCTACCCGGCTCCACGGACTGCGTGAAGCAGGTTGCGACCGGGGAACTACCGTTCTCCATGCCGTCGCTCGAACCGGTGCTGATCATTCATCCGCAGGGCGTGAAGGGGAAGGTGTTCTACACAGCCTATCAGAGCTTCACCTATGGCATCGCGGTGCCAGCCGACAGCCCGATCCAGACCTTTGCAGATCTGAAGGGAAAGACCATCGGCGTCATTTCCATGGCCTCGGGCGGCGTGGTGGTAGCCCGAGCGCAGTTGGCGAACGCGGGGATCGATCCGAATACACAAGCGCATATCGTGGTCGCGGGTGAGGGTGCGCAGACCGCGGCATTGTTGCGTTCGAAACAGGTCGATGCCCTGTCGCAGTTCGATACGCAATACGCGATGGTGGAAAACGCGGGGCAGAAACTACGGATGTTGCCGGTGGGCGAGATGGCGCCCTTCCCCGGCAACGGATTGTTCGCACTGGAGAAGACGCTGGCCGAACACCGGGCGGAAGCCGCGGCGATCGGGCGCGGGCTGGCAATGGGCGAGGCGTTCGCGATGGCAAATCCGGAGGCGGCCATCCGCATCATGTATGAGGTCTATCCGCAGACGAAACCAACCGGCAAAGACGAAACCACCGCGATCCGCGACGATGTCTCCGTCCTTCGCGCTCGGATGGCCCATTGGGACCTGGCGTCCGGAAATGTAACGAAATGGGGGCAGTCGAATGAAAAAAACTACACCGACTACATCGACTTCCTGGTGAAATGGAAAGTCGTTCCCGCTGGAACGCCGGCTTCTGATGTCGTAACCAACGATCTTGTGGACGACATGAATGCGTTCGATCAAGCCAAGATCGAAGAGCAGGCGAAGGCGTGGAAACCGTGATTCCGGCGCCAAGACTTTCCTATCCGACCAAATGGGGCTGCCGGTTGAAAGCCAGCAGACCGACATGGAAGTCGAGACCGCGATCGAGCGTTTCACCTCGGACAAGTATGGTGTGGTTTATCATTCTCGCGTGCCCCGGGTCGTTGGCGGCCTGCGGGTCGCATTCCTGACCGCCGGGGATTGCGAACTGGAGTTCCTAAAGAACTTCGACCCTTCACACGGGGCCGAGTTGCGCCACGGTGCCGCGGGCAATACGCGGCAGGATCAGGGGGCCATCACGAAGTTCATCGCAGCCTATGGGGCCGGGTTGCACCATGTCGCGCTGAAAACCCACGATATCGACGTGACGCTCGCGGCAATGGAACGCGCCGGTGCCCGAATGATCGACCGGACCGGGCGCCCTGGCTCCCGGCGCGCTCGGATTGGGTTTGTGCATCCGACCAGTTTTGGCGGGGTGCTGGTCCATTTCGTCGAGCGGGATTAAACTTATCTCCGCACATCTCTAGAGCGTGTTATGCACTCTGCA
>DNXO01000161.1 GCA_003506895.1 Acetobacteraceae bacterium | reverse complement strand
ATCCGCGGACTCTCCCAGATATATCGCAGCATCGGCCCGGCTTGCACCGGGGGGCGTTCCAGCACGAGGATGCGATCGACGCGCACCACCTGGCTGATCAATTCCAGCGCTTGCCGAATCGCATCGTCGAGACTGGACGCCGTCACGAGATCGCCCGCGATCATTGAGGCGGCGTGCATTAGCGCGTCGCGCTGCTGCAGGGCTTTTTCCGCGATCTTATGAGCGGTCACGTTGCGATCGATGCCCCGGTAGCCGCAATAAGCACCATCCTTGTCGAAGATCGGAACGGCACTGGTTTCAAGGACGACTTCCTGGCCATTCTTGTGTGGAACAATGTTCTCGAGAAGCGAAATGGATTGCCGGGCGGCGGAGACCTGCGCGAAGGCAGTAGCGACCCGTTGCGCCTCAGCAGGCGCCATGATGTCGAACGGGCTTTTTCCCAGGAGATCGCCTGGCTCGTAGCCGAGGAGTGACTTCACCACAGGACTGACGTAGGTGTAGTGGTTGTTCTGGTCGATCTCCCAGACAAGGTCGGATGTAGATTCCACCAGGGTGCGGTATTTTTCTTCGCTCTTTCGAACCGCGTCCTCCGCGCGCTTTCTCTCGGTAACATCCCAGACCACCCCGATGATGCCGCCGAGGCTGCCATCGGCCTTGTTGAAGGTCGCCTTATGGAAGACGACGTCGCGCTCCACGCCGGTGGCGCTCCGCAGATGCCCTTCGTAAACCTGGACGCCTGGCTTCTTCAGTAGGGCCTGGTCGGCTGCATCATAGGTCTTGGCCAGTTCTGGCGGCCACAGTTCGAACACCGACTTGCCGATCAGGTCAGCGCTCTCCATGCCCAGGAACACCTCGTAGGCCCGATTGAAGCGGATGTACCGCCCCGCGGTATCCTTGGCGAAAACCGGGCTCGGTACGGTTTCAAGCAACTGCTCAGCGAATTGAAACTGATCTCGGGCCGCCTCTTCCGCGCGCTTGCGCTCGGCGATATCGCGCACCCACAAGACCACAGCGTCGCGCCCTCCAAACGCACCGCGTTCCAGCTCGCACTCGACCCAGAACAGATGCCCATCCTTGGCCCTGCAGCGCCTCTCGAACAATGCGTGTCGCTTGCCGGGCGCCGTCAGTTCGATCGAGCGCATCAAGTCTGCTTCCGTGTAGGGAGCGCCGTCAGAGAATATGTCCACACCAAGCTTGAGTATCTCCTCGCGCGTATATCCAAAGAGGTCAGCCATTTGTTGATTGACTTCGATAAACGCGCCGGTCTCGCGGCTGCAAATAATTCGCGGTTCTCTGGTGGACAGCCAGAACAGGCGGTACATGGTGATCAGCAGGCCGACAAGAACGCAGACGTATGAGGCCTCCTTCAGAAGGTGCGCCATGTCGAACATCATGTCGTACAACTGCGTCGACAACGACATGAACGTCGCCTGGGTGACCAGGCCGATGATGAGCGACAGCACAAGCCAATGCTCGAAGGGATCGTCTCGCCACTTGCCCTTGCTCAGGTAGCCAACAAGGGCCAGCCCAAAAAATGTCGCCGGAATGAATTCCTGCGGACGCTCGATGAGCAGGTCAGGATTATATCCGGACGGCAGCGGCGCGACGGCAAAAAACACGAAACATGCGAGCGTCAGCACGGAAACAATGCCATAGACCACGCGCTCGTTGATCCTGCCGGACGGGCCTAACGTCTGCTCACGCTTCCAGAAGACCCAGCTTAGGCAGAGGGCAATCGACAGGAATAACCGCGATGCCAGCCAACTCCATGGAATCAGCGAAAGAGGCGGCGAGGGAAACAGGGCTGCGAAATGGGACGACGTGACCACCGCGTGGTAGCCGTCAAGAAAGCCGGCACCGAGAAAGCCGCTGCCGATGAACAGAAAGGTATTGTCCTTTTGGCTATAGTATCTGACGAGTGCAAGGACGCCGACAATGGCCGCCAGCAGCGTCGCGACAACCTCCATGAACTCATGAAGCTCGACGCTGCCACGCCAGGCCGACCCTCGCAGAAGAAAAACGCCCACGAAGAGGACCGCGAACGTCGCCGCATAAATGATTTGCTTTCGAACAGCGACTGGAAAGGCGCTCATGGACGCTACCCTTTCAGAAATTCGGTCATCGGTACGGAGACCTCTGCGTTCCGGCCGTCAGACATAAAATAAGACGCGCCTCTCCTTCCCAACGAGCTTGCGGATTGCCTCGTCGGTCTGCTCAATAAATTGCAACGGGGCATTTCATGTCGCATAGGACCGTCCCCGTTGTGCTGGCGAAGCGATGCTATTACTGAACGGATTGATCGTCCTGGTCGAAGCCGACCGATGCACGAACTGCGACAGGACAAATCTCGATAAGCTCGTTTGCGACTGGCGCAGCCCGGCAACAGGCAAGCACTGCCGGAAACCGCGGTCGGGCCAGCATTATCATCCCTAAAGGACGCGCGAGCTTTTGATTTGGATCAAGATGCCGGCCGCGAAACTCCAGGCGCGGCTCGGCCAGGCACTCTCGCGCGCAGACCGCATGCGCGGCCTACCCGGCCGGAGTCATGGCAACAGCGCATCCGGCGCCGTCTCGCCTGCGGGCGAGGTGAAAACCGAAGGGCGGATTGGGAGCGTGTGACGGCGAACGCAGACTTTCCTATCGAAGACTTCCCAGCCACCGCTCCACGTCGTCAACCGCGCTTGTCAGTTCGACCGCGAGATCGCCCGCGAAGCTTCGCCACGCTCCGAGGTTGCTTTTTGGCACGCCGATGATGACGGGGATCCCACGGTCGATGGCGTTCCCGATGAGGTCGAGCAATCCGCCGCCGTCGCATTCGGCCTTGCCGAACTTGTTCAGCGCAAGCAGGTCCGGACCATCTTCAAGATTGCCTTCGATCCTCGCTGTGGCTTCCGCCAACGCCGCCTCATCGAGCCGGCACCCCGCGGCACCGGTGCCGCGATCCTCGAATATCGCCGTGCGGTGGCCGGTGGTCAAATCCTCCAGCACCACGTCGCATCGCCGGTCAACCGTCTCGAAAACCCGGTGCTGCAGAACACCGGCGAGTGACAACCCCCGCTCGCGGCCTCGCCTGACGAGCGTCTCGAAGGTGGCATCGGGATACGCGTTGTCCGGATAGACGATCGCCGCGACAGGCGCGCGCGAAGACGAAAGCTCAAGCGCCGGGGCGGAAGGCGTGACAGACATCGGGGTTCACCTCTATTGGACGGGCGCCTATCAGGTCGAGACAGTAGGGGATCGCCGGGAACACGGCGTTCAGACAGACGTCGATCGCCGACGGCCGCCCCGGCAGGTTGACGATCAGGCAACGCCCACGCGTTCCGGCGGTCTGGCGTGAGAGAATGGCGGTCGGCACCTGCTCCAGGCTGACGCGGCGCATCATCTCGCCAAACCCCTCCAGCTCCCGCGTGATCACCATCCGCGTTCCCTCCGGCGTCAAATCGCGCGGCGACGGCCCGGTGCCACCCGTAGTCAGCACGAGGTCGCAGTCTTCACTGTCGGACATTTCGACCAGCGCGTTGGCGACGCTGTCTATTCCGTCCGGCACGATCTTCATCACGGCGATCCAGTTCGATCGCACCGTTCTGTTGAGAAAATTGTTGATTGCCTTGCCGCTCTCGTCCTGATAGTCGCCGCGGCTGGCTCGGTCGGAGATCACGAGGATGCCGACCCGGGCAAGGCCGCGCGAGTCCACCGCAACGTCGTCGAGGTTGCGCCCGCGATTCAAGAGCAGCCTCCATTCCCTCCGCAGGTGCACCCCTGATGCGCAGGCACCGGCGGCGCTGCATCCTGCTTCAGCGACCATTTGACCATGTAGGTCAGGCAGTCGATGCCGGGATCGTCAGCACGCTCGATCACGTTCATCAGCCCGAGCCAGTCCTCACTCACAGCCAGATTGGCAAAACGCCGCACCGCGCCGGCCGCGTATTCGCCAATCGTCTCGTCAAAGCGATCGGCGGCTTCGCCGACCTGCGCGACCAGCACGATGTCGTTGCAGGCGAGTAGCGCCTCGTTGGCGGGCGCTTCCTCGCTGAAGCTGCGGATGATCTCGCCGAGCTGCATGCGCCTCTCCTATTGCACCAGCGGCGATGGCGACGCCGCGAGCGTAATGCCCGCGATTTCCGCGCGACCGGCCAGCACCGAGACATATTGCGCCAGCGCACGATACTGCACGCTGGTCGCGAGATAGTCCGC
>DNXO01000075.1 GCA_003506895.1 Acetobacteraceae bacterium | reverse complement strand
ATTGATTTGGCGCACGGCCGCCCCACCAACCCCGCGCGCATACCAGTCGGACCTGTGGGCCGCTGGTATCAATGACCCTGGCGCTTGCCGAGTTCCATGACCGTCGCGCGAACCTGACCGTCCTCTGGAAAGAGGGCGGCCAATTCGCGCGCGTATCGAAGAGCTTTGGCATTGTCGCCCTTGTCCCGCGCGATCGAGACCAGGGCTACCAACACATCCCTGTCCGCCGGCGCCCGCGAATGCGCCGCCTCCAGAACCTCGAGCGCCTGCCCCGGGGCGCCGGTCGAATTCAGCGCAATCGCATAGACATAGGCGTAGTGCGGGTTGTCGGGTGCCAGCCCGCTAGCCTGGCGAAAGAGCGGTAGCGCGTCGGGATAGTTGCGCTGGCGGACGAGCAGCAGACCGAGCGAATAGGGAATGGTGGCATTGGCCGGCTCGATCGCCATCGCCTTGCGCAGCAGTTCGGCACCCTGCGTGTCCATGCCGCGCATCCGGTCGAGATCCGCCAAATTCACCATGGCGGGGACGAACGCTGGATCGAGTCGCAAGGCAGTGCGGTACTGCGCCTCGGCCGCGTCGGGCTGCCGGCGCCGGATATCCAGCAGGCCCAGATTGAGATGCGCTTCCGGCCGCTCGGCATCCACCATCTCGGCGGTGGTCAGTTCCAGATAGGCGGTCGCGAAGCCGCTCCGCTGTTCCGGTGTCATCGTCTCCGGATCGGCCCCCGCCAGTACACGCGCGGTCTCGATGCGCACGGCGCGGATGGGATCGGCCAGCAGAGGGGCGACGGCCTGCACCATGGTCCGTGACACCTGGGGCGGCAGCGCGCGCGGCGCCGCTGCCCGCACGAGCGGATCTGGATCGGCAATCGCCGCTCTCATCGCGGCCTCGGACGCCGGCGTCAGATAGCGTGGCAGCAGCAGCAAGGCACTGCCGCGCGCGATCGCCGGCTGGCTCGTGTCCAGGATCAGCCGATCGAGTTGCGCCTCCGCATCGGCCGCACCGGTTCGCCCCGCATGCAGCGCCATGGCATAATGCGGCATGGTCTGACGGCCCTGCGGGAACCATCCGGCGACCGCTTTGGCGGCCCATTCGGCGGATTTGTCGGCATGGCAGTTGGTGCAGGCGTTCGGCGTGCCGAGCGCTACCGACAGATCCGGCCGCGGCACGCGCAGACTGTGATCGTGCCGGTTGTCCACGCCCATATAGGTTCTGGTCGGCATGTGGCAGTTCGCGCACAGAGCCCCGGTGCTTTCCGGCTTGTGGTGCGTATGCTCCGCGACGTTGAATTTCGCCGGCAAATGGCACTGGGCACAGACCGCGTTGCCCGAGGCCCGTAGTTTCTGGCCGTGCGGCTCGTGGCAATTGGAGCAGGTGACACCTGCGTGATGCATGCGGCTTTGCACGAACGACCCATATTCGAAGACTTCGCCGTCGATCTGCCCGTCGGCGGAATAGAGGCCGGGTTCCAGATAGGCAGGCAGATAACCATCGAGGAACGGCGCGCCGGGCAGCGGGTTTTTCGAGATGACCTTGCGCCGGGCATGGCAGGCGGCGCAGGTGTCAAGCTCTGCCGAGACCAGCGGCGCCGTGCGCTGTGCTATCCCGGTCTCGGCATTCATCTCCCAGTGGCCGCTGTCTGTCGCCTTCAGCCAGGCCACCAACCCCATCCGATCCGCCTCCGACTGGCCGGGCTTCCTACCCGCGGGGTCCTTTGCCCAGTCGACATGGTGCGATCCCGGGCCGTGGCAAGCCTCGCAGGACACGTCAATGCTGGCCCAATTGGTGTCGTAGCTGTTGGTCGCCAGATCGAAGTTCTTGCGCAGTCCAGTGGAATGGCAATTGGCGCATTGATAGTTCCAGGTCTGGTCGCGACCGGTCCAATGCAATCGGTCGCCGGGCGGCAGTTTTTGGTCCGGATACAGCGAATACCAGCGCTGGCCGCCCTGCTGTTTTGGCCGGCTGTCCCAGGCGACGCCCAGCGCCTGGACCCGGCCACCGGGGAAACGGACCAGATATTGCTGCAACGGGAACACACCGAACGTGTAGGCAATTTCGTAATCATGCGCCGCGCCATCGGGACCATCGGTGCGGACCATGAATTTCGGGCCGTCCCGAAAGAATTTTGTGACCACACCGAAATGCTCGAACTGCACATCGGCGAAATCTCCCAGCACCGTCGCCGGCGTCGCTAGCTGCATGGCAAGTGCATGATGCGACCCCTGCCATTTTTCCATCTCCGGCGCATGGCAACCGGCGCAGGCCTGCGCGCCGACGAAGGTCGCTGGCTCCTCCGCCCGCGCGGCGGCGGACGAAGCCAGTGCAAACACCGCAACCAACAGCGTCAAGTAGTGAAGAAGTCTCATTCTTACTTTCCTCGGCCGGCGGCGAACATTCTTGGCCTCTTCATGGCATAGTCAGTCCGGGAATATGAAAGCGACGGCGCCCCGCATAATTCAGGTTTCCTGCTGGCCTGCACGCGAATCGCGTTATAATACCCGTCCGTCGCCAGCTTTACCGATTGCGCGCCCAACCGCACCAGCTTGCCGGCCGCGCCACCGACCGAAACCACCCGCTGCTGCACGGGCACAAACAGCAAGATATTGGCGGCATACCAGCGGATATACATGCCGGATTGGCTGGAACCCCGATCATAGGGATCGGCACGAAGGTTGGTGATCACCGGCCAGGCGGGAATGTTGCACAGGGCCGTGGCGATACCGCCATCCGCTGAGCACGCACGACAGCGCATAGACCGGAACGAGGATATCCAGGTACAGGATCATCCGACGTCCAGCTTGGCTGATCGGGGTTTCTGGCATCAATCGGATTCCCTTGCCGCGAGTCTGCCGATCCTGAATAAGACACACATACGCAGACCGGACGGCGTGCCGCAGCCGCCACGCGGCGTGACGATCGGCCACTTGGCGGCCTGTGTCGTCAGGAAGGCGGCGCTGCCGCCTGTTCCTGGGTCGAATGCGCGGCCAGCGCATCGCGTAATTCCTGCTCCCTGGTATGGTCGAACGAGGTGCGCATCACCGTTCCGCCCATTCCCCGAAGGTCCGCCAGCACCTTGTCGGCTGTCATCTTGCGGATCAGCAGAAACAATTCCGCCGAGCCCGGCGTCAGCGAGGCGGCTGCATCTTTCATAAATTTGTCATCGATACCGAGATCGGTCAGCTTCCCGCCCAGCGCGCCGGAAGCGGCGCCGAGGGCGGTTCCGACCAGCGGCATCATGAAGATGAAGCCGATCAGCGTGCCCCAGAGCGCGCCCGACATCGCCCCGGTGGCCGTCATGTTCATCAACTGGTTCAGCTTGACCCGGCCCTTGTCGTCCTTCACCGCGATCACCGCATCGCTCAGTTCGATCAGATATTCCTTCTGCAAGGCCAGGATCTTCTCCCGGACCGCCTCCGCCTTCGCCTCACTCGGGAAAACGATGGAAACGAGATCACTCATGGTGCATTCCTTGCTTTCTGTATCAACACAACGTGACGGTTGCTTGCAGCCAATCGGCGGCAGCGGCGACTACCCGGCCTCCGCCGACTCAGACGATCCCTGCGTCAGCCCTTGATCACCAATGCCGTCAGATCGAACCGGGAGGCCCGGGCCGGGTCATCCTGCCAGAAGCGCTGTCCCCATGACGGCGGCGGCGAAGAAGCTCTGGAAGGTCTTGCGCACGTGAAATTTCTCCTTCTCGATGGCCGGGTTGAACGCGGGTCCTGCGGGAGGCTGCCGATCGGCGCCAGCGAACGACGCCGACGCGGCATTGCCGCACAGAACCGACGTTGAACAAAATCAAATGCCCGCTGGCCCGTCGCCGACGCATCCGGGTTCGAGGCAGGGATTTTCGAAAGCGGGCACCAGCCGTCGTTGCTTATCCGAATGGAGCCATTGGTTGGGAGAAAGTCGTGGGCGCGTCCGCACAGCAAAGTCTGGCGGACGGCAGGGCATCATGTGAGTGCACAGCAGGGAATTCCTGGATCACCACAAGTCGAAAAAACGGATGATTGCACGTGAACTCTCCGTGTCGTGCGCGATCAGCGGCCGAAGTGGGATGCAATCTCCGCTCGATCCGAAATTCGTCCGCCAGGGGTCAGCTTGTCCACGACGTTCGGTAGCACGCGGGAAAGTTGGGCCAGCAACTCCTGTTCGCTCATACCCGTCTGGCGCGCCAAGTCGGCGATGGTCGTCTGACCCAAAGCGGACCCCAGTTGATTGGGTTGGATCGGTTTGTTGGGTCCTGTTCCGACCCACGAGTTGGCTACATCGCCTTGGCCGGTCGATGTCAATCGCTCCAGCAGTGAGCTCAGCCCTCCCGCCAGTCCACCCCGGAACATGGCACCCGGCCCGCCCGCATCGGGCTGTGGCGAGGGGTTAGACGACGAATCCGAACGCGGCTGGCCGACACCACCAATCATTTTGCCGACCAGCAAAGCCCCCAGGGCGATCATCAAAGGCTTGGCGATACTACCCCCCGGAACCGCATCATCGAAGAGTCCCACTTGATCCTCCATGTCCTACAAAACAAAAACGGCGGAGCTTCCCCGGCTTTCTGCCGCTCAGGCCTTCATACTGGCAGGCACTTTGCCCCCGTTCTCGGCCAGCTTTTGCATCACCGCTTTATGAAGCGCGATGTTCTGCTCCGCGGACCCATCAGCACCGGCATGTATGTTCAACTCAGCACCCAACTCCTTCCGGGCGCTGAGACTGGAGTCCAGATCCAGCAGCTTGAGCAGGTCGACGATCGACGTCTGCCAGTTGCCACCCCCACCCTTCTGAGACGCCATGCCGTTGAGCACCGCCTCCACGTCCACCGGTTGAGACTGAGCCCCTGACGATGATTGAGTGCCCGAAGCTGCCGACGCGGCGGCTGCTGACGCCTGTGGTGCCGCGGCCGCTGGGCTTTCCACCGGGGCAACGGCGGAGTGGAATATCTTGCTCATGATCGAACCGAAGATGGACATGGCAATCTCCTTAATGTGAGAATGGGGGCTGGGCAGTTGGCCGCGACAACGCCTGCATCGAGGCGATATCCGCCGGCCAGACGGGCAAGAGCAGGCCCTAAATCGAACGGCGGCCGGCGACGGCGTGGTAGATCACCAACACAATGATCGCGCCGATCACGGCTACGAACATACTGTATAGATTGAACCCGGTTACCCCCTGGGCACCGAACTGAGCAAACAGAAATCCGCCCACGATCGCGCCGACAATACCTAGCACGATATCCAGGACGATCCCTTGGCCTGATTTATTGACGATCTTGCTTGAGACAAAGCCTGAGATTAGGCCCAGCAGAATCCAACCGATGATCGACATTGCGGCTCCCAGCAGGCCCGATGGCCTGTCTGTAACAACCGCGCGGATTGCGAATGGTTCCACTGCCCTAAACATAAATAATATCCAGGCGCAGCGACAGGTGCGGCTTTGTAGGCCGACGCCGCAAGTAGGCAGCGATCGCTGTACTGTCAGCTATTGCCGATCCGGCTACCAACTCCATCGATCTCGTAACGGAATTTGCCAATCACGTACCCGCAAGCGCTGGCCCAGCTCGCGCCAACCACGCGCCGGCAGTGGTTGATATGCCGAAAGGAATTCCGTTCAGGGTGGGGTCCGACCTGGTACCCATTCACACCATGACGATTCCCTCCGGCGTTCTGGAAACAGCGTATGGGCCGGTCATGCGGTGAGAACGCCAGCGCTACTGGCGGTCTCGGGGACCGAGCAAAACCAGTTGTCCTAGCAGCGGCAACGATTTCACAACTATCCCATGCCGGCCCGCTGGCATTCAGACATGGATCATCGAACATTGGCCTTCGGCGATTGGGCGGAATGCACGATCCCCGGGGATGGTCCCCTTCAATTGCACCAAATCCCAGGTTTCCTTCGATTGTGCCGGTGACTTTGCTTCGAACAGATACATGGCATGGGTCACGCGCCCGTCATCGCGAATGGTACTCTTGCCGAAAATCACGTCCTCGACCGGTATTTTGCGCATTTGCGCCAGAGTGGCGCGGCCGCTGACCTTCGCCTCCGCGGGGCCCATGGCCGCGACGGCCTTCAGATAGTGGCTGACAGACGAATACTGCCCGGCTTGTGCCGAGTTCGGCATGGCGTTCCCCTTCGAACGCGCCTGGAAGCGCCGGCCAAACCCTCGCGTTCCGTCGTTCAGATCCCAGTAATAGGGTTCGGCCAGACGGACGCCTTGGGCAGCCTTAAGGCCGATACTCAGAATATTGTTCAGCAGCAGCCCGACGCCGACGACGCTCTGGCCACCCTGCATAATGCCGAATTCGGCCGCCTGCTTGACGCAGTTTTCCGCATCGACGCCGCCGTTGGCGAGCCCGATGACCTTTGCCCCGCTCGCCTTCGCCGACAGCAGGAAGGAGGAGAAGTCCGTCGTGCCCGGGAACGGGTAGCGAGCCGAACCGGCCACCTTGCCGCCGGCGGCGGTCACGAACGAAGCCGCGTCGTGCTCCAACTGTTGGCCGTAGGCATAGTCGGCGGTGATGAAGTACCAAGTGTCGCCGCCCTCTTTCACCGCACTTTCCACGATCGCATGCGGGATGCCCCAGGTATCGTAGGCCCAGTGCAGGTGGTTCGGGCCACAATGCTCGCCGGTCAGGATGGAAGAGGCGGCGCCGTTGTAAATCGCCAGTTTGTCCTTGGACTTTGCCATCTCGCCGACGGCAATCGCGGCGGAGGACAGCGGCAGGTCGGTCAACAGGTCCACACCCTGATTGTCGAACCAATTGCCGGCAATCGACAGCGCCACATCCGGCTTCAGCAGCATATCGGCCGACAGCAGCTCTACCTTGATCTCGGGATGGACCTTAGCGAAATCCTCGATCGCGAGCTGCGCGCCGAGGACACAGCCTTGGCCGGTGATCGCCGCATAGGTGCCAGACATGTCAGTCAGCACGCCGATGCGAATGGTCTGGTCCGCCGCCCTGGCCCGGCGCGACAAGCCGAGGCCGGCTCCGACGGCAATGCTGCCACTGAGTGCTGCTCGGCGGCTGATGGTCTGCTTCATATTCCCCTCCCGCGGCGCATAGCGTTTGCTAAATTCAGGCGTCTGCCGCTTTGGCCTAAGTTTGTGCGGTATCGACGCCCCTGGCAAATGCCGCGCGCAGGTCGCCCCGCCGATGCCCGACAAAATCCGGTATAATCATTGGATTTCGTTCGCGGCGGGGTCCCGATTGGCGCCGGTTGGAACTCTGGTCGAACATCGGCTCTTCAGGCTAATTCGATGCCTTACACCAGTGATCCAAAGAGCCAACCGGCGCGGGAATCGTCTAGAGCGTGTTATGCACTCTGCA
>DNXO01000068.1:75035-81351 GCA_003506895.1 Acetobacteraceae bacterium | reverse complement strand
ATGCGCACCATCGCGTCGTAGATCGAGGCATCGCCATGCGGATGGTATTTACCCATCACGTCGCCGACCACGCGGGCGCATTTCTTGAATCCGGCCGTCGGGTCCAGCCGCAACTGGTGCATGGCGTAGATCAGCCGCCGATGGACCGGCTTCAGACCGTCACGCACATCCGGCAGCGAGCGGGACATGATCGTGGACAGCGCATAGGCCAGATAACGCTCCGACAGCGCATCCTTCAGGTGCGTTTCCTGGATGAGGCCAATCAGATCATCCGGCATTTTTGGTCACGTCGTCCTTTGTTTGTTCCGCCGCTATAGCAGAGACTCGGTCGTATAGCATCGCTCGGGCTTGCGGCAGAGGGCGATGCTGATTTCCGAACGCATCCCGCGCCAGGAAATGCCCGGTCAGCCGCAGACCGTCCCGCCAGGCCGCCATATCCGGCGGCGCGGTCGCGGTCAGGAAGCCCGGCAGCGGCAACAGACGCCCGGCCCAGGCCCCTGCCCCCTCCTCGCTGACTGCCCGTCCGGTCTTCGGTGAGACGTACGCCAGGCCCTCGGTCCGGCCGGTGACGGCGCAGGACGTCAGGTCCAGGCCGTAACCGAGGTCGGAGAGCACGACCAGCTCCCATTCTATCAGGTTGGTCAGTGTGGCCGCACCGAACGGCAGGCGCGGGATCAGGCGAAGCAGGCCGTCGAAGATACGCGGGTGCGGTTCGCGCTCCGGCACCGCGCCCTCGGCGACGGTGCAGATCGCGGTCAGCATGGAAAGCGACAGCGCGTCTTGCATCGCATGCGCCGCGCCGGCGTGGATCAACTCACCAGCGAAGCTGCCGAGTTGGTCGGACAGGCGGGCGGTCCAATGCACCTGCACCATGTTGCCGGCCTGCCAGGTCGCCGCCTTGCCGCGTGAGGCACCACCACGGGCCAACCCCCGGTGAGGCCCATGTTCCTCGGTCATCACCGTGGCCAGGGCGTCGCCTTCGCCGTAGGGGCGGACATCCAGCACGATCGCGGGGGCATCCCATTCCATCCAGCGGATTTTATCCGGGATGGGAAACCGGCGCCATTGGCACTTGTTAATCGCCGCCCGCCCATGCGCTAATCGTCTCAACGCACCAACGGAACGATAGGGTTAAAGGCATCCGAGACACACGCAAATACGTCGTGTTCGATACGACGCGCCGCTCCATGGCGACGGTTTCGGATCGCTTCCTGGGATCGCCCGTGCGCAACCTGGTGCTGGGCGTGTTGTATATGCTGGCGGTCATGGCGCTGGCTGTCGGCGCCTATGTCGCGGCCGGCTGGCGCTTCGGCGATGCCCTCTACATGGTCATCATCACCGTCTATACCGTCGGCTACGGTGAAACCATGCCGGTGGACACGCCGGTGCTGCGCGGCATCACCATCGGCCTGATCGTCCTGGGCTGCACCGGCATGATCTTCCTGACCGGTGCCCTGGTCCAGTTCATCACTCTCAATCAGCTCAACCGGATGCTGGGGTTCAAGCGCATGAACACTCAAATCGATCGCCTGCGCGACCACGTCATCATCTGCGGCTTCGGCCGCCTGGGTGTCATGCTGGCGCAGGAACTTCAGGCTGGCGGCATCCCGATCGTCATCCTGGAGCAAGCGGAAGGCGCCGTCGCCCTGGCTCGGGACCTCGGCTATCTGTGCATCCACACCGATGCGACGGATGAGGAGGCGTTGCAGGCCGCCGGGATCGCCCATGCCAGGACACTGGCCACCGTGCTGTCGAACGATGCGGCGAACGTGTTCATTACGTTGAGTGCCCGTAACCTGAACCCCAAGCTGGAAATCATCGCCCGCGGGGAACTGCCCAGCACCGAAAACAAACTTCTGCATGCCGGGGCGAACAAGGTCGTGCTGCCAGCGCATATCGGCGCCGAACGCATCGCCGAAATGATCCTGTATCGAGACACTGCTGCGTCCCTGCCCGGGTCGGAGAGGATGAAGGACTGCGAAAAGGCCTTGGTTTCGCTGGGACTCGACATGAATGTCGTGGTGGCAGCCGCCAAAAGCCCCGCGATCGGCAAGACGGTCGAGAGTGTGGAACAGCAGGCCAATGGGGCCTTTTTCATCGTGCAAATCAACCGCCGCGGCGGTGAGGGCGTGGCGAGGCCCGACCCGGCGACCATTATCGAAACAGGAGATGGCCTTGTTTTGGTCGGTCGTGGCGCGCAGGCCAGCGCCGTGAGCGAATTGTTCGGGGAAGGCCGGCGGCGCAGCTTTCGGCCATCGAGACGGTAAGCTATTCCCCGCTGGCGTTGAGACTGACTCTCCGACAACGCCTCGCCGTCATGCCGGTATCCACGCCTTCGGTTCTGGCACATCATGGCGGTGGGAGGCCGGTGCCGGTGTGTCAGTCTTTAGGTGGGCGGCTGGTATTAACCCTTCCCGGGGTCTTCCAGCCCAATCGCCCGCAGCCGCGCGCCTTCCTCGTCCCAGCCCTTCCGTTCCTTGACGTTCAGGAACAGATGCACGGGGCGGTCCAGAAGCCCGGCAAGGTCTTGCCTGGCTCGGGCGCCGATCGCCTTGATCTTGCTGCCCTTGTCGCCGATGAGGATCGCTTTGTGGCCCGGACGCGCGACATAGATCGTGACCTCGATCCGCACCGAACCGTCCTTACGTTCCTTGAAGGACTCCGTCTCCACCGTCGCGCCGTATGGCACTTCCTCATGCGTCTGCATGAAGATTTGCTCCCGCACCGTCTCGGCCGCCAGCAGCCGGTCCGGAAGATCGGTCAGGTCGTCCTCGGGATACAGCCACGGCCCTTCCGGCACCACGCCAGCCAGGGCGTCGGCCAGTTGCCGCACACCGTCGCCAGTCTGGGCGCTGACCATGAACGTCTCCTGGAATTTCGCCAGCGCGCTCAACGAGGCGATCAGCGGCAGCAACGCCGCCGGTTCCACCAGATCGGTCTTGTTCAGCACCAGCCAGCAACGCCGGCCGGAGGCACCAAGCTGCGTCGCGATCGCGCGCACATCCTCGCGCATGCCCGACTTGGCATCGACCAGCAGGATCGCCAGATCGGCATCCGCCGCCCCCGACCACGCCGCTGCCACCATCGCCCGATCCAGCTTCCGCTTGGGCCGGAAAATCCCTGGCGTATCGACCAGCAACACTTGCGACTCGGCCCGCATCAGGATGCCCAGCACCCGAAAGCGCGTCGTCTGCGCCTTGGGCGAGACGATGGACAGTTTCGCCCCGGTCAGCCGGTTCATCAGCGTCGATTTCCCCGCGTTCGGGGCACCGACGATGGCCACGAATCCGCATCGCATCGGGGGGGGCGAGGTCATGCCGACAACCTGTGCAACAGGGCTTCAGCGGCGGCCTGTTCCGCCGCGCGCCGGTTGCCGCCGGTTCCGTTGGCAACCGAAGATCCCACGGTCACGGTCACGGTAAACTCCGGCGAATGTGGTGGGCCCGACCGGTCGGTGATCGCATAGGCGGGCAACTCAAGCCCTCGTTTCTGAGCCCATTCCTGCAAAGCCGTCTTCGCATCCTTCGGAGGTTCCGCCTGAACGGTCATCGCATCGTTCCAGGCACGCCGCACAAAATCCCGAGCCACGCCAAGCCCGCCATCCATGTAGAGGGCACCTAGCGCGGCCTCCAGCGCGTCGGCCAGCACCGTGGCCCGTTTCGCGACTCCGGCCTTCGCCTCACCGGGGGACACCGACAGCGCGGCGGCCAGGCCGACGGTTTCAGCGACGGTCGCCAGCACAGGTTGAGAGACCAGATACGCAAGCCGGCGGCCCAGTTCGCCTTCCTGCTCACGGGGGAAGCGTTCCGCCAGCCATTCCGCCATGGTCAGGCCCAACACCCGGTCGCCGATGAACTCAAGCCGCTCATTCGACGCGCGGGAACGGCCCCGGCCGCCGCTCCTCTGGGCTGCCGAACGGTGGGTCAGCGCCTCTCGCAGCAGATCGGGGCGCTGGAATTCATGGCCCAGGATCGATTCGAACGACTGGCTCATTCCAGAGCGGGCATCAATGAACCGGCTTGAGCAAGCGGTTCCACCGGATTTCGAACGGCCACTCCCAGACTTCCCACCACGGATATTGCGCATCGATCGAGAAGAACAGGATCTCCGCTCGGCCCACCAAATTTTCGACCGGCACGAAGCCGACCCCGTCCATGAACCGGCTATCGGCGCTGTTGTCGCGGTTGTCGCCCATCGCGAACACGTGGCCCCGCGGCACGAGGTATTCCTGGGTGTTGTTGACCCAGCCGTCATCCCGCTCTTTCAGGATTTCGTGTTTCACGCCATTGGGCAGCGTTTCGACATACAGCTTGCGCATCATCTTGATGCCGTTGTCATCGGCGAGATAATCGCCCTGCGCCTCCCGTGGTGCCAGTTCCCCGTTGATGTACAACTGGCCCTGGCGCACCTGGATACGGTCACCCGGCAACCCGATGATGCGCTTGATATAGTCGATCGACGTGTCGTGCGGATATTTGAAAACCACGACATCGCCCCGCTTTGGCAACGAGCCGAAAATCCGCCCAGAGAACAGATCCGGCGAGAACGGCAGCGAATAGGTCGAATAGCCGTAGCTGTATTTCGCCACGAACAGGTAATCGCCGACCAAAAGGGTGGGGATCATGCTGCCGGAGGGGATGTTGAACGGCTCAAACGCCACCGTGCGTACGCCGACAGCGATCAATCCGGCATAGACGATGGTCTTGATGTTCTCGACCCAGGCGTTGGATTGGCGCCGCGGGTTGGCCTTGGTGGTCGCCATGGGGACTTTCAGATCGTGTTGCGGCGGCACGGGGCCGCGGAAGACGGGCGGATGAAGCCCATGGGGCCGCAGCCTGTCAAGGAAGCCGGTTCAAGACGCTGGAATAGCGGAGATAATCACCTGAGCATAGGCATAAGGATACTCGTCGGTCATCGTCAGATGGACCTGCGCCACCATGCCCGGCGGCGTAATCGCCTTCAGCCGTTCAGCCGACCCGTCGCTCATCACGATGGTAGGCTGGCCGCCGGGCAGATTGACCACGCCCAGGTTGGAGAAAAACACGCCTTTGCGGAAACCCGTGCCGAGCGCCTTGGCCGCGGCTTCTTTCGCGGCGAAGCGCTTGGCGAAGGTCGAGGCCTGGATCGACTCCGTCCGCCGCATCGCCTTTGCGCGTTCGGTTTCGGTGAAGACGCGCTCGAGGAAGCGCGCACCATGGCGTTCGATGGCCTTTTCGATGCGGCGGATGTCGCAGATGTCAGAGCCGATGCCGAGGATCATTGGCGCCCCTGTGCCCTGGGTGGGCTTTTTGTCATAGCAGGCTCATCCCCCTGTCGCCCGCTCCACACCCTTGATCGATTTCAGCCCGCGCAGCCCAACGATCACCTTGGACAGGTGGCCGATATCGCGAACATCGACATCGACCAGGACCTCCATGAAATCCTGTTGCCGGTTCACAATCTTCAAATTGGCGATGGCGCCCTCCTGCTTGGCGATCGCGTTGGAGATATCGGCCAGCGCCGTCTGCTCATTGGCCGCGATCACGCTGATCCGGGCGGTATGGCCGGCGCTTTTCGCGTCGCCACTCTTCCCGACCGCCTCATAGTTCCAATCGACGTCGATGAACCGCTCCGGCGTCGCGGCGAACGCGGTCAGGGTCTGGCACTCGCGGCCGTGAATCGTCACCCCCTTCCCCGTGGTCACGATGCCGACGATCTCGTCACCCGGCACTGGATGGCAGCAACCCGCGAACGCAAACGCCATACCCGGCACCAGCCCGGTGACGGGCATGTCGTGATCGTGCCTGGACGGCGGCCGGCCCCGAGGTAGCATCGGCGGCACCATCCGCGGCGCCCGCGGCGCCTGCCGCAGTTCCGGGTAGGCGGCGTGGACGACTTCCCTGGCAACCAGGTTGCCATTGCCGACAGCGATATACAGATCGTCGGTGGTAGCGAGCTTCAACACCTTCAGCGCCGGTTCCAGCGCCTTTTCCGATCCATCCACCCCGGCCTGACGGAACGCCTTGGTTAGTTCAACCTTACCGGCATCGCGGCTTTGCTGGCGCTGTTCCTGATGGATGAACCGGCGGATGCGCGCCCGCGCCTTGCCGGTGACGACAAACCGGTCCCATTGCGGCGACGGCGTACCACCGCGCGCCGTCATGATCTCTACCTGATCGCCATTTTCCAGGTGATGGCGCAGCGGCATCAACCGCCCGTTCACCTTGGCGCCCACGCAGGTGTCGCCGACCTGGCTATGCACGGCGTAGGCGAAATCCACCGGCGTCGCCCCGCGCGGCAATTGGATCAACTGCCCCTTGGGCGTGAAGCAGAACAC
>DNXO01000068.1:64993-74784 GCA_003506895.1 Acetobacteraceae bacterium | reverse complement strand
GGCGTGAAGCAGAACACCTGGTCGGCGTAGAGTTCCAGCTTGGTGTTTTCCAGGAACTCGCCTGGTTCGGCCGAGTCCTCCAGGATTTCCAGCAAATCCTGCACCCACCGGAACCGCTGGACGTCGGTGCCGTCCACCTTCTTCTCCGGCGCCTTGTACACCCAATGCGAAGCGACGCCGTTTTCAGCGACGTCGTTCATCTCGGCGGTTCGGATCTGAACCTCAATCTTCTGGTTGCGCGGCTGGCGCAGCGTCACGCCGGTGTGCAGCGACTGGTAGCCGTTCGATTTCGGAGTGGAGATGTAGTCCTTGAACCGTCCGGCGATCACCGGATACGCCGAATGGACGGCGCCGAGGGCGGCATAACAATCGGCTTTGGATTCCACGACGATACGGAATGCCATGATGTCCGATAACTGCTCAAAGGCGATGTTGCGGCGGTGCATCTTCTCCCAGATCGAATAGGGGGACTTCTCCCGCCCCATGATCTCGATCGGCTCCACGCCCGCCTCGCGGCACACCTGAATCAGTTCGCGCCGGACGTCGTCGATGACATCCGCCCCCTGCCCGCGCAGGAAGTTCAGGCGCGCCAGGATTGTCGCATAGGCCTCCGGCTCAAGCTGCTTGAACGAGAGCGTCTGCAACTCGGTCTTGACCGCATCCATGCCGATGCGTTCGGCCAGCGGCGCGTAGATTTCCATCGTCTCCCGGGCGACGCGTTTGCGCTTTTCCGGGGTGCGGACAAAATGCAGCGTCCGCATGTTGTGCAGCCGGTCGGCCAGTTTCACCAGCAGCACGCGGATATCGCGGCTCATGGCCAGAACCAGCTTGCGGAAATTCTCGGCTTGCTTGGTGCGGTCGGATTGCAGTTCCAACCGGGTCAGCTTGGTGACGCCATCGACCAGCCCGGCGATTTCCTTGCCGAAGCGGCTTTCGATTTCCGACAGCTTATAGGACGTGTCCTCGACAACGTCATGCAGCAAGGCGGTGGCGATCGAGGCGACATCCAGATGGTAACCGGCCAGGATATCGGCGACGGCTACGGGATGGGTGAAATAGGGGTCGCCGTTTTCCCGGCGCTGGGTGCTGTGCGCCTTCTCGGCCAAATCATAGGCCGCATCGATCAGGCCGGTGTCGGCCTTCGGATCGTAATCAAGGATTTTTCGGGTCAGTACGCACTGGCGGATCACGTCCGGGCCAGGCAACTTGGGCAGTTCGGCTAGGTCGCCGGTATGAACCGTCTGACTGGGCGCCAGGGCCGCAGCGGGGGTCGGCGCCGACTGGTTCATGTCACCGCCGAAACCCCCGTTATTCATAAGCGCTCCCCCGGTGCGCTACCGAACCCGGCCGCCGAGTTCTGCCTCGATTGCCGCTTCCAGATCCTCGGGCGACAACTCCTCGGCACCTTCGCTTGGCAGGCCGGCGGCTTCTTCTTCAGCCGCCACGTCCTGCAGCCCGAAGATGTTCTGATCCGTCGGGATAAGGTCCAGAACCTCTTCATCGGCGGGTTCCGGCTCCGGCGAGCGGGACAGCGACTTGATCAGGTCCTGTTCGATGCGCGGCAGTTCGATCGTCTCATCGGCGATCTCCCGCAGCGCGACGACCGGGTTCTTGTCGTTGTCGCGGTCCACGGTAAGCTCTTCACCGCGGCTGATGTTGCGGGCACGCTGCGCGGCGAGCAAAACGAGCTCGAAGCGGTTGGGGACTCTTTGAACGCAGTCTTCGACGGTGACGCGCGCCATGCGCTCATCCTCCGGTATGGAATGAAGGGGAACTGTCCATTTAAGGGAGCGGGGCAGGCTTTGCAAGTCATAACGCTGCAACGCAGCGATGCCCCACAACCAATTGGTACTACAGTTGCCGCTTCGTCCACCGCGCGGTGTCGGAGATATCTTGTCCAACGCCAGAAACGGTGCTGCACGCCGCCATCCCCAAAAGCAGCGACATCATCAGTACAACCCAACATGCACGCACGCCAAGATCCTCCTTTAGTACAAACCGGGACGGGTCCGACGCACGCCGGTATCGGCATTCATACGAAATTGGCGGTGACATATTCAATGCGCATCGAATTGGCGGGGATTTGATCCCCGGCAAAAAAGACCGGCCACGGGACAGCCGGGCGGCAATTTTCGCCGAACCGGGAAGCGGGAAATAGCGCCGGAATTCGTCATTCGTTGGGTGGCACACATCCTGCTGGGCAGGAACCACGACCAACGCCTGGACCGTATGAAACATGTCCCCGTTCTGAACCATGAGCCTCGACTCCGCGCTTTCGATCGCCGCTGGGGGGCTGGCCAATATCAACACCCAGTTCGCCCTGGTTTCGCAAAACGTGGCCAACGCCGCGACGCCTGGCTACGCGCTGGAGGTAAGCAACCAGCAATCCGTCACGGCGGACGGTATCGGCATGGGCGTGCGGACGGGGCCGGCGACCCTTCAGATCGACCAGGCCCTGCAGTCGTCCGTGGTGCAGCAAAACGCCATCGTCAGTGGCGGCCAGACAACCCAAACCGCGCTTCAGGCGATCGATAGCGTTCTGGGCACCCCCGGCTCCGGGACAGACCTGGGTAGCCTTCTGGGCAACCTGCAAAACACATTTTCGGCTCTGCTGACCGATCCATCGAACCAGACCCAGCAAAGCGCGGTGGTTTCCTCCGCGACATCGCTGGCACAGGGAATCAACAGTCTAAGCGCGGCCTATGGCGCGCAGCGCCAGGCAGCGCAGGACGGGATCGCGTCGGCGGTCGGCACCTTGAATTCCACGCTGGCGACGATCGGGCAACTCAGCAATCAGATCATCGCCCTGAAGCCCACGAACCAAAGCTCGGCCGATCTGGAGAATCAGCGTAACGCGGCGGTGCAGACATTGTCGCGGCTGGTCGATATCAAAACGGCCGAACAACCCAATGGTGACCTTGCCATCTTCACCACCAGCGGCCTGACCTTGCCGACCCGGGATGGGGCCACGCCGTTTTCGATCGCGGATGCCACCACGCCAGTTACCGCCTCTTACCCCGGCGGCGGACTTCCGGGGATCATGCTGAACGGCGGCGACGTCACCAGCCAGATGACCGGCGGCCAGATCGGCGCGAACATCACGCTGCGCGATACCACCCTGCCAACCGATCAGGCGGAGCTGGACGAGTTCAGCCAAGGCCTTTCAAGCCGTTTCGCGGCCCAGGGTCTGGCGTTGTTCACCGATCCTACCGGGAATGTGCCATCGGGCGGCGGGGCGCCGGCACAAAGCGGTTATGTCGGCTATGCCGCGACCATTCAGGTCAGTCCAACGGTCAGCGGCAACCCTTCGTTGGTGCGCGACGGAACGAATGCGACCGGCACCTTCACGCCCAATCCGACCGGTGGACCGGCGGGATTCACCGCGTTGATCAACAACGTGATCAACTATACGTTTGGCACTCAGTCACAAAGCGGCGTCAGCCAGCCGGCATTGAACACGAACGGTCTGGGGCCGGCCGGAAATCTGGCCGCGCCGTTCAATGCCACGAACGGTGCGCTATCCGATTTCGCCTCCAGCCTGGTCTCGTCCCAGGCGCAGCAGAGCGCCACCGCGACGGCCAACCTGACAACCCAGCAGGCTTTACAAACCAGCCTGAATGCAAGGGCCACGGCGGTCAGCGGGGTGAATATGGATACCGAAATGTCGCAAATGCTTTCCCTGCAAAATGCCTATAGCGCCAACGCCCGTGTCATCTCGGCCGTTCAATCGATGTTCACCCAGCTCTTGCAGGCCGTGCAATGAGCGGCGCGATCGGTGCGGCCGGTTCGGGCGGCGGCTATGGTTTCAACGCCACCCTGGTCGCCAATGCCGCGAATGTTCACCAGCAACTGAACACCCTGACCGAACAGGCAAGCACAGGACTGGTTGCCCAGACCTACGCCGGTCTGGGCAGTTCGGCGGAGGTGTCGCTGAACCTGAACCCACAGATCGCGGCCTTGCAGACGTACAAAAGCAATATCGATCAGGCCAACGGCAGCATGCAGGTCGCACAGACCGCGATGACCCAGATCCAGCAGATCGCGGCGACGTTTACCGCCACTATTCCCAACCTCAACGGACTGAACCCTTCCGAGGTGGACAGTGTCGCGGCGAATGCCCGCTCCGCGCTGACACAGCTTGCCGGGTTGCTGGATACGCAAAATGGCCAGGTTTATGTTTTCGGCGGACAGGACAGCGGCAATCCGCCGGTGCCGAACCCGGACAGTATTTTGACTTCGGGCTTCTACACCCAGATCAACTCCGCCGTTTCCGCCCTTTCCACCAACGGCGCCACTGCCACGGCGGCATCGACGCTGGCGATCGCGGGATCCAACGCGGCCGGGACCTCACCGTTCTCGGCCTATATGTCGCAACCGGCATCCGCGTTGGCGGCGCCAGTGGTGCAGACGGGCGCGACGACTTCGGTGCAAACCGGATTGCTGGCGAGCGCCAATTCCGCCGTGCCCTCGACCGGAACCTCCACAACGGGTTCGTATATGCGGGACTTGATGCGAGGCTTGGCGACGCTGGGTTCTCTATCCAGTTCACAAGTTAACGACCCCAATTTCAGCACGCTGGTTCAGGATACCGGGACGAGCCTGAACGGGGTGGTCAACGCGATGGCGACCGATGTCGGGGTGTTGGGCAACACGCAAGCCAGCCTGACCGCGACACAGACGCAGCTTTCGGACACGGCGACGGCGCTGACGAGTCAGGTTTCGTCGGTACAAGACGCGGATATGGCCACGACATTGTCGCAACTGACGGCGGTGCAGACGCAGTTACAGGAGTCTTACCGGATGATTAGCGGGGCGAGCAGCATGTCGTTGATGAATTACCTGCCGACGTAATCAAATCGTCCGGGCCTGGACGCTGTCGACGTTGAGCTTGAGTGTCAGCACCGCCTTGAGAACCAGCGGCTGTAGCCCCTGCCCTCCGGCATCGACGTAGCCGAGGATCGCCTTACGCATCCGCGGATCCCAGAATTTCACCAGATGATCGGCGGTGTTCGCGACCGCCTTCTCCTCCGGCTGGTGCGCGAAAAACCGGCCGATCTGGTTGGCCATATAGACGAGCTTTTCAGGCGACATGGGCAGAGCACTCGTAAGTAATGCGATCGCCGTGGGTGAACACCTCGAAGCCGTCATCCCGAGCGATCGCGACAAGGGTGATACCGGCCTCTTCGGCGATGCGGAGGGCAAGCGCGGTGGGGGCCGAAATCGCGACAACGACGGGCGCACCCAGAACCGAGGCTTTCTGGATCATCTCCACCGAAACGCGGCTTGTCAGCAGAATGGCGCCATAAGACGCGGGCACGGCACTGCGCGCCAGCGCGCCGGTGAGTTTGTCCAGCGCATTGTGTCGGCCAACATCCTCACGAACAGCGACGATGCCCCGGTCAGGCTGCCAGAAGGCCGCCGCATGGACGGCATGGGTCTGGCTGTTCAGGGGCTGGAGGCCGGTCAGGGACCTGATCGCGGCGGCAAGTTCGTCGGCCGCCACGCGAAAATCCGAGGTCACATGCGTTGGTGGCCGCATCGCCTGGGTAAGGCTTTCAAGGCCGCACAGGCCGCAACCCGAAGGGCCGGCAACGTATCGGCGGCGTTTGGCAAAGGCCGCCATCCGGGGCTCATTGAGCCACATCCGAAGCTCGATACCTGCCTCGACCGGAACGATCTCGATGTCCTGGATATCGTCGCGGCACGACGCGATACCCTCGGTGAGGCTGAAGCCGATCGCGAAATCCTCGAGGTCCGAGGGCGACCCCATCATGACCGCATAAGCGAAGCGGTTGTACGAAAAGGCGATCGCGGTCTCTTCGGGTATCGTGCGCTGACCGGGCGACGCGGCACCACCGCGCCAGCTTGTGTGCGCCGCGACCCGCACGCGATCAAGCGGCACCGTCATTCGGCGGCCGGTAGCGGCGCCGGATGGGCGATACGCCGGCTCTCGTGGGAGTGGGCCTGGTACTCGGTCTGCCAAGCCGTTGGTCCGTTCGACGGCGCCACCTGCACGGCCGTCACCTTGTATTCAGGGCAGTTCGTGGCCCAGTCGGAATAGTCGCTGGTGACCACGTTGGCCTGGGTGTCCGGGTGATGGAAGGTTGTATAGACGATGCCCGGCGCCACCCGATCGGTGATGTGGGCCCGCAGGCTGGTCGCCCCTGACCGGCTTTCCAGACGGACCCAGGAACCGTCGTGCAGGCCGCGCTCCTCGGCATCGTGCGGGTGGATTTCCAGCAAGTCCTCGCCGTGCCAGGTGGCATTGCCCGTGCGCCGCGTCTGCGCGCCGACGTTGTACTGGCTGAGGATACGGCCGGTGGTCAGCAGCAACGGAAAACGCGGCCCGATCTTTTCATCGGTCGGGACAAATTCGGTGATCAGGAAATTGCCCTTGCCGCGTACGAATTTGCCGATATGCATCGTCGGCGTGCCTTCGGGCGCCGCGTCGTTGCAGGGCCATTGCACCGAACCGAGGGCGTCGAGTTTGGCATAGTTCACGCCGGAGAACGACGGTGTCAGCCGCGCGATCTCGTCCATGATCTCGGACGGGTGGCTGTAATGCATCGGCACGCCCATCGCTTTCGCGATGGCGAGGGTGATTTCCCAGTCGGCCATGCCGCCCTTTGGCGCCATCACTTTTCGCACCCGATTGATGCGCCGTTCCGCATTGGTGAAGGTGCCGTCCTTTTCCAGGAAGGTCGAACCCGGGAGAAAGACATGCGCGTAGTTGGACGTTTCGTTCAGGAACAGGTCCTGCACGACGACGCACTCCATCGCTTGCAGTCCCGCGATGACGTGTTTGCTGTCGGGGTCGGACTGAACGATGTCCTCGCCCTGGACGTACAGGCCCTGGAACGAGCCATCCAACGCGGCGTCGAGCATATTCGGGATACGCAAGCCCGGCTCCGCGTCCAGATGCACGCCCCAGTCTTTCTCGAACAGCCCTCGAACGATCTCGTCCGAGATATGACGATAGCCAGGAAGCTCATGCGGGAAGGAGCCCATGTCACACGCGCCCTGGACATTGTTTTGTCCGCGCAGCGGATTGACGCCCACCCCTTCGCGTCCAATATTGCCCGTTGCCATCGCCAGATTCGCGATCGCCATCACCGTCGTCGTGCCCTGACTGTGCTCGGTTACCCCAAGCCCGTAGTAGATCGCCGCATTGCCGCCGGTGGCGTAAAGGCGGGCCGCCGCTCGGATTGTCTCGGCGGGAACGCCGGTGAAGTGCGACGCTGCTTCGGGACTGTTCTCGGGGCGGGCCACGAACGCCGCCCAGTCGGCAAAGGCGTCACCGTCGCACTGGTCCCGCACGAACTTCTCATTCACCAGGCCTTCGGTGACGACGACGTGGGCCAGCGCATTGAGCATTGCGACGTTGGTGCCCGGCAGCAGCGGCAAATGGTAGTCGGCCTTGATGTGAGCGGAGCGGACCAGGTCGGTGCGGCGGGGATCGATGACGATCAGCTTCGCACCTTCGCGCAGGCGCTTCTTCATCCGAGAGGCAAACACCGGGTGGGCGTCGGTTGGGTTGGCGCCGATGACCAGGATGACGTCGGCATCGTCAACCGAATCGAAGTTCTGGGTTCCCGCCGAGGTGCCGAATGTTTTGCTCAGGCCGTAACCCGTTGGCGAATGGCAGACCCGGGCGCAGGTGTCGGTGTTGTTGTTGCCGAAGACCGCACGCACCAGCTTCTGCACCAGATAGGTTTCTTCGTTGGTGCAGCGTGACGACGTAATCGCGCCGATCGAACTCCGGCCGCGCGTAGCCTGGATACGCTTGAATTCGCTCGCAACGCGACCGACCGCTTCGTCCCAACTAACTTCGCGCCAGGGGTCGCTGATCCGCTCGCGGATCATCGGTTTCAGGATACGATCGCGGTGATTGGTGTATCCCCAGGCGAAACGCCCCTTGACGCAGGAATGGCCATGATTGGCCGCACCGTCCTTGTAGGGGACCATGCGCACGACTTCCTCGCCGCGCATTTCGGCCTTGAAGCTACAGCCGACACCGCAATAGGCGCAGGTGGTCACCACCGAATGTTCGGGCTGGCCGATTTCGATAACGGACTTCTCGATCAGCGTGGCGGTCGGGCAGGCCTGCACGCAGGCGCCGCAGGATACGCACTCCGACGCCAGGAACGGTTCATCCATGCCGGCCGCGACGTGGGAGGCGAAACCGCGCCCATCGATGGTCAGCGCGAAGGTGCCCTGCACTTCTTCACAGGCGCGCACGCAGCGCGAGCACACGATACATTTCGCGGGATCGAAGGTGAAATAGGGGTTGGACTGATCTTTGGCCGCATCGAAATGGTTAGCGCCTTCCTGGCCATAGCGCACCTCCCGCAGGCCGACCGCACCGGCCATGTCCTGGAGTTCGCAGTCGCCGTTGGCCGCACAGGTCAGGCAATCCAGCGGATGGTCGGAGATATACAGCTCCATCACATCCCGCCGGAGTTTCTTCAGCCGTCCGGTCTGGGTCTTTACGACCATACCGTCCCCGGCGGGGGTGGTGCAGGAGGCAGGCGTCCCGGCCCTGCCCTCGATCTCCACCAGACACAGGCGGCAGGAACCGAAGGCATTTACCGAATCAGTGGCGCAGAGTTTCGGCACTTGGATGCCCGCTTCCATCGCCGCACGCATGATCGAGGTGCCTTCGGGCACCGTCACCGCGAACCCGTCGATGGTGACCGTGACGGTCGTTTCCGCGTCCGAGACGGGGGTGCCGAAGTCAATTTCGCTGATAAGGGACATGCGTATCCTTTCAGTCCGCTGCCGAAGCAAGCGGCGCCGTGAGACCGAAATCCTCGGGGAAATAGGTGAGCGAACTGGTCACCGGATAGGGCACGAAACCGCCCAGGGCACACAGCGAGCCGAGACGCATGGTTTCGCAGAGATCGGTGAGCAGCGTGTGGTTCTCGGCGCGCTTTTCACCGCGGATGATCCGGTCAATGACCTCCACGCCGCGGGTCGAACCGATGCGGCAGGGCGTGCATTTGCCACACGATTCGATCGCGCAGAACTCCATGGCGAAGCGTGCCTGCCGGGCCATATCGACGGTATCGTCGAACACCACCACGCCGCCATGGCCGATCAGGCCATTCCGAGCGGCGAAGGCTTCGTAGTCGAAGGGCGTGTCGAACAGCGCGCGGGGGAAATAGGCCCCAAGCGGGCCGCCGACCTGCACCGCGCGCACCGGCCGGCCCGATGCCGTGCCCGCGCCGATGTCGTCAACGATCTCGCCCAAGGTCAAGCCGAACGCCGCCTCGAACAGGCCTGGATGCCTGACATTCCCGGCGAGCTGAATGGGCATGGTGCCACGTGAGCGCCCCAAGCCCAGATCGCGGTACGCGGCCGCGCCCTCGGCCAGGATCACCGGCACGGTGGCCAGGGAAATCACGTTGTTCACCACGGTCGGTAGCCCGAACAACCCCTTGTGCGCGGGCAGCGGCGGCTTGGCGCGGACCACGCCGCGCTTGCCCTCCAGACTGTCCAGCAGCGCTGTTTCCTCGCCACAGACATAGGCGCCAGCGCCGACCCGGATCTCAAGGTCGAAGTCGTAGCGCGACCCAAGGATCCCCTTGCCCAAACAGTTCGCCCGCCGGGCGACCGTGATCGCTCGACTGAGGACATCAATGGCATGCGGGTACTCGGACCGAATATAGACGAAACCCTTGTCGGCCCCCACCGCGATCCCCGCGATGGTCATGCCCTCGATCAAGACGAACGGGTCGCCTTCCATGATCATGCGGTCGGCGTAAGTGCCGGAATCGCCCTCGTCGGCGTTG
>DNXO01000068.1:11633-64718 GCA_003506895.1 Acetobacteraceae bacterium | reverse complement strand
GTCGGCGTTGCAGACGATGTATTTCCGCGGCGCGGCGGTCTGCGCGACCGTGCGCCACTTGATGCCGGTCGGAAATCCCGCGCCGCCACGGCCGCGCAAGCCGGATTCGACAACCATCTCGACGGTCGCGGCCGGACCTATCGCGATCGCACGCTCCAGGCCGCGGAACCCGCCATGCGCGCGGTAATCGTCCAGGGAAAGACGGTCGATGATGCCGCAGCGCGCAAAGGTAAGCCGGGTTTGGCGTTTGAGGAATGGGATGTCCTCGGGCTTGCCAAGGCGGCTTGCGTGAGGGCCGCCATCGAGCAAGCCCGCATCGAACAAGGACTCGACATCGCCGGCGCGCACCGGACCATAGGCGATGCGGCCACCCGAAGTCGCCACTTCGATCATCGGTTCAAGCCAGAACAGCCCACGGGAACCCGTATGGACAATCTCGATATCCAGGCCGCGCTGGCGTGCGGATGCGAGGATCGCGCCTTCGACTTCATCAGCACCAAGCGCCAATGCGCCCGCATCGCGCGACAGGTAGATGCGCGGCTTCATGCCTGCCTCACGTTTTCAAGCAGGGTGGAAAGCCGCGTACTGTCGAGCCTGCCGACGACTTTGCCATCCAACATCGCCGCGGGGGCGCAGGCGCACAGCCCGAGGCAAAATACCGGCTCCAGCGTTATTTGGCCGTCAGGCGTTGTCTCGGCCCACCCGATTTGCAACTGCCGGATCGCGGCGGCGGCGATCGCGTCGCCCCCCATCGACTGGCACGCTTCGGCGCGACACAGCTTCAGGACATGGGCACCCGGCGGGGCCTCCCGGAAATCGTGGTAGAAAGAAACGATCCCATGCACTTCGGCGCGGGACACATTCAGGGCCGAGGCAACCATCGGCACCGCGGCCCGTGGGATATATCCGAACGCCTCTTGCAGGGCATGCAGCATCGGTAATGCGGCCCCCTCCTCCTGGACATGGGCGGCGATGATTTCGCCGCCTCGTTGTTCGTTCCACGTTTCGAAATCAGGCATTGTCATTCAATCCGTCAATCGGATTACCGATTTGATGCCATATAAATCCAGATATCAAGACGGCATTTGCATGGGGCCATAGAGGATTTCTATCGTTTGGCGGCCAATTCCTTGTCCAGCGCCGGCGCTAGCCTAAGCGCTTCGGCGACCAAGGCGGCGGTTGTTGGCGTCATTGGTTCGCGATTAGGCACCAACAGGCCAATCGTGTGCATGGCCGCTGGCTCGACGATCGGAATCGCTCGGACCGCACCACCCAGTCCGAGCGTCTCGGCGAGGATCGCTGGCATCACGCTCGCCCATTGTCCGGTCCGGACATGGGAGAACAAGACAATCACCGAGTTGGATTCGAGTGTCGGCGCGGGATCGAGCGTTCCCGCGTCACGCAGCAGATGGTTGATGATGCGGCGGTTCTGCATGTCGGGCGTGAGAAGGCATAGCGGGATGCGGCCGATCTCTGCCCAGGTGACCTGCGCGCGATCGCCGAATGGGCTGTCGGCGGCGATCAGCAGGCGGTATTGCTCTCGATAGAGGGGGATCGCGCGCACCCGTCCGATGGGTTCGTTGTCGAGATAGCTGATTCCGGCATCGATTTCGAGGTTGTCGAGGGCGGTCAGGACGTCCATCGACGTGGCGGACCTGACGGTGAAGCGGACATCCGGATGCTGGACGTGGTATGGCGTGGTCAGGGCCGACACCATCGCCAGCGCGGTTGGAATCGCCGCGATACGCAGATGTCCCACCAGACGCCCTTGCTTTAACGCATGCACTTCCTGTCGCATGGTGCGGACGTCGCCAACGATGCGCTTGGCCCAGTCGAGCACGCGTTCGCCCTCGGGCGTCAGGGCCTGGAAGCGCGCGCCGCGCGTGACGAGGAGGACGCCGAGGCTACCTTCGAGCTGTTTGAGCCCGGCGGACAGGGTTGGCTGGGTGACGTTGCACACCTCGGCGGCTCGGCCGAAGTGCCGTTCACGCGCCAGTGCGAGGAGGAACTCGAGTTTATCGATCACGCCATTATCCGGAAGAGGCAGGCAGCAGGGGGATGATCATGGGGCTTCGGCACATGGCGGTCCACCGCCACACGACGAAGGGCCGCCGCGGGAAGAGCGTCGCCAATTCTACGCGGTGCGGGCGGTATCGGTGGGGCCATGGAGCAGCGCCAATACATCCTCATGGTTCCGATCGATCGCCATAAGATAGGCGCGGATCGCCCGCACATCCATTTCCGAGGGAACATGTAGCTTCGCCGGAGCAGCGGTCCCGTCGCTGATCGGAAGCGCTTGGGAGTGGCTCTCCGCGATCTTGTCAAATGGCGTTTTGCTCACCGCTGCCCTGTCACCCTCACAACCTTGGCCTCGTAGCCCGAGTCTATCCGCTGCCGAACGTGACCGTCCGATAGCCTCCACTCTCGCGACATTCCCGCGGCATCCGCCGTGCGCCGAAAACTGTGTGTTTCACATACGGTGTCCGTGCGGCACCCGATATGAGTGTTTCACTTACTGCGTCAAGTTTCCTGCTGGAGGACGTGGATATCGACCGCCGCTTGGTTCAGGTCGATCGCGGCGTTTCCGGCCGTTGGCTTGGATAGTTTCCGACCCGACCCGTTGAACACGAAAGGCGCCGCCAAAACCGGGATGTCGCCTGCTGGGTAATCTAGCCGCCAGCCCCGACCGATAAAGCGCGCGCGTCTCAGGCCATCATCAACTGGGGCTTATCTTGGAAGGTTTGCGGAGAATACCGCTACGAGAGCCAATCACAATGATAGCCGTTTGAGATTGGTCGGCAGGCTGTGGGAAGCCCATTCGATGCCCCCGTGTAAATCACCGTTGGGATTGATCCAGGCACCGCTGATTCGCTAGCACTGTTGAGACGTACGTCATGCGGTCCGCTGAACACAGGCGTTCTCACGACCGGGAAGCGAGCATGTTCCGGCCCGATCGCCGGAACACCGATGGGCCAAACAGCGGGCATCCGCCCAACGATTGGTGCAACGAACCCTTGGCCTGGCGGAGAGATCATCGCGCCCGACGGGATGGCGATCACAAGCGGCTGGATTGGCGCTGGCGGGCGGTAGAATGAGAACGGGGCGGGGAAAGCTGGGCGGGCGCGTCGAATGGCGACTCTGGCGGGCCGATATACGGGCGTGGCACCGGCCAAGTGCCCTCTTGCCGCAATTCCCCTGCCGAAGCCGACGTGACCGCCCGAACCGCCACGGGCTAGCGCAGGCGCATCCACGACGGCGACGCCAGCAGCTACCATCGCGAGACAGGCCAAAGTGCAACGGCTCATCACAACACGCCTCCTCCGACCCGCACATGCTCAACTGTGTACACTGGGATCAGTTCCGGACGTCGGTAAGAATATGTCAATTGACCGTACCGTGATGTAAAGTTGAATTCATTTAGTACTCGGGTTATGTTTTCCCACCGAGGTGTTCGTCCATGCGTCTGCTTAAAGAGCTTTGCCAAATGTCGTTCGGCTGGAATGTGGGTGGCGCATTGTCGCCGGGAGGGCTTCCCCCCGCGGTTTCCTAACCCCTCCCGTTCCGTGCCTATTGACCGAGCGTGCCCGGATCGACCACGGCAAGGCCCGTCGGCATGACGATGGAGCCTTGTCTGGCCGACGATTGGGAGAGCCGGATTCCACATGGATGTTGATCTTCACATTTGGGGGATAGGAGTTAGCAGCGTCGAACCCGACGGCTAAAATGTACGTCGTGAATTTCCCTTGCGGTGTCCCGCCGCTCCGGGTCCATTGGCCAATGGATTCATCCGTCAAACCGTGGCCGTCCCGTTGTTACTGTAAAACATCGCGAGACTGCCTGGGGATGACAACGAGACAAAGCCGGCTTGATTGTCGTCGGCTCATCCGGAGGGAAGTAATGCCCTCGTTATCCCCCGTACCTGTGGATAAATCAGTGGGCAATTAGTCCCCAGTGCTCAAAAGCGCATTTCACGCAAGGAGATTTGCGGTATGCCAAAAATGTGTGCAAGCCGGTAGGATTTCCATTTTGCGTAATTAATGTTATCTCTAAAATAGACACATATAGTATATTGTTATCATTGATAGACCCCTGTGGGTGGCTGATCGGGCACGCATCGAAGATCGCTCTCCTGACACCAGAACCGCCCGATCTTGTCGCCGTATGCTTTCCACGAAGGTGGGAGGACGGCGACGGGGGCTTCCGTTGATGCTTTTTCTACCGAAGCTGACTTTGCATGACGAAAGCAGCCGTTCCCTTTGTGATGCCGAGCATGATATCGTCGGGCTGTTCCCAAGCGTAGGTATGATATCCAATTGTCTCGATCCCGCTTTTTTGGGCCGGAGGGCCATATTTTTTCGTCAGCCAGGCTATGAGCAAGTCGTTCTGCTTTGGATCGGTGACCTCATAGCCAACCATTTCCAATTTGTCGGTCAGCGTGCTGAAGCCGAACTTGATATGCACGTGTAAATCCCCGTCAGTGTAATCGCCACCGACTTTCGTGATCATCTTCATCTCGTCATTTTTTTGCTGTTCGTTTGGCGGCAACAATTTCACAGACCCGTGCGAAGCGTTGACCACTTGTTCCGGCGTCATGCCCCATTCAGTATATTCCCAGGCCGCATGGGCGCGAAGCGCAGGCAAAGCAATCAGAAAACCTACGGCGGCAACATGATAGAGGCGCATGGGGCTTCCCGTGATTTAAGAAAACGAGGCACGCATACCCTCTGTAACCTGTCAACGCGACCGGGTGTGTTCCCAGGGTCATTCGGCTTTCCTTGCGCTGGCATTATCGAGCGCTTGCTGGCGGCGCCTGGTGAAGTGCTCAAAGCCTTCGACTGGCTTTCGGCCTGAGCATCTGATGATCGTCAGTGCGGTATGTCGGATCGCGGCGAGCCCTGGGGGCTGCACGTGATCTGGTCCGGCATTGGTCCTCGCGGCAGGTGACGTCGCTCATGTAGTGCAAGCCGAGAGTTTCGCACCTCAGCGGGCTTCGTGCCAAACTTGCATAGCCGTGCCGCCTACTGTGTGACAAAAACACGTTGGTGGCCCAACCGTGTCGTAAAAGTCGCATCGATGAGACCGGAACGTAGTGTTGTCGCGACCATCAAAGTTGTGGATTGCGCTTTTCGGGTGCTTGATCTTTCGGCACCCGTGGCGGATGGGATCCGCGACGCACTCGGCAATCAAGCGTTAGTTACTTATATGCAATGTATAGTTCACACCCCAGGACAACAAATGGCGGATCGCTGCATGCTGGTCGATGTCACCATGAATGTAGCCGGAGCAGACAGCCTCGGCACGGCTTGTAGCGACCAGCGGGGTTTCTACATTCGCCAGTTAGATGGCGTGAAGCGCAAACCGCGGGTCGAAGTGGCGCTTCCAGGTGGCACGAAGGCCTATGCCGATCAGGCAGTGCGTGACCACCAGGCCTTGGCCGCCGCGGCGCGCTCTGGTCAGGCCGAGGCAGAGGCAGGACTATGACCACCCGGGCCGCCCCGAAATCTAAAGACCTCTCGCGGCAGGAGCCGCTTGATTTCTCGCTTGTTCAGGGCGGGCCACTCTTCCAGCTTCTGCGGCGAGCACGTCTGTCCGACGATGCCCTGATGCTGCTGACCAAACGTGTTCTCGTGATCTCGCTGTTCATCTGGCTTCCACTCTTGATGCTTTCGGCTCTGGAAGGACATTTGCGGGGCGGGGACATGGCTGTTCCATTCTTGCGGGACATTGATGTTCACATCCGCTTCCTGGTCGTCGTGCCATTGTTGATCGGTGCCGAGCTTGTGGTGCACCAGCGCATGCGGCCAGTAGCGCAGTCATTTATCGACCGGAAACTGATTCCCGGTAGCGCCAGGGTACGGTTCGAGGCCATCGTCGCGTCAGCATTTCGGTTACGCAACTCGGTCCTCGCTGAAGTCCTTTTGATCGCCTTTGTCTACACGGTCGGTGTCATGATTGTTTGGCGCCACTACGGGGCGATCGATACGGCCAGTTGGTACGCGACGCCTGCTCCGGGCGGTGCCAGACTATCGTTCGCCGGGCTGTGGCTCGGCTATGTGAGCCTGCCGATTTTCCAGTTTCTACTCTGCCGCTGGTATTTTCGGCTGTTCATTTGGGCACGGTTTCTTTGGCAGGTGTCACGCATCGAGTTGAACCTGATACCAACCCACCCGGATCGTGTCGCTGGTTTGGGATTTCTCTCCAACGCGGTCTACGCTTTTGCGGTACTCGCCGCGGCGCACGGCGCGATGCTCGCAGGGCTTCTGGCCAACCGCATTTTCTACCTCAAAGCCTCATTGCCGGACTTCAAGGTTGAGATCATGGTAGTTTTGGTCTTCGTGTTGTGCTTGGCGCTCGGCCCGCTTTTCGTCTTTTTGCCACAGCTCGCCCAGTCGAAGCGGAATGGCCAGCGCGAATATGGTGCTCTGGCTGAGAGATATGTTCTAGAGTTCGACACCAAGTGGTTGCGTGGCGGCGCTCCCGCCGACGAACCGCTGGTGGGCAGCGCTGATATCCAATCCCTCGCCGACATGGGCAATAGCTTTGAGGTAATACGGACCATGCGGGTCGTGCCTCTGGCGCGCCAGGACATCGTCCGGGTCGTGGTAGCGACACTTCTGCCGATCGTCCCCCTGGCGCTGACGATGATGCCGTTCGAAGATTTGGTGAAAAAGCTGATCGGTATCATCGTCTGATCAAGCCGCGTATCGCGGATGACGGATTCAAGTTCCGCGGGTCACAATACTTCGAGGAGGAGCCCCCTTCACGGCGGGGTTGAGCGTGACGCCCAGACTCCGATGGTCGCATTGACCCCCACGGCGAACCTTCCGCCGGCCAGTGTGCCTTGATCGCCATACCGTGCCTCCCTCGAGTCTGATGTGGTGAGACCAGATGAACCAAGTGAGCCCTTCTTCGACCGGACCGGAACTGGGCCGCATCGCGCGCCCACATGCAAACGTGAACGAGCGTGGCTGGATACGCTGGCTGCCAGGACTGGAAACGCTGCGGGACTATGAGATCGCATGGCTGCGTCACGACATCATGGCGGGGTTGGTGCTGACGACGATGCTGGTACCCGTGGGCGTGGCCTATGCGGTGGCATCCGGTGTGCCGGGCATCCATGGACTCTACGCCACAATCATACCTCTGCTTGCCTACGCGCTGTTCGGTCCCAGCCGTATCCTCGTGCTGGGTCCAGACTCGTCGTTGACGGCAGTCATCCTCGCCGTGGTCTTGCCATTGTCGGGCGGCGACGCGCTGCGCGCCGTCGCGCTGGCCAGCATGATGGCCATCGTCTCCGGTGTCGTGTGCGTCCTGGCGGGTGTCGTGCGCCTGGGGTTCATCACCGAGCTTCTGTCGAAGCCGATCCGCTATCGATACATGAACGGGATTGCGCTGACGGTCTTGATCAGCCAGCTACCGAAGCTGTTCGGATTTTCGATCGATGCCGAAGGACCCCTGAGCAGCCTGTGGGCGGTCGCCAAGGCGATGTGGGACGGCAGGGCCAACTGGACGACATTTCTCGTCGGCGCCGCCACACTGGCGACGATCCTGCTGCTGAAGGGCAGCAAGCACCTACCTGGTGTCCTGATCGCGGTCGTTGGCGTCACGGTTGCGGTCGGCATGCTGAATTTGTCCGGCGACGCCGGCGTGGCCGTTCTTGGTACTCTGCCACAAGGGCTGCCCGCGTTCAGCATACCGTGGGTCCACGTCGCCGATATCGTGCCCGTCGTGATCGGCGGCTGCGCCGTCGCCCTGGTTTCCTTTGCCGACACCAGCGTGCTGTCGCGCGTCTATGCGGCGCGCACCGGCACTTATGTCGATCCCAACCAAGAGATGGTGGGGCTCGGCGTAGCCAACCTGGCCGCCGGGTTCTTCCAGGGCTTCCCGATCAGCAGCAGTTCGTCCCGCACGCCGGTCGCGGAAGCCGCCGGCGCCAAGACGCAGGTGACCGGGGTGGTCGGCGCGCTCGCCGTGGCCCTGTTGCTCGTCGCGACGCCGGATCTGCTAAGGTATTTGCCCACCACCGCGCTGGCGGCGGTCGTCATCGCCTCGGCCATTGGCCTGATCGAGATTTCCGACCTGCGGCGGATCTACCGGATCCAGCGGTGGGAGTGCTGGCTGTCGATCGTATGCTTGATCGGCGTGGCCGCCCTGGGCGCCATTCCCGGTATTGGGCTGGCGATCGTGATCGCCGTCATCGAATTCCTCTGGGATGGCTGGCGGCCGCATTCGGCGGTGCTGGGCCGTCCCGACGGCGTCGCGGGCTATCACGACATCACGCGCTATCCGGAATCCCGCCTGGTGCCCGGATTGGTGCTGTTCCGCTGGGATGCCCCGCTGTTCTTCGCCAATGCCGAGCTGTTCCGGGATAAGGTTCTCGATGCCGTCGCGGCATCGCCCACGCCGGTTCGCTGGCTGGTCATCGCGGCTGAGCCCGTCACCAGCGTCGATGTCACGGCGGCCGATATGCTGGCGGAGCTGGACCGGACATTGCGCGCGGCAGGCATCACGATCTGCTTCGCGGAGTTGAAGGACCCCGTGAAGGACAAGCTGAAGCGCTTCGGCCTCTTTGACCAACTCGGTGAGGAGTATTTCTTTCCGACGGTCGATGTCGCTGTCGAGAACTACCAAACAGTACATAAGCCGGCGCCCGCCGGAGTGTGATTGCAGCGGGCAGAATCGCTGCTGTGTGCTGAAAAGCTACGTGCGCTCGACGCTGCCGGGACGCGCGCACGAGAAATGAGGCTTCAGCCGGCGGGGTGCGCGTTGGGGCGCGGATTTCATCGCGGTCGAGAGTTTAACAGTTTCTATGAGAAAACCCATTGATCTTAAATGGTGCCGGCGCACAGAATCGAACTGTGGACCTACTGATTACGAATCAAAGGGTTTAAGTCCCGCCGACCAACGCAGGTTCCCGCTATATCATTGAATTATATCCTTAAAAGATACACTTAGCCGGTTTCTACCCCGCCGTCTTACGCAACAAAACGCTTGCTCCCGCACAAAATGTCCTGTCAATGTCCTATCAGACAGGACGGGAACCAGCCTCGATGCGTGTCGCCAGTGAAGGCCCAATCAAGATCACGAAAGCCACGATAGATGCAGCTTGGCGACGCCGGGCGCCGGGATCGCGGACGATCATCCGTGACAAGGATTGCCGGGGGCTGGCATTGATCGTGAACCCCACCGGGATGACATGGACTTACGCCTATAGGCCGCGCGGCACACAACCGTTGACGGGGAAGCGTTGGCCCAACCAATCCGTGTCGCTCGGCAACCCCGAAACCCATTCGCCGGAAAGCGCGCGGGCCGAGGCGAACCGGGTTAAAGGGCTGGCCGTGGCCGGTATCGATCCGGCGGCCGAGCGGCGGGCGCGCGCGGCCGAGGCCCTGTTAAAGCGGGGTGCCACAGTCGAAAGGCTTATGGTCGAATACGAGAAGGCGTTGCCGACCCGCCCAAAAATGCGCGGGGCGGGACTGCCGTCCGCCAAATACGTTGCCGAGGAAATCGCGCAAGCGCGGCAGGCGGTCGATATCATGGACGCGAAAGATATGCCGGCGGCGGACGTTGGCGACGTCGAATTGCGGAAACTGCTTCGCCAAGCATCCGGCGGGGCCGCAACCGCGCGCGCCCGGTTCGGTTCGTTGTCCCGGTTCCTGGATTGGTGCCAGGACGCCGGCCACATCAAGGCCAACCCGTGCGTGATGATTGGCCGGGCGCGCAGGCCCAAGGCGCCGAAAGCACGCTCGCACTACCTGCCGCCGGCAGACATGGCCCGGCTGTGGAAAGCTGCGGACAGCCTACGCGAACCTGTATGGCGCGACCTTGCGCGGTTCCTGATCGCCGTCCCTTGCCGGCGGGGAGAAGCGCGACGCCTTCAATGGTCGCACCTCGACATAGAGGCGGCCGAATGGCACCAGCCCGGCCACATGACGAAAAACGAAGATCCGCACCGCTTACACCTCCCGGCCCTCGCGTTGGGTGTTCTTCGCGAGCGCAAAAAAGCTACCGGGGGAAAAGGCTTGGTATTCCCCGCGCCTGAATCAAAACGCGAGGTGGATACGTTCAGCGATATCAAATCTGAAATCGAAACCGCGTCTGGCGTGAAGGGGTGGACCTGGCACGATTTCCGGCGGTCATTCGCAACGGCACTAGGCGAGGCCGGGATTTCCGAAACCGTGGCGGACGCCGTGCTTAACCACCGGCAATCCGCCACGCGCGGCGGGGTATTAGGTGTTTATCAACGCGCGAGCCGTTGGCCCGAACAAGTCAAGGCGATGGCGTTTTGGGATCAGACAATCTCCGATGCACTGAAGGCTGCGGGCGAAGCGAAGGACTAGCGCCCCCGCCCCGCCCTCGCCTTGGCTAAATCTGCGGGAACCCGGCCGAGGAACCGGACAACCCCGCCGCTTCCGCCACGATCGTCTGTAAATCGTCATCCGCCATATCCCGAAGCGCCATTTTACCGAATCGGCTCACGACGTTCCCGCGGACCCAAACAACGCCGCGATCCAGGCACGCGAGGCGCGCGCTTTCTACCAGTGCGGCGCGGTTCGGGCCGGGGGTATCGGGGCCAACAACCTTTCTCGCAGGGCGGGAGTCAGCGCCCAACGGGTTCATGAGCCTTCGCGCCAACCGCCTGAGATCGTCGGCCGGAATTTCAAGGATGGGGGTTTCGCCGACCCGGAGATCGAGGCCCGCCAGCCCGACCGATTCGAGCGTGGCCCTAACGTCGCGTTGTAGTTTGTTCAGCTTGCGTGGCGTGGTATGTTGGGGATTAGCGGTTGTCATAAGGGTGTTGTCCTTTTGGCTTCGTTAGGCTTCAGGGCCGATGCCCACCACCGGTCCTGAAGCCGAGACTTCACATTCAGGTGAACTCCGCGTCAACCCCTACGCCTTTATTTTCAAAGACTTAGTATTCCTGTGGGCTACCGTAGCGATATCGCCGCCTTCTATCGGCGTGAAATCATTCCGCATTTCGGCCGTTGCGAAATCCAATATTTATTTTCATGGCGCCTGCCGGTTTGGTTTGCGGGATTTGTCCGTCTCGCCGCCGCCGGACGCTCCCAAATAGTTGTCGCCGATGTCGGCGTGAGATCGGGGCGCCTTGTCGTAAGCGAACAAGGTTTGCCGTTGATCAGGAGCAATCGCCCAATGCAAACCGCAACACGCCTTCCTCCGGGGATATCCGTTTTCGTAACCCTACGAGGCAAAACGATCCTTGCCGAAGTTGTGGGATACAAGGAATCGCCGAAGGGCCTTTTCTATGTGACGCGGGACAATGCGGGCGTCGAACGCAAGGTCCGGCAAGCGTATGTGAGCATCGATCGGCCGCCGCCGCCGTCACCGGCCGGGGCAGCGACGGACCCGAGTCCGGGCGTCGGCGTAGGGGTGGTGTCGCCACCGCCGGCGAACGTCACAACGCGGCAGCCGAGGGCCGTGCCACGCCCGTCCGCTGTTAGGGCCATGCCAGATTGGCCACGAGGGATGGCCGCCCCGCTGGCCGCCGCCTACTGCGGCATATCCGAGTCATTGCTTGAGAGGCAGGGCATCAAAGCGACGCGGATATCGGCCGGCCGCAAGGTGTATCTCCGCGAGCACCTGGACGCGTGGCTTGACGCCAAGGACGGCCGGGCGCCCGCCGCTGCGCCGGACGATTTCGACATGGACGAAGGTTTCGCTATAGACGCGTGTTTTCGTAAATTGCGCGCCAAAAATTCACGGGTGACGTCAAAACCGAAGGGTTGAGTCTGCCGCACCGCATACGAGGGTCAGCACTGAAGCCACGCCCGCGCCGCGGCCAGATCCGCCGGCATACGGCCGTGAAACCTGACAACGCCGCCGCCCCCTAGGTGTGTCCGCGCAGCTTCGGCCGTCGCGTCGGTCAGGGGAGTCACCACGTCGAGCACGGCGCCCGTTTCGACGCGGGGCGGTCGCACAAGGGCGTGGCACGGGTGAAGCAGCGCTAGCCTGCCCAGCGCCCGCTCTTCCTCGAGCAACTGTTCTGCGCTTGGGTGAGTGCCACCCTCGGGCACAGGCGCCCCGCTCGTACCAGCCCGGGCGCGTGCCGGGCTGGTTGAGGTCGAGGGGAATGCGTCGGTAGCGCCCATGCTTCGCCTACCGCCTATATCGAGGAATTCTGATAATACCGGACAGGCGACGCCGCCGAGATCAGCTTACCATCCGTCCGGGCGTAAGCCATCCATGCGACCTGAAGGTAATCGGCGAATCGTTCGCGCAGGACCATGACGCGAAGGCCGAGCGTGTCGCGAATCACGTAGTTGCTGAAATCGCCAAACAGGATCGACTTCGCGTTTGCCACCATCAAGGGCAGGTCTTGGTTCACTGTATATTCGTAGCCGAGGAACGTATCGGGTTCGCCATCGGCCACCCCCGCTTGCCACAGCGGCCGGCCATTTGAATCCGCGAGCTTCATGAGGGACTTAACAATGTCGTCTCGCCACATCCAGCGGGCTTTGCCCCGGTAAGCCGGGTCCACCGAGTGCTCGAGGTCAAGAAAGTCGGCATATGTAATCGAAGTCGTTTGGCCGGTCGCGCCGACTTTTCCAAGCGCAGCGCCAGTAACGACACCGGAAGGCTGGTTTGTGCCGGTGCCAACGGTAAAGTGGGTGTTCTGGCCGCGAGCAAACCGGGTAACCATAGAAGTCCGCACCAACGATTCGAAATCGAAGGCCGTGTCCTGAATCAATTCCAGCGACACCGGCAACGGGCCAGCCTTGTAGGTCCAAGCGCCAATATTCGCCTGGCCGAACGCCAGGTCAGTATCGGCGGTCAACTGTGTGTTTTCGGTGCCGATGATGGTGGCGACATTGCCGGTATCGTCCATGGTCGGCCAAGGCAGAGCCGCGCCGGTCGGGGTCTGGATCGTCCGCGCAACCGAACGCATCCCGCCGAAGGCCTTCATGGCGATCAGCAATTCGGCTTCAAACAGCGGCGCAACGGTGTACCCGCCAGCGCTGGCCGTGGCTTCGTTGCCAGCCGCACGGATACCGGCCCCCGGCTCTTTATAGTTGCGAGCGTGGTGCCCCTGATCCTCGGCGGATAGGCGGCCGACTGAGTCGGACGTGATCGCTGCCAAGATGCGGTTATCCCGCGCGATGGTGTCGGCGAAATAGCTCTTGTCGGCGTCCGATAATGCGCCGCCTTCACCCGCCACGATACTGGCGAACACGCGCTGTTCCCGCGCGGCATCGGTCACGAATCCGGCGCCAATATCCACAGAACGCCGGCCAATGTCGTGACTGAGTTCGGCAAACAATGTGTCGGCGCGTTCAGTGGTGTTGATCCGCGCTTTCAGATTTTCCGCCTCCGTCAGCATCAGGTCAACGACAGCGGCCGTCCCATTTTTTCGTGACAACGCGCGGGCGTCTTCAACCAACTTCGCGCGCCGTTGCCGCATTTCTTTAGCAGTCATAATATTTTGCTTTCGATGTGTTTGGCGATTGGGCGTTTGTCGCGCCGGCTATTGACCAGTCGGGCGCTCGATACGCGCGAGCGATCGTTGTGTGGATGCCAGGGCGTCCCGCATACCGGCACCCCAATCGCGGGCCTTGGCCTTGGTGCCGGACACCGCCACGGCCGGTTCGGCGGCGGCGGGATCAGTCCCGGAATTCCAATGCGCGGGGATTGCCGTGGCCTCGATATGCCCGCCCTCGGCCGCGCCCGCCAGAAGCACGCGGAGTCGGCTGTACCGGTTGCCGGGTTCCCCGATTGCCGTCTTCAGCGTGTTAATATCCACGGGGCGCCAGTCATGCCAGGACGCGCCTTGGTTCACCATGTCGCGGGTGAGCGCGTCATGGGCCAACATGGCGTCCCCGAGTTCAATCAGCGCGGCAGACAACCGCGCCGCAACGGGGCGGTAATCGCCCATCCGCGCGTCACACAGCAGTTTCGATCCGGCTGTATGGGCCTCGGCAAGCAATGGATGTAAAATGGCAACTGCTTCTCTGACGGCAGCCAATTCGGTGCCAAGACGATGCAAGTCCGCGTCCCCCCAACGCCTGTGGACGAATTGGCGTTGTTTATCGGCCGGTGCCTCGGGGGCGGGCGCTGCGTCGCCAAGCAACGCGCGGGCCGCGTCGCTGATAGGCGCCTTGCCTTTGGGTTGGGATACGATATCCGTGACCGGGGGTTGAAACATTACCCGGTTGCGGTGGCGTTGTTCCTTTTCAATATCCTGCATTTCCCGGGTGATTTGATTTTCACGCTCGGACAGATCGCGTAGCCGATCGGATAGCGCGCGCCATTCGGGGTAAATACTAGATAGCGTCGGGATTTCAGTAGTAACCATGGGTGCCGCTCCTTCGATATTCGAAATATACCCGGCGCGATTCATGGTCGCCATTGACATTATACTAGGTTTTGTCGGCGGACCTGTATTTTCTTGCGAGACGCGCTGCGGCCGCATCCGTCGATACTTCGCCGATCAGAGTCCGCGCCACAAACCGGGCCGCTTGTTCCGGCGAATTTGCGGTGCCGTCAGTCAGCATTGTCGCCATACGGGTAATCGCGGCGGCGTCATCGTGCCGCGGTCGGCCGCCCACGTTGCCCCGGCGCAGCATTCCGGCTGCGCTTCGAAACACCGCGGCGCCCGTCTGTTCCGCTATCGCAGAAAGGAATCGCGCTGCGGTCGCCGGGTCCGACAGCGCCGACAGCACCGCCTCGTTTATTGTGGCGTCGTGCGCCGGCAGATTACCCGACATGGTTTTCCCCCGCGTCCGTCCGATGTTTTGATGCCAGCATGCGAAAGCCCGTCTGTAGGATTTCGATTTGTGCGGCCTGAACCTTTACCGTCGCTTCCACGGCCGCAAGTTGGACGCCGAGCGTGTGGGCCAGGCCCGATAGCTTAACTACCAAGTCCAGCAGCGCGGTGTCAGTGTTCGGTCCATGCGGCGCTTGACGCACAGGCTGCGCGGGAGGTTTGGCCGCGGCACGAACCGCGCCAAAATCAACGATATCCGGCATGATACTTCCTTCGATTTAAGCGGTGATCCTCGACGGTGCGCCGGCCGCCTGCCGCAGCGCATTAACGGCGGCTGTCACGGCTGCGAGGCCGGCTGATAACTGTTGCGTCTGCGTTTGCATTTGGGCGGCGTAAATCGACGCCGTGAGCGTGTCCGGTGTGGCGGTCGCCAGGCTGGAAATAACGTCCAGCACTCGGTTGAAGTCCGCTGCATACGCCGTGCCGGATCCGTTTTGCGTCCGCGACGCCGACAACAGGGAATCAGCGTATCCGGTCAGGTTCGTGTACGAATTCCAGTCTCCGGCCTGTGCCGCCGTGGCGTCCGCGTTGAACTGCTGCCCGGCAAGCGAGTATTGCGCGGCAGACGATAACGGCGAATTCGTGCCGGTCTGTAGCTTCAGGACGTAGGACGCCAGCGACGTGACTCCCGTCGTCGCGGTCGCCGTCAGCTTGTCGTTATAGGACTGCTGGATTGCCAGCCGTTCTTCCCCGAGCATCTTTTCAAGCTGCGCCATTTGATCGGCGTAGGCGGCCGTCGATTTATAGGAATCGCCGTAAATCGCCACAAGCTGGCCGTCGAGCGTGGTGCGTTGCGAGGCGGCCGACGTGTCGAACGCATAAAGCTGCGCCGCCTGTGCGTCTGCCGGGTTCCCGGAAATCGAGGCGGCGGCCGTCATGTAGCGCGATGTGAACCCGGAGTCCGTCGCCGCGATCTGTGCCGCCACGGCGTCATTCGCCGCCTTCGTCGCCGCCGTCCAAGCGGCCGAAAGGTCCGTCGTCGCTAGACCAAGCGATGTCGCCTGAGTAATCGCCGCCTGGAATTCTGTGTTCAGGTTGGTGATTTGAGTCGTGAGCGTCCCATTCACGGTCGGCGACGCGCCGAGGGCGATCAATGCCGGTTCGGTCGTGTTCACGAACGTCTGGATATTCGTGACAGCCGTTTCCAGCGCCGCCAGGTTCGTGAACGTCTGGCCAGATATCGCCTTGTTCACGGCCGCGTTGGTCGAGGAAAACTGGAAATTCTGAAATTCCGTTTTGCCCGTGGTGGCGTTCGCAGAATTCAGGCTCGCGTAAAAATTCGGGTCGTTCGGCGTGTTGCCCGCGCCAATCCATTGCACGCCGCCAGGGTTCGCGTTGCCCGGCGTGGCGGCGTTCGCCACGATGCCAGGGCCAAGGTTCGCGATCTTGATTCCGTTCGCCGACAGGAAGGAATTCACGGCCGTTACGTCCGCGTTGGCCTGCGCGACGTTGGCCGAGTTATCCATGCCCTGCGACACTGATAGGCCGGTTTGCAACAGACCGTTGGAGTCGACGTTCAAGGCGACGCCGCCATAGATGCTGGCCTTGTGCGGGCCGATCAGGCCACCGCCCGCGCCGCCGAGCACGCCGCCGATAACGCCGCCGATCAGCGTTCCGATTACCGGAACAACCGAACCGATCGCCGCGCCCGCGAGCGCCCCGGCCGCCGCGCCTGCCATCGGCCCCGGCCCGGTTTTGTGTAGCGAGGATTGTTCCATACCGCCCAGCACGCTGCCCGCCGCGAACCCCGCGCCCGCGCCGCCGAGGAACCCGCCGACCGTCGCCCCGGAACCTACCGCGCCCGTTTCGCCTGCCGTGCCCGCAGCACCGCCTAAGTTAGCATCCGCGCCTAGTGACGCGACGTTAGCCGCCGCGCTTTCCGATGTCGCCGTGCCGGCCGTGCCCCACAGCGACGCGCCAAGGATACCGCCCGCCCCTGTTATGCCCATGCTCGACAGCAGGGACGAACCCGATCCCGAACCCGACAGGCCGTAAAGACTACTGCCCGTAGAAAGCAGGCTACCAATACCGCCGGACCCGCCCGAGGAGGAAACCCCGCCAACGCTCGATACGTCGCCCGCCGTTGTCCGCGTCGTGCCAAGCGCCGAATTTAGAATCGGGTTAATAACCGCGAGCTTCAGAACCTCTTGAAGCACACTCGCGATAACGCCGCGCGTGATGTTCCCCCAATTCACGGCCGCGCCCTGGCCCGATACGAACGCCGTGGTGATCGCCTGGCCGAGTTGGTCGGCGACCTGAGTCAGCGCGTTACCGATTTCGTTGACGGTCTGCTGTTGCCTTTGGAGGTTCGTTGTCGCGTCGGCGATTGCGGCGGCGTTCGCCACGAGCTTGTCTTTTTCGTCCTGCATCAGACCGGGCATGGTTTGCTCGATCGTCTGGCGTTCCTTGAACACCGCGAGGTCACGCGCCCGGATATCCGCGTTTTCGCCGAGGGTCGCGGTTTCCTCTTGCAAATACGCGAGTTGTTGTTTCTGCCCGTATTCCTGGCCCGCCGCCTGCTTCTGAAGCACGAGCGCGGCCGTCGCGCGGGTCAACGTGTCCACCTGTTGAACCTCGGAATCGAGCGCCGCCCGGATAGCCGGGTCCGTGGTGGCATCGCGCGACGCGCGCATGGATTGCGTCGCTTTCTGAATCTGCGCGTCGAGCGCGGCGTAATATTGTGCGGATGGATCCTGTGCCGCCGCCTGTGCCGCCGCTGCCGCCGCCACCGCCTGATCCTTCAGGTCGGCGACAACCTTTGCGCCCTTGTCCGCCTCTTGCGCGGCGTTTTTGTTCAGGATCGCGGTCGTCAGGGCGTCGATATTATCGGTGTATTTTCCGGCCGCCAGTGCCGCCGCCTGCGATGCCGCTTGCGCCTGCAGAACGGCTACCCGGCCCTTGTCGGACGCATCGGCGCCGCTCAACAGCGCGGACGCCTCGGCGTTCAGCTTGTCAATCGTGTCGCCGAGAGGGTTTTGCCACTTCTGATAAGCCGCCGTCGTGGCGTCAACGCGTTCCTGTAGTTTCTGCCATTCAGGCGAACCCTCGGAAACCAGCGCCTGCGCCTTCGTCAGCCGGTCAAGCGTATCCTGTAAATCCCGGCCCGCCTGCGCGTCCTGTGTGCCGCCTGCGGGCTTGATCCCGGCCGTCGCGCGCAATGTGTCGTTTAGCGTCGCCTGTGACACCTGGCCGGCGCGGATATCAGCGGCCGACACGTTCGGCCCCTGTTGCGGGTTCAACGCCAGGATTTGATCGTTCGCGGTGATCGGCGCCCCGTATTGCCGGCCGCCGGATTCCACCACGGCCATGCGTTTACCAAGGGCAATTTGATCCGGCGTCAAACCGTAAACCTGGCCCCAATACTCGATTTGACTCGCTACGTCCGCCGGCAGGCTCGACGTGTTCGCGGTCGATACCTTCGCGATATAGTTTGTCGCCGCGCCGGGGTTCTTCTCGTAGCCGGTCGGCCCCATGTTGTATGCGCCGGCGATCTGGTCGTTTGACCGACCGGACGCCGCGAGTTGCTGAATATACGCCATGCCGGCGGCGATGTTGTTGTCTTGCGTGCTGATATTGCTGTAGCCGAGGCCCGCCGCCGTTTGCGGGTTGACCTGCATAAGCCCGACCGCGCGCTGGCCGTCCGCCTGCACCGGGCCGAGCAACACCGGGCGCCCTGTGGCGTCTGGCGTGAGTGCCGCCGCACCAGACGGACCACCGCTCGACCATTTCGCTTGATCGGCCGCGTGCGCCGCTGCGATGTTATCCGCGAGCGATTTATACGAGTCCGCAACGCTATCCACGGACAGGTGAAGCCGGTCGAGCAGCAGGGCTTGCGCCTTCGCCGTTTCGCCCGAGTTTTCCAGGTGCGTAATCAGCGATACCGTGGCGTCGTCAAGATAGCGGAAACCTTGATCCGCAAGCGTTTTCGCCTCTGCCGCCGGGTCCTTCAACGACGCCGCCACCACGCCGGCCGCCGCCGCCATGTCGGTCCCCATCGCAACCGCGAGGCGGCCGGATAGCGTCAACAACGATTGCAATTCGGTCTGATCGCCGCCGAACGTCGGGACAGCGGAAATAACGCCGGCCGCCGCGAGCGTGTCAGCTTTCGTGCCACCGCCGACCGCGCCCACAGCTTTCGCTGCGTTTGTCGCCTCGAGCGCCATATCCGCGAAATCGGCACGCGACAGCGCTAGGGTTTTGTTCAGCGTCTGGAAAGCCTTGTCGGCTTCGTATGCCTGATAAACGAGATAGCCGCCGACCGCCACGGCCGCCACGCCAAGCCCGGCCATCGCGCCACCAGCCGTCAGCAGCATCCCGCCAAGGCTCGAAATGGCTGATTGTGCCGTTTCCGACCGTTCCGCCAACACCATCATTGACCCGGGAAGCCGGGTGTAATTCCCCATGAGCGCTTCATGGCCCATGATAATCAACTCGCGGGTGATGCCCGCATGTGCGCCGCTCGAGCGGTTCGCCGCGTTCGTCACCTGGCCGTGCGAATCGACGGCTGCGGCGTTCGCGGGAAGCATCCCGTTCGTCGCGGCCGTCAACGCTTGGACTCGCGCCGCGGCGCCGTCCACCACGGCGTTGCGCTGGTCCATCGTTTTCGAGCCGTCCGCAACGGCCGCGTCCATCGTCGCCGTGACTTGCGCCAGGTTCCGCTGCGCGATTGCCAGCTTGTTTGCGATTGCCTCGGCCGGGACATACCTGCGGGTCAACGCGTCGGCGGAAGCGCCGGCCCGCGTGATCGCCGCCGTTGATGTGTCGGCGGCGTCCGCCATGCGCGACAGCGCAGCCGTGGCGGCGTTTGCCCCTGGCGTTACGTTGTCGTCAATCTCGAGTGATAGCGTTGTGGAACCGGACACTATTCAGACTTTCCGTTATGCCGCTGCGATTCAGCGTCTGCCGCGAGCGTCCGCGCAGCCCGCTCGGCTGCGCGGCGGCGACAATCGGCGCGTTCGGCCGGCGTGGCCGAATTCCAAACGTCGGGTGCCAAGTACTCATCGGCCGGGACCAACTTGCGCCCCGAACGGGCGGGCTTGGCGTCGAACAAGTTACCCACGGCCGGCAGACTCACGGGAGGCGGGCGTTAATCCATACGCGTCCAAAAAGGCTTTCAGGCGGCGTGACGCATCGGCCAGCATGGAAACCTCGGGCCGCGCGCGCACCATTCGGCCGCCGGTCACGGTGTTGCATTCATATACCGGGCCGTGGGTTGCCACGGCTGACCGCAAATTCTCCACGTCTGCGGCGATTTCGGCGAGTTCCGCCAAGCCCGCAGCGTCAAGCCGGGTTACTGTCCCGCGCTGCGCCAGCAGGGGCGCAAAATGCTTGAACCAACGCTTCGCACCTTTAGACAGCCAACGCGGACACGCCAATTCGACGGGTTCGTCCCCTGTTTGATGGCGTTTTGCGCGGGTATTAGACACCGATCAACCTCCAATAGCGCGGATATCGAGGCGAGATCGCCGCCCGCAAAACTTCTTTCATTGGGAGATTAGCCGACCATTTCTGGCCGACGCTATTCATAAAGCGCAGGTAACGAAGGGCCTGTATCCTCGCGAGATACAGTATTTCGCTGTATCATGACCTCGGAACAAAAGACGTAGGGGATCGTCTTCTGCGTAAACGTAGGCATGGCACGGATAAGGTGCTCTAAATCCGCCAGACTTAGACCTCCCCCCCCGGCCTTCAGACCATGCCGCGCCGGGCCAGCGCGAGGCGTCCAGGGGCTTCATGGCCGCGTCCGGTGCCCAACACGGGTGCAGCGGATCCAAAGGCCGCCCAGCCGACCCGCAACCGGCGCGCCTCTGGATTCTCCCGGTTTGTGATACATCGACCATAACGCGGCTGGCCTTCTCCAAATCGGTTTGACTTAGACCTCCCCCGGCCTTTAGACGGCCTTCGATCGGTGCCGGGCCGGGCCAGCGCGAGGCGCACGCGGGCGTCACGTCGCCAGCCGGCTAGGCCTGTACCCCGACAACCCGCGCCGCCCCTGGCATACCCCACGGATTGACCGTTGCCCCCTCGGCGAAAGCCCGGACGTCACCACCGCCTGTTTACGGCACGAATGAGAACAAACGGCCAACGGCAGGCAACGGCAGGCCAAACCAAACTCATGCCGCGCGCGTGTGCGGGCAGGCGCGCCTATAGAGGCGTTGTTTGTGAAAATAGCTGCCGTTCTGCCGTCATTATGATTCCCCTGGTAAGTAAGATAGCATTATCAATCGTTTACGCGGTGGAAATCGACAAAAGCTAACGGCGGGCAGCCTGCCGCGGGGTGCCGTCGCCGGCCGCTACCCGTAATGAGATTATTTCTATTTTTGCGACATGACTACGCCGCGCCGCGTCCGATTAGTTGCCGTGCGCCCGCGCATACCGCGCGTCAAGGCAAGCCTGCCGCACGCGCGCACCGTTAGCCGCCGCCTCGAGGTTCAGCAGCGCACGCGGATCCTGCGTCATGGCGTCGGCCTGCTGGCCTTGCATCGCACACTCGATTTGATCGGATCGCGGGATTGTCGCCAGGCGGTCAGTCTGGATCCGCTCGAGGCGGTCGGCGGCCGCCTGGCGTTCACGGGCTTGCTGTTGAAGCTGCGCGCAACCGGATAACGCGACCAACGCCGCGAGCAGGATAAATGTTTTCATGTCGCGACGTTAGGCCGTGGCGAGTCGTGTCGTCTAGTTATCGACGGGATATCCGCCGCTAGTGCAAAAGCGCCGATACGTCAGAAAATTCGGCCGCCGGGATCACCCTTCCCTCTTTGCGGATATCGGCGCCTTTCAGGTACCGCACGCCGTCAGCGCCCTTCGCGTGATTTAGATTCAACGATCGGCATACAGACTCATAAAATTCGTGCGCGGACGATGCGGGTTCGCCGTTGGCTCGGCACCACGCCGAGAAGTCCGAAAACAAGTCTGCGCGTTTCGCCCGGCAACCGGCGCCGATCTCAAGCCGTTCAGCCGCCCATGCTTTTAGTGAGTCTTGTTCCTCGAAATACGCGCGACTCGCCGCCTCTACCGCGCGGCACATGCCGAGCCCGTCGCGTTGCCACAGCAGGCAACCGTCTATCATCCACCGCAGGATCGCCGGCCATTCGGCGCGCAGCCGAGCCTTCAGGGTGGCGTCGCGCACCGCCGGCGGGTGTTCGAACGGGATAACATGGAGTCGGCGTTCCATCGCGGTATCGCGGCCTTTCAGTGCGGGCGCGTGATTGCCGAGAATCAGGATTTTGAATTGCGGCCGGTAATTGAACATTTTGCCGTAAGGCTCACGCGCCGAAATCGTCCCTTCGTTGCCGCTGAATTCCTTCAGACTGGATTCAGCCCACCCCGAGGCGCTTTCGGTTTCGGACGCCATGACCATCCGCGCGCCGACCATCCGCGCCCGCGCATATTCCGGGTTCTGTCTCGAGTTTTTCGAAAAGGTTTCAATCGGCATTTGCAGCCCGTAGGCGCCGATGATCGACGCCACCGTGCCGAACAGCGTCCCCTTACCGGTGCCGCCAGGCCCATAAGGAAAAGCAAGCATTTCCTCGGATACGTCGCCCGTCAGACAATACCCGACCAGGCGTTGAAGATAGGCGACGAAGGACGCATCGCCACCGGTGGCCGACGCGAGGAACGCCAGCCAAAGCGGCGCCACGGTCCCGGGGTTAGCAGGTGCCACTTTGGTCTGTTTGGTTATCCGGTGCGCCGGGTCGGCGTTCTGCAGGACTCCCGTCCGCAGGTTCACGACACCACCAGGAACGCCCAAAAGCCACGGGTCGGGATCCCAAACGCCAGACGAAACGGCAAGGCGCGGATCCGTCTTGGCCGCACGCTCGACGGCACTTGCGAAGGAGATAGCCGCCAGGGCTTTTTCCCCGCCGCCGAACAGCGCCCGCGTTTGGGCGACAAACTCCAAAATGGTGGCGAAACCGCGCCCCGTCGTGTCCTGAATCCATGCGCCAGCCTTGGCATCCCAAAGAGTCCACGCGCCGGCTGAGTGATCGTAAGCAACGCGGCCGTGCATATCCTTGGCGAACCCGAGCGCGGTACCCGCCTCGGTCGGTTCCGTCACGGATAATTCAGCCGGCGCGCGTGCGGGCGTGAGCGCGGCAGGTCGAGCCGCGCCGGGGGTTTCAGGTTCATCCGGCAGGGCGCCGAATTCCGCCGCCACGTCCGCCAGCCGGAACGCCGCCACGTCCGCGCCGAGCTTGCCGGCCATCGACAGCAGGTGACGCCAGCCAGACACGTCGCGGTCACGGGTTGACCAATCGTCGTCCCACCGCGCCCGCTCCGCCTGGAAATCGCCAGCGTCGGCGGAGTCCCACCGGGCCGACCATTCGGCCGCGGCGTCGTAAATCGGCGTCGGGTCGTCAAGCCGGTTCAACGCCTCGAGCGCCCGCACGCACCCCTGGATTGCCAGATTAACCGATGTGTATTCGTCGCGCGTGGTTTCCGCCGGGTTCGGCATGATCGCCAGCAGGCGTAGCAGCGAGTCCGCGTCCGGCGGCGATAGTTCCTCGGCGTTCACGGCGGGCGTGTTGGGGTTTATGTTTCGGAGGGCGTCAAGCAACAACCACGCGGGCCAGGTCGCCCACGCGTCGCCTGTCACAAAGAAACCGGCGGCGGGCCACCATACGAAGTAACCGCCCGCACCGCGCACGTCGACTCCTGGCGCGATCCGCGACGCCGAGTTAGCCATACCGGCGGTATGCACGAAAAACAGGTGAACGCCGCCCGATCGGGTATGGTGCCGGCGCGCGGCCGGGAGTCGGTGTTCGTTTTCCCGTAACCACAGGTCGCCGCCCGATTTCGGGTCAATGTCGAGGATATCGATTCCAGACGCCGCGCCGGTCGGAACGCCGATCAGCGAAGCGAGAGGATCCGCGAACAGCCGGCGGACGGTTTCCGGGTCGCTCGATGCGTCGTGAAATGCGCCTTCCTGGCACGGCCGTTTGTTCGATTTCAGGGGGAAAACGGGAATCCCCAACTCGGCCAATTCCAGCGCGGAGTCCAATAAGGCGCTCATGCCCTCGATCCCGCGCCGACAATAACCGACCTGCTGTATTCTGGTATTTGCCGCCACGCCCGGTCAGTTTTTGCCTCGACTATTTCCCGGTTAGGGCCGCACGCCCGGCATACTAGAAACACCGCCGCTGACGTGGAATCATCGGCCATCGGCAAACCCATGACCACGGAGTCGGTTTGCGTTTCAGCTGGGCGGCGGCATATCGCACAACCCCGGGGTCGCGGGCAGCTACGCAAGGCCCGCAATACGTATGCCGCGGATTCATCGCCCCCGACGGCACCGCTTAACAGACCGCGGATATCTCCCGGCAAGACGATAACCTGTTGTAGCCGGCGTTCGGCAGTATGCCTCAATAAATCTGACGTCATGATTCTGTATCCTCGCAAAATACACTTGCGGGACCGCGACGCATTTGGTATTCAATAGGTGTCAGGCCAATCGAATAACGAATGCAGCCGCTGGCCCCCAAGCCGGCGGTTTTTCGTTCAAGTGGCGGTAGCGCCGCCAACGCCGGGCCTCACGCCAGCGCGGGCGCGTTTTCCAATTTGGATTGCGCCAGGGCGATCAAGTCTTTCGCCTCGATCAAGGCTTTGCCGTTAACTCGGCGCGTCGCGAGCGGCCAACGCTCGAGGGTGCGCGGCGATACGGGAAAAAAGTGTTGCGTTACGACCGCCGCCGCCGCTGCACGCGTCAACCGGGCCGGCAGGGCGTTCACGTCAAGCGGGGCGTTGTCGGGGCTGATATGTCGGATCACGGTGGCGAAACTCCTACGGGCGCGGGATAAGCCCGCTGCTGTCCGCAATGTGCCGCGCCTCTCCGCATGCCCGCTATTAACATTCCGCACGGCGACGGATTTATCTGTTCAGCGTGCGGGGAGGCGGCCTCAAATCGAGGCGGATGGAAATTAACGATATCCGTTAATCTTTCGTAAATATCATGCGCTCATAATTCCCGTAACACAGGGAAAGGTACGAGGGCCTTTCGAGCGCCACCTCGAGGGCGAGTGGAATTCAATATATGAGGTGAGCATACCCGACCCGCGCCTATGGACACTCTGTTGCATTGTTGCATATAAGCGGCCTCCCCATTTATGGACGCGTCAGGGTGCCCAAACCGCTTGAAGCAGAACAGCACACAGCGTCCACGCTGACACCTGCGGTGCTGATTCCGATGCGTTCCTCGAAGATGGTTGCAAAGATGAAGGCGGCCCCAAAAGGGGGATGGGACATATCTGACATTGAAACCGCATGCCGGCAGTTGGGCTTGACATGCACGAAGCCAACCCGCGGTTCGCACCATAAGGTGTCGAGCCCCCACCTTGATGGAATTTTAGTGATACCCCACAATCGTCCTATTAAGCTTATTTATATAAAATCTTTCATTGGATTAGCTGACGCCCACGCTCAAGCCTGCCAAGGAAATGGAGAACACCAATGACCGACCGTGAATACCCGATGGTGGTCACTGCTCTTAGCGATGAGGACGGCGGGGGCTTTATCGCCATGGCGCCCGACCTCAAGGGCTGTATCGCAGACGGGGAAACCCCCGAAGCGGCGATCGCCGAACTACATAGTGCGATTCAGGAATGGCTCGACGAAGCCAGGCGCTTGAACCGTGAAATTCCCCCACCTGGCGCTTTAGTCGCTGCAAAGCGTGCTGAGCGGACGGAGATAAACAAGCTGCTGAAAGCGCAGGAACGCCTGATCAAAACTCAGGATCAGCTCCTGAAAGATGCCCGCAAGGAGATCGGTAAGATACGGAACAGTGTGTCCACTCTTCTCGAGGAACAAAGCAGGAAGGAAGACAGGCCCTACTCGGAGTGGACGGCTGAGACATTGTCTGCGAGCGCGATCGGCGGGGTACGTCGGCGGGCGCCCCTACACCTGAATTAAAAATAGAGGCTTTTTGTGGTCTTTCTCCAATGGCCGCCTTAAGGCGGCCATTTGCCGTTGTGCCGCCTACATGATGGATGCGGGCGAGCACCGGGACCGATGCATATCACCTAGTTTCCCTTCCGGGCGTGAGAGGCCGCGCCAGCAGCGGTATCCCCGCCACGGCGGCCGTCCTGTCAATGTCCTGTCAGGAGGAAACCGCGGACTGGCAATGCGCGGCGGAATAGGACAGAATTTACTTTGATTTTCAATCGCTTAGAATGGTGCCGGCGCACAGAATCGAACTGTGGACCTACTGATTACGAATCAGTTGCTCTACCCCTGAGCTACGCCGGCCGACCAAGCGGTGGCACGCTATACAATCCCCCCACCCCACAAAGCAACCCGCTATAACGCCCCTCATGCAGATCGACCCCATGCAGACCGCCGCGATGGAACAGGCCCTGGCCGAAGCCCGCGCCGCCGCCGCCCGCGGCGAAATTCCCGTGGGCGCCGTCGTCCTCGGCCCCGACGGCGCCATCCTCGCCGCCGCCGGCAACCGGACGGAGGCCAACAACGACCCCACCGCCCACGCCGAAATCCTCGCTCTCCGAGCCGCCGCGGCTTTACTAAAAAGCCCCCGCCTGCCTGGTTGCGACCTGATCGTGACCCTGGAACCCTGCCCCATGTGCGCCCAGGCCATCAGCCTGTTCCGCATCCGCCGCCTGATCTTCGGCGCCTACGACCCCAAGGGAGGCGGCGTCGATCACGGCGCCCGCATTTTCGACGCATCGTCGTGCCATCACCGCCCGGAAATCGTCGGCGGCGTCCGCGAAACCGAGTCCGCCACTTTGCTGCGCGACTTTTTCCAGGCGAAGCGGCAATAAGCCGGCATGCGTTCAGCCTTCCGCGCCCCCGACCTCGCCCGCCTGCCGATCATCGTAAACGTGCGGGCGATCAGCCTGTCCGAGGGCATGCGCGCCGGCCTGTCTGTCGCCGTGATCATCGCCCTGAACGAATACATGGACTTCCCTCCCCTGCGAGAGGCCGCCCTCGCCGCGCTGTTGACCTGCATCTGCGACCCCGGCGGCCCGATCCGCCGCCGAATCCCGGTGCTGATCGCCTTCGCCCTGATCGGCGCCGCCGTCACCGCGGTCTATGGCCTGCTGCGGGAATTCGGGCCGATCGTGGCGCTGCCGTTGGGGGTCTTCGGCCTGTTCTGCTCATCTTTCGTTCGCATCTACGGCCAGGCGCCGCAGCAACTCGGCGGTCTGCTGGCCACTGTCCAGATTCTGTCGCTCGACCGCGGCAACCCCAGCCCAACCGAGGCCGCCATCCTCGCCGCCTCGTTCATCGCCGGCGCCGTATGGGCGATCCTGCTGACGATGGTTATATGGCGCATCTATCCGTTTCTGCCCGCCAGACGGGCGGTGGCCGAGGCATATCGCCAGCTCTCGGAACTCACGCGCGACATGCACGGCCTGATTCAGGCGCCCTGGATCACCGAGGCCGCCTGGGAAGCGCATGCGCGCATCCATCGCCGAGCGACGCGCGAAGCGATCGAGGCGGCGCGAACCGCGGTGATGGACACCGTTCGCGCCCGCGGCGCGGCCAGCAACCGCGCCGCCCAGGCCATCATCCGGGTGGAAACCGCCGACCAGATCTTCGGCGGACTGATTGGCCTGAGCGATCTGCTGGAACACAGCTCCCCGGCCGAACGCGGCGCCGCTGAGCGCATTCTGCGCCGGATGCGCCCGGTTATCCTGACCCTGGGCCGTGTCGTCATCACTGATGATCCACAGGCGCACAGCCGAATCAACCGCTCCATCGATGCCATCGTCGCGGATGCCAGCGCCCTACCGGCCGATTCGCGCATACGGGCCGCGGTTGACGGAATCACGGAACGGCTCCGCATCGCCCGCACCCTGGCCGTGCCGGCAAACCTGCAGCCGGGCGTGGGTCCGGCGGGACAGACCCCGTCCCGTTGGCAGCAGATCGTCCGTCCCTTGCGGGCGAACCTGAACTGGAAGTCCCCTGCCCTGCGCCACGCCCTGCGCACCGCCGTCACCGCCGCCGGCCCGCTGGCGTTCACCATGTTCTGGTTCACCCCCTATGACCACTGGTTGACGATCACCGTGGTCGCGACGATGCAGCCCTATTACTCCCTGACCTACACCAAGGCGGTGGAACGCATCGTCGGCACCGCGCTGGGCGGCGCCATCGCCGCCGCGATCGGCCTGGTTTGCACCACGCCGCTGTCGATCGCGGCCGGCATGTTCGTGCTGTCGATCTCCGCCTTCGCGATCCGCGCGGTCAGCTTCGGGCTGTTCATGATGGCGCTGACGCCGCTGGTGGTGCTGCTGGTGGAAACCGGTTCGCCGCAAACCGGGGAGTGGGTCATCGCCCTCGCCCGCGCCGGTTTGACCACGGTTGGCGGCCTGATCGCGGTGGCCGCGAATTTCCTGCTGTGGCCGAGTCGGGAGCCGGACCTCGTCGCGGCCGAGGTGAGGAACGCCATCGCCGCCCATGGCGCCTACGCCGAGGCAAACTTCTCAGCCCTGCTTGGCGAGGCCACCGCCGCGCAACTCGGCCAGGCTCGCCGCGCCGCTGGTGTGTCCACCAATGCGCTGGAGGCGTTGATCACCCGCGCGCTGCTAGAGCCGGGCAAGCAAAGCCAGGACCCGCTGGAGGCCGCGATGGTAATCGACGCGGCCCTGCGCCGCTGCGCCGGCCGGCTGGCGACCATGCAGTTTGACCCGGAACTGACCAGTCGCATGCCGAAGGAAACGCTGCGGACATGGCGAGACTGGATCGGCACCTCACTGGCAAAACTCGCGGCCGGGAACAACGACCTGTCCCCTAGGCCCAATGCGGCGGAAACCGACGCGCTGGCCAGGATCGCGCGGCAGATCGAACTGATGTCGGGCGCGGTCGGACGCCTCGAAGCGTAACAGGCGGCGCTCGTAGCCGGGATCGACCAATCCGCTTTGCTGACCCGCGCCTGGGGCAATGCGCACCATCTGGCGCCGGATGACCAAAACCCGTAAGCGTCCGCCGCAGGGGAGTAACGACAAACCGTGGACTATGTCTTTCATTTCGGCGACATCTGGGCCGCGCGCGACGAGCTGATCGACGGCACGCTGTTGACGCTGCGGCTGTCCGCCCTGTCGATGATCCTGAGCCTGATCGTCGCGATCGCCGGCGCCTTCGCCCGCACCTCTGGCCCCGCATGGCTGAAAGCCATCGTCGCCGCCTATGTGGAACTGATCCGCAATACCCCGTTCCTGGTGCAGATCTTCTTGATCTTCTTCGGCCTGCCCACGATGGGCATCCGGCTGGACGCCAATACCGGGGCACTGATCGCCATGGTGCTGAACGGCAGCGCCTACACGATCGAGATCGTCCGCGCCGGCATCGAGAGCATCGGACACGGCCAAACCGAGGCCGCGCATGCCCTGGGATTGAACCGCTTTCGCACCTTTCGCCTGATCATCCTGCCCCAGGCCCTGCGCGTCGTCGTCCCGCCGCTGGGTAGCCAATTCATCCTGCTGATGCTGAATTCGTCGGTCTGTTCGGTGATCTCCGCCGACGAGCTGACCGCCGCCACCCAGGACATCCAGGCCCGCACCTTCCGCCCGTTCGAGGCGTTCATCGTCGCGACCGGGATATACTTCGTCCTGTCGATGCTGTTCTCCAGCACCTTCGCCGCGATCGAACGCTTCGCCTTCGGCGGCCCGAAGGAGCGCGGCCGATGAGGCAGTTCAACCTCGGTGACTTCGAATTCCTGCTGCTGGCCACACGCTGGACGATCCTGCTGTCGGTCTACGCCGCGATCGGGGGCGGCATCGTCGGCCTGGCCGTCGCGCTGATGCGAACCGCCACCAACGCCATCCCGCGTTGGATCGCCATCGTCTATATCCGCATCTTTCAGGGCACGCCCCTGCTGCTACAGCTCTTCCTAGTGTTCTTCGGCGGCGACATGCTGGGCCTTCCGCTCGGCGCGTGGCTATCGGCGGTGCTGGGTTTCAGCCTGAATGCCGGCGCCTTCCTGGGCGAAATCTGGCGCGGCGCCATCCAGGCCGTGCCGAACGGACAGATCGAGGCGGCGAAGGCGCTAGGCCTGCACTACGTCCCCCGCATGTGGCGCGTCGTGCTGCCCCAGGCCATGCGCGTCGCGATCCCGCCCACGGTCGGCTTCCTGGTGAACCTGATCAAAAGCACCTCGCTGGCCGCGATCATCGGCTTCGTGGAGGTGACCCGGGCCGGCCAGATGCTGAACAACGCGACGTTCAAGCCCTTCCTGATCTTCGGCATCGTTTCGGCGATCTATTTCGCCCTGTGCTGGCCGTTGACCCTGACCAGCCGCCGCCTGGAAAAGCGGCTGGCCCTATCCCTCAAACGCTGAAAGAGGAAACGACTCCATGAAATGGCTAACCCGAACGCTGACGGCCCCCCTGCTGCTGGGCTTGGTGCTGCTGGCCGGCATCGCGATGCTGGCACCCGCGAAGGCGCAAACGATCGACGAGATACTGAGCCGCGGAACCATCAACATCGGCGTGCTCGTCGACCTGCCGCCTTACGGCATCCTGAACGATAAGCAGGAACCGGACGGCTACGACATCGACGTCGCCAAGCTGATGGGCACCTATCTCGGGGTGAAGGTGAACCTTGTCCCGTTGACCAGTCCGAACCGCATTCCGTTCCTGCTGACCAACAAGGTTGATCTGATCGTCGCCACCTTCGGCATCACGCCGGAACGCGCCAAGCAGGTCATGTTCTCCATTCCCTATAGCGCGATCGAGAACGTGGTCTTCGCGGGCAAGGACAAGAAGATCACCAGCATGGACGACCTGAAGGGCCTGCGCGTGGGTGTGCCCCGCGGCACCGTGCAGGACGTGATCCTGGCGAAGACGCTTGGCTCCGCCGTCAAGATCGCCCGCTTCGACGATGATCCCAGCACCTATCAGGCCCTGCTGACGGGCCAGGTTGATGCCATCGCCGAGACCGGGCTGACCGGCGACAATTTCTACGCCAGCCATCCCGAGGGCAATATCGAGCGCAAGTTCACCCTGCTGCAGCAGCCCAACGGCATCACCATGCGTAAGGATCAGTTCAACCTGCACCAATGGGTGAACACATTCATTTACTTCACCAAGAACAACGGTGAACTGAATGCACTGTGGGAAAAGTGGTTCCACAAGCCGCTGCCGAACCTGCCGGTATTCTGAACCATGGGTCGTGGCCGGACCATGTCCGGCCATCCTACCCGATCGTCGCCCGAGCGAACGCCTGGATATATTCTACCAGCGCATCCGATGCGTCACCCGCCGCCGCCGCATCCCCATCGGCAACGGCCCGAGCAATCGCCCCATGCAGCCGCGCGGCCAGGGGCAGATCGGCGGCTTGCTTGTAGTGCATGTACCAGAACCGCCGGGACAACCCGTTCATCAGACTCATCGCCGAGGCGGCAAACTCGTTGCCGGCCGCTTCCAGCACCAGCAGGTTGAATTCGCGGTCAAGCCGCATGAACGCCAGATCGTCGTTCGAACCGCCCGCCGTATCCATCCCGTCCGCGATCGCACGAAACGCCGCGCGCTGCGCCAGCGTCGCCCGCTTGGCGGCTGACCGAACCAGAAACCGCTCGATTTCCCGCCGCGCTTCCAAGAGTCGCAACTGCCGCACCGGGTCGATGTCCGAAACCACGATCCCACGCCGCGGCAGGATCACCACCAGCCACTCCCTGGCCAGCCGCTGCAGGGCCTCTCGCACCGGCGTGCGTCCGACCCCAAGCCGGCGGCTGAGAATGGCCTCGGACACCACGGTGCCCGGCGGGATTCGGAGGGTAACGATCTCCTCCTCCAGTGCATGATACGCCTTGTCGGTCAGGGTATCAGCGGGAAGCAGCGTCATAAAAGGCGCGGCCCCACCATCCACACCTTGAAAACCGGCACTACAAATCCGCCAGACGGATCCAAACGCCGATCCCGGCCGCCACCACGGCCCCGGTCGCGATCAACGGCACGCTTGGCGGCCACTGCGTCAACTGGCTTGCGCACAGGACCCACAGCACAAAACAGCCGCCCGCGATCACATACCCGCCCACCAGCGAGGCAACATTACGCTTCCGCGGCGCGGTATCCCGAATGGTGATCGCCATGCGCCTATTCCGCCGCCAGCGCCGAGGGCCGCCCGCCACGCAGCTTGGGCAGATCGCGCCGGATGAACCGCGTCTGGTATCCGTTGAACAAATGCCCCAGCAGGCCCCGATTCAGGTCAGAGGTGCCGAACAGCCAGTCCGCGAACGGATACGTCAGGTTCATGTTCTTGTTCATCATGATCGCCGTGTTGTGGTGGGCGATATGATGCCGCCGAATGGTGTTCACGAACGGCAAATGCCGGATGATCCGATCATCCCGCACATGGCAGCACCAGTGAAAGAACTCGTAGTTCATATACATCCCGGCAGCGGTACAGACGACGAACCAGCCTGCGTTGGCCGACCATATCTGCCCGAGAATGACGCCCCCTGCCGAGGCCATAACCAGGAACGCGATCAGCGCGTACGGCGGAAAGAACACGATCCGGTAGTCGCGGGTGGAGTCGTGATACGGCGCCTCCTCGGTGAAGAACTGGTGATGCGCGAGGGTATGCCGGTTGTAGATCCCCATGAACCCAGGGATCGGCCGGTGCATGATCTTGGCGTGCAGGAACCACTCAAAGATATTGGCCAGGACCATCACGACCGGGATAACCGCGATTTCCGCCAGGTTGGCGCCATGGATGTGTTGGGCGGCATACCACAGGGCGGAGCCGCCGATCAGGTAGATGAGCGCGACGTGGATCAGCCCGGAGTAAGCGGGGGCGATCTGGGCACGATAGGCCGCTCGGAACGCGGCCTGGCGAGGCGACATCACTGGTTGTGTCTCCTGATGGGGTAACTCCGAACCTAACATATCAGCGGTATATTTCAAATAGACCGGACGGGTGAGCCTGTCATGAACGCAATCACGGCGACGTCATATCCGGGTTGATCGGCGTCAATCATGCCGACCACGACCATACCCATATTGTCCAAGCCGGTACCGTCGCGCGAGTGACGAAAAGCGGACAAACGACGCGAATATCAAGACTTGCCCCAGGTCACAACGGCCGTGGGACGAAGCGATGCTTTGAACGCATTGACGCCACGGCAGCAAGCAAAGAGGCAAAGTAATGATCACCCTGAACCGCACCGCGAGCGTGATTTCCGCCAACCTTGTTGAGGCGCTTGTTTATGCGCGCGATATCGCCGCCTACATCACAGAGACAACCGGAAAGGAAGTCACCGTCGAAATGCCCGTCGGCGGCACATGGTCGCAAATCCGGTGGACGGTCTATTTCGACAGTCTTGGCGGCTATGAAGCATGGTCAACGGCCCTGCGGGCGGACCCCAGATACATGACGATGCTGACAGCCGGGTCGGGGTTCTTCATCGAAGGATCGGGGACCGACCACCTCTGGCGCGCCATCGGGCATTCCCATCATCAACCATGGGAGAGCGACCAGGGGTGATCGATGCAGCGCACTATATTCTCGTGCGGGCGTTTACCACCCTAATTGCCCTCCAGATCATGAATCTCTGGAAAGAACACATCTTTCCAGGACGTAGGCCGGACCTTCATCAGCCCCGCCTCGAACATGAAATTCGCGTAGCGCATCACCCCCTGCGGCGCGGTCCCGAACTGGGTCTGGGGTTCATTCAACACCGAGACGATCTCTTCCTCGCTGAACCCACCCGGTTCTTTTTCAAGAAAGATCTTCGCCGCCGCGACCTTGTCGGATCTGATCAGCGCCACCGCATCCTTCAACGCCGCCAGAACAGCGGCATAAGCCTTCGGGTTCTCCGCCCGGAACTTGCTTGTCGTTGACAGCATCGTAAACGTCACCGGCCCGCCAAGCAGTTTATCCGTATCGGTAATGGTATGGATCGCCAGGTTCTTCATCTCCCGCTCATAGAACGGAGGCGACGACCAGTCGGCGGTAATGGCGGTACTGCCGCTCAACATCGCGATCGTTGCGTCGGCATGGCTCATCGGCAGCAGAAACGGTTCGAAACGATAGGTTTCCGCTGCCCCGTATTTTTGTCGAGCATACATCTGCATGCAAATCGCGACAATCGAAACCCGCGGCGCCGTGACCGCGATCTTATCGCCTTCCCGGAAGTCCTCCAGTGTCTGCAACCGCGCCTGCCGCGTGGTCAGATAGGTCGGCATCGCCGTCATCGCCGCAACGCCCTTGATCTTCATCGAGGTCGTCGTTCGCGACCATAGCGTCAAAAATCCGGGCGGCCCGGCCGCGATGAAATCCGCCGAACCTGACAGCAACGCGTCGTTCATGGCAGTCGGGCCGCCGACTTTGATCCAGTCCGCCTTCAGCTCCAACCCGGCATCATGCGCGTGCTTCTCGATCAGGCCGCGCGCCTGCATGACATAGAGCGGCAGAAACCCGAACCCACCCGCGCCCAATGGAATTCGTACCGTATCGATTTCCGCTCGGCAGGGCACAGCCCCCAGCAGGAATGCAAAAACCAACGCCATCAGTCTCATCGCCATTTTGCCCTTTTACTTCTTGAACGCCCCAAGGTTCCGATCCAGGCAACGCCTCGACGAACCTACCCGAATGACAATCGTCCCAGGCCCCGCCGCTTGAACCGGCGTCGTCATCGGATCACCCCGTTCTCCCTCCCTTTCCGGCACCCCGCGATCCTTGCACATCGCGGACTCAGCCGAAATGCCCCCCAGCCTTGGCTGCCGCAACCCAGCTTGCCCCCGCAAGCCGCTCGCCGTATCGATACACGTGTTAGAAGCAGGAGAACGTCGCCATGAAACTGTTGAGCTTCCGCCGCCCGGATGGGACCGAGAGCTGGGGCATCCTCAAGAATGAGGGCATCATAGACCTGGGCAGCCGAGCGCCGGGGCTGAAGCATGCGCTGTGGGCGATGACCTCGCTGGCCGAGGAAGCCGTGCGCCACGCCGATTTCAAGCTGGAAGACGTGACCCTGCTGCCGCCGATCCCCGATCCGGAGAAGATCCTGTGTGTCGGCCTGAACTACGTCAGCCACATCAAAGAGGGTGGCCGCGACATGCCGGCCAAGCCGATCATCTTCACCCGCTATCCGAACTCCCAGGTCGGTCACGGCCAGGCGATGGTGCGCCCGAACGTCTCCAACACCTTCGACTACGAGGGTGAGCTAGCGGTGATCATCGGCAAGCGCTGCCGGCATGTAAAGAAGGAAGACTGGGAGAGCGTGGTCGCCGGCTACTCCTGCTACAACGACGGTTCGATCCGGGAGTGGCAGCGCCATTCCTCCCAGTTCATTCCGGGTAAGAATTTTTACAAATCCGGCGCGTTCGGCCCCTGGATCGTAACGCCGGAGGAGATGGGCGACCCGACCAAGGCGCATCTCATGAGCCGCCTGAACGGGGTCGAGCAGCAGCACGCCACGGTTGACGACCTGTGCTTCGATATCCCAACGCTGATCGAGTATTGCTCGACCTTCACGCAATTGGAACCGGGCGACGTGATCGCGACCGGAACGACAGGCGGCGTGGGCGCCTATCAGACGCCGCCGCTTTGGATGAAGCCGGGCGACACGATCGAGGTGGAGATCACCGGCATCGGCGTGCTGCGCAACCCGATCGTCGCGGAAGGCTGAGTTCGATCCGCCATGGTGGACTGAAACCCTCAGGACCAACGTCGTCACGGCCGGCGCAGGCCGCCATGACGGCGTTGGTCCAGCCCACCAACCCAATGCCCACCAGCCCGCGGCCGCCACGACGAGATCGGTGCATGAAAACCTACGAAACCATCCTGACCGAGGCTGTCGGCGACCATGTTCTGAAGGTCACCCTCAACCGCCCCGAGGTCGGCAACGCCCGCAACACCCAGATGGGCCTCGACCTGCTCGACCTGTGGACCGGCTTGATCGACGATCCAGGCGACATACGCTGCGTCATCCTGACTGGCGCCGGCGAAAAGATATTCTGCGCCGGCGGCGACCTGAAACAGCGCAAGACACTAACCCCGAAACAGTGGCAGCATCAGCACGAGATCTTCGAGCGCGGGCGCGACGCCTTGCTGGAATGCCCGATACCGGTCATCGCCGCGATCAACGGCCACGCCTACGCCGGCGGGTTGGAAACCGTGCTGGTCTGTGACTTCGCCTATGCCGTCTCGACCGCCCGCTTCGCCCTGACCGAGGTGACCATCGGCATCATGCCCGGTGGCGGCGGCACCCAAACCCTGCCGCGCATCGTCGGCGAGCGGCGGGCGAAGGAGATCATCCTGACCGGCAAGCCGTTCAACGCCCAGCAGGCGCTGGAATGGGGCATCCTCAATCGCGTCTGCGAGTCGGGCACGCTGATGGCTCAGGTTCTGGAAACCGCCCGAACCATCTGCGACAACGCCCCGCTGTCGGTGCGACAGGCCAAGAAGTCGATCCATCACGGCCTGCAGATGGACCTCAAACGCGGCCTGATGTTCGAGATCGAGGCCTATAACCGGCTGGTCGATACCGATGACCGGCGCGAGGGCGTGCTCGCATTCAACGAGAAACGGAAGCCGGTGTTCAAGGGAGAGTAGCCAGGATCGTCCGCAGCGTTTCGGCCAGGATGTTGTTCAGCAACGGCTTTTCCAGCACCGCACGAAACCCGGCGGCAACGGCGCGGGCCCGCAGCCACTGGGTGGCATTGTTGCTCAACAGCACCGCCGGCATTGTCAGACCCCTGGCCCGCAAACGCGTCAGCAGGTCGAACCCATCCAGATGAGGTTTGCGGTCATCCAGTACCACGCAGGTCGCCTTCGCGAGGGTCGGGTCATTCAGCAGCCCGGCTTTATCCGAATGGGTGCGAACCCGATATCCCTCCAGCCGCAGCGAGAATTGCAGCGAATCCCGCACCGCCTCGTCGTCGGCGGCGATCAGCACGAGCGTTGATACAATACAAGCCATGCAGCTTCCGCGTTTTCCGCACAAGGCGCGCCATGATCGGTAAGAAGCCGAACCATAGCGCCTTGCGGAAAGAAGCGGTTTGATAGACCTCAATCCGACACCATTGATTGGCGCCGGTTGTCGATAAATCCTCGGCCCGGGGTAGCGCCCCGCCGGCTTCATACCGGCGGGGCGGAGCTGACTTCACTTCACCATGGTCAATTGGCCGCGGATCGCTCCACTGGGGTTATTCTTGGTGTGTATGTTCACGTACAGCATGCCCGCCATCAGTTGCTGCTCCTGCTCCGGGGTCAGCTTGGCCGTCCCATGGATGGGGCTTTTCGGGGCGGTCCCCAATGGCACGGCCACGCCGGCGTTTTTACCGGCTTCAGCCGGGCCGTGGATGTGGGCAGCGGTGACGTCGCTGGAAAAGCCCTTGAACGTCACGTCATAGGTCAGTTCGTGGGTAGCAGTGTCCAGCGTCGCGGTTGCCTCCCCCGATCCGGTGGACTTGGTCGGCGGCGCTGCCGCCCCGGCCGTCAACGTGGCATGGAACTTCTCGGTGGCCGCCGACGCCGAACCCGCGATCATAACCGCGAAGCTGGCGAGAACCAGTGATCTGCGAAACATGGAACCTCCCTGTTGTCCGTTGTACAGCGGGCATTACCAAGCGTTTCGCCGCCAGGAAGGCCCGATGATGACGTCATCACATCGGCGATGTGGGGGTGGTTCGCGGTTTTGTAATGGGCCGCAACGGTCTGTGACCCGCCATCGCCGCGGCACCGCGCGCGATCGGGACGCACGGTTGACGCGCCCCCGGATCGGGAGAATATCGCCGCTTTCGGTTTTTTACCCACACTGGCCACACGGTCGCCAAAATCAAGCCCTAGGACGTGTTCCATGCCCCTGACCCAAGCCCTCGGCCAGTTCGTCGCCGACCTCTCCCCCAACCGTCTGCCGGAAGAGGCCGTTCGGGTCGCCCGCATGGGATTCATCGACACCATCGGCACGATGATCGCCGGCCGGAATGAGGACAGCGTCCGCATCATGACCGAAACGCTGGCCCCCGGCGACGGTCCCGCCACCCTAACCTTCGGCAGCCGCAAGGCCCCTGCCCCGGAAGCCGCCTGGATCAACGGTACCGCCGCCCACGCGCTGGACTATGACGACGTCGCCTTGCGCGGCCATCCAAGCACGGTACTGGTGCCCGCGATCCTGGCCGAAGCCGAACACCTTGGCTCCTCGGGCGCCGACATGATCACCGCCTATGTCGCGGGCTATGAGTGCTGGGCCGAGCTGTTCCGTCGCGACACCGGCCTGCTGCATCAGAAGGGCTGGCATCCAACGGGTCTGTACGGCGCGGTCGGTGCGGCCGCCGCATGCGCCAAACTGCGCAAGCTGGATGCCGAGAAATCCGCCATCGCAATCGCCCTCGGCGCGTCGCAGTCCGCCGGACTGATGTCCAACTTCGGCACCATGACCAAGCCGTTCCATGCCGGCAAATCCGCCCATGCCGGAATCATGGCCGCCCGTCTGGCTGAAGCCGGTTTCACCGCGAATACCGACGCGCTGGAGCATCCGCAGGGCTTCCTGCACGCCATCTCCCCCACCGGCACCGAAGACCGCACCAGCGAAAGCAAGGCCGGCGTCGAATGGGCGATCCTGTCGCAGGGCCTGGGGATCAAGAAATACCCGACCTGCTACTGCACCCATCGCGCCATCGACTGCATGCTGGACCTGGTCAACAACAGCCCGATCAAGGCCGACGACGTCGAGAAGATCACCGTCAGCATCAGCGACTACTTCTCCACCGTCCTGCGCAACCACCAGCCGGACACCGGTCTGGCCGCCAAGTTCAGCATCGAGTTCTGCATGGCGAGCGGCATCGTCGCCCAGCGCGTCGGCCTGCGGGAGCTGACGGACGAATTCGTCCAGCGCCCCGACATCCAGGCGTTGATGAAGAAGGTGGAGATCGTCACCACCACCACGCACGACCCGGAACTGCCGGGAGCGGCACCGCACGATCAGGTTGTCGTCAAACTGTCGAACGGCCGCACCATCGAAGGCGAGCCCGTTGCCCGCGCCACCGGACATCCGTCCCGTCCGCTGACCGATCAGCAACTATATGACAAGTTCGCGGACTGCCTGGATGCCGGCGACTCGCCAATTCCAGCCGAGGTGCTGTTCAAGAGGCTATCGGCAATTCAGTCGATCAACGCACGCGACCTGACGGCACCCACCTCCAGCAACCGGGCCTGAGCATGGCACTCGGGCGCCGGATCATCCTCGGTTCGGCGCTCGCCGCGCCCTTCATTCGCACCGCCAGGGCGGACCCGATTAAGTTGCGCGCGTCGGTGGACACCACGCCCAGCCATGGCCGGACAATCTCCATCGCCGACTTCCTGAAGAAGCTGGAAGCGGCATCGCAGGGGGAGATTACCTGCCAGTTGTTCGACAGCGGGCAGCTTTACCCCGATCGCGACGTGATCAAGGCGCTGGTGCTTGGGCAGGTCGAGATGGCCGCGCCGGGCACCTGGCTGGTATCGGCCTATGTGCCGGAAGCCGACATGGCGCAGTTACCGGTATTCTATGGCCAGCCGGCCGAAATCACCCATCGCGCGATCGACGGCATACCCGGCAACATGGTGAACGACCAAGTCAGCAAGAAGCTGCGGGTCAAACTTCCCGGCCGGTGGATCGATCTGGGTTTCACCAACTGGTACAGCACGCGCAAGCCGCTGAACACGCTGGGCGATTTGAAGGGACTGAAGATCCGCAACTCCGGCGGGTTCGCGCAGCCCTGGCGGGCGCGGTTCTTCGGCGGGATTCCCGTCATGACGCCGTGGCCGGACGTACCGCTGGCGCTGTCACAAGGCACTTTCGACGCCTTGCAGAGCACCAACGAAAGCTGTGCCAGCGCCAAGCTGTGGGATGCCGGTCTGCGCTACGGCCTGATCGATCATCAGTTCATGGGCGGCTATATTCCCATGTTCAGCGAAAGCTTCTGGGCCTCGCTCAACCCGGGCCTGAAGACCCTGGTCACCGATCTATGGGCGGCGAACATCGGGGCCTATCGCGCCAACCTCGCGGCCGCGCAGGACAGAGCGGAGAAGGAACTGGACGCGCACGGGGTGAAGCTGACCTACGTCCCGGCCGAGGAACTGGCCGAACAGCGCAAACTGATGGTGGCCGAACAGGATACCGTCGCCAGGGATATGAAGATCTCCCCGGATATCCTGGCTCGGATCAACGACGCGATCACCGCGGTGAACTGACGGTACCGCGTGCCCCAGATGATCCTGTAACCCGGACCTACGACCGAACCGGGAACGGCAACCGCCCCTCAAACCAGCCATGGTCCAGAAAGTGTTCGCGTGCCGAGCGGATCGTTCCGCCCTGAATACCCTTGGCCACGGGAAGCCGAAAGAGCCTAGCGTCCACACCCTGGCTTCCCCGGCGGGCGGCATCGGCTAGAATAGGCGCCAACCAACCGAAAGCGCCCGTCCATGAGCCAGTTTGCCACCCTCGTCCAAGCCGCCCTGCCCGATGATGCCGCCAGGGCGAGCCTCGCCGGACGGGTCTGGCGCCCAGACCTGCGCGGCCCGTCGGTGGTCGCGATCCGGGACGGCGCCGTCCTGGACATTTCCGCCGCTTTCCCAACCATGCGCGACCTATGCGAAACCCCCGATCCCGCTGCCGCGCTGCGTTCGGCCGATGGCGAGCTCGTCGGCTCGCTGAAAGACCTGCTGGCCAACACGCCGGTGGACACGCGCGATCCAAACCGTCCCTGGTTGCTGGCCCCGATCGACCTGCAGGCGATCAAGGCAGCCGGGGTGACCTTCGCCATCTCCATGCTGGAACGCGTCATCGAGGAACGCGCCCGCGGCGACATGAACGCCGCGGGCGCGATTCGCCAGGAGGTCACCCGCCTTGTCGGCGACGACCTGAGCAAACTGAAACCCGGATCGCCGGAGGCCATGCGCCTGAAGGACGTCCTGATCCAGCAAGGCGCCTGGAGCCAATATCTGGAGGTCGGCATCGGCCCTGACGCCGAGATCTTCACCAAATCCCAGCCGATGGCCGCCGTCGGCACCGGCATGGACGCCGGTATTCATCCCGGATCGTCCTGGAACAACCCCGAACCCGAGGTCGTGCTTGCGGTTGCCTCGGACGGCCGGATCGTCGGGGCCACGCTGGGCAACGACGTCAATCTGCGCGACGTGGAAGGACGTTCGGCGCTGCTTCTCGGCAAGGCGAAGGACAACAACGGCTCCTGCGCCATCGGCCCGTTCCTCCGCTTCTTCGATGCCGGCTTCGGCCTGGACGATATCCGCTCCACCACGGTGACCCTGCGCGTGGAAGGACCCGAGGGCTTCGTGCTGGAAGGCTCATCCTCGATTGCCAAAATCAGCCGCGACCCGGCCGATCTGGCGGCCCAGATGGTCAACGCGCATCATCGCTACCCCGACGGCGCGGTGCTGTTCCTGGGGACGATGTTCGCGCCGATCCAGGACCGCGACACACCGGGCCAGGGCTTTACTCACAAATACGGCGACATCGTCACCATCGCCGCCCCGAAGCTGGGGCGTCTGGTCAACCGCATGGCCCGGACGGACGCCTGCGAACCCTGGAACTTCGGTCCCGGCGCGCTGATGCGGAACCTGGCGGGGAGAGGACTGATTTGAACCGTTGCCCCGTCGCGTTTTGCGTCGCACCGGAAGACTCTATGTTAAAGCCTCGCGGGAACTGATCCCGCGAACCACCAGGAACTGAAAATGCCTGTCGAAGCCGTTATCGCCGCCGCCCGCGAATTCCTCGGCGACCGTATCACCACCAACGCGGCATTGCGTGACCACCACTCACACGGCCAGGACACCCAGCCGCCAGTGATGCCCGATGCCGTCGCCTTCATCGAAAGCACCGAGGAAGCCTGCCGCCTGATGGCGCTGTGCCACGCCGAACGCGTCCCGGTGGTGCCATGGGGCGCTGGAACCTCTCTGGAAGGCCACGTCACGCCGGTTCGCGGCGGCATCACGCTGGACATGTCGCGCATGAACCGCGTCCTGGACGTCAGCCAGTCCGACATGGATTGCCGGGTCGAGGCCGGGGTGACGCGGGAGCAACTCAACACGCATCTGCGCGACATGGGCCTGTTCTTCCCCGTCGATCCCGGCACCGCCGCCTGCACCATCGGCGGCATGTCGGCCACGCGCGCGTCCGGCACCAACGCCGTGCGCTATGGCACGATGCGGGACAACGTGATGGGCCTGACCGTCGTGATGCCGGACGGCAAGCTGATCCGCACCGGCGGACGGGTACGCAAATCATCCTCCGGCTACGACCTGACCCGGCTGTTCGTCGGTTCGGAGGGCACGCTGGGCATCATCACCGAAATCCAGCTTCGCCTGCACGGCATTCCGGAGGCGGTGTCCTCCGCCACCTGCCAGTTCAACACCCTGCGCGACGCCGTCGAAACCGTCATCTCCATCCTTCAACTCGGCATCCCGGTCGCTCGGATGGAGTTGCTGGACGATGTGCAGATGGCCGCCTGCATCGCCTACTCCAAGCTGGAGGGGCTGGCTGCGCTGCCGACATTGTTCTTCGAGTTCCACGGCACCGAAGCCGGCGTCGCGGAACAGGCAAGCCAGGCCGAGGAACTCGCGTTGGGCAATGACGGACTGGGCTTCGCCTGGGCAACCGAGGCGTCCGCCCGCGCCAAACTATGGCAGGCGCGGCATGACGCCTATTGGGCGGCGCTGGCCTGGAAGCCGGGCCACCAGGGCATTGCGACGGACGCGATCGTGCCGATCTCCCGCCTCAATGAGGCCATTCTGGGCGCGAAGGAGGATATCTCCGCCTCCGGCCTGACCGCGCCGATCGTCGGCCATGTCGGTGACGGTAACTTCCATACCGTGATCATGGTTCCGCCGGAACCGGACGGCATGGCGCGGGCGTGGGAACTGGACAAGAAGATCGTCGCCCGAGCACTGGCGCTGGGCGGTTCGTGCAGCGGAGAGCACGGGGTTGGCATCGGCAAGCGAGAGTTCCTGGAGCAGGAGCACGGTGCCGAGGCCCTGACGGTGATGCGCGCGGTCAAGCAGGCGCTGGACCCGCGCGGCGTGATGAATCCGGGGAAGATATTCTTGAACTGAGGGCGTGAGTGGGCGGCAGGCCGTCCCCCCGTCGTCATGGCAGGCGAAGGCCCGCCATGACGAAAACGGGCCGCGTCAGTCCAGCAACCAAGGCGCCGCCGCAGCCTGGGCGATCTGCCGAACCTGGTTCAGCAGCCCCGGCCCCACCGGAATGCCGTCGCGCATCCGGGTCTCGGCATATTTCCATTGCGGGTCGCCGGCGACCATCACCGGACGAGCAGGGTCAACCGGCGTCGTGCCGCGCAGGGCGCCCAGGAAGGTGGCGACGTCGGTCTGGAAATCGTCCGATTCGCGGAAGATCGCGGGGTCGATCGCCATGAAGAAGTGCCCGATATCCATCCCGACCGGCTTCTTCGTGTGCATCGGGTCGGTGATCAGCGTCGCCCCCGACAGGCACGATGACAGGATGTTCACCATCACCGCCAGCCCGTAACCCTTGTAGCTGGAGTTCTCCGGCGAACCGCCCAGCGACGTCAGGAATCCGCCCTTCTCTTTCGCCACCAGCGGGTCGTTCGACGGACGGCCCTCGGAGTCCAGCACCCAGCCATCCGGGGTCGGCAGGTTCTCGTTCGCCTTGTTGCGTATCCGGCCGGCGGCCACCGTCGTCGTCGCCATGTCCAGCAGAAATGGCACCCCATCGGCGCTCGGGGCCGCAAACGACCACGGGTCGGTGCCCAACTTGGCTTGCTTGCCGAAAGTGGGGGCAACCTGGATGCCGGAGGCGGAGGTGCAAGACATCCCGATCAGCCCGGCCTTCGCAGCCATCAGCGAATAGAACCCAGCCGCGCCAAAATGGGCGGAGCTATGCACCACGGCCGCCGCCATGCCGACTTTCTGGGCCTTGGCGATCGCGGCCGACATCGCGAAATGCGCGGGCACGTGTCCCAGCCCGCCGCCGCCATCGACCACCGCCGAAACCGGAGTCTCACGCGTGATCCTTGGCTGGACATCCATCTTCGCCCGTCCGGACTTCCGCAGCCCGTCGTAGCCCGGGATCATCGAAATGCCGTGGCTGTCCACGCCATGCAGGTCCGCCCAGGACAGGATTTCCGCTGTTGTGTCCGCATTTTCCTCCGGCATCCCCCACCCGATCAGGATGGCTTTCAACTGAGCACGGTGATTGGCATAGGACGCGGGCATGGATGTTTCCTCTCGGGTTAGCGTTGGCCGCGAACCTTGCGCGTCCGGCCGCTTCCGGCAAGGGTGGCGGAGGAAGATCAGCAATGCGGAGGAAATGAACATGGCCGACAGCCAGGCACTTCTGAAAGCCCGATACGGCATCGAACAACCCGGAACCAAGGTCCCCGACGCCATCGCCCCGCTGCTCGACCGGCGTGTGACCCGGCGCTACACCGAACAGGACGTACCGGATTCGCTGCTGGACGCCCTGCTGGCCGCCGCCCAGTCAGCGCCGGCGAAATCGGACCTGCAACAGTTTTCCGTCGTGGTGATGCGCGACAAGCCCCGCATCAAGCAGATCGCCGACTGGATCGGCACGATGGACTGGATCGCGACGGCGCCGGTGTTCCTGGTATGGTGCGGCGACATGCGGCGCGGCCAGCGTCTGTGCGCCATGCACGACATGCCGCACGCCAACAACAACATGGACACGTTCCTGAACACCGCTGTGGATTGTTCCCTGGCGATGGCACAGTTCATGGCCGCCGCGGACGCGGTGGGCCTGGGCACCTGCCCCATCAGCTACGTTCGCAGCCATATCGAACGGGTGTCTCCGCTGCTGGGTCTGCCGAACGGGGTTTACCCGGTCGCCGGCCTGAGTGTCGGCTGGCCGGTCTTTCGCCGCCCGGTCTCGATGCGCCTGCCGCCCACGGTGGTCGTCCATCGCGAGCGCTACGACGACAGCGCGATGGAAACCGAAGTCGCCGCCTACGACCAGCGCCGCGCCGCCCGCGACCCCATTGCCGCCGGAAGCCTGAAGAACAACGACGTTTACCCCCCGCGCGACGGCGTCGGCTGGAGTGAGAACGTCGCCCGCCAGCTCTCGGTGCCGGAGCGCTTCGGCTTCGGCGCCTATCTGAAGACGAAGGGGTTCGATCTTGCCTGATGATTCGTTGCTAAGTGTAAAGCGGCAAACGGTTAGGGCGAAGCACGCCGCGAGCCTGATCGTGCTGCGGATCGTGGACCAGGAGCCGCATATGCTGATGGGCATGCGCGGGGCAAAGCACCGTTTCATGCCCAACCGGCTGGTGTTCCCCGGCGGCCGCGTGGATCGCGCCGACCTGATCGCCCCATTCGCGACCCCGCTGCCCGAGGCAACCGAACGCGCGCTGCGCAAAAAGGCCAACGAAAAGCTGGCACGTGCCCTGGCTGCCGCGGCGGCCCGCGAGCTGCTAGAGGAAACCGGCCTCTCCCTCGGCAGCCCGCCTCATTTGGGTGGGATGCATTACCTCGCCCGCGCCGTCACCCCGCCCGGATTGCCGATCCGGTTCAATGCCCGCTTCCTGGTGGTCGAAGAACGCCACGTCAGCGGCGAGCTCGGCGGCGATGGGGAACTCGATGGGCTGCGGTTTTACGGCATGACCGAGGCGCTGGCGCTGGAACTGGCGCTGCCGACGCGACGGGTGCTGGAACGGCTGCAACTGTGGCTGGCGATGCCGGAGGCCGATCGCCATGCCCAGTTTGAAACGCCGGTTTTGTTAAGAGATCGTGGCTGGATCATGGAATAGCCGTCCGTTGGTATCGGTCTTGCTTACTCCAAGGCAGACGTTCGCCAATCGAAGGCTTCTTGATGACCGAGCTGCATTTCCTGACGATCGCGGAGGCGTCCGCACGGATCAAAGCCCGCACGCTATCCCCGGTTGAATTGACGGATGCGTTCCTCGCGCGTGTGAAGCGGCTGGACCATAGGCTGAACAGCCATTTGCTGGTGCTGGAAGAACAGGCACGGGAAGACGCGAAGCGAGCAGAATCCGAGATTGCGGCGGGCTGGTGGAAAGGTCCGCTGCACGGCATTCCGATCGGACTGAAAGACATTTACAACACAGCCGGCATCCCCACGACCGGCCATTCCGCGTTGCTGAAGGATCACATCCCGACCGAGGATGCCTTCACCGTACGCCTCTTGCGCGAAGCCGGTGCCGTCATAACGAGCAAGTTGGCGACTTGGGAATTTGCAATCGGCGGATCGTCGTTCGATCTGCCGTGGCCGCCGGCGCGCAACCCCTGGGACGTGTCGTTGGACCCGTCCGGCTCCTCATCCGGATCGGGCGTCGCGGTTGCCGCCGGATTGTGCATGGGGGCGATGGGCAGCGACACCGGCGGCTCGATCCGCGGCCCAGCCGCCTGGTGCGGCATCGCGGGGCTTAAGCCGACCTACGGGTTCGTCAGCCGGCGGGGGATTTTGCCGCTGTCGTTCTCGTTCGATCATGCCGGACCGATGTGCTGGACCAGCGAGGACTGCGCCTTGATGATGCAAGTGCTGGCCTGCCACGATCCGATGGACCCGGGCAGCGCCTCGGTTCCGGCCGTGGATTTCACGGCGGGTTTCGGGGACGGATTGAAGGGCCTGCGTGTCGGCGTTGTGCGTCACTTCTTCGAGAAGGATCTTCTAACCGACCCCGAAACCATCGCGGCGCTGGAATCCAGCATCACGGCCCTGCGCGGCATGGGCGCGATCGTTGGCGATGTAACCTTATCGCCGTTCGGCGCTTACTCTGATTGTGGAAGCCTGATTTCCCGGGCCGAGGCTTATGCGATCCATCAACATTGGTTGCGAACCTCGCCGGAGCTGTACGGCGCGTTTGGTCGGCACAGGTTGATGGCGGGCGCGTTCGTCCTGGCCGCGGATTATATCAATGCGCAGCGGGAACGGTCCCGGCTGGTCGCGGAACTGGCGGAAACCATGAAGACCGTCGATGTCGTGATTTTTCCGACGGCTCGGTGTCCCGCGCGCCCGATCGGTGAGGATTCGATGGCGTCCGGTTTCCAGCCGTTTTTCAATCGCGCGTTCAACGTGACGGGAAGCCCGGCATTATCGATCTGCAACGGTTTCAGCCAGACCGGCTTGCCGCTGGCGTTGCAGATCGGCGGCCGGCCGTTCGAGGATGCATTGGTGCTGAAGGTTGGCGATGCACTGGAGCGGGCGTTGGCAACACGAATACGGCGGCCGGTTGTGGTGGGGTAGGCTTTCAAGGGCAAGGAAGTTTCATATGTAATGACCAGGCTGGGCCCTGTCGCCCACGTCTCGCGGTGCCTGGCCAGAAGCACTGCCATTTCACAAGCTCAAAGGCCCGTACGCAAACCAAGCCCCACGCTCGGAATCGAAGCCCGCCACGCGCGATCCGGCAATAAGGTGCGCTGCTCTCGTTAAAGCAGCGCACCGTTTTTACGTCATCGATATCTGGGTGAAATCGATAAACCAGCTCTGCACAGGTAAAAATCCCTGAACCTTCTTCGACATCGCCCGAGGATTCAGGTCATGAACGATGAACAGCCACGCTGCCTCATCAACAATCTTCGCGTGCGCCTCCGCCAAAATTTTCGTCTGCTCCGCGACATCGAAGCTAGCTTGCGCCTTCTTCAGCATCGCCGTGACCTCGGCATTATCGTAATGGCCCCAATTATAGTTCGTCGGTGAGAAACTATCCTTCGCGTAATACCGGAACATCGTGGAGGGATCGACCGAGCTCAGGCTGATATTGATACCCTGGACGCCATGCGACTGCGTCGTCGTCGGATCGCTGCGAATGGCGACCAGCATCGTGCCCCATTCGACCACGTCGAAATCGACCTCCATGCCGACAGCGGCGAAATTCTGTTGCAGGAACTCGTTCATCGGAATCGGCAGCATCTGACCCGACCCCGAGGTGGAGATCATGATCTTCGCCTTCGCCGGCTTGCCGGGACCGTAACCGGCCTCGGCCAGCAGCGCCTTCGCCTTCGCGGGGTCGTAACCGTATTTCTGCTTTGGATCGCCGAAGAACGGATGCCCCGGTGGATAAAGCCCCACCGCCGGCTTCGCGATCCCATTCAGCAGTTGGCAGAGCCCTGCCCTGTCGATCGCATAGTTGGCGGCCTGCCGCACACGGACATCACTGAACGCCGATCCCGGCTCTGTGTTCAGCACGTACGGCCACGTGTGCGGATAAGGCCAAAGCGTGACGTTGAACCCGGCCTGTTTCAATGACGGAATGGAGTCCGGTGCCGGCACCTCAATCCAATCCACCTGACCGGAGCGTAGCGCCGCGATCCGCGTGGTTGCTTCCGCCATCGGGCTGACGATCAGCTTCTCCAGCTTCGGAATACGATCCTTGTCCCAGTAGCTTTCGTTCCGCACCATCTCGATATACTGGCCGGGAACGACCCGGGTGATCTTGAACGGCCCGGTGCCCGAAGGCTTCTTGCCAAACTCCGCCCAGGTCTTGCCCACGGCCTCGAACTGCGCCGGGCTGACCATCAGCACGCGGGTCAGCAGATAGGGCAGGAAGCTGAACGGATATTTGGTCGTCATCGCGACGGTGGCGTCATCGACCTTTACGTAGGTATCGACCATCGACACGGCGGCTTTGACGATCGGCGCGGCGGGCGCGTCGTAGTGGGGCGATTTGTCGTCGTAGATCCGTTGCAGGTTCCAGATCACCGCGTCGGCGTTGAAGTCCGACCCGTCATGGAACTTCACCCCCTGTCGCACGGTGAACAGCCAGCGCAGCGGGTTTGCCTCGTCGATCTTCCAGGACGTGAACAGGCCGGGCGTGATATCCGCCGGCTTGTCGGGGTTATGCCGCAGGTCCCAGTTCACCAAACCGTCGTATGGCGGATAACCGAGAAAACGGTATCCTTCGAAACCATTATTCGGAATGCCGTGCGCGCTGGGCAAATCCGCCGCGGTCATCGCGATCCGAAGCGTTCCGCCAGCGGCCGCGAATGCCGGAATCGCGGGAAGTGCTGCGCTCGCGGCAATGCCGGCAAGTAGATCACGTCTTAGCATTCTGTTGTTAGCCTCTCATGCCATAGCTGAGCAGGCTCGCTGCAAGGCTTATGCCACGGCCATCTGGTCCTGCTGGATCAGTTCAACCAGCGCATCGGCCTCGATCACGTCGCAGAACGTGTAGGCCATCGCCGATAGGGTGGAATTGTGTTCCTCGTCGGTGAAGGTGGCGTTGGCGTCGGCGACGAAAAACACTTTGTAGTTCAGCATCATTGCATCCCGAGCGGTGGACTCGCAGCAGACCTGGGAGGCGGTGCCGGTGATGATGAGCGTATCGATGTCGCGCGCCTGCAAGATTTCATGCAGGTCGGACGCGCCCGGCACGAACGCCCCGAACCGGCGCTTCTGAACTTTCAGGTCCTGCGGCAGAACCTCCAGCCCGGGCCACACCGCATGACCGTCGGAGCCGGGGGTAAACGCCTCGATCATCAACTGCCGCCGGGCGGGGGAGCAGAAATGGTTGAAGTAGGTGGACCAGGTGCGGATAGCGACGTCGTCGAAGGTGTTCTGGATATAAACCACCAGCCCGCCCGCGGCGCGAACCGCCTGGCTGATCCGGTTCACGGTGGGGACGATCTCCCGCGCTTCGGCGATTTCCGCGACCGCGCCGGGCGCCATGAAGCCATTTTGCAGATCGACCACGATATGGGCAGTCCGCTTAGAATCAAGGCAGCCGAATACAGGGATGCCGCCCCTTCTCTGCCCAACACGCTCGACGACGGCCGGAAGGATGGAATTACGGTGCATTTCGATCTCCATAATTGCCTAATTACTAACCTTAATAGCCACCACAACGCTATGACAGCGTCAGAAATAATGCAATAGCCCATAAATCGTTCAATAAGCCTCTGGACAGAGCCTCACGCTGTGCTAGGACTCATGGCGTTTGTTGCATCGCAGCATATGTCCGCACCGTCGCTTTGCGGCGCAACCCTAGCATCGGGGGCTTTCCGACCGCATGCTTCTCTTCGCCATCCGCCGCCTCCTCCAGGCGATCCCAATCTTGCTCGGCGTCTCCCTCGTCGTCTTCGGCCTCGTGCATATCGTGCCGGGAAACCCGATCGACATGCTGATGCCGCCCGAGGCCTCGCCCGAGGTCATCGCCCAGATGAAGGCCGCCTTCGGCTTCGATAAGCCGCTGTACATGCAATACCTGCTGTGGCTGCTGCGCGCCGTCCAAGGCGACTTCGGCCTGTCGGTGTTCAACGCCACCCCCGTCTGGGGCCAACTCCGCGCGGCGCTGGAGAACACCTTTGTGCTCGCCATCCTGGGCGCCGCGCTTGGCTTCTCCATGGGCATCCTCTGCGGCATGGTCTCCGCGCTGTATCATGGGCGCTGGCCGGACAAGGTGTTCTCCGCCATCGCCACGGTCGGCGTTTCCCTGCCGCATTACTGGTGCGCCATCGTATTGGTGCTGTTCTGCGCCGTGCTGCATGACTGGATGCCCGCTCAGGGCATGGGCGACGACTCCCTGCCGCTGTATGAACGGCTGCAATACCTCGTCCTTCCGGTCATCACCCTGTCGCTGATCCCGATGGGCGTCATCGGCCGTCTGGTCCGCGCGACGGTGCTGGACATATTGGGGCAGGATTTCGTGGGGGCGCTGTCGGCGAAGGGCCTGACACGCTGGCCCGTCATTCGCCACATCACCAAGAATGCCGCCCCACCGGTGCTGGCGCTGATGGGCCTGCAATTCGGCTACCTGCTGGGCGGCTCGATCCTGGTCGAAACGGTGTTCAACTGGCCCGGCTCCGGCAACCTGCTGAATCTGGCGATCTTCCGCCGCGACATCCCGGTGTTGCAGGCGACGATCCTGGTGCTGGCGACCTTCTTCGTCATGCTCAACCTGCTGGTCGATGTCGCCCAGGCGGCGATCGACCCCCGTATCCGCCGTTGAACAAAGGACCTGACATGTCCGATATCACGATGGAGACGCCGCTCGTCTCCCGGCCTGATGCGCCAGCCGCCCCCGCGCCCGGCTACTGGAAATCCGTCGGGCAGCGCCTGCTGGCCGACAAGACCACCATGGCAGTCACGCTGGTGCTGCTGGGCATTCTGTTCATCACGCTGGGCGCCCCGCTGGTCACCCATTACGACCCTTATCACGGCAGCGTCCTCGGGCGCCTGAAGCCCATCGGCACCGCCGGCCATTGGCTAGGTACCGACGAAACCGGCCGCGATCTCTGGACCCGGCTGTGTTACGGTGGCCGGCTGTCGCTGCTGGCCGCGATTATGCCGGTGACGATCTCCCTGATCGTCGGCGGCTTCCTGGGCATCCTGGCCGGATACGCCGGCGGCATCCTGGGAACGCTGATCATGCGCACGATGGACGTGTTCTACGCTTTCCCGTCGATCCTGCTGGCGATCGCCATCTGCGGCGTGCTCGGCAACGGCTTGTCGAACTCCATCATCGCCCTGGCCGTGGTGTTCATTCCACCCATGGTCCGGGTTTCCGAGACCGTAACAACCCAATCGCGCAACCTGGATTTCGTGGAAGCAGCCCGAGCATCCGGCACCACCACGATGCAGATCATCCGCTACCACGTGCTGGCGAACGTTCTGGGACCGATCCTGGTTTACGCCACCAGCCTGATCAGCGTTTCCATCATCCTGTCCGCCGGCCTGTCGTTCTTGGGTCTTGGCGTCACCCCGCCGCAAGCCGAGTGGGGCCTGATGCTGAACTCCCTGCGTCAGGCGATCTATGTGCAGCCCTACGTGGCCGCCCTGCCCGGCCTGATGATTTTCGCGACCTCGATGTGTTTCAACCTGATGAGCGATGGGTTCCGCAGCGCGATGGATGTGAGGCTGAACAAATGAGCGCGTCCCTGAAACAAGACCCAAGAGATCGCGGCGGCCCCGCCCAGCCGCTGCTGATCGTGGAGAACCTCCGCAAGCATTTCCCGGTTCGCGGCGGGCTGATGAACCGCCAGGTCGCCACCGTTCAGGCCGTTGACGACGTGTCGTTCTCGGTCCGCAAGGGCGAGACGCTGGGAATCGTCGGCGAGTCAGGCTGTGGGAAATCCACCACCGCGCGGCTGCTGATGCGCCTGATGGAGCCCGACGCCGGATCGGTCATATTCGACGGCGACCCGGTCGGCGACAAGCGCGGCATCTCCGTCAGCGACATGCGCCGGCAGATGCAGATGGTGTTCCAGGACAGCTACACCTCGTTGAACCCGCGCATGACCATGGCCGAGAGCATCGCCTACGCCCCCCGCATGCACGGGCTCGGCCGCAAGGAGGCTTACGACCGCGCCGAAGACCTGCTGTCGCGGGTTGGGCTGAACCCGCGTCAATACGCCCGTCGATACCCGCACGAACTCTCCGGCGGCCAGCGCCAGCGCGTCAACATCGCCAGGGCACTCGCTCTGGAACCGCGCCTGGTCATCCTGGACGAAGCCGTCGCCGCACTGGACAAATCGGTCGAGGCACAGGTCTTGAACCTGTTGGGCGACCTGAAAGAGTCGCTGAACCTGACCTATCTTTTCATCAGCCACGACCTGAACGTGGTGGAGTATATGAGCGACCGTGTCATGGTCATGTACCTCGGCCGGGTGGTCGAGGCCGGACCTGTCGAATCGATCTATCGCCACCCCAGACACCCCTACACCAGGGCGTTGTTCGCCTCGAAACCAACCCTGGACCCGGATCGGCGCACCACCGAAATGCCGCTGACTGGCGACCCGCCGAACCCGATCAATCCACCCTCCGGCTGCCGCTTTCGCACCCGCTGCGCATTCGCCCAGCCACGCTGCGCGGAAACCCTGCCCCCGCTGGCGGCCCCGTTCGACGGCGATGCCGACGGCAGCCACGTCGTCGCGTGCCATATCCCCGAGGCACAATCAGCGATTGCGGTGCATCATGGCTGACACAGCATCCACGCCGGTTCTGCGGGTCGAGGACCTGACGGTCCGGTTCACCCGCCGCAACACCGACGTCGCCGCCGTCAACGGCGTCGATTTCTCGCTGAAGGCTGGCGAAACCCTCACCATCCTCGGCGAATCAGGCTCTGGCAAAAGCGTCAGCCTGAAAGCCCTGATGGGGTTGTTGCCAGCCTATGCCGGCATTTCGGGAAAGGTCTGGCTGAACGGCCAGGAAATCCTGGGCCTCCCCGCCGCGGCGCTGGCGAAACTGCGCGGCGGCGCGGTCTCGATGATCTTTCAGGAGCCGATGGCCGCCCTCGATCCCGTCTATACGATCGGCGAGCAGATCGCGGAAACCATCGTCCAGCACGAAGGCTGCGACAACCGCACCGCGATGAAGCGCGCGCTGGGTCTTTTGGAGCAGGTGAAAATCCCGTCGGCCGAACGCCGCCTGAAGAACTTTCCGCATGAGATGTCCGGCGGCATGCGCCAGC
>DNXO01000068.1:1853-11371 GCA_003506895.1 Acetobacteraceae bacterium | reverse complement strand
ATGCGCCAGCGCGCGATGATCGCGCTCGCACTGGCCTGCAAGCCCAGCGTGCTGCTGGCGGACGAACCCACCACCGCGCTGGACGTGACGGTGCAGATCCAAATCCTGTTGCTGCTGCGGCAGTTGCAGGAAGAACTGGGCATGGCGATCGTGTTCGTGACGCATGACGTCGGCGCGGCGGCCGAAATCTCCGACCGCATCGCCGTCATGTATGCCGGTCGTTTCGTGGAAACCGGCACAACACGAGAGGTGATGCGCCATCCGATGCATCCCTACACCCAGGGCTTGCTGTCCTCGACAGTGCATGGTGGCATGCGGGGACGCGCGTTGGAGACCATCCCCGGGAGCCCGCCAAATCTGGCCGAACTCCCACCCGGATGCGCCTTCGCGCCGCGGTGCCGGTACGCGGCCGATGCCTGCCGGCGGGAGATACCAGTGGTGACGACTGAAACCGGTGCGATGGCCCGATGCGTGCGGGCGGCAGAGCTGATACCGGCTTAGCCGGGGAAAGCCGAACAGAGGTAGAGACATGAACGAAACGGACTTCAGCACGCTGGTCGATCAGACCGGCATGACACTGACAGACGACCAAAAACTGGTCCTGTTCAAAGCCTATCCCATGTTCCAGGCGATGGTCGCCCGGGCGACCCCACCGATGCCGAGGGAAACCGAACCCTCGGTCATGTTCACGCCGGAGGTGAAGTGATGGACTCGTTTCTCTCCATCGCCGAAGCCGGCAAGCTGATCGCGGCGAAGAAACTGTCGCCCGTCGAGTTGACCCGCATCTGCTTCGACCGCGTCGCGAAACTTGACCCCACCCTGCACAGTTTCCTGCTTCCCACCGAAGACCGAGCGATGGCGGATGCGAAGGCCTCGGAAAGCCGGCAGATGGCGGGCGCGCTGAAAGGCCCGCTGGACGGCATCCCGATCGGCCACAAGGACATCTACAACACCGCCGGCATCCGCACGACCGCACACTCCAAGCTGCTGGAACACAACGTCCCCACCGAGGACTCCGTCGTCGTCAGCAAATGGGCCGCCGCCGGGACCGTGATGATGGGCAAGCTGGCGACGCATGAGTTCGCCATCGGCGGCCCGTCGTTCGACCTGCCATGGCCGCCGGCGCGCAATCCTTGGAACCCGGACCACTTCACCGCCGGCTCCTCGTCCGGCACCGGCGCCGCCGTCGCGGCGGGTTTGGTGCTGGGTGGCACCGGGTCAGATACCGGCGGGTCCATCCGCGGCCCGTCCGCGCTGTGCGGCATCGCCGGAATCAAACCAACCTATGGCCTGTCCAGCCGCCGCGGCGTCCTTCCGTTGTCACAGACCCTGGACCACACCGGCCCGATGGCCTGGACGGTGCAGGACTGCGCGCTGCTGCTTCAGGGGATGGCCGGACACGATCCGCTCGACCCCGCCAGCGCCAACCGGCCGGTCGCCAACTTCACCGCCGACCTCGACAAGGGCGCCAGGGGCCTACGCATCGGCGTCATCCGCCATTTCCACGAAATCGATAACCCCGTCAGCGCCGCCACGAAAAAGGGCATCGAGGACGCGCTGGACATCTTCCGCCAGCAGGGCGCGGATATCCGCGACGTCACCCTGTCGCCGATGATGGACTATAACGCCCCCGGTTGGCTGATCCTGACCGCCGAGGCCTATGCCGTGCATGAGCCGTGGCTGAAGGATCGTTTCAACGACTACGGTGCCCTGATGCGTGACCGACTGGCCTTCGGCGCCCTGCTGCGCGCGGCCGACTACATCCAGGCCGTGCGCCGCCGCCGCGTGCTGTGCGAGGAAATGCGCGACGCCATGGCCAACCTGGACATTCTGATCACCGCCTCGGCCCCCGGTGAGGCGCCGAAAATCGACGAAGTGCCAAAATGGGCGATGCTGGAAAAGCCCAACTTCACCATGCCGTTCAACGTGACCGGCCTGCCGGCGTTGAGCCTCTGCACCGGCTACGGCGAGGGCGGGCTACCCGTCAGCATGCAGATCGTCGGCAAACCGTTCGCCGAGGCAACGGTCTTCCAGGCGGGACATGCGTATGAAATGGCCACGGCGTGGCGGGCCAAGCGTCCATCGCTCGCGGCCTAACGAAAGCAACAGCATGAGCGAAATCAAGTTCGAGGCTCGGGTCAAAGCGACCGGCCTGCGCCTCCAACCTGACGACATGCCCATGCTGGAGGCTCTGGTGAAAGACCTCGACCGCGCTGCTTCGATGCTGCGCGGTCCCCGGCCTTTCGCACAGGAACCGCTGATCGCGTTCCGGTTGAAACCCGCCTGACAGGCACCGTCCCTAGGCGGCGGTGCCGAGATAGGCCTTGATCACGTCCGGGTTCTGCCGGACCTCTTCCGGCCTGCCGTCGGCGATCTTGCGGCCGAAATTCACCACCACGACCTTGTCGGAGACGGACATCACCAGACTCATGTGATGTTCCACCAGCAGCACCGTGACACCCTGAAGGTCACGGACGCGGCGGATCTGTCCTTCCAACGTATGGACCTCGTCGTGGTTCAGACCAGCCGCCGGTTCGTCCAGCAGCAGCAGCTTCGGTTCAGCGGCCAGCGCGCGGGCCAGTTCCACCCGCTTGCGGATCGGAAACGGCAGACCGGCGGCGACACGGTTGGTGAATTCGCCCAGGTTCATGAAATCGATCAGTTCAAGGGATCGCTCCCGAACCGCCTTCTCCTCCCGGCCAACGACCGGCAGCCGCAGGGCGCTTTCGACGAATCCGGCGCTGGTGCGGCTGTGGCGGCCGACCATGACGTTTTCCAGCACCGTCAGGCGGTCGAACAGTGCGACATTCTGGAAGGTTCGCCCAATGCCGATCGACGAAATCCTGTGCCGCGGCACCGCCAGGACGGACTGACCCTCGAAACTGATTTCCCCGGCATTCGGCTGATAAAGGCGGCTGAGGCAGTTGAACAACGTGGTCTTGCCCGCACCATTCGGGCCAATCAGCCCGGCGATTTGCCCCGGCATGACGTCGAACGAGACGCTGTCGAGCGCGACGACACCGCCAAACCGCAGCGTGACACCTCGAACGGACAACAGCGGTGTCGAGTGATCGGACATTGTATGGACGCATCCTTCCCGGCGAGGGCCTGTGCCGCTGGGCCGACACTTGTTACCCCAACGTCCGCTACAGTGCGCAAGGACGCGATCCGACGCAAGCACGGGCTGACGGTCCGCACCCCTGGACCGCCGGGGCACAACCTGCGACTGATCCGCCTAATGATGTTGGAGGGATAACCCATGAAACTACACCCGTTTGGTTCTCTGTTTCCCGTCTCCACCCTGACCCTCGGCGGTGGCGGGCTGGGCATGCTGTGGGGAGAGACGACCTTCGACGAATGCGTGGCAACCGTGCATGCGGCAGTAGCGGCGGGGATCAATCTGCTGGACCTCGCCCCCCGGTACGGTGATGGCAAGGCGGAAACCGTGGTCGGCGCGGCGTTCGGCGGACGCATCCCCGAAGGGCTGCGGATTACCAGCAAATGCAACCTGGGCAACCCGGCGCCCGACCGCGTCTATGGCATCTTGCGGGCGTCGCTGGAGACAAGCCTGCGGCTGATCCAGCGCGATCGGCTCGATATCTTTTTCCTGCACTCCAACCTGGTGCCGGATGGCCATCCGATGTGGAACGCGCCGGACGTCAGCCGGCTGACTCCCCTGCCCTTGTTCCGCTCTCATGTTCGGCCGGCGTTCGAGAAGCTGAAGAACGAGGGTCTGATCGGCGCCTGGGGCCTGACCGGGATCGGGCATCCCGACGCGATCATCGAAGTGTTGCATGAGGACCCGAAGCCGGCCGCCGTGCAGTGCATCGCGAACCTGTTGGACTCGCCCGGCGGCCTGAAGTTCTTCGAAGGACCGTCAAAGCCGCGCGACGTCATGGCGGCGGCGCGGGCGAATGGGGTCGGAATCATGGGCATCCGCGCCGTTCAGGCCGGGGCACTGACCGCCGCCATCGACCGCGATCTGCCGGCGGATCATCCCGAGGTGCGGGATTACGGTCTCGCCGCCGGGTTCCGGGCGTTGTGCGCGGAGATCGGGGAAGACCCGGCCATCGTGGCGCACCGCTATGCGCTGGGGCTGGACATCGATACGCTGGTGCTGGGCGTGAAGAACCGCGCGGAACTGGCTGGGTGTGTCGCCGCCGCCGACGCCGGCCCGCTACCGGCCGATCTGATGGCAAGGATCGACGCGACGGTCGTTCGCGGGTGATAATCCCGTCATGATGGCCCACCGTATCAGGACCATGACGACAGGAATCCGCCCTACCCCATCGTCTGCGCGGCTGACGGCGTGATCTCGTAGATCACCCGCTCTTCCTTGGGATTGTGCCAGGGATACACGTCCTTCCCGAGGTACTTCTTCGCAAGGCTGTCGATATGGGCGACCGCACCGTCGGTCGTCTCTTTCGTCACCGTGCCGCGGATCTGGATGTAGCGATACGCGTTGTCCGGATCGAGGATCGACAGCGCGACTTTCGAACCCTCTGACATGTTCCGAGCCTTCACGCGGCCCTTGGCGGTATTCACCCGTACCTTGCCGTTCGTGTAGTCGAACCACACCGGCGTGACCTGGGGCGAGCCGTCCGGCTGCAATGTGGCGATGTGCGCGAACGCCTTCTTGCCTGTGAGGAGGTCGAGGAAGCCAGCGGGAATATCAACGGCCATATGCAATGTCCTTTGCGGTTGTCTGATACCTGGAGGTTGGGACGCATCCGCCGTTCGGCAAGAACACTTCGGCCGTTATCCCAGCGAGCGTTTCGCGACGCTGGCAAGATAGCCGGCCGCGGCGGGCAGAATTGCATCGTTGAAATCGTAGTTGGCGTTGTGCAGGTCGCGCCCGCCCTCGGCCGAACCATTGCCGATCCAGACAAAGGCGCCGGGGCGGTGGTCGAGAAACCAGGAGAAGTCCTCGCCGGTCATCGCCGGCGCCATATCGCGGCGCAACGGCAGGCCGGCCTCGGTGACTGCCTCGGCCGCCAACTCACGTTCGGCTGGCGCGTTGGCGGTGACGTTGTTACCGGGCGGGATTTCCACCGCGATGGTGACGTCGAAGCTACGCCCGACGCCGTCCGCGATGCGGCGGATGGTCCGCTGCATGGCGTCGCGGGTGGTATTGTTCAGGGCGCGCATCGTGCCGCGCATGATCGCCTGGTCGGAGATCTGGTTGGCGGCGGACCCGGCCTGCATCATCCCAATGGTGACGACGGCGCTGTCCAGCGGATCCACCGAACGGGAAACGACGGATTGCAGCGCCAGCAGAAGATGCGCGGAGGCGACCATCGGGTCACGCGTCAGGTGCGGCAGCGCGGCGTGGCCGGAATGGCCGGTGACGGTGAAATACAGGCGGTTGCCGGCGGCCATGACGGCGCTGTCGTGGACGGCGACGGCGCCGGCCGCCAGCCCCGGCCAGTTGTGGTAGCCGAAGATGCGCTCCATCGGGAAACGGTCGAACAACCCGTCGGCGATCATGCTTTTGGCGCCGCCGCCACCTTCCTCGGCTGGTTGGAAGACCAGTTGCACGGTGCCGGACCAATTCGGGTCCTGTGTCAGCAGGGCGGCGGCACCGAGCAGGGAGACGGTGTGGCCGTCGTGGCCGCAGGCGTGCATGACGCCTTGAGTGCTGGAGGCGTGCGGAACGCCGCTGGTCTCCTGGATCGGCAGCGCGTCCATATCGGCGCGCAGACCAACAGAGCGGTTGGATTGGCCCCGGCTGATCGTGGCGACGACCCCGTGGCCGCCGATGTTGGCGGTGAACGGGATGCCGAGTTCGGTCAGCCGTTCCTGGACGAAGGCGGCGGTGTTGCGCTCATGCAGAGTGAGTTCGGGGTTGGCGTGAAGGTGGCGTCGCCAGCCGGTCAGCCTGTCGTGCAGGGATTTGTCCATTTTGGCTCCGGTTGGATCGCGAAGAGAGGACGGTAGTGGGTCTGGGAAGATGGGGCAATTATGGTCAGGCGGTCACCGTGCCGTCATTTGAAACCCGGGTTCTATGAGCCGATTCATGGCGGATTTACGCTATGGTGCGTCATGCATCCAATCGCGGTGGCGCAAATCCTTGGTTTGATCACGCTGGCGAACAGCGTGCCCGTGGTGGCGAAGAATATTCTCGGTGACCGTTCCGCTTGGCCCTTGGATTTCGGCATCGTGCTTCGCGACGGGCACCGGCTGTTCGGCGCATCGAAGACGATCCGCGGCGTTCTGCTTGGGGTTTTCGCCTGCCTGCTGGTTGCGCCGCTAATCGGAGTCGATCCCTGGATCGGCGCCATGGTCGGCGCGCTGTCGATGGCCGGCGATCTTCTGTCCAGCTTCATCAAACGGCGAATGGGCCGCCCACCCAGCAGCCAGGCGCTCGGTCTGGACCAGATTCCCGAATCGCTGTTCCCGCTGTTAGCGGGCATTGGCCCCTTGGGACTGACGCTAACCGACATCCTGGTTGGCACGGTCATCTTCACGGTCGGTGAGCTTCTACTGTCCCGTCTGCTGTTTCGCTTCCATTTGCGCGACCGGCCCTACTGACGGTCGGCCCTGAACGGCACTGCGAAGGATGCTGGCAGACAACGGATATCTACCTCAAAGGTCACGCAGCACGTCCGGTAAGTCGCGCGCGGTGTGGAGAATCCGCAGGATCAGAGGCGGCCTGCGATCGGGATTGTAAACGACCAGATACGGAAGTCCGGTCAAGCCGAAAAACCGGTAGGGGCTATCGGCAACAGCGGGACGGAGGTTTCCGCCATACGGATGTTCACCGAGGATTTGTGCGACTTTGGCGACTCCTTCGCGCAGTGCGACAGCGGCGGCTGGATTGTCCTTGGCGATCCATCGCGATGCTTCGATCAGATCGCGTCGGGCGGCAGGCGCCAGCCGCGCACTTATCATTGTCTGGCGGCTGCGATGATTCCGTCCATATCCGCCAGCACGGTCTCGACCGAGACACTGCCGTCGCGATCGGATTCCTCTTCTGCCTCCGTCAACATAAGGTTGAATTCACGGCGCCGAGCTTCCGTCTCCTGCAGGAGGCGCAATGCAGACCGAACGACCTCGCTGACATTGTTGTACCGTCCGCCGGCGACACATTCGCGGGCGAAGCGTTCGAGTTCGGAGGTTAGATGGACGTTGGTTGCCACGGCGACTCCTATGTCAAGGCTTGACATATAAAGGTCTTGGGAAGCGGGGCGCAAGCCGCTTGAGCCAAACGGATGCTCCGATGCCGTCCGGCGTCGGCTTCAATTGTGCAACGGCATACTTTGTTGCGGATGAAGATGGCCATCAGCCCCTTCGATCGGACGTATCGAGGCGTGAATGGCGGGCCTTCGCCCGCCACGACGATGAAAGGGCGGCGTGTCAGTCTTTCAGCGGGTTGTTACGGCTCTTAACGACACTGCAAACGGTGCAACGTAATTTCCGGCAGGCAATGAAAGCGCGCCGCCACGATCGATGACCCCGCACCGACCGAGGTGTATCCGGCCATCCCGTGATGGGTCCAAGCACCAGCGCCGAGGCGGCGTGGCAAATTCGAGTCCAGCGTGATCGCCACGCCGCCCGGAAGGCAAATCTGCCCGCCGTGGGTATGCCCGCTCAGCATCACGTCAAACCCCGCATGGGCCGCCTGCCGATAGATCTCCGGGGTGTGCGACAGCAGCACGGCGAACGCGCCTTCCGGGATTGGATCGCCGGCTTTCTCGATGTTGTCGGCCCGGAAGAAATGCGCGTCGTCGATTCCCGCGAGATAGATGCGGCTTCCCTCGCGCTCCACCGTTACGCACTCATTCAGCAGCATCCGGATACCCATGGCCTCCAGCGCCGGAACCATGCGGATCGTGTCGTGATTTCCCAGCACGCCATAGCTCGGCCCATGCAGAAGAGCCGCGACTTCAGCGGTTCCCTCGATCGCGCGAACGAACGGACCGACCGTGTTGCCGCGGAAATCCCCGGTCAGCACGCAGACATCGTAACTCAGCGAAGGCAGCAGCGAGATGACCCGCTGCATGGCCTTCTGGTTCATGTCGGCGTGCAGGTCGCTAATGTGCAGGATGGTGAAGCCATCAAAGGCGGCCGGCAACCGGCTGGAGGTGATGGGGTTGTGACGGACCTGCACATCGCCGGCGTTGCGTTGGCCCCTCCCGTAGAGCCCGGTCAGCCGCAGCACCGTCCGGATCACCGAATGGATCGAATACCAATTTTCGATATGGAAGAAATTCAGGCCTTGCCCGAAGACCTGGGCCTCATGCTCTGTTTCGATGCCGAGCCGCTGACGGGCATGCAGGCGCCCAAGTCTTTCCCTTAAGAAATCCAGGATCTCTTCCTGAGCCCACAAGCCCTTGTCCCGGATTTCCATCGCTGGGTTATCGATTTTCCGACATGAAGCCTGCGGAGTTGGGCTGACGTTCCGATCAGAACGCCAGCCCGAAACCGAATTAGCCCTTCAGAACCTCGACCATCGTGCTGCCCAGCGCGGCAGGGCTATCGGCAACGTGGATGCCCGCACTCCGCATTGCCTCCATCTTCGCCGCCGCGGTGTCCTTGCCGCCGCTGATGACCGCGCCCGCGTGACCCATCCGCCGGCCCGGAGGTGCCGCGGCGCCGGCAATGAAGCCAACCGTCGGCTTCTTCACCTTGTTCTTCGCCAGGAACTCCGCCGCGTCGATTTCGCTCGGTCCGCCGATCTCACCGATCATGATGATCTGCTTGGTCTCGGGGTCCGCCAGGAACATCTCCAGCACTTCGATGAAGTCGGTGCCCTTCACCGGGTCGCCACCGATGCCGACGCAGCTTGTCTGACCCATGCCGGTCGCGGTCGTCTGCGCCACCGCCTCATAGGTCAGCGTTCCCGAACGGGAGACGATCCCAACCGAACCGCGCTTGTGGATGTGGCCCGGCATGATGCCGATCTTGCACTCATCCGGGGTGATCACGCCGGGGCAGTTCGGCCCGATCAGGCGGGACTTCGATCCAGTCAGCGCCCGCTTCACGCGCACCATGTCCAGCACCGGGATGCCCTCGGTGATGCAGATGATCAGCGGGAACTCAGCGTCGATGGCTTCCAGGATCGCGTCGGCCGCGAACGGCGGCGGAACATAGATCACGGACGCATCGGCCCCAGTCTTCTCCCGGCATTCCCACACCGTATCGAACACCGGCAAGTTCAGATGGGTCGTCCCACCCTTCCCCGGAGTCACGCCGCCGACCATCTTGGTGCCGTAGGCGATCGCCTGCTCCGAGTGGTACGTGCCCTGCGCGCCGGTGAAGCCCTGGCAGATGACCTTGGTATCGCGATTGACCAGAACGGACATCTATGCGGCCTCCTTCACGGCTTTGACGATTTTCTCGGCCGCGTCCGCCAGGTTGTCGGCGGCGACGATCGGCAGGCCGGATTTGGCGAGGATTTCCTTGCCCAGATCGACGTTGGTGCCGGCCAGACGCACCACCAGGGGCACCGACAACTGCACTTCGCGGGCGGCGGAGACCACGCCCTCGGCGATGATGTCGCAGCGCATGATGCCGCC
>DNXO01000068.1:0-1604 GCA_003506895.1 Acetobacteraceae bacterium | reverse complement strand
CGAAGATGTTGACCAGGATGCCTTCGACGTTCGGGTCCGACAAGATGATCTTGAACGCCGCCGTCACCCGCTCCTTCGTGGCGCTGCCGCCGACGTCCAGGAAGTTGGCGGGGGACATGCCATACAGCTTGATGATGTCCATAGTCGCCATGGCCAGACCCGCGCCGTTGACCATGCAGCCGATGTTACCATCCAGCGCGACGTAGTTCAGTTCGAACTTCGCGGCTTCCAATTCCTTCGGGTCTTCTTCTGCCTCGTCACGCAGCTTTTCCAGCTCCGGATGACGGAACAGCGCGTTGTCGTCGAAGCTGACCTTGGCATCCAGGGCCACGACGTCGCCCGCACCGGTCACGACCAGCGGGTTGATCTCGATGATCGCACAGTCCAGCGCGACATAAGCGGCATACATGCCGGCGATGAACTTGCCGAACGAGGACGCCTGCTTGCCGGTCAGCCCCAGGCCCGACGCCAGCTTGCGGCCATGGAAGCCGGAAATGCCCGACGCCGGATCGACGCTGGCGCGCAGGATCTTCTCCGGATGGTTGGCGGCGACTTCCTCGATCTCCATGCCGCCTTCGGTCGAGGCGACGATGGTGACGCGGCCGCTGATCCGGTCCACCAGCAGGGACACATACAGTTCACGGGCAATATCGCAGCCCGCTTCGACATAGACGCGACGCACCGGGCGACCCTGTTCGCCGGTCTGCTTGGTGATCAGCGTGTGACCGATCATCGCCTCGGCCGCCGCCTTCACCTCGGCCGGGGAGCGTGCCAGACGCACGCCGCCTTTGCCGTTCGGATCGTCCGCGAAGCGGCCGGCACCCCGGCCGCCCGCATGGATCTGGGACTTCACCACGTATACCGGGCCAGGAAGCTTGGCCGCCGCCGCCTCGGCCTCGTCGGGGGTCCAGGCGACATGGCCTTCAAGAACCGTCACGCCGTAGCGCTTCAGCAGTTCCTTGCCCTGGTATTCGTGGATGTTCATGTTTGGCTCCTCAGCCGATCAGCTTGCGAGACGCATCGATCAGTTCGCGAACCGCACCGCACGACTTGTCGAAGGCGGCCTTTTCGGTGGCGTTCAGTTCAATCTCAACGATCCGCTCCACACCGCCGGCACCGATCACCACGGGGACGCCGACATACATGTCGTTGATGCCGTATTGGCCGGTCAGGTAGGCGGCGCAGGGCAGGACGCGCTTCTTATCCTTCAGGTAAGCCTCGGCCATCGCGATCGCGGAGGCGGCCGGGGCGTAGAACGCGCTGCCGCGTTCCAGCAGCTTCACGATCTCGCCGCCGCCATTGGCGGTGCGCTCGCAGATCGCGTCAATCTTCGCCTGCGTGGACCAGCCCATCTTGATCAGATCGGGGACCGGGATACCCGCGACAGTGGAGTAACGGGTCAGCGGCACCATCGTGTCGCCATGGCCGCCCAGCACGAACGCGGTCACGTCCTTCACCGAGACATTGAATTCCTGCGCCAGGAACAACTGGAAGCGCGAGCTGTCGAGCACGCCCGCCATGCCGACGACCTTGTTGGCCGGAAGGCCGGACTTTTCCTTCATCACCCACACCATCGCATCCAGCGGGTTGGTGATGCAGATCAC
>DNXO01000011.1:1822-3690 GCA_003506895.1 Acetobacteraceae bacterium | reverse complement strand
TTGTTTCCCATCATGCACACGCTAGGGATCCGCCGCGCACTTGTCGAAAAGCATCCCTGGTTGCCGGTCGCGGTCTTCAAGGCATTCGAGCGTTCCAAGGCGATCGCGGTCGCAAAGCTGGCCGACACGTCTGCGACCAAGGTCACTTTGCCCTTCGTCGAGGAACAATTGCGGGCGGCCCGCCTTCTGATGGGTGAAGATTTCTGGTCCTATGGATTGGATCCGAACCGCCATGTGCTGAGCCGCTTCCTGCAACGCCACCACGCTGAAGGACTATCGGCTCGATTGCTGGCTCCGGAAGAACTGTTTCATCCGGCGTCGCTGGAGTTGCACAAGATATGAAGCTGGCACGTTGGCCACTTCAGTCTGCCTGCTCCAGCGTCAGCCGCAGGCCGTCATAAGCCGGGATGACGTGCGGCGGCAGGCTCTGGCGCAACACCTCGTAATCCAGATCGGAATGCATGTTGGTGATGACGGCGTGGCGCGGCTTGAACCGATCGATCCATGACAGCGCGTCGTTGACGCTGAAGTGGCTGGGATGCCCGGTATAGCGGAGTCCATCGACAATCCAGAGATCGAGATTTTCGAGGAATGGCCAGCTTGCTTGCGGAATGTCGTTCACGTCGGGCGTATAGGCGGAATCGCCGACCCGATAGCCGAGGGCCGAGATATTGCCGTGGTCCAGGATGAAGGCAGAGAGCGTCACCGGACCGCCCTTCCCTTCGACGGTCCGGCTTTCGCCGGACTCGATGGGGTGATGATCCAGGATCGGCGGATATTCGCTGCCGGGAGGCGAGACGAAGCAATAGGAGAATCGCAGCAGGATATGCTCGGCGGTGGATCGGTTCAGATAAACCGGAATACGCCTGCGCTGGTGCAGCACCACAGAGCGAAGATCATCGATGCCATGGGTTTGATCGGCGTGCTCATGGGTCAGGAATACCGCGTCGATATGGTCGACATTGGCGTCGATCAGTTGCTCGCGCAGATCAGGCGAAGTATCGATCAAGACCCGCGTGACGCCTTGATCCCCCCTTCGCTCGACCAGCAGCGAACAGCGGCGGCGGCGGTTTTTTGGGTTTTTGGGATCGCATGCCCCCCAGCCCAGGGCCGGACGGGGAACGCCGGCGGAGGATCCGCAGCCCAGGATCGTCAGGCTCAACGTCATGCCACAGCTTTCGAAGCCGGAACCTTGCTGAACAGACGGAAAAAGTTCTCCGTGGTCTGCCGCGAAATCTCCTCCAACGAGACCCCGCGCGTCTCTGCCAGCACTTTGGCAGTTTCAACCACGTAGGATGGCTCGTTGCGCTTGCCACGAAATTTGCCGGGCGCAAGATACGGCGCGTCGGTCTCGACCATGATCCGATCGGCAGGCAACTCGGCGGCAAGGTCGCGCAAGGCTTGCGATTTCTTGAAGGTCAAAATCCCCGTGAAAGAAATCGAAAGCCCCAGCGAGATCGCCTTCATCGCAAGGTCCCGCCCGCCGGTGTAGCAATGCAGCACGGCGCGAAACGATCCCCTGGTCATTTCATCTTCAAGGATTCTGCCGCAGTCGTCGTCGGCCTCGCGGGTATGAATGACCAGCGGCAGACCGGTCGCGCGGGCAGCGGCGATGTGGGTGCGAAAGCCGCGCTCCTGTGCTTCGCGTGACCCGTGCTGATAGAAATAATCCAGGCCTGCTTCGCCAAAAGCCACGACCTTGGGATGTCGTGCCAGTTCGATCAGTTCGTCCGCGCCAATCCCGTCCTCTTCATCGGCCTGGTGCGGATGCGTGCCGACCGAGCAATAGACGTCTGGAAATCGCTCCGTGATCGCTAACAGCGCGCCGAGGCGCCTGACCCGCGTCGAGATGGTGACGATACGCCCGA
>DNXO01000011.1:1092-1467 GCA_003506895.1 Acetobacteraceae bacterium | reverse complement strand
TGGCTATCGACAAGCATCGGCTTCCAACCGTTCACGCCGCCGTTGGTTCGATATACCGGGGAAATACCGGGGCGGGCGCGGGAAGCACCGTACCTGGCCTGATCCGTGAACCAAGGGCCGCAAAGTTGCGCGAGTTGGTTTCGTTGGGAATGCCGAGGATATCGAGCAGTTTTGCTGATGCTCCCGGCATTGCCGGCTGCGCCAGAATAGCGATCTGCCTGACCACCTCGGCGGTCACGTAGAGCACCGTGCGCTGGCGCGCAGGGTCGGTCTTCGCCAGGGCCCAAGGTGCTTCGCCGGCGAAATAGCGGTTGGCCTCCGCGACGACTGCCCAGACCGCGTTGAGCGCGTGATGGATCTGCTGGGTCGCCATCG
>DNXO01000011.1:529-829 GCA_003506895.1 Acetobacteraceae bacterium | reverse complement strand
GCTGGGTCGCCATCGCCGTTCGCGCAAGTGCGATCATGCCGTCGGCCTGCGCAAGGATCGCCTTGTCGTTGTCAGTGAATGCGCCAGGCTCGGGCAGTACACCCTGATACTGCTTTGCGATCATCGACAGCGAACGCTGCGCCAGATTGCCGAGATCGTTGGCGAGATCAGCATTGATGCGCGCGACGATAGCCTCATGGTTGTAGCTGCCGTCCTGGCCGAACGGTACCTCGCGCAGGAAGAAATAGCGCATCTGGTCGACGCCGTACTGGTCCGCGAGGTTGAAGGGATCGACCACGT
>DNXO01000011.1:0-251 GCA_003506895.1 Acetobacteraceae bacterium | reverse complement strand
CGACCGATTTCGACATTTTCTCGCCTCGGTTGAACAGGAAACCGTGGGCATAGACGCGCTTCTGCACGGGAATGCCTGCCGACATAAGGAAGGCCGGCCAATACACCGCATGAAAGCGGATGATATCCTTGCCGATGATATGAACGTCGGCCGGCCAGTAACGCCAGTTCGGATCGCTCTCGTCGGGAAAGCCGACGCCGGTGATGTAGTTGGTGAGCGCATCGACCCAGACATACATCACATGCTCGGGG
>DNXO01000034.1:280966-318922 GCA_003506895.1 Acetobacteraceae bacterium | reverse complement strand
TCACACAAGATTCATGATAGGCTCGCGAAAGGTGGGGGATCAGGCCGCCCGGTACCGCGCTTCGTGAAACTTCGTGGAACCTTCGTGCAACTTCGTGTCCGCTGGATTGACTTTATGCAACTCCGACCAGGAAATTAACCTCCCGTAAACCAAATCAGGCGATCATCGCCGGATGACCCTCGTTCATGAAACCGGGCTTACCCGGGAAATCATTGGCCTTGCGATGCGTGTGCATACGCGCCTCGGCCCCGGTATGCTGGAAAGCGCCTATGAACGCTGTCTTTGCTTCGAATTCGAAAGAAACCAAATCCCGTTTTCGCGCCAGGTCGATATGAAGTTGAGCTACGATGGCATGTTTTTGGACTGCGGATATCGGGCCGACATTGTCGTTGCGAACGAGGTGTTGCTAGAGCTGAAGTCTGTCGAGCGCATCCTGCCGGTGCATGAAGCGCAACTGCAAACCTATCTGCGCTTCAGCGGTTGTAAGATTGGACTGCTGCTGAATTTCAATACAGCTTCTCTCAAGGAGGGCATTCGCCGCCGCGTGCGGTAGAGGCGCCTTGACGTCCAAGCTGGCCTTGGGGTTACCGCCCCGGCGACTGGCTGTCACGCGGCTAATCTCCAGGAAAATCCAGTGCGGCTTTCACCCACACCGGGCCGCGCGCCGGCGGGGCGAGATCACGACGACAGGCCGCACCTTTACCATCTCTGCGGCCGGAACCGGCGGAATAGTCGCAAATGACGATGTCACCCGCGTTTGGGTGGAAGCCGAGGGCCATCGCGTGTGTCGCTCCGCCGGCATCGGCCGGGAGCCGTGATGTGACCGCAACACGGTTAAGATTCTGTTAAGGGCAGCAGCGACAAGCAAACCAGGCAGCGCGGTGAGCCGCGCGATGACGGTGGTCAGGCGTACCCGCGGTGAATGTCCGCGAAACCCCTTGAACCGACAGCCCGGACAGCCTAGATCATGCCCTGTCAGCTTGCTGACTATGGTGATAAACGGCGCGTGGAATAATCGTTGTGGACCCGGGGGCAGTGCCCGGCGCCTCCACCATCCATCCCGGACTATCGGGATATATGGGGGCGAAACAGGCTCGACACGCGTGGTAAAGACTCGCCTTTTGCCCGGCATGATACCGCCGTTATCGGGTCAAATCACAAGTGCCAACGATAATCAGGCGCTCGCCGTCGCTGCATAAGCGATAGGCGCGGTTCGGGGGGGCACCGGGCAACAGAAGCCCCCCCAATTACCCATTCAGATCGATGCCGAAGGTTTCAGCGAATCCGCGCGACCCGGCCGGGGTGATCGTCACGGCGCGCGAGTCGCGCTGTCGCTGTATCCAGCCCAGATCCAGGCATCGCGTCGCCAATGCCGCGCCCAGGCGGCCGGCGATGTGCGGGCGCCGTTCGCTCCAGTCCAGGCAGGGGCGGCAGAATACGCGTTTGCCCGGGGCCGGTTCGGCGCCGAAGTCGCACAGGAACGAGCGGCCGGTTTCGGTGACCTCGCCGCCGTCGCCCGACAGCGCGACGTGTCCGAACCGGGTCAGCGAGTCCGCCAGTGCGACGCCCAGCCGCCCGGCGAGGTGGTCGTAGCAGGTGCGGGCGGTTCGCAGTGCCTCGCCGCCGCGCCAAACGGGCTTCGGTGCGGGGCCGGCGACGGCCATCACGGCCTCCAGCATTTGGCCGACCAGCGGCGAGGCCAGGCGGAAATAGCGGTGTCGGCCTTGCTTCTCGACCGCCAGCAGGTCTGCATCGGTCAACCGGGCGAGGTGACCGCTGGTGGTTGACGGCGATACGTGGGCGGCGAACGCCAGCTCCTTCGCCGTCAGGGCGCGCCCATCCAGCAACGCGGTTAAAATGTTCGCCCGGGCCGGATCACCGAGGAGCGCGGCGACCGAGGTCATGCGTGTGATGTCGCTCATGGGGCCGTAGCTTACGCGGTCTTGGGGCGAAGCGCATGACTGGATGGTTCGGTGACCGTCGAACGGATTGGGTTGCTCGGCGTTGATACCGACGCTCCGCCAACGCCTCGCCGTCGCGTGACGAGTCCCCGTTCAGATCCGGGCCAGAATTTGCTTTGCCTGGGTCAGCACCGGGTAATCGACCAGCCGGCCGCGAACCAGGATGGCGGCGGTGCCGGCTGCTTCCGCTGCCGAGAAGGCCTCCAGGACTTCGGCCGCCCAGGCGGACTCGTCGGCGGTTGGGCGGAACGCGGTCTGAATCGGGTCGATCTGCGCGGGATGGATCGCCAGTTTGCCCTTGAAACCGAGCGCCCGGGCGCGGGCGGCGTCGCGGGCGCAGAGTTCGGCGTTGCGGACTTCCAGCGTCACTCCGTCGATCGGTCCGTCCAGCCCCGCCGCGCGGGCTGCTCGGACGATCGCGTATTGGGCGTCCGCGACGGCCTCGTCGCCGGGAGTTCCAGTCAGTCCCAGGTCCGCCGCATAGTCAACCGAACCAAATGCGACGCAGCGGACGCGGGCGTCCCATTCGATCCGGTCCAGGTTCGACAGGCCACGCGCGGTTTCGATCAGCGGCACGAGGCGCGTCGGTGTCGGGCGGGCGTGGGCCGTGTCTAGCTGAGTCAGCGCCCAGCAGATCGCGGCGGCCTCGGCGGCGGTTTCGGTCTTCGGCAGCATGATGCCGTCGGCCCCCGCCGCGACCGCCGCCTGAATGTCGGCCAGGCATAGTGGCGTGCTGGCGGCGTTGACCCGCACGAACAGGGCGCCCTTGCGTGGCAGGGTGGCCAGTTCGGCCAGTGCGGCGCGGGCTGCCGCCTTCTCGGTGATCGCGACCGCGTCTTCCAGATCGAGCACGACGACATCGGCGTTGCTGGCCAGCGCGCCTTGTGCCTTGCGGGCGGCGTTCGCCGGGGCAAACAGCCAGACAGGTCCTTCGGTCATGCTCTATTCTCCCATCATGGCCGGTTCGGGTGTAGCCGGCGTCAGCGTGTCTTCCAAGGAGCGCTGGCCGGTTTCCAACCGCAGCCCCAGGATCGCCGCGACCAGGCAGACCAGGATCGCCGACACCATCAACAAGACGCCCTGGATACCGAACCGCTCGAACAGCATCACCGCCAGATAGGGCGTGGAGATCGAGGCCGCTCGGCCGCACATGCCGGCGACGCCGGTGCCGCGCAGACGCAGTTCGGTGGGGAACAGTTCCGGCACGTAGGCGTATAGCCCGATGGTGACCAGGACGTAGATGCTGGTGATCAGCGCGAAACCGACGACGGTCAGGGCGGCCGGATCGCGCATGGCGGGATAAACGAAGCCCAACGCGATGATCGCCAGGCACGTCACTACCAGCGATTTCTGGCGGGAGAAGCGATCGGCCAGCAGCAGTCCTACCAGCGCGCCGGCGGTGCTGCCGAAGGACATCAGTGTGGTGAAGCCAAGCGATTGGACGATGGTCATGCCCTGTTTCACCAAAAACGTCGGCAGCCAGGCGACGAAGCCGTAAACCGAGACGTTCACCGCCACGACCGTCAGGCACGCGGCGAGCAGGCGGCCGCGCATATCCGGCGCGAACAGGCGCGACACCGGGACGTGGCCGGTTTCCAGGCTCTGAACCCGGTCAACCGGCGGCAACGGGCCGCACCGAGCCTCGGTTTCGCGTTCGATGGCCTGCAAGGCGATTTCAGCTTCCTGCAGCCGGCCAACGGATTCCAGCCAGCGCGGGCTTTCCGGCATGCGCTTGCGGAGCAGCCACACAACCAAGGCGCCGAAGCCGGCGATGGCGAACATGGTGCGCCAACCCAGGTTGGGGATGACGAAATAGCCGGTGAAGGTGGCGACCAGCAGGCCGGAATTGATGATCATGCCCATCATCGAAATCCAGCGGCCTCGGTACCGTGGTGGGATGAACTCGCACAGGGTGCCGGCGGCCACGACCAGTTCGGCGCCGAGGCCGAGGCCCATGAGAAAGCGGAAGCCGATCAGCCAGTAGATGTTGGGGGCGAACACCGCCGCGAGGGAGGCGAGGCCGAAGATCGCGAGGTTGGTCTGGTAGGAATACCGCCGCCCCATCCGGTCGCCGACCCAGCCTGCCAGGCCGGCGCCGATCAGCATGCCGAAGAAGGTCGCGGATACGAACACCGCGTTCAGTTGCAGGGTGGAGAATCCCTCCCGCAGCATGGCGGCGATCACACCGCCGGCCAGGTAGATGTCGAACGCGTCGAGGAAGGCGCCCGCGCTGATCAGCCCCAGCACGCGCCAGTGAAACCGTGAGATGGGCAGGCGATCGAGCCGAGCGCCGGAGTTGACGATATGCGGCATGGTCCTGGTTGGTATATGTCCGGACAAGTTATCCTCCATGAAGCCTTTCCGGCCTCGTGGGGAGACTATCATGTCCGTACATATCCCGCGTCAATACCCCATTACCGGCTGGTAATGCTAATCCGATGCAATCAGGGGAAAATGGCTTGACTGATATATGTCCGGACATATGATGCCTGGACAGGCAGACTCAGACGTTCATTCCTGTGTCCCGGATCCGTCCGGCGGTTCGGGGCGTGGGTGTCTGCCAACAGCGCGTCCACGAAGCACGACCGGAGGAAACCATCCATGGATCACGCCTCGCCACAGCAGGAAACGCATGGCCGCTTCCTTGAGGATTTCACCGTCGGCCAGACGTTCCGGCACTGGCCCGGACGCACCGTCACCGAATCCGACAACATCAACTTCAGCCTGATGACGATGAACCGCCATCCGATGCACTGCGATGCCGCGTTCGCCGCGAAGTCGGAGTTCGGCAAGCCACTGGTCAACAGCGGCCTGACGCTGGCGATCGTGCTGGGCATGACAGTGGACGACATCAGCCTGAATGCGATCGCCAATCTGGGCTGGAAGGAAATCACCCTGACCGCCCCGGTGTTTCCCGGCGACACGATCTACGCTCGGTCGGAGGTGCTGGCGGTGCGGCCCAGCAAGTCGCGACCGACACAGGGCATCGTGACCACGCGCACCCAGGGCCTGAAGGCCGACGGCACGGTGTTCATGACGTTCGACCGCAGCAGCCTGATCCCCACCCGCGCCAGCGTTGTCGGGTCATGAGCGCGGAACCGGCTTTGGGGCTGGCGGCGTTCGTCTCCGGCCTGCGCCTGGGCGATATTCCCGCTGTCGTGCAAGAGCGCGCGGTTCATCATGTGCTGGACTCGGTGGGCATCGCCCATGCCTCGACGCGGTATGATTTCGCCCATCGCACATTGACCGCGCTGCAAGGGCTTGGCGGTGCTGGTTCGGTGCCGGTGTTTGGCCTGCCTGCTCGTTTGCCGCCGCGCGATGCGGCCATCATGAACGGGCTGCTGTGTCACGGGCTGGACTTTGACGACACGCATCTTGGTGGTGTCATCCATCCCACCGCCGCGGTGTTTCCCGCCGCTTTTGCCGCTGCGCTGCATGTCGGTGCGACGGGCGAGGAACTGTTGATCGCCTATATCGCCGGTGTGGAGGCCGCGACCCGCATTGCCTCGGTGGCGGGCGGCTTGTTCCATGCGGCGGGGTTTCATCCCACCGGGGTGGTGAATGCCTTCGCCTCCGCGCTGGCGGCCGGGCGGCTGTTCGGCCTGACAGAACGCGAACTGGTGCATGCGCAGGGGATCGCGCTGGCCACGGCCTCCGGTTCGCTGGAGTTCCTGGAGGATGGGGCCTGGAACAAGCGCCTGCATCCCGGCTGGGCGGCACAGGCCGGCATCACCGCCGCTTCCCTCGCTCGGCAGGGCTTTATCGGGGCGACGCGGCCTTATTCCGGGCGCTTCGGCTTTTATAACGCCTATCTCGGCGCGCGGGCCGAGGGGCTTGATTTGGGCCGAGCGACGGCGGGGTTGGGGACTGTTTGGGAACTGGCGGCGACGTCGATCAAGCCGTTCCCGGCGTGTCATTTCACCCATGCCGCTATCGACGCGGCGTTGGTTCTGCGTGACGGTGTCGCGGCGGGGGATATCGAGTCGATCACCGCGCTGGTGCCTGAACAGGTTATCCCGGTGGTGTGCGAGCCGGAGGCCAACAAGCAGCGCCCGGCCAACGCCTACGATGCCCAGTTCAGCGTGCCGTTTCTGGTCGCGGCGGCCTGGGTTCGCGGCCAGCTGACGCTGGCGGAACTGGAACCTGAAACGCTGGCCGATCCTGATATCCTGGCTCTCGCGGGGCGGGTTGGTTATGCGGTCGATCCGGATTCGCCGTTTCCGCGCACCTATTCCGGCGAACTGGTGGTTCGGCTGCGGGACGGGCGTACCCTGCGCCATCGCGAGGAAATCAATCGCGGCGCGCCGGATCGCCCGCTGTCGAACGCCGATATCACCGCGAAATACCGTGGCAACGCCGCGATGGCGCTTACTGCCGGCGCGGCCGACCGTATCGAACAGGCGGTGTTGTCGCTGGCCCAGTATCCCGTCGCCGCACTGGCCGAATCAATTGCTCCGAGGACCGTCATATGAACAACGTCAATCAGGATATCGCCGAACAGGACGACCAGGACCGGCTGATCCTGGACAGCGTTGACCGCTTCCTGGAGCGCCATGTGCGACCGGTGGCGATGCAACTGGAACACGATGACATCTATCCGCAAGAGATCGTGGACCGGATGAAGGAGATGGGTCTGTTCGGGGCCGTCATCCCGCCGGAATACGGCGGCATGGGGCTGCGCGCGCAGACGTACGCCCGCATCATCGAGCGGATATCGACGGTGTGGATGTCGGTCGCGGGCATCATCAACTCCCACCTGATCATGGCCACGATCGTCAACAAGTCGGGCACCGAGGCGCAGAAGCGCGCGTTCCTGCCGCGCTTTGCCTCCGGTGAGCTGCGCGGCGGGCTGGCGCTGACGGAACCGGATACGGGAACCGATTTGCAGGCCATCCGGGTCACGGCGAAGCGGGACGGCGACGACTATGTCGTCAACGGCACCAAGACCTGGATCAGCAACGGCATCCAGGGCGGCGTTGTCGCGCTGCTGGTGAAGACCGACGTCAATGCCCAGCCGCGCCACCACGGCATGAGCATGCTGATCGCGGAGAAGGGTCCCGGCTTCCGGGTCGGCCGCAAGCTGGAGAAACTGGGTTACAAGGGCATCGACAGTGCCGAACTGGTGTTCGAGGACTATCGCGTTCCGGTCGATCGGCTGATCGGCGGCGTTGAGGGGCGCGGCATGGCCTGCGCGATCTCCGGCCTGGAATTGGGGCGCATCAACGTCGCGGCGCGCGGCGTCGGGCTGGCTCAGGCGGCGCTGGATGAGGCGGTGCGCTATGTCCAGCAGCGCAGCACCTTCGGCAAGAAGATCCACGAGCATCAGGCGATCGCCCTGAAGCTGGGGGACATGGCCACGCGCACCCAGGCCTCCCGCCTGCTGGTGGATGCCGCGGCCAAGGCGTACGACCGTGGCGAGCGGGTGGATTATGAGGCCGGGATGGCCAAGCTGTTCGCGACGGAGTCCGCGCTGGAGAACGCGATCGAGGCGATGCGCATTCATGGCGGTTATGGCTACAGCAAGGAATTCCTTGTGGAGCGGCTGTACCGCGACGCCCCGCTGCTGGTGATCGGCGAGGGGACGAACGAAATCCAGCGTTTGCTGATCGCTCGTCGCCTTATCGAACGCAATCCGATCTAAGGGGGCGGCGCATGACCCAAAGTTCCCGCAACCTGCCGTTGGATGGCGTCACGGTGATCGCCGTCGAGCAATATGGCGCCGGCCCGTTCGGCACGATGCTGCTGGCCGACCTGGGCGCGGAGGTGATCAAGATCGAAAACCCCGCCGAGGGCGGCGATGTCGGCCGAGCGGTGGGGCCGTATATGTTTGGGGCGGGGGATAGTCAGTTTTTCCAGGCGTTCAACCGCAACAAGCGCAGCATGACGCTGAACCTGAAGCATCCCGAGGGCATGCGCGTGCTGCGTCGCCTCGTGGGTGAGGCGGATGCCATCCTGGACAATCTGCGCGGCGACCTGCCGGAGAAACTGGGTCTGGACTATGCCTCGCTGAAGGAGGCCAACCCGGCCATCGTCTGCGCCCATTTGTCCGCCTATGGCCGCGATAATGAGCGTAAGAGCTGGCCGGGGTATGACTATCTGATGCAGGCCGAAGCCGGGTATTGCAGCCTGACCGGGGAGCCGGATGGCCCGCCCGCCAGGTTTGGTGTGTCCATCGTCGATATGATGACCGGGCTGATGACGGTGTTCGGGCTGGTGTCCGGCGTGCTGGGCGCGCGCAAGACCGGGGTGGGCATGGATGTGGATGTCAGCCTGTTCGACACCGCGCTGCATAACCTGAACTATCTGGCGACCTGGTATCTGAACGCGGGCCATCTGCAGGGGCGCGAACCGCGCGGCGCGCACCCGTCGCTGACGCCGTCCCAGCTTTACCGCACCAAGGATGGCTGGATGTTCTTGATGTGCAACAAGGAGAAGTTTTGGCCGGTGTTGGCCGAATGTGTCGGCCGGCCGGAATGGGGCACCGATCCGCGTTACGCCAGCTTTAAGGCTCGTCTGGCCAACCGTGATTCGCTGACCCGGGACCTTGATTCGGTGCTGGTGACGCGCACCACGGCCGAATGGATGGAGACTTTGGGCGGCGTGGTGCCGGCCTCGCCGGTCTATGATGTGGGGCAGGCGCTGGATAATCCGTTCGTGCGGGATGGCGGGCGGGTTGCCTCGTTTACCCGCACCGAGGGCGGGGCGCCGGTGGAGGGATTGGTCGGGCCAGTGCGAATCGACGGCCAGCCGCCGCTTACCGTGGCCGCCCCGGCGTTTGGGGCCGACACGGATTCGGTGCTGGGCCGTTTGGGTCTGTCCGCCGATGAGGTGGCGAAGCTGCGGGCAGACAAGGTTGTCTGACTGCGTTACAGGCGGCCCGATGACGAGCAACGGGTCCGCCTCGCTTTATCTTCAGGTCGCCAGGACCTTGCAGGACCGGATCGCGACGGGCGCGCATCCGATCGGGTCGCTTTTGCCGACCGAACACATGCTGGCGGAGGAGTTCGGGGTCAGCCGGCAGACCGTGCGGCAGGCGATCGGGCATCTTCGCGGCATGAAGCTGCTGTCGGCGCGCAAGGGCGTGGGCACACGGGTCGAGGCGAACCGGCCGCAGACCAGTTACTATCACACGCTGCAATCGTTGCAGGACCTGTTTCAGTTTGCCTCTGACGCGCAGTACCGGGTGACATCGGCCGAAATGGTGTCGGTGACCGGTAAGGAGGCGGAGGAGTTGGGCTGCCGCCCCGGCCGGCGGTGGCTGCGGCTGGTCGGGCTGCGCGAATTGCCGGGGCCGCTTGGGGCGGACGGGCCGCTGTGCCTGACCACGGTGATGATCGACGGACGCTATGCTGACGTTGCAGCCACGCCCCGGGTGCATACACGGGCGATCTTCGCGCAGATCGAGGACCGGTTCGGGGTTTCGATCACCGAGGTGCATCAGGATATCGAAGCCACGGTGGTGACCGCCGAACAGGCGGCGTTGCTGCGGGTGGAGCCGGGTAGCCCCGCGTTGCTGATCACGCGGCGCTATTTTGGCAGCGGCCGCACGCTGGTGGATTTGTCGCGCAACCTGCATCCCGGCGGGCGGTTTCGGTATGCGATGACGGTGCGGCGGGAGGAGTGAGCAGGGTGTGCCCCGCCACCGCCCCATTATCCTGATCCCCATCGCGCTGGCCCCTGCCTGAGCGCCGTGCCCAGCCCCAACCCCGCAAGGCCTGTTGCCGAAACGGCCCGCGGCCATGTAGGGTGCGAATCAGATTTGGGAACACAGCATGAACGATCTGTTCGGGTCCGGGTCCGATAAATCCGCACCAAAACCGACCGCAAAGCCGCCTGCCAAGCCGGTCAGGGCCGACATTGAAAAGCGCCTGCCGCTGCCGACTCGCGACGATTCGGACTACTCGGCCAAGGATATCGAGGTCCTGGAGGGCCTCGAACCCGTTCGCAAACGCCCCGGTATGTATATCGGCGGCACCGACGAAGCCGCGCTGCATCATCTGGCGGCGGAAATCCTCGACAACTCGATGGACGAGGCTGTTGCCGGCCATGCCAGTTTCATCGAGGTCTCGGTGGAGGAGGGCAACTGGCTGACGGTCCGTGACAACGGGCGCGGAATTCCGGTCGATCCGCACCCAAAGTTCAAGGAACTCAGTGCTCTGGAGGTCATTCTGACCACTTTGCATTCGGGTGGTAAGTTCGGTGGCAAGGCCTATGCGACGTCGGGCGGCCTGCACGGCGTCGGCAGTTCCGTGGTCAACGCCCTGTCGGAGTTCATGGATGTCGAGGTCGCGCGCGACCGGATCATGTGGAAGCAGTCCTATGAAAAGGGCAAGCCGACCACCAAGCTGATCAACGCCGGCCCGGTGCATAACCGCCGTGGCACCAGCATCCGGTTCAAGCCGGACCCGGAGATTTTCGGCAACCTTTCGTTCATTCCCAGTCGGTTGTACCGGCTTTGTCGTTCGAAGGCTTATCTGTTCCGCGGCGTCGAAATCCGCTGGAACTGCGCGCCCGCGCTGCTGAAGGGAGGCAAGGACGATGTGCCGGCCGAGGCGGTGCTGCACTTTCCGGGCGGCCTGCGCGACAGTCTGGCGGCCGATATTGGCGATCTGGCAAAGGTTTTGCCGCAAATCTGGGCGGGCGAGGCGGCTCTGCCCGGCGAGGCCACCGGCAAGGTCGAGTGGGCGGTGGTGTGGCTGGAGCAGGGCGACGGGTTCCTGCATTCCTACTGCAACACCGTGCCGACGGCGCAGGGCGGCACGCACGAGGCGGGATTCCGAGCGGCGTTGGTGAAGGGGCTGCGGGCGTGGGGCGAGCAGCGGGGCAACAAGCGAGCCGGGCAGATTACCGCGGACGACGTGCTGGACCCCGTCGCGGCGAAGCTGTCGCTGTTCCTGCGTGATCCGCAGTTCCAGGGCCAGACCAAGGAGAAGCTGACCAGCGCCGAGGCATCGCGCTTGGTCGAAGGCGCGCTGCGCGACCGGTTCGACCATTTTCTGGCCGGCGATCCGGCATCCGCCGACAACCTGCTGTCTTTCGTCATCGAGCGCGCCGAGGACCGCATCCGCCGCAAGGAGAACAAGGACACCGCGCGGAAATCCCCCACCCGGCGCCTGCGGCTGCCCGGCAAGCTGACCGACTGCACCCGCGAAAACGCGGCGGAAACCGAAATCTTCCTGGTCGAAGGTGACTCGGCGGGCGGGTCCGCCAAACAGGCGCGGAACCGCGAAACCCAGGCGGTGCTGCCGTTGCGCGGCAAGATCCTGAACGTCGCCAGCGCCTCGGCCGACAAACTGCGGCAGAATCAGGAACTGAAGGACCTGATCGAGGCGCTGGGCTGCGGCGTCGGTGACCGGTTCGATCGGGCAAAGCTACGGTATGGCCGGGTCATCATCATGACGGACGCGGACGTGGACGGCGCCCACATCGCGTCGTTGCTGATGACGTTCTTCTACAAGGAGCTGCCGGAACTGGTGCGCCATGGGCACATCTATCTGGCGCAGCCGCCGCTGTATCGGCTGACTCAGGGTGCCAAGTCGATCTATGCGATGGACGACAAGGACCGCGAGCAGAAGATGCGGCGGGCGTTCAAGGCCGGGTCGAAGGTGGAGGTCAGCCGGTTCAAGGGCCTGGGTGAAATGCCGCCCGCGCAGCTGAAGGAAACCACGATGGACCCGTCGAAGCGGACACTTCTGAAGGTGATGGCGATTCCGGAAATGCGGGCGGCGACGAACGATCTGGTGGAAAGTCTGATGGGGCGGCGGCCGGAACTGCGGTTCGCGTTCATCCAGGAACGGGCGAAGACGGTGGAAGAGGTGGACGTTTAAGCCGCGGCGATCAAGAATCGAGCATCGGCATCAGGATTCGAAATCCAAGGGCTAGGAACACCAAAACAGAGATCATCCGCAGCTTGTCCGGGAATATGCGGAACGAGCCGAATGCCAGAATCAGGCACGTTGCAACCAGGATGACCGTCTGGGCCATATACGAAAATCCAAGATGTTGAAGCTGTTCGCGCAGCGTATCCTCGATGAACGCCAGCGCGATGGCGACACGGCGCCAGTACAGGCCCAGGTATCTGTCAGCCAGATCCGCGAAGTCGGGGCCATCCGATGGAAGCAGGTTGGCTAGCATCCTTTTCAGGTCGTCCATTCCGGTCACTCCACACCGGCCCTCAAGGCCGGCCTATTTTCGCGACTTTGCGCTAATATGATACGATATTGTCATTTTCGTGGTGTGGGTATCCCTGATCGGTGGCACCCATCGTGACGCGGACCGCCGCGCGCGCTACACCGTCGGGATAAAGTCCGGAGCAACTGCCATGACCGCGATCAACATGAACTTTGCCTCACCCCGGCTGCTGCTGGTGTCCGCCGGCGCGGTCCGTCAGGTCGCCGACGTGCTGGCGAAATTCGGATTGTCCCGGCCGCTGGTGGTCACCGATCCGTTCATGGTCAGCTCTGGCCACGTTCGTAACTGCCTGGACCCATTGGCCGCGGCCGGACTGTCGGTGTCCGTGTTCAGCGACACGGTGCCCGACCCCACCGATACGGTGATCGAGGCCGGGGTGGCCGAACTGAACAAGGGCGACTTCGACTGCCTGATCGGCTTCGGCGGCGGCTCCCCGATCGATACCGCGAAGGCGATGGCGATCCTGGCGGCCGGCGGCGGCAAGATGCGCGACTACAAGGCGCCGTTCGCCGCCGACAAGGGCGCGTTGCCGGTCATTGCCATCCCGACCACCGCTGGGACCGGAAGTGAGTGCACCCGCTTTACCGTCATCACGGACACCGAACGGGATGAGAAGATGCTGATCGCGGGGCTGGGGGCGCTGCCGCTGGCGGCGTTGGTGGATTACGAACTGACCTACTCGGTGCCGCCCCGCACCACGGCCGATACCGGCGTGGATAGCCTGACGCATGCGCTGGAGGCTTACGTCTCCAAGCGCGCCAACCCGATCTCCGACGCGCTGGCTTTGTCGGCGATGGAACTGATCGGCGCCAATATCCGCACGGCCTATGCCGAACCGCGCAACGCCGCCGCGCGAGAGGCGATGATGCTGGGCGCGACCGAGGCGGGGCTGGCGTTCTCCAACAGTTCCGTGGCGTTGGTGCATGGCATGTCGCGGCCGATTGGGGCGCATTTCCATGTGCCGCACGGGTTGTCGAACGCGATGCTGCTGCCGGCGATCACCCGGTTCTCGGTGCCCGGTGCCGAGGCTCGGTATGCCGAGGCATCGCGGCGGATCGGGTTCGCCGCTTTGACGGATGCGGATGCGGTGGCGGCGGCTAAGCTGATTACTGGGTTGGAAAAGCTGAACCGGGACCTGTCGGTGCCGACGCCGGCGGATTATGGAATCGATGAGGCGACCTGGAACGGCAAGATGGCGCTGATGGCGGAACAGGCGCTGGCGTCAGGTAGCCCGGGCAACAATCCGCGGGTGCCGACTGCCGCGGAGATCGTTGGGCTGTATCGTGAGGTTTGGATTGGGGCGGCGGCTAACCGGTAACGGGCGATCGGGTCGTGGTGCGGATAGTCTCCGTTGTCGTTGGGCAGGCAAAGCAAGCCCGACACGAAGTTTCACGAAGGGTCCACGAAGTTTCACGGAGGAAGGGGTTTGCGCTTCGCGCGGTTGGCTTTCGGTCGGGTGCGACTTAACCGGTAGCTTGTCCCGCGCGGTTAATCCGGGGTGGAGCATTCTTCCGGCACCTATTGATGCGGGGTCATGGCGTCGATTATGCGGGAAGGTGCTGGGAGAGTTGAATCAAGAAGTCTCGGGGTGTCAGGCCCGCTTGGTTGGACATTGCCTGCGCCTGATCCTCGCCGAAGGCCGAATGAAGCTGGTCTGGCGACACCGACTGGTTCGGGCCAGTGTCCACCCATGATTGGGTGATCTCCCCCAGGCCGGCCTGTTCCAATGTGGCGAGCAACCCACCGACGCCGCCGGCCGGCATCACCCTGGCCACCGCCGAGCACGTTTATCAACAGGCCCGGTAGAGGCGAACCGCTGGCGGCATTTCCCATAAGACCGCCAACGAGCTGATCGAAAAGTCCCATTGAAATGCCCTTTCGCATCGATGTCAGCGCCTTACGGGGGCGATGCTTACAATCGATTGGCGACAAGCCGCGTACTACCGCAGGCGTTCGGACAGTGTCTGCCGGCGGGTCGGCCGTCATGTCACAAAAAGTCTTACGGCTTAATCGATCGGGAAATTTGTCGATCAGGACTTTAACAGTCTTCGGCTTCCGATGGTTATTTGCGAAATCGTATCGACTACGCAGCAAATTCCCGCCGGATAGCCTCGCTGTTCTGACCGATCGCGGGTACGGCTCCTAGGGCCAGCGGGTCGCCGACACGGATCACCGCGGGTGCGACGATCTCCGCCACGCCGCCGCCGGGCAGGGCGACCGGGGTGCGGCGCAAGGCCGGATGATGCCCAAGTGCGGCCAGATCGTTCACGAACCCATAGGCGGTGTTGGAGGCTCGCAGTTTTGCCGCTGCCCCGTCGCGCGTCAGCGTCGCGAACGTCTGGCCGACCCGTTCATCCACCACCGCCCGGTTTGCCACGCGGATGTTGTTGGTTTGGAAACCGGGTTGTTTCGGCAAATCGGCATCGTCCAGGAATGCGGCGCAGAACGTCGCCCATTCGCGTTCGTTCTGGATCGCAATCAAAACCAGGGCGCCGTCCTTGGTGGCGAACGCGCCGTACGGGCAGATCGACGGATGCGCCAGGCCCAGGCGGGGCGGGGTCTGTCCCGTGCCCTCAAAATACATCAACGGTACATTCATCAAGTCGGCGACAGCGTCGAACAGGCTGACCTTCAATCCCTTGCCGCGGCCGGTCTGGGATCGTTCGATCAATGCCTCCAGGACACCTGTATAGGCATTCATCCCGCAGCCGACATCGGCGATGGACACGCCGACGCGGCCGGGGCCGGCGGGGTGGCCGGTGACCGTGGCTAATCCGGATTCGGCTTGGATCAACAGATCGTAGGCTTTCATCGTGGCGTAATCGCCGGTTTCTCCGTAACCCGAGATATCGACGGTGATCAGGCGTTCGTATTGGGCGCGTAATGCCTCCGACCCGAAGCCGGATCGCGCGGCGGCTCCGGGGGCCAGATTCTGGATGAACACGTCGGCCTTCGCCAGCAACCGGTGCAGCAGCGCCGCATCGGCCGGTTGCTTGATATCGGCCACCAGGCTTTCCTTGCCACGGTTCAACCAGACGAAATAGCTGGACAGGCCCTGTACGGCGGTGTCGTAGCCGCGGGCGAAATCACCCTCCGGACGTTCGATCTTGATGACGCGCGCACCCATGTCGGCGAGCCTGGACGCGCAGTAGGGGGCGGCGACGGCTTGCTCCAGCGAGACGACGAGCAGGCCGGCGAGTGGTTTGGTCATGGGTCGCGTATCCTTAACAGTCGGGCGGACAGGACCACGGAGGGCGGGTTCAGGGCAAGGGTCGCTGCGCCGGGGAAAGTTGCCCTCGGCCGAGGGACGCGTAAAGTTCCCGGCAACCAAGCAAACCAAGGGAGGAACGGCATGAGCCGCCACGTTACAGTCTCCGGCGTCAGCCTGGAGATCGAGGAACAAGGGCAGGGACGTCCGATCCTGTTTCTGCATCCGGGCGAGGGGCTGCAAGCCAATCGGCCCTGGATGGATGCGTTGGCGCGAAACCATCGTGTGATCGCGCCGGTTCATCCGGGTTTCGGCGGTTCCGCGCTGCCGGATTGGGTCGGCACGGTGGATGATCTGGCTTACCTTTATCTCGATCTGGCGCAGCAGTTGGGGCTGGAAGGCGCTGTGCTGGCGGGGAATTGTTTTGGGGGGTGGATCGCGGCCGAAATGGCCGTCCGCAATACCGCCCGCTTCGCCGGGCTGCTGCTTGCCGCGCCGCTTGGTATCAAGGTTGGCGGTGTGCTGGAGCGGGATATCACCGACATGCATGCGATTGGTCGTTCCGAGTTCATGCGGCTGGCCTGGGCCGACCCGTCCAAGGGCGAGATCGATTACACCAAATTGCCTGACACCGAACTGGCCGGCATCGCTCGGGGGCGGGAGGCTTTATGCGTATTTGGCTGGAAGCCGTACATGCACAACCCTCGGCTGAAGCGCTGGCTGCACCGGATCGATGTCCCGACGCACCTGATCTGGGGCGAGCAGGACGGGATTGTTTCGACGGCGTATGGCGAGGCCTGGAAGGCCGAAATCCCTGGCGCCACGATGGAAACCGTCCCCCAGGCCGGTCATTACCCGCACTGGGAACAGCCAGAAGGTTTCGCCGCCCGCGTCCTCGCTTTCACCGACCGGATTTAGGGAGAACTCGTCATGCGCACCTGGTATTTCTCCGAGATGGCTTATCATCCCGCGTGGGAAAAGGGCCTGGAACGTGGCTCGCTGCGGGTCAATTTCCCCAGTGAAAATCTCGATCCGCGTGAAGCCGGCATGCTGCTGAACCGGTATCTGGATGAGTTCGCGCTGTGCGACGAGGTCGGGCTGGACATCATGGTGAACGAGCACCACAGCACCGCCACCTGCATGACCGTTTCGGTGCCGATGGCACTGTCGATCATTGCGCGCGAAACGAAGAAGGCTCGTCTGCTCAGCCTGGGGAATCCGATCGCCAACCGGCCCGACCCGGTACGTGTGGCCGAGGAGATGGCCTGGCTGGATTGCCTGTCCGGGGGACGGATCGAGATCGGGCTGGTCAAGGGGGCGCCGTACGAGATCGCGCCGGCCAACTCCAACCCCGGGCGGCTGATGCGCCGGTATTGGGAAGCGCATGATCTGGTGATCAAGGCGCTGACCACCAGTACCGGCCCGTTCTCCTGGGAGGGCGAGTTCTACCAGTATCGCGCGGTGAACATCTGGCCGCGCCCGATCCAGCAGCCGACGCCGCCGATCTGGATGACGGGCATGAGTGTGGATACCGGCATCGCCGCCGCCGAACGCGGGCATGTCGTCGGCACGCTGCTGTCGGGCGGTCTGGCGAAGCCGATGTACGAAGCCTACCGCAAGCGGGCGCGCGAACTGGGGTGGGAGGCTGGGCCCGACCGCATGGCCTATGCCGCGCTGATCGGAGTTGGCCACACGCGCGAGGAAGGGATGCGGCGTGCCCACCAGATCGCGGACTATGTACGCACCTCTCCGGTGGTGGCGGAGCCGTTTACCAATCCTCCCGGCTACAACTCCATCGGTGCCAATGTGGCGATGCTGCGGGCGGGGCCGCGGGCGCACCGGATGATCACGGACCGCAATGGCGTGCCGATCGACCACCGCACCGCGACGGTGGAGCAGTTCATGGACACCGAAACCGTGTTCGCCGGCACGCCGGATGACGTGTTCAACCAGTTGAAGGCGTTCAACCAGCGGATGGGTGGGGTCGGGCACCTGCTGTTCTTCGGGCAGGGCGGCCATCTGAGTCACCAGGATGCCAAGGAAAACATCAGCCTGTTCGGTAAGGAGGTGGCGCCAAGGCTGCTGGAACTGGGTGTGCCGGAACAGGCGGCGGCGGAGTAGTCCCGTGTCGCAAACCGCCAGCCGCTTTGCCGGCCAGGTCGATCAGGCCTGGCTGGACCGCGTGATCGAACCGGTGCTGGAGCCGGAGCTGCCGATCATCGATCCGCACCATCATTTGTGGGTTCGAGAAGGTAACGTTTATCTGCTGCCCGAACTGCTGGCGGACCTGGGCAGCGGTCATAACGTGGTCGCGACGGTGTTCGAGGAATGCCACTCGATGTACCGCGCGACCGGGCCGGAGGAGGAAAAATCCCTTGGCGAGACCGCGTTCGTGACCGGTATCGCGGCGATGGGCGCAAGTGGGACATGCGGGCCATCGCTTGTCTGCGCCCGCATGGTGGGCAACGTCGATCTGAGGACGGGTGATCGGGCGCGTGGCCTGCTGGAGCGGCATCTGGTCGCCAGTGGCGGGCGGTTTGCCGGTATCCGCCACTCGACGGCGTGGGATGGCTCCGATCGCATCCACAAGGTCGTGCCGACCCCTGGTTTGCTCGCTGACAGTGCATTTCGGGCCGGCTTCGCGGGGCTGGCGGCGCTGGGTTTGGTGTTCGATGCGTGGGTGTATCATCCGCAGATTGGCGAGGTTGCTGGTCTAGCAGACGCTTTTCCGCACACGCCGATTGTGTTGAACCATGTCGGCAGTCCGATCCTGGGTGGCCCGTATGCGGCCGACCGAGCGAAGGTGTTTGACGATTGGAAGGCTGGGATGGCCGATCTGGCGAAGCGTCCGAATGTAACGGTCAAACTCGGTGCGTTGCCGATCCGGCTGCCGGGTGTCGGCGCCGGCTCCCGCGAGTTGCCGCCGGGGTCCGAGGAGGTTGCCGCCGCGTGGCGACCTTGGTTGGAGACCAGTATCGCGCTTTTCGGTGCTGACCGGTGCATGTTTGAAAGTAATTTTCCGGTACAGAAACGGTGGAGTTCGTATCAGGTGACCTGGAACGCCTTTAAGCGCATCGCTTCCGGCGCATCGGGCGATGAGAAGGCCGCGTTGTTCGCCGGGACGGCTGCCGGCGTTTACGGCTTGTCGCTGTAAGCGCCAAGGGCGCGGCGAAATTCGGACACAATTCGAAAGCAGCTTTGAAACTTGTATGCTCTATGATGGGGTATCGTGAAATCTTGTCTCAGGAGCTTTGAGATGTCTGTTCTGAAGCGTCTTGGCACCGTCGCCGGTGTGGCCGCCTTGGCCGCGGTTGGGGTGACCGCCGTGCCGCACGACGCGAAAGCGTGGTGGCGCGGGGGATACGGGGTTGGCGTTTGGGTGCCGCCTGTCGTCGTGGTGCCGCCACCGGTCTATGTCGCGCCGCCCGTCGTTTATGCCCCGCCGCCTCCGGTCGTCTATGCGCCACCGCCCGTTGCATATTATCCGCCGCCGCCTCGGCGCGTCTGGATTCCGCCGCACTGGGAGGGACCGTACTGGGTCCAAGGGCATTGGTCATGACCTTGGGGCTTATAACCTGAACGTCAGACGCCAGCGCGGTTGACGAGCACGCCGGCAGGGTCCACCGCTGAGTCCCATGTTGCGCCGCTTCGAAGCCCTGCTGGATCCCACCGCCGGCGTTCCGGCCCCGCCGCCGAACGCAGGCCTTGTGCGGTTCTATTGGTTCTACATCCGGCAGGTCACCGGCCTGACCGCGGCCCTGTTCGTGTTCGGCGGCCTGATCGCGATCCTGGATACAATGATCCCGGCCTTTATCGGCCGGGTCGTCAGCATGGTTTCCAGCCAAAGCCCGGACACGCTGTTTCGCGACCACGGGATGACGCTTCTGGGCATGGCCGGCGTGCTGTTGATCGCGCGGCCGCTGGCCTTCGTCGCGCATAACATCCTGGTGAACCAGATCGTCAATCCTGGGCTGTCCAACATGATCCGGTGGCAGAACCACTGGCATGTGGTGCGCCAAAGCTGGACCTTCTTCCAGAACGATTTCGCGGGCCGCATCGCCAACCGCGTGCTGCAAACCGGCCCGGCCCTGCGCGAGAGCCTGGTCCTGGCGTTCGATGCCGCCTGGTACATCCTGGTTTATGGCTCCAGCGCCCTGGTCCTGCTGGGCCGCCTCGACTGGCGCCTGATGCTGCCGATGGCCGTCTGGTTCCTGGTCTACGCCGCCATGCTGCGCTTTTTTGTTCCCCGCCTGCGCGACCGGTCCCGCCGTGTGTCGGAGATGCGGTCCACCCTGACCGGGCGCGTGGTGGACAGCTATACCAACATCCTGACCGTGAAGCTGTTCGCCCGGGCGGCGGATGAGGACCAGTTTGTCCGGGACGCGATCGACGACCATACGGCGGCATTTCGCGACCAGACCCGGATGACCACAGCCTATACCTCCACGCTGGTGCTGATGAACGCGACGCTGATCGTGTCGATGGCGGCCGTCGCGCTGTGGCAGTGGTCGGTGGGACAGATCGCCATCGGGGCCGTCGCCACCGCCATCCCGCTGGCGTGGCAGCTCAACAACATCGCCGGGTGGGTTGCGCGCAGCGTTACCTCGATCTTTGAGAATATCGGCACGGTGCAGGACGGCATGCGCTCGATCGACGTGCCGCGGCAGATGCCAGATCCGCCCGACGCCGCGGAACTGCACGTCACCGGCGGCGAGATCCGCATCGAGAACCTGCATTTCGACTATGGCCGCATCCGGGAAACCTCCGGCATCCAGTATCCGGCGGTGCTGCATGGCATCAACCTGTCCATTGCGCCGGGGGAGCGGGTGGGACTGATCGGCCCCTCGGGTGCCGGCAAATCCACCTTGGTCAACCTGCTGTTGCACTTCTACGACCCCGCCGCCGGCCGCATCCTGATCGATGGTCAGGACATCGCGGGTGTCACGCAAGAGAGTCTGCGCCGGCACATCGCGATGGTTACGCAGGACACCTCGCTGCTGCATCGCTCGATCCGTGAAAACATCCGCTATGGCCAGCCTCAGGCCACGGAGGCGCAAATTCTTGCCGCGGCCAAGCAGGCGCAGGCGCACGACTTCATTCTGGGCCTGGAGGACTGGCACGGCCGCGCCGGTTACGACGCCCATGTGGGTGAGCGAGGGGTCAAACTCTCCGGCGGGCAGCGGCAGCGGGTGGCGCTGGCCCGTGTCATCCTGAAAAACGCGCCGATCCTGATCCTGGATGAGGCGACGTCGGCGCTGGACTCGGAAGTCGAGGCCGCGATTCAGGAGCAACTGGATACGCTGATGGAAGGCCGCACCGTCATCGCCATTGCCCACCGTCTGTCCACGATCGCACGGATGGACCGGCTGATCGTGCTGGATGCGGGCCGGATCGTCGAAATCGGCTCCCATGCCGCACTACTGCGCCAAAATGGCGTTTACGCTCGGCTTTGGCGTCGTCAGTCTGGGGCGTTCGATGAGGTGGGCGGCGCGGCGGTGCCGGCGGCGCCCGGCTGAGCATTGATAATCCATCGCCGCTGACCGATGCTCCCCGGGATAAACAACAGGAGGGAGCAACAATGACAGGCATGCTGCGGGGCAAGGTCGCGCTGGTTACTGGCGGCGGGAACGGCATCGGCCGTGAAGCCGCTCTCGCATTCGTTCGGGAAGGCGCGAGGGTCGCGGTCGCCGACTACGAGGCGGCCTCGGCCAGCGAAACCGTCGCGATGATCAACCAGGCCGGCGGCCAGGCGATATCGCTGTCCGGCGACGTGACCCAGTCGGCGGCGGTGAAGGCCATGCTGGATGCCACGGTCGCTGCCTTTGGGCGGATCGACTGCGCGTTCAACAACGCCGGGATCGCCGGGCATCAGGTCAACGCCACCGGCAAGCTGACGCATGAATGGCCCGAGGAGTCCTTCGACCGCATGATCGAAGTGAACCTCAAGGGCGTCTGGCTTTGCATGAAGCACGAGATCGAGCTGATGTTGGCGCAAGGCGGCGGCGCGATCGTCAATACCGCCTCGGTCGCCGGACTGATCGGCCTGCGCACCTCCAGCGGCTACGTCGCCGCCAAGCATGGCGTCATCGGTCTGACCAAGACCGCGGCGGTGGAATACGCCGAACTCGGCATCCGGGTGAACGCCGTTTGCCCGGGATACATCGTGACCCGTATGACCGCGCCGATTCGGGAGACTCGGACCGAGGGAATCCTGGCCCGCACGCCGATGCGGCGCCTGGGCGAACCGCGGGAAATCGCGGAGATGGTGGTGTGGTTGTGCTCCGACCGAGCAAGCTACGTGACCGGCGCGGCGTATGAGGTCGATGGCGGAATGACCGCCAGCTGACGTTGCATTGCCGCATCGCCGGCTTGGCGGGCGAAGGCCCGCCATCCAGGCCTTGGTCTGTCATGCCGAAGGGGTGGATGCAGACCTTCGTCGGCATGACGGCAAGGCGTCGCCGGAGAGTCGGCATCAACGCAGGCTGGTATCAGACCTTGGACGCGAGTTTCCTGGCCAAAAGCCAGCCGGGCAGGGCCGACACTGGCGCGGCGGGCAGCAAAAGCAGCCATCCCCAGGGTTGGCCGTTGACGATCAGGTCCATGCCGATGCCCAGCATCATGCCGCCGATCAGGCTGCCCATGACGCCGGCCGCGACGCCAAGCCAAATAATATCGCTGCGTGTGATCATGGGCGGGTTGCTAAACAGCACGGGATGGTTTGACAAGGCGCGAGCCGAAAGACTATACGCGCCGCTCTTCACTGCCGGGAACGTGGACGGGCCTTCGGGGTCCGCGCCCGCCCTTGGGTATGCGACCCTTGGGCCTACCGGTGCAACAAGCAGGACGAAAGGGCCAACGCGCCCATGACTAAACGCGCCGAAAGCAAGTACAAGATTAACCGCCGCCTGGGTATCAACCTGTGGGGCCGCCCGAAATCTCCCGTCAACAAGCGCGAGTACGGCCCCGGCCAGCACGGCCAGCGCCGCAAGAAGCCGACCGATTTCGGCACGCAGTTGATGGCGAAGCAGAAGCTGAAGGGCTACTACGGCAACATCAGCGAGAAGCAGTTCCGCAAGTACTACGAGGAAGCGGTTCGTCGTAAGGGCGACACCTCGGAGAACCTGATCGAGATCCTGGAGCGCCGGCTGGATGCGGTGTGCTACCGCCTCAAGTTCGCTGTCACGCCGTTCGCCGCGCGTCAGTTCGTCAACCACGGGCATCTGCTGGTCAACGGCAAGCGCGTGAACATTCCGTCCTATCTGGTGAAGGACAACGACACGATCGAGGTGAAGGAGAAATCCAAGCAGCTCGCCGTGGTGCTGGACGCGACCCAGAGCAGCGAGCGTGACGTTCCGGAGTATCTGGAAGTCGATCACCGCGCGATGAAGGGCCGCTTTGCCCGCGCGCCGAAGCTGTCGGACGTGCCGTATCCGGTTCAGATGGAACCGAACCTGGTGGTCGAATTCTACTCGCGTTAATCGACACCACGGTCAGACGATACAAAACCGGCGGCACCCCCAGGGTGCCGCCGGTTTTGCGTTTGGGGCGGGCGGGGCGCTGCCTGATGCGCGTCAGGGTAAGGGGCTGCGGGGAAATAACCGCTTCGATGGACGCACGGCCGGTGGAGACCGTCACGGCAGCGACACGCTCGGCCATGACGGAAGGGCGGATTGCCCTCGCTCCGTACCCGCTCCTGTTTGCGCCGCGCCGGACTATGACACAGGGCAGGGCCTGCATCAGACCCCGGCCCGCGTGTCCTGTCAGTCTTGCCGGTAGTTGGGCGCCTCGCGATCGATCGCTACGTCGTGGACGTGGCTTTCACGCAGCCCGGCACCGGTCACCCGGCGGAAGCGTGTATTCGCCTGCAGCGTGGCGATGTCGGCGCTGCCGGTGTAGCCCATGCCGGCCTTCAACCCGCCGACGAGCTGATGCACCACGTTTGCGACCGGGCCCTTGTAGCCGACGCGGCCTTCCACGCCCTCGGGCACCAGTTTCAACTGATCCTTGATGTCCTGCTGGAAATACCGGTCGGCCGATCCGCGGGCCATTGCCCCAAGGCTGCCCATGCCGCGATAGGATTTGTACGACCGGCCCTGATACAGGAACACCTCACCCGGTGCCTCATCCGTGCCTGCGAGCAGGCTGCCGATCATGCAGCAGTCGGCGCCGGCCGCGATCGCCTTGACGACGTCGCCGCTGGTCCGCATGCCGCCATCGGCGATCGCCGGGACGCCCTGTTCGCGGCAGGCCGCCGCCGTTTCCATCACCGCGGTGAACTGCGGCACGCCGACACCGGCGACGATGCGCGTGGTGCAGATGCTGCCCGGGCCGATGCCGATTTTCACCGCGTCCACGCCGGCCGCGATGAGCGCCCGAGCGCCTTCCGGCGTCGCGACGTTGCCGGCGATGACCTGAACGGTGTTGGAGGATTTCTTGATCGCCTCCACCGCCCGCAGCACGCCCTCGGAATGACCATGCGCGGTGTCCACCACGATGATGTCGGTTTCCGCTGCAACCAGTGCCCGAGCGCGGGTCTCGCCGTCTGGGCCAACCCCGGTGGCGGCGGCGACACGCAGGCGGCCGAGTTCGTCCTTATTGGCGAGCGGGTGCGACTCGGCCTTGTCCATGTCCTTGACGGTGATCAGGCCGATGCAGCGATAGGCGTCGTCAACGACGATCAGCTTTTCGATCCGGTGCTTGTGGAGCAGGTGCCTTGCCCGATCGGCGCCGACGTCGGCGGTGACCGTGACGAGGTTTTCCCGCGTCATCAGTTCATAGACCTTCAGCAGAGGGTCGGTGGCGAAACGGACGTCGCGGTTGGTGACGATGCCGACGAGGCGGTTGGTTTCCCGCTCAACCACCGGGATGCCGCTGATTCGCTGTGTCGTCATCAGCAATCTTACGTCGGCCAGGGTCTGGTCGGGATGGATGGTGAGCGGGTTCACCACCATGCCGGATTCGTATTTCTTGACGCGGCGAACCTGTGCGGCCTGTTCCTCGGGCGTCATGTTCTTGTGGATGACGCCCATGCCGCCAAGCTGGGCCATGGTGATGGCCATTTCCGCTTCGGTGACGGTGTCCATCGCGGCGGAGATCAGCGGGATGTTCAGCGTGATGCCGCGCGTCAGACGGGTGATGGTGTTGGTGGCGGACGGAAGAACCTGGGAGTAGGCTGGAACGACGAGTACATCGTCGAACGCCAGAGCTTCTTGCACCCGTGACATGGGCGAAGCGGTGGTAGCCGAGTCGATCGAAAGCTGAGAATTGTCGAGTGCCATGGGCGGGCGAGCCTTTCCGCTACCTTGGCGCCCCCACATAGGCGGGTGTGGGGGAGTCTGCAAGCGTCGGGTTGATGACAGGTCGGTTGTATCGGCATGGCAGGTCTTCGCTGCCACGAGGGGGGTTATTTCCGCCGCCGCCGCCGCAGTGTGGCCAACCCGGCAAGGGCCGAACCAATCACTGCCAAGCTGGCGGGTTCGGGCGCCGCGACCTGGCCCTGACCTGTAGAAATTATCTGGGCCGAGGGAAACGTGCCGGTATAGGGGTGGCTGTGCAGCTCCCCGTTGCCGCTGTAGCTCGCCGCGACCAGCGTGCCGTCGATGGGTGCGTTGTTTGTCACCGCGGCCAAGGGGGCCAGGATTGACCCGCCGAACTCGTTGCTGAACGTCAGGTTCGTCGCATTGACGAAATTCCACAGCACCGTCGCCGCGTAGCCGGTGGGGTTGTTGAAGTTCAGGCTGTTCGGCAGCGAAAATGAACAGTTGCTCTGCACGCAGCGATCGACGTTGACGTTGATGATCACGGACGTCGCGCCATCAAGGTTGATCGTCACCGTCGAGTTGGGGGCGAATACCGACGTGTTGACGTCGAACACCGCGACGCCGCTGGTGTTCGGGGCGGCGTTGAAGGCGATCGCCCCGTTCGACGCCGTGACGCCGCTGTTGGCGGCGACGCCGCTCAACTGGGTGGACAGGCTGGTCAACTGTGTCTGGAAGACCGAGGCGAATGAGCCCAGCGTGCTGGCGGGCGGTGTCAGGCTAAGGCTGGGCACCTGGGTCGCGGTCGCGCCGCCGTTCAGGTTCATGTTGCCCTTGGCGCCGGTGTAGCTGACCGATCCGCCGTTCAGGCTGATGGTGCCGTAGTTGCTGCCGGCCAACGCGACCGTGCCGCCGCCGTTCAGGTTCACGTTGGCGGTGGTGCTGCCGTTGATCGACACCGCCGCGGTGCCATTGACGCCGATACCGCCGGTCGTACCGCCGACATAGACGCTGCCGCTGCTGTTGAGTTGCAGGGTGCCGGTATTCGCGCCGACGACCGTCAGGTTGCCCGAACCGTTCGAGGTGGTCAGGTTGCCGGTATTGGCGCCGCCGACATAGGCCGATCCGCCCCCATTGAGGTTGAAAGAGACATTGTTGCTGCCGGCGATCGTGACTCCGCCGGCGCTATTGATGTTGTAGTTTCCGCCAGATGTCGCGCTGTCATAGACAGTCAACGCCGAATAAGACGATGGGGACGCCCCTGCCGGGTTGAGGTCGAACGTCGCCCCACCGGTCAGGTTGCCGCCGACCACGGTACGACCCTCGACGTCGGACGTGCTGGAGAAATTTCCATAGATAACCGCGTTGAACTGGCTGAAAATCTCGCTGGTCGAAATCGTGCCGGCGCGGGCGGAAGCGCTTGATGCGGCTGCCAGCGCGGCGAGCAAGGCGACGATACGGGCGGGGCGGCGGGTCATGAAGGTGGGTCGGATTCAACGGTGTCGTGGACTGCTCATACCAGGAACCGTCCAAAAAATCAACATAAAACTCATATTTGACTTATTGTAAAACTAACCCAGGGTTGTGGCTGCGCCATTCCTCTTGACCTGCCGCGTCCGTCTTGTATCTCCGCCACTACAGCTTGCCCGCGGGATTGAAACGGAACACCATGCCCGACGTGACCACTCAGGACAGACAGGCAGGGTCGCCGGCGGTTCGCCGATCTCCGACGCTGAGCGTCATCGTCCCCTGTTTCAACGAACGCCCGAACGTCGCGCCGATGATCGAAAAGCTGGACGCGGCGCTGGCGGGCATCGCGTGGGAAGTGATCTACGTCGATGACAACAGCCCCGACGGCACCACCCAGGAAGTCCGCCGGATTGCCGGGCTGGACCCGCGGGTGCGTTGTATCCGCCGGATCGGCCGGCGCGGCCTTGCCTCGGCCGTGATCGAGGGCGCGTTGTCCTCCTCGGCCGACTACGTCGCGGTCATCGACGGCGATCTGCAGCACGATGAAACCCGCCTGCCGGTGATGTTGTCGGCCCTCCAGGGCGGCGGCTACGACATCGCCGTCGCCAGCCGTCATGTCGAGGGCGGAGACAATGCCGGTCTCTCCAGCAAGTTCCGTCATGTCCTGTCCGATGGTGGAATCTGGCTGGCCCAGGCCTTCCTGCCGGTGCGCCTGACCGACCCGATGAGCGGCTTCTTCATGCTGCCCCGCCCGTTGTTCGAGGATCTCGCCCGTGGCCTGAACGGGCAGGGGTTCAAGATCTTGCTGGATCTCGTGCTCAGCAGCACGGCGCCGCTGCGGGTGCTGGAGGTTCCCGCCCGGTTCCGCGAACGGGCCGCCGGCGAGAGCAAGATGGACGCGCTGGTGATGATCCAGTTCGGTGGCTTGCTGCTGGACAAGGTGTTCGGCGGCCTGCTGCCGCTGCGATTCTTCTCCTTCGCCCTGGTCGGCGCGCTGGGTGTCGTCGTGCACCTGCTGATCCTGGCCCTGGCGCGGCAGACCACGAATCTGGGGTTCGAGGCGGAGCAGACCATCGCGACGCTGGTGGCGATGGTGTTCAACTTCCAGCTCAACAACGCGATCACCTACCGCGACCAGCGATTGAGGGGCCCCAGGCTGTGGCGCGGACTGATCCTGTTCATGGTCGTCTGCGGCTTCGGCGCGATCGCGAATATCGGCATCGCGCAGGTGTTGTATGAGCGGCACACCACCTGGACCGTCGCCGGCGGGATCGGCGCGATGATCGGCGTGGTGTGGAACTACGCGGTCTCGGCGACGCTGGTCTGGCGTTCCCGGTGAGGAGTCTCGCCGTCGCCCTGGCGGCGGTGACCCTGATACGGCTGGCGGTGGCGGCGACGGTCCCGCTGGCACCGGACGAGACCTATTACTGGGTATGGTCGCACGCGTTGGCAGGCGGTTACCTGGATCATCCGCCGATGGTGGCGTTGTGGATCAAGGCTGGCACGTCGGTATTCGGACAAACCGCTCTTGGCGTCCGGCTGCTCGGCCCGCTGGCTGCCGCCATAGCCTCCTGGATGTTGTTCGACGCCGGGCGGGCGCTGTTCCCCGGCACCAAAGCTGGTGTGGTGGCGGCGGTGCTGATCAACGCCTCGCTGCTGCTGGGCGTCGGGTCGGTGATCATGACTCCGGATTCGCCGCTGCTGTTCTTCTGGACGGCGACTCTATGGGCGATGGCGCGGGTCGCGGCGGCCAAGGGGCGGAACGAGGGCGGGTGGTGGTGGTTGACCGCCGGAATTGCCGCCGGCTTGGCGTTGGACAGCAAATACACCGCGCTGTTCCTGTGGATCGGCATCGGTCTGTGGAACGTGCTGATCCCATCGTCGCGGCTTTGGCTTCGGCGTTGGCAGCCCTGGGCGGCCGCGGCGGCTGGCTTCGCTCTATTCGTCCCGGTTGTGCTTTGGAACGCCGCGCATGACTGGGCCGGCTTCGTCAAGCAGGGCGGGCGCGTGCAGGATTGGCAGCCAAGCCGTGCGATCGGTTTTCTGGCGGAGCTGGCCGGAAGCCAGATCGGCCTTGCAACCCCCCTGGTTTGGCTGTTGTGCATGGCGGGTTTGGTGGCGGCCGTCCGGCGGTGGCGCGATCCGCGCTGGGCGTTGCTGGCGGCATTGTCGCTGCCGCCCGTACTGGTCTTCGTGCAGCACGCGTTCGGCGACCGGGTGCAAGGCAACTGGCCGGCGATCATCTACCCGGCCCTGGTGCTGGCGGCCGGGGGTTTGGCGATCCAGGACCGCTGGTGGAAAGGGGCGGCGCTTTTGGGCTTCGGGATCACCGCACTTGTCTATGCCCAGGCCACGACGGGTCTGCTTCCGCTGCCGCCGCGTTTTGATCCGGTCGCGATGCGCCTCAAGGGATGGGACAGCCTCGCGCGACAGGTCGAGACTGTTCGGCGAACCGTCGGCGCCAGTTTCGTCGCGGCGGATGGCTATGCGGTCGCGAGTGAACTGGCCTGGTGGCTCCCTGACGACCGGATCGTGGGCGTCGACGCAAGGTGGCGGCTGTTCGCGCTGCCCCAAATCCCGCTCGGTGGGGAAGTGGGTCTGCTGGTCGTGGACTCCCGCCGGACAGACGCGCCCGATCCGGCGGAGTGGTCTGGCGTCGAACAGGTCGGCGGCGCCGAACGGCCGGGGTCCGGGATGGCGGGGTTCACGATTTACCGGGTAACCGGACGACGTGGTGGGTCCGATAAATCGATATTGACCCAATAGCAGACAGCATTTTCTTGGAATGCCGTCGGCCGGAAAATCGCCTGAACCGGCAGGGGCGGTTTGGTGACCGCCCCCTTGCCTTACAGGCTCAGTGTCTGGCTTGCCCGCGCAGGAAGTCGATAAACCGAGCGGCGAGGGTGCCGGTGGCGCGTTCCCAGCCGGCGAAATCGACGTCGGCGTCGATCTGCTGGGTCAGCACTTCCTGATAGACGCTGTTCGGCAGCATCCGGTGCGCGGCCTGGCCAGGTGCGGGCGGATGGATCTTGTCGTTCCCCGGAACCACGATCGCGGGCAGCGTGATCTTTCGCATGTTCTCCGGGCTGATACCGGCAACCGGGTAGCCGCAGTCGGTTCGGAATCCGTTCAGCCAGCGCTCCATCGCGTCCTTGAACGCCACGGTGCCCATCTGGCGCAGCGTCTCGCCGTTCACCGGGTTGGCTTTGACCATCGCCGCGAAGTGGTCGGTGGCGAGTACGGCGTCGATGCCGCCTTTATCCACGGCGGCGATGTATTGCTCGTAGTAGTTGAATGCCAACCGCTCGGCCGCATAATCGCCGCCGGTCACGCGCCATAGCAGCAGCCCCTTGACCGCCTGGGGGTGGTTTTGCGCCAGCAGGATCGACATGCGGGCGCCCGACGACGAGCCAGCGATGTAGGCCGGGCCGGTACCGAGTGCTTGCAGCAGCGCCAGCAAATCCTCGGCCTGTTCGTAGCTTTCATTGGTGCCAGGGAAGGCGATACCGGAGGCACCCATGTTGCGGCGATCATGGATCAGCACCCGGTAACCGGCGTCGGCGATCAAGCTCGCCAGCACGCGCTCGCTGTCCATGCCGCGGCGGCCGCCGGGGGTGACGGTGACCCATGGACCATCCTTGCCCAGGATTTCGTAGACGATATCGACGCCGCGGATATTCTTGACTGGCATGATGGAAGTCCTCCCGTGGGCTTTTTCCGCATGCGAAAGGCTCCCTGTCAATCGGCGCGGCACCCCGATATGCTCGGCTCAACGAACCAAGGAGACCAACCGTATGCGTCCGGAAGATGTCATCGCCGACAAGCGCCGGCCCTATACCGGGGCGGAATACATTCAAAGTCTTCGCGACGGGCGCGAAGTCTATATTGACGGGGAGCGCGTCAAGGACGTCACCACCCACCCGGCGTTCCGAAATTCAGTCCGCTCCATCGCCCGTCTGTATGACGCGTTGCACGACCCGAAGCGGCGCGACACGCTGACCTGCCCGACCGACACCGGCTCCGGCGGCTACACCCATAAATTCTTCCGCGTGCAACGCTCCCGCGAGGATCTGATCGGGGCGCAGGGCGCCATCGCCGAGTGGTCCCGCCTGTCGTACGGCTGGATGGGCCGCACCCCCGATTACAAGGCGGCCTACACCAATACCTTGGGCGCCAATTCGGAATACTATGGAGCGTTCGCCGACAACGCCAAGGCTTGGTACAAGCGCGCCCAGGAAAGCGTGCCGTTCATGAACCACGCGATCGTCAACCCGCCGGTCGATCGTCACAAGCCCGCCGAACAGAGCAAGGACGTGTTCGTCAGCGTGCAGAAGGAAGTCGATGGCGGGATCATCGTTTCCGGCGCCAAGGTCGTCGCGACATCCGCTGCCATGACCCACTACAACTTCATGGGCCAATCCTCGAAAACCGCGACCGAGGATCTGGACATGTCGCTGATGTTCCTGGTGCCGATCGATGCCCCGGGCTTGAAGCTGTTCTGCCGCACGTCATACGAACAGGCTGCCCGCCATGCCAGCCCGTTCGACTATCCGTTGTCTTCCCGTTTCGATGAAAACGACGCGATCTTCGTGTTGGACAAAGTCTTTATCCCCTGGGAAGACGTCTTCATCTATCGCGATCCCGCTCGGGTTCTCAGCTTTTACCCCCGATCGGGATTCACCAACGGATTCCAGTTTCAGGGCTGCACCCGTTTCGCTGTCAAACTGGACTTCATCGTGGGCCTGCTGGCCAAGGCGCTGCGCTGCACCGGCGGCGATGAGGCCCGCGGCAACCAGGTGTTGCTGGGGGAGGCGGTGGCCTGGCGCAATCTGTTCTGGTCGCTGTCCAACGCGATGGCGCACAATCCGGCCAAGTGGAACGGCGACGCGGTGCTGCCTGATCTGAAAGCCGGGCAGGCATACCGCGTCTTCGCCCCCGACGCCTATCCGCGCATCAAGGACATCATCGAACGGACTGTGACCTCGGGGCTGATTTACCTGCCGTCCTCGGCAAAGGACTTCGCCAACCCCGATATCGATCCGTACCTGAAGCAATATGTCCGCGGCTCCCACGGCATCGACTACAAAGAGCGCATCAAGATCATGAAGCTGCTCTGGGAATGCGTCGGCACGGAATTCGGTGGCCGCCACGAACTGTATGAACGCAACTATGCCGGTGGATGGGAGGATATCAGGGCCCAAACGCTGACCGGGGCGGAGAAGGGCGGGGACATGGCGAAGATGGAAGCCCTGGTCGATCAGTGCATGGCTGATTACGACGAGAACGGATGGACCGGGGACACGTGGTCGTGAGGTAACAACCGCCTCCGGCGACCATACCGGGGGCGGAACCTTGATCCATATCATGGCCGCGGATTATCCACCGGCTAGCCTTCCATTCGAAAACGGGAAGGTTTCCGATGCGGTCCGCGTTGACGGCATGTTCCATCGCCTCGGTGGTCGTTACGGCCGTAACCATTCCGGCGCGGCCGGCCGAGGCGCGGCATAGCGGTGCCGACATTCACGGCCGTGACGTCCACGGTCTCACGGCGCCGGAGCTGCCGCTGGCCCAATCCTGGTACTTCCGTGGTCACTCAGTCGGTTACTTCCCTGATGTAGCCGCCGGTAACGGGTCTTGGCGGGGAGTCCTGGCAACACCTTCAAAATGACCCGATCTCAGCAGCGAAGGATTTTCGTCATGCCCACGCAAACTCGGCTTTTGATCGCACTCGCGGATGGCGAGCATGCGCGTTTCGTCCGCCCTGCCGGGGACAACGCGCTTCACAGCACGACCTCACTGGACTCCGACGCGGCGCACAAGCGGTCATCGGACCTCCGCAGCGACCACCCCGGAGCCTCGTTCCATAGCGATTCGTCGGCACATCACGCGATCACGCCGCGTCATGATCCGCACGAGCAGGAGAAAATGCTGTTCGGCCACGTCGTCGCACGTCAACTGAACGGCGCATCACAGCGTGGTGAATTCGACTCGCTGGTGATCGTTGCCCCGGCGCACGCGCTGGAATCGATCCGAGGCGCTCTGGACACGACCACCGCGGCCAAGGTTGTCGGCACGCTCGCCAAGGATCTGTTGAAGACCCCGGACGACGAGTTGTGGCCGCACGTCAAGGAATGGGTGCCGCCGGTTCACCGTGCGGTGCCATTCAGCGGGCGTTGACCCGGGTCAACGACGCGCCTCCGGTCGGCCAGGCACCGTCCGTATTGGTCATCAGTGGAAGGGAAGAAGACATGGTCGGTATTACTTTGTCGCCTGAACAAATCGGCCAGGCGCCGCCCGAGGTTCGGCGCTGGCTCGAACAACAAGTCGCGGCCACGCTTGGGTTCCATCACCCCGCTCCTTCGCCGGGGGTTCCCGAACGCCATTTGGTCGCCTGCGATGTCGCGCAGGCGCAGGCTGTTCTGTCGCGGATACAGGGGATGTTGCCGGTGGTCAGTGTCTTCTTCGAACTGGGGCTGGAGCCGGTCGCCACGTCGCCCGAGGGAGTTCGGGCACTGCGGCTGGATGAGATGACGCGCCATGCCCGGCTTCAGACCCCGCGGCAGGTTGTTGCCTGCCTGAACGCGATCGACGAGGCACTGCAAAACGCGACGGGTCGCTCCGATGCGGCTCTTACGGCGATCGACGACGCGGGCCATTGCCTGGTCGCGGATGTGACGGCCAGAAGCATCCTCGCCGTGTGGCAGGAGATCGTCGCCGCGCGCGGCCTGGCCCATCCCGGGGAGGCACAAGCCTCGCCAGGGGTACCGCGTGAACCCGCGATGGCGGGCCAAGCGCCCTATTCGCTATCGATGCCGACCTTCACGACCCCCGGGTAACACGGGGCCTGACCCGTTACCCCGGCCTGCGGACATGCGGTGGCTGCCGGGTGTTGAATCGATGGACCGAATGTGCGACGCCGGATGGGCAGCGTCCGGCGACGAGGTCCATGCGTCCCTTTATTGCCTTCATTGTCTTCGCCCTGGCCCTGCCGCGGCTTGCCCAAGCCGATGCGTTCGACTGGCGGCCGGTCAATCAGGAGATGGCGGCGCTGTTGCGTGGCGGCAGCTATGACACCGCCCTGCCAACCGTTTTGAATTCCCTGGAGCAGTGTCCGCAAGCCGTCACACCGGTCGAAGCCGCACTCTGCACCGCGGTTTTCTCTGAAGACCTCGCCACGATCCGTGAGCATCAAGGTGATCTGCCGGCCGCCGAGGCGGCGCTGCGGCAAACCCTGGCCTCGCGCACGGACGTCCTGCCGCCGACCGACCCGCGGGTCGGCGAGGCCCATTACCTCCTGGCCGCGTTCCTTCAGCGCCAAGGCCGCTGGGAGGATGCGGTTGCGTCGCTGCGGGCCGCCGAAGCCATCGCCCGTGCAAACGGCCCAGCGCACGAAGGCGAACTCGCGGGTCTGCTGACCCGTCATGCCGTCGCGCTTGAGGCGCTGGGTCGTCCCGCCGAGGCCGTGCCGCTGTATCGTCAGGCCCACGACATGGTCAGCACGATCAGCGGCCCGCTTTCTCGTGACTCCCTGGTAACGCTGGGCAACCTGTTCAGTGGACAGGTCAACGCCGGCGCCCCCGAACCGGGCATCGAGGCGGTTACGGCCTTGCTTGCCTCCCCCGACGCCGAGACCATCGATCCCGAACAGCGGGCGCTGCTGGCCGGCAAGCTGGCGCTTGCCGTCACCGGTTCGGCGCGCGCGAAGGCGGCCGTGCGCTTTGTCGAGGCGGCGTTGCCCGATCTCGACAACGGTCTGGTGACCGATGCCGATGTCAGCTTCGCCCTTCTGAACGGCGCTGCTCGGTTACAGGCCGTGGTCGGGGATGCCGCCCGAGCGGTGGGATTGGCGCGGCGGGCGCGCGATGTGGCTGCCGGCAAATGGGGGCCGTCCAGTATCGCCGTCAGCACCGCGCTGCGCACCGAGGCAGCCGCCGAGGCCGCGCGTCATCACCCCGCGGCGGCGGTTGCGCGTTTGACCGAAGCGGCCGGCATGTTGACGGCACCCGCCTTGCTGCTGGCGCGCGTGCAGGTACAGATCGAACTCGGCCAGCAACTGTCGCGAACCGGACAGCGGGAAGAGGCGGTTGCCGCGGATATGGCCCTGGCTGGTTCGCGGACCGTGGCGGGCGCGCCCCCGGGCGTTCGCGCGGCGGTGCTCACCCTGATCGGTGACGATCTCGTGCGCCTGCAAGCGTTCGAACAGGGCGGGAAAATGTGCCGGCTTGCCGCCGAACTGGGCACCGGACAGAACGGCTTGTCGCGTGATTATCCGGTCAAGGCATTGCTGTGCGTTGGCAACGCCGCCGCCAACCAGGGTCGCTTCGCCGATGCCGCCGATGCGGCGCTGCGCGCGCGGGCCCTGTTGTGGGAGGGTATCGTTGCCCCGGCGGAACCCAGCGCCGCGTTCCAGATACAGATAGCCGATCTGCTGGCCCGGTCGCTGCGTGATCGTGGCCGAAACACCGAGGCGCTTGCCGCCTACGGGGAGGAGATGGCCATCGCCCGAAAGGCCGGCGACGTGCCATCCCAGGGGGCCATCCTGGCGCAGATCGCCTTCATTCAAAAGCAGATGGGCCTGCTCAAGGAGGCGGAGCAGACCAGCATCGACGGCCTGACGCTGCTGGGGCCGGACGGGCCGCCGCGTCCGCGCGCCAATCTGCTGAACAACCGAGGCCAGGTGGCAATGCAACAGGGCCGCGCGGCCGACGCGGTGCGGTTTTTCGAGGCCTCCCTGGCATTGCGCAGGCAGGAGGAGGCGCCCGAAACGCTGGCCATTGCTTCCGAGGAACGGGATCTGGCGGCGGCGTTGGCGGGCACCGGCCGTGACGCCGAGGCCGGCCGGCACATGGACATCGCGATCGAAGGCTTCCGTGCCCTGGGGGCCAGCCGCAACGCCTATCTTGTCGTCGCGTTGGACCGCCGTGTGGCGATCGCGACCGCTGCCGGCGACCCAACCCGAGCGGAAACGGCGTTGCGGGAACTGTTGTCGCTGCATGACCCCGCCAGCGATGATGCGGCGGCCGGGCGGGTCGCGCTGGCCGATCTGCTCGACAATCAGGGGCGCCGGGCGGAAGCGACCGCTTTGCGGGCCGAGGCTGTTTCCATCGTCGTCGCGAAGCATGGTGCCGATAGTGTGGAAGCGCTGAGTCTTCGGCTGACCGCGTTGCCGTCGCTGCGCGCCGCGGGCCGGCTGGCGGAAGCGGACGCCGTTGCCAGGGACTGCGCCGAACGCGCCACCGCCGTGCATGATGTGCTGCTGGCATGCCTGAATGCACGCGCCGAGACGGCCCTGGGTGCCGGCCGGGTCCGTGACGCGGCGGCGGTCGCCGACAAGGCGGTGATCGAGGCGGAATCCGGATGGACCCGGGACAGCGGTCCGCTGGTGCAGGCATTGATGCTGCGAATCAGGGCCGCCGCCGCGTCGGGTGACAGCGACGGCGTCCTGCGTCTGTATGACCGCGTGCATGGTCTGACGCCGGACAAGGGGCCTCAGCGTGGCTGGACTGATATTGGCGAGGGCCGGACGCTGATCCAGGCCGGGGAGCCGGATATCGGCCTGGCGATGTTGCGGTTGGCGCTGCGGCAGGCCAACAGCCTGCACGACGCCGGCATGGCGCTCGCGGCCACCGGCGCGCTGGCGGAACACGCCCTGAGCACCGGCCGGGGGCACGAGGCGATCGGCCTTTGGCAGGCGGTTCTGCCGGTGGTGTCGGAAGACGACGCGCCAATGCAACGCGTGACGGTCCTGGAAGGCCTTGGCAAAGCGGCTAACGCGATCGCTGACTACGCCGACGCGGCCCGCTTGTTCCAAGAGGCGGTGACTCTGTGCCGAACCGCGAACGGCCCCGGTTCGCCGTTGTACCATCGCTTGGTTGCTGCCTGGGCGGACGCGCTGACACAGTCCGGCGAACCGGCCCGAACCGAGGACGCGCTGCGTCTGCTGAATATTGATCCAAGTCCGGCGGCGCGGCGGCAGCAGACGATCGGGCTGATCCATCTGGCCCAGGCGTCACACGATTCGTTGGCCGCCATGATGCTGGGACATCAACTGGTCGCTCAGGCCGAAAACGCCTTCGGCACCGACAGCGTGGCCGCCGCCTTCGCTCGGTTGGACCTGATCGAGATCACGATCGGCAGCGGCAAGCACGTTGATCAGGTGGCGTTGGACGATGCGTTGCGGGTTATCCTGCCGCAGGACTCCAGTTGGCATGTCGCCCTGCGGACCGCGCGCATCGAGGGTTTGCTGGCAGCCGAACGCGGGCAGTTCAGCCAGGCGGTGACGGCGTTCCAACGGGCCGAGACAATAGCGATCGACAACGAGGGGCCGCAAAGCCTGGACGCCGCCAGCGAGGTGTCCAACCAGGCCGGGGCACGGCTGAAGATGGGCGATGTGACGGAGGCGGACGCGTTGTCCCGCAAGGCTCTGGCCATGGCGTCTCCCGGCGGCGCGTGGCGCAACCCGGTCTGGGCGCGGATCGCGGGGGTTGCCGCGGCCGCCGCCGAACGCAGCGGCGATCCGGAGCGTGCGGCCAAACTGCGAAAGCGGGCGGACCAGTTGGCGCCAACCGTGCCGGAACGGGAGACGATCCGCTGGCTCTAGCTCTCTTTGTTTGAGCGGGCGATTCACGTCTCAGGTTGGATCAACCTCAGACGACCGCGCTCCGGGCTGCCCCGGTTCCCGCCGGCCGGGACGGTCGGGGTGCTCGCGGAGCATGAGGTCGGTAAGCAGCGGATTGCGTCGGGTCCGGCGGCGTTCTAGGACGCTGGAAACTCACCATGGGAATCGATCGCTATGACCGCCGCCACTGTCCTGTACTCGGAAAACAACTATCCCGACGACAGCGTGGAGCGCCGGATCTACGGTCCCGACGTTCGTATCATCGTGCCGAAGACATCCGCATCCCTGGCCGATCTTTCCGACGAGGACTGTGCGGCGGCCGAGGGGCTGATGATCTTCCGGTACAGGGTGACCGCGAAAGACCTGGAGCGTTTCCCCCGGTTGCGGGCGATCTGCCGCATGGGTGTCGGTTACGACATCCTGGATCGCGCCGCCGCCGCCGAACGGCGGATCACCATCATGAATGTGCCGGACTACGGCACGACCGAGGTCGCCGATCATGCCATGGCGCTGGCCTTGTCGCTGCGGCGCGGCCTGCTGCTGCATCACGAGGCGCAACGGGCCGAACCGCCGGCGGGATGGCGCTATATCAATGATCCGCTGGTGAAGCGGTCCTCGGTGCAGACATTCGGGATCGTGGGCATGGGCCGGATCGCGACGGCGGTGGCGCTGCGGGCGAAGGCTTTTGGGTTCCGGGTGGTGTTTTACGATCCGTATTTGCCGAATGGCGTTGAACTCGGCCTGGGGATCGAGCGGGCGGCGACGCTGGCGGCGTTGCTCGGCCAAACCGATACGCTTTCGGTTCACACGCCGCTGACCCGCGAAACGCGCGGCTTGCTGGGAATGAAGGAATTGTCGCTGCTGCCACGCGGCGCTGTGGTGGTGAATACCGCGCGCGGGCCCATCATCGATATCGATGCACTGGCAACCTTGCTGAAAAGCGGGCATCTGTCGGGTGTCGGACTGGACGTGGTGCCGGTGGAGCCGCCGGTCGAGCCGGTGCCGGAACTGATGCGGGCCTATCGCGCGCGTGAGGACTGGACGCTTGGGCGGCTTATTATCACGCCGCACGCGGCGTTTTATTCGCCGCAGGCATGGGACGATATCCGTGCCAAATCGGCCGAAACGATGCGGGCGGCGCTGCTGGGGCCAAAGGCGCAGAACGTCATTCCGCCAGAAAGCGACTGATACCAGCGACCCCAAGGGCCGACTGGTATGCGCGCGGGGTTGGTGGGGCGGCCGCGCGCCAAA
>DNXO01000034.1:247217-280656 GCA_003506895.1 Acetobacteraceae bacterium | reverse complement strand
TCGAAGCTTCGGGCGGCTGGTATGATACTTTCTGACGGCTGGCGCCCTGCTTATTTCGTGGACCCGGTTGGGTCGGAAGCCAACGCACCAACATCCCCGTCGATGGTGTTTGCATCCAACTCGGCGGGGACCGGGGCGCTGTCCCGGACGAACGTCGTTCGTCCCGAGACCCGGCTGGTGAAACGATTGTGCCGGACAATCAGCACATCCGTTGGGTTTTTCACGCCCTCCACACCGATGGAGATCGCGACCGACGGGTTGCTGGTCAGCTTGCCTTTTTCCATGGTGTTGCCCTCGATCAGCACATTTCCGCCATTCGGTATGTCGATCAGATAGCTGGAAGTTCCCTGCGGCCCATCTTCGATCCGGCTGTTCCGCACAACCGTATTAAGGGCGCGTGACTTGATGTGATGCGCGATCTTGGTGTCGAGGAAGACGCAATTCTCGATATCCAGCAGATAGATGGGCGCGCCCGCGTAAACGCCGTGGGCACAGGCGCCGATGCAGGCGCCGTTGCCGATGAATTCGCTTCCGCTGATCCGCAGCACGCTGGTCCGGTCGCCGCCGGCCAGGATGCCGTTTTCGTTGTTGATAAAGCGGCTGTTCTCAACGGTCAGATTGTTGCCGGATGCTCGGATGCCCGCGCCGTTGTGCCAGATGACCTTCGCGTTGGCGAAGGTGATGCCGCGAATGGTGGTATCGGCCCCCAGAACCACGAAGATACCCTTTTCGGCGCAGGTTTTGCCGGCAAGGGTCACACCGGGACCGGCCGCTTCGATCAGCAGGTTAGAGGCGTTCCAGACCGCGCAGTCGGCATAGGTGCCAGGGTCGATCCGGATGATGTCCCCGGTCATGGCGAGGGTCGCGGCCTGGCTTGGCACCTTCAGCACCCGGGTGGGACCGACGTTCAACTCCCTGGCCTTCGCTGGTCCAGGCACGGCCAGGGCGCAAAGCATTGCGGCGGCGAAAGCGATTGCGGTATGGCAAGGCCTGATCATGTCCATGCGTGTCGGCGGAAGGCTTCAGGTACGTCAAGGTGAAACTGGCAAGCGGACAGGTTCGGGACGGCGGCAAGGCTCCCTTGGTGATGCATGTGTTCCCAACCTTCGCGGTTGGTGGCGCCCAGGTGCGTTTCGCCGCCATCGCCAATCATTTCGGGACGGAGTTTCGCCACATCGTGGTTTCGCTCGACGGCAACCTGGCGTGCCGCGAACGGCTGGACCCGGACCTGAATGTGACCTTTCCGGTGGTCGCGGCGACGAAGAACGCGATGCTGACGGCGGCCTGGCAATACCGGCGTCTGTTAAAGGACTGGCGTCCGGATGTGCTGGTCACCTGCAACTGGGGCGCGATCGAATTCGCGCTTGCCAACATCGTCCCCGTCGTTCGGCATATGCATGTCGTGGACGGCTTCGGCCCGGAGGAGCGAGCCGCACAGATTCCGCGCCGGACGATGGTGCGGCGCATCGCCCTGGGCCGGTCACCGGTAGTGCTGCCGTCGCGCAACCTGATTCGCATCGTCCGGGACATCTGGAAGCTTCCGGAAGCGGTCATCCGCTACGTGCCCAACGGCATCGACCTCGACCGGTTCGCGACCGACGGATCGCGCCGGGGCGGCGGGGAACCCGTCATCGGCACCGTTGCGGCGCTGCGCGCGGAAAAGAACCTCGGCAGGCTGCTGCGCGCGTTTGCCACGCTTCCATCCGGCCGGTTGGTCATCGTCGGGGATGGGCCGGAACGCCCCGCCCTGGAGGCGCTGGCCGGCTCGCTGGGGGTGGCCGAACGGGTTGCGTTCGCGGGCCATCATCGGGACACTGCCTCGTTCTACGCCCAGTTCGATATTTTCGCGCTGTCGTCGGATACCGAACAGATGCCGCTGTCGGTGATCGAGGCGATGGCCAGCGGGTTGCCTGTCGTGTCCACCGATGTCGGTGATGTCGCGATGATGGTGGCGACCGAGAATGCAGCCTCCATCGTTCCCATGGACGAGGCCGCGATGGGACGCGCGCTGGGGGCTTTGGCCACCGACCCGCCGGTCCGTCAGCGGATCGGCGCGGCCAATCTGCTGAAGGCCAGGGCGGAGTTCGATCAGGCTGCGATGTTCGCGGCGTATGGCGCGCTGTGGCATGGTTGAGGTCCGGGTCCGCGGGGTTTCCGATGTCGCGGCGTTGGCGGAGCGGTGGCGCGATCTGGAGCAGCGCGCGGATGGCTCGTTTTTCCAAAGCTGGACCTGGGTCGGTTGTCTTGCCGCGGAACGCTTTCCGAACCCGGTACTGGTCGAGGCGACTGATTCGGGCCGGACGGTGGCCCTGGGATTATTCAATCTGGTTGGACGGCGGTTGTTCCTGGGGGAAAGTGGGACAACCGAACTTGACTGCCCGTATGTGGAGCAGAACGGTCTCCTGACGGAAGCGGGGCGGGAGGAGGAGCTGACCGCCCTGTCCCTGCGGGCTTTGGTCAAGTCCCGTCATGTGGTGCTGTCCGGTGTTGGCGAAGCGGTGGTTGCCGCGCTGCGGCGGACAGGTGGTTTGACGGCCATCCGGCATAGCCAGTCCTCGCCGTTCGTCGATCTGGCGGCGATCCGGGACTCGGGCGGCGACTATCTCGCCGGACGGAGCGCCAATACCCGCCAGCAGGTTCGCCGTTCCGACCGGCTTTACGGGCCGATCGTGTTGGAGCGCGCTCAAACGGTCGATGCGGCGCATACCATGCTGGATGAGATGGCCGTGCTGCATCAGGCGACATGGCGGGCCCGAGGCAGGCCGGGCAGTTTCGCCACTCCGTTTTTTGGCCGGTTTCACCACGCACTGATCGATCGCGGCTTTCCGTTCGGGCAGATCGTGCTGGAGAAATTATCATCAAACGGGACAACAATCGGAATTTTGTATAATTTCGTCTGGCGCGGGCAGATGCTGGCCTATCAAAGCGGCTTTGCTTACCGCGACGGCGACAGCCATGCGAAGCCGGGCCTGACGTGCCACCACGCGGCGATACGCGACGCACTCGGCCAAGGCCTTGATCGTTATGACTTCCTGGCGGGCGAGGACCGCTACAAGCGCAGTCTCGCCGACCGCGCTCATCGGCAATTCTGGGTGGAGGCGGGCCCCGTCTGGTCGTGCCGCCTGCTCGTTCGGATGCTTTTGAGTCGCATCCGCTAGGCTCGGTATCCACTCGCGCCGGTTCGCGGATGTCTAAACGGTTGGGCTGTCGGGGAACTTTACAGATTGCGGCGGTTTCCGCTGGCCCGTTCTGGCAACAGACTGATAGCAAAAGATTTCGCTTTCTGGTATGAATCGTGCATCGAAACATCGGACGCGGGTTCGTCCGGTCGATGGGTCCTGTATCAAAAAATAGTTGCGTTTCGATAAAAGTTACGTTAACTATACCGCTTGAAAGTTGGGGCTGAACTATTGAGATCGTCTCTCGCATCCGCGACATCCCTGCTGGCCCTCCTTCTGCTGGAGGGGCACGAAGCCCGCGCTACGCCGTCGGTTACGGCCGGCGCGATCGTGGCATTCGATGGTGCGTTCGATGGCGATGGGTCGGTCATCCCGCCCGCTAGAGACACAGGGACCAGCGGCGGCGGGTCGCGGTTGATAACGCCGTTGGTCGGCAGCGCGGACCCGACGTCGGTTGCGAATTTCGCGAGCATAACTGCCGCTGCGTTCGGTGCGACGGGCCACTATACGTTCGCTCCGTGTCTGTCGGGCGCCGGGGGTGGCTCCGTTCAGATTGCCGATGGTGGCCCTGGCGGCACGGCGAAGACGATGACGTTGCGTGCGGTGGATTCGGCTGACCCGCTGGAGACCATCAACACCTCCAAATCCGATCCATTTGCGGGGCGTCTACAGGCTGGTGGCCTGGTTCCCGGAGGCGGCCCCGCGACCCGGACGCCCCAGGCGGCTGGTCAGACGGCGGCCCAAAGCGGCACTTCGGTGTTTATCGCCTCCAGTGGATTGTCCACTCTTTTGGATGGACCGTCCCGCTCGGGTAGCGCGAGTTCAGCGAGCTTCGGCTACAGTTTTTCGCCTTCAATCGACGGTGCCGGCCTGTCGACCGCCGGCGGTGCTGGTATTCCTGGGCGGGTCATCAGGCAGCCCTCCACGACGGCGGCCGCGGCTCAGCCAGATGGTGGCGTACCGAGCGCAGGCTTGAGCCGTACAGCGGCCACCGGCAGTTTCGCCGCGGGCGGCGTGAGTTTCACTCCCAGCCGACAAGCTCATAACAAGCCCGTGGTTGCGTCTGGCGGCAGTGCCGCGACTCCCGTTCTGAACGGATTGTCCCGCGGGTCAGGTTCCACCCTGGGCTACACCTATACACCGATCAGTGCCAGTTCGGCGGCCTCGCCCGCTTTGCTGACGTCGTCCGCATACGCGCCTATATCCGCGGACAGCGGCCGCGGGCACGGGCACGGGCACGGCAATGGCAACGGAAATGGATCCAACCCGCCACCATCGGTCCAGCCCAGTTCGCCCGGTTCCGTAACGACGTCCACTGGGTCCGTATTCTCCAGTTCGATCGTGGGCTCCGGTGTCACCAATACACCGATCGCGGTGCCGAACGGATCGATTGGGCCTGCTTCATCCACGATCAATTTCGGCACGATCGCATACGGCAGTTCAAGCACGCTTTATTTGGCGCTGCAGAACCTGGGCACCGACGTCAATGGCTCCAACCTGACGATCGAGGGCTACACGATCGCGGGCGGCGATGCATCGTCGTTTAGCGCCTCCCTCGTCGCTGGTTCGGTGATCACCGAGGGGGGCACGCTCATCGTGCCAGTGACCGCTTATGGCACGGCGATCGGCGAATTGTCGTCCAACCTGACGCTGTTCACCGATGAAGGCGCCGGTCTTGGCGGTGCTGGGGCGACCTTCACCTACTTCCTCGATCCAGCGGTGCCCGAACCAGCCTCGCTCGCGGTTCTTGGAGTTGGTCTGGCTGGATTGGCGAGTATGCGCCGCCGTCGCCGGCAGACCGCCGCGGCCTAGCGCCAGAGCAGCCAGGCCTTTCCAGCGGCGTGGAGGGCCAGTTGCAGCGCACCATTCACGCTCCACGGATTGGCGAGCAGCACGCCGATGCGTTGGCGCCGATCCGTCGCCCAGCCCTTTTTGTAGTCGTCGTCGCCGCGGCCGAAGTCGATCTGCGTAACTTTTTCATTGTCCAGAAGGTGCCGCAGCATCAGCGCGCTCAACACCGTGCCGGGTGAGTGTGCCTTGAATGCCTCGTCATGCGCCAGTTTTAAGACGGTCGCCTCGCCGCTGCCGACAACCCAGAACTGAACCGCGACCGATTCCGACCCGATCGACCAGACGCCAAGGCGCAGTTGACCAGTCGCCGCGGTCGCCCGCATCAGGGCGACGTTGAAGGTCGGGAACGGTTCGGGCTCTTTCCAGCTTCGGCGGTAGACCGACTCGAACGCATCCGCCGCCTGCTCGATCTGTGCCGGTTCGGTGAACAGATCGAAACGCGCGTCCGGCAGCTTCTCGGCGCGTCGCAGGCGACGGCGGATCGTTTCCCGCAGGGCGCCAGGCCGCCGCGACAGGTAGGCGGACCAATCCAGGCCGGTGACATCCTCATGCCAGTTGCCGAAGTGGTCGAACCGGAGCGGAACCAATCCGGCCTGACGTGTTCCGGCCTCCAGCGCCGTCAGTCCGTCCCATTCCGCCGGTAACGCGTCCAGGCGGACGACCCCGGCGGGGCGGCCGAATCGGGCCAGTGCGGTCATCGCGACGACACGGCTGGCGTGGTCCAGCCCGGCGGCAAGCGCCGGGGCGAACGCACAGCTATAGGGTGTGGTCAGACTGGTCAGTTTACCGCCGCCGCGCAGCATCGGGACGACCGCCAGGGCTTTGCCGGACGAGCGGATCGTCACAAAGGCCGCACTGGCCCCCGGTGGCATCGCGTGATGCAGAACCGTATCCCACCAGGGCAACGTGCCGAACAGTCCAGGCGCGGCGGCGGCCAGAACCGCCCTTGCGTCGGATGGCAGCGCGTCAGCCGCCGGGAATGTCTCGATCACCGGGTCAGCGGAGTTTATACCACGCATATCCGATCCATTCGTGCAGCGCGAAATAGGCGGTCTGCCAGCCGGCGGCCCGCGGTATGAAATCGTCGAAATCGGGCCCCAGGGGATCGTCCAGGGACGTCGGGAAGGCGGTGACCGTTAGTCCGGTGCCCTGAAATGCCAGGATGGCGCGCCGCATATGCCAGGAATGGGTGACGACATAGACCGAGGTGACACCTTCGGCGCGTAGGATATCGGCGCTGAAGCGGGCATTTTGCCAGGTATCGTCGGCTTTTGGCTCGACCCATTTCGCTGGGGTCCGGAAATCGTCCTTCAGGCTCTGCGCCATCACCACCGCTACCGGTGCGGTGTGGCGCTGCGTCGGGCCGCCGGTGACCAGGATCGGCAAGCCGGTGCGCCTTTGCAGCGTTGCCCCGGTGCGTAACCGGTCCAGTGTCAGTAATCCCGGGCGGATACCCAGGGGCTCCTCATCGGTACGGATCACTTCGCCACCCAGGATGATGATCGCCTGGGGTGGATGATCGGCGGATGGCGTCGTCGGCAGATCGGATTCCAGAGCAAGCAGCAGGCTGGAGGAGAAGGCCGGAGTGCCGAAAATAATCAGTGCGATCAACGCGCCCCAGGCCAGCCTCCGGCCAGCGCGGCGCCAGGCACCGAACATCAACAGCCCGATGACGATAACGAGGACGAAGCCCGTCGGCGGCATCCCCAGGGACAGCAGAATGCCTTTCATCATCTCGGCCTATGCGGCCAGTCCGGTCATCCATGCCAGCACTTCGCCCAGGCCGGAGCGCAAGGTCACCCGGCCTTCGATGCCAAGGACGCTGTTCGCAAGCTCCGGCGCGCCCAGGGAGTGCCTGATTTCGCCCGCTCGGGGCGCCTTGATCTCGCCATGCAGGGTCTTGCCGGCCAGGTCGGCGATCAGGCGTGCCAGGGCTTCGACCGACGTTGGGACCCCGGTGCAAACATTGAAAACCGGCGCGTCGGCGGGCTTCAAAGCCATCCCGGCCAGAAGCGCGCGGACCACGTCGGCGACATAGACGAAATCCCGGGTCTGCTGGCCGTCGCCGAAGATACTGATCGGCAGGCCGGCGGCGATGCGCTCGCAGAAGATGGAGATAACGCCGGAGTAGGGTGATTTTGGATCCTGGCGCGGGCCATAAACATTGAAGAAGCGGAACCCGACCGTTGGGATGCCGTGGACGTGACTGGCGACGCGGGCGTGCAGTTCGCAGCCGTATTTGTCGGCGCCGTACGCCGACAGCGGCGCTTTCGGCGCGGTCTCCGCGATCGGCACGGGGGCATCGCCATAGACCGCGGCGGACGACGCATAGACGACGGGGATCTTGCCGCCATGTCGCCGGATCGCGTCAAACACCGTGATCGTGCCGGTGATGTTGGCATGGTGGGTACCGAGCCAGTCGGTGATGCCTTTTTCGACGGACGCGATGGCGGCGAGATGGAAGCAACCATCCAGGCCCTCCATCGCTTCGGCGACGAGTGCCGGATCCGCGACGTCGCCCTGTATCAGGGTTGTGCCGGGCGGCAGGTTGGCGCGGTGTCCGGTGGACAGGTCATCGATCACCCGGACAGTGTCGCCCCGCGCGACGAGTGCCTCACACAGATGCGACCCGATGAATCCCGCGCCGCCGGTGACCAGGTACGTGCTCATGTTCGGATACCATTGGAGCGATCGTCGTGGCGGGCGACCGGCCGACATCCACGCCTCTTGACGGTCGGAATCGGTAAAGGCGTGGATGGCGGGCCTGCGCCCGCCATGACTGGGGATGTGACCGGAGCTACCCGCCGCGCCGATGCCCTGGTCAGCACCGTACGCCTACGCGTGGGGTTGGAGCACCTGACGCAGAACGGACCCGTCGGACAGGCGGTCGAAGCCCTCGTTGATCTGGTCAAAGGTGATGGTCCCCGAACGCAATTTCTGCACCGGGAGTTTGCCACGTTGATAGAGCGCGATGAAGCGCGGAATGTCACGCTTTGGCACGCAACTGCCCATATAGCTGCCCATGATGCTCTTTCCGTCACTCACCAGGGCCGAGTGCAGGTAAGAGAACGTCGCGGTCGAGGCAGGCAACCCGGCGCTGACCACCGATCCGCCCCGTGCGGCGATGGCGTAAGCCAGGTTCATCGCGGGAATCGAGCCGGCGGTTTCGATGACGTAGTCCAGTCCGCCGCCGGTGGCTTGCCGGATTTCCTCGACCACGTCGGCGTTGCCGGCCAGGAACGTGTCGGTGGCGCCGAGTTCGCGGGCGATACGCAGTTTGTCGGCGTTCAGGTCAACCGCGACGATGCGTTCCGCGCCGGCGACGACGCCACCAAGCAGCGCGTTCATGCCGACGCCGCCCAGGCCGACGACGGCCATCTGGCCTCCTGGCGGCACCTGTGCGGTGTTCAGCACGGCGCCGACGCCGGTCACGACGGCGCAGCCGAAGATGGTGGCGTCCTCCAGCGGCACGTCATCGGGGATTTTGATCAGGGCGTTTTGCGAGACAACGGCGTACTGCGCGAATACGGACAGACCGCTGTAGTGATAGATCGGCTCCCCGTTCAGCGACAGGCGGCGGGCGCCGGAGATCAGCGTGCCGTTGCTGCGCGAGGTGTTGGAGCTTTGGCACAGGTTCGGCCGGCCGCCATTGCAGTAGCGGCAGTCGTTGCAGCTTGTGACGAAGACGCTGATGACGTGGTCTCCGGGCTTCAGGCTGGTGACGCCAGGACCGACTTCCTCGACGATGCCGGCGGCCTCGTGACCGGGGATGGTCGGCAGCTTGCGGGGGCGCAGGTTCTCGATGGTGGACAGGTCGGAGTGGCAGAGGCCGGCACCGATGATCTTGTACAGCACCTCACCGGGGCCGGGCGGATCGAGATCGACGGTCTCGATCGTCATCGGCATGGAAGTGGCGTAGGGGCGGGGTTTGCCCTGCTCGCGCAGCACGGCGGCTTTCATCTTCATCGGTTGGGATCCTTTTCGGCGCTTGGGTATTGTGCGGTTTTGGTGTCCGAGGGCAAGGGCGCGCGCAGGCGGCAATCATTCGGAACCGTGCCGATGTAGCGGGTCCAGGTCTGGGTTTCGCCCAACAGCGGGATGGCGAGGAAGCCGCGGAGGGCGAGATTGCCGTCGGGATCCTGATGCAGTTCGACACCGTACACGCTGCCGTTGCGTGGGTCGAGGATGTGGCCTTTCCAGAGATTGGCCTCGATCGGTTTGGCATCCGCGATCAACCGCAAATGGCATTGGGAGACACCGCGGTAGTCCGTCGGTGTCGGATCGTCGGGATGGTCGAGGATGACCCCCGCGATCTCGGCGCACAGGCCACCGTCGCAGCGTGTGACGGCGATGATCCCGTCGTGGTCCCGGGTCAGCCACAGGCCGGTGAGGTCGGGCGATGCCCGGGCGGGTAGGGCGGCGAGCAGCAAGCCCGCCGCAAGGAAGCGAAGCATGGTCAAGGTCGCCGCTAGAAGTCTTGGCTATTTACAAACGCCACGCCCATCGCCACCAGCCGCTCTCGCGCGGTGTCGATCGTGGTTCGGCCGTTCGGCTCCGGCAAACCGATTCCCCGGCAGGCATCTTCGATGATCGTGACCGCGAAGCCCAGCCGCGCGGCATCCTCGGCGGACCAGGCCACACAGAAGTCGGTGGCGAGACCGCACAGGAACAGCCGGGAGAAGCCGCGTTGGCGCAGCCATCCCTCCAGGCCGGTCGGCGTCTTGCGATCGTTCTCGAAGAACGCCGAGTAGCTGTCCAACGCCGCATGAAATCCCTTGCGGATGATCGCCTCGATGCGATGCTGGTCGATCGACGGATGGATAGCGGCGTTCGGTGTGCCGGCGATCGCGTGGTCGGGCCAGAGAATCTGCGGGCCGTAAGGCATTCCGATCGTGTCGTAGGGTTGCTTGTTCGGATGCGCGCTGGCGAACGACGCGTGACCCGCCGGGTGCCAGTCTTGCGTCGCGAACGCGTGGTCGAAGCGCGTGAGCAGATTGTTGATGATGGGAATGATCGCATCGCCGCCGGCGACCGGCAGCTCGCCCCCGGGCATGAAGGTCGGCTGGACGTCCACCAAGCCCAGGATATCGGCCCCTGGATCGATTTGCATTTGCACACTCTCTCTGTTCAGACTCTGCGGTTATCGTTAGTTTTGCCAGGTTGGGTTAAGCTAACAAGAACACCAGGAGCAAATCCGTATGCCGCGTATCCCGTTAACCGCGCTGGCCTTGCTGGCCGCGCTTGCCGCCACACCCGCCAGCGCCGCAAATTTCCGCTGGGCGAATGACGGCGACGTCAATGCAATGGACCCGGCCACCCGGCAAGAGACGGTGCAGCTTAGTTTCCTTTCCAACATCTATGAGCCGCTGGTTCGCCGGAATCGGACGCTGGGTCTGGAACCCGCGCTGGCGACCTCGTGGGAGCAGACGTCACCGACGGTGTGGCGCTTTCATTTGCGTCCCGGCGTGAAATGGCAGGACGGTTCGCCGTTCTCGGCCGACGACGTGGTGTTCACCCTGAAACGGATCCAGGCGCCCAATTCCTCGATGCGGGCGCCGCTGTCGCCGGTGAAGGAAGCGCGCAAGATCGACGACCTGACGGTTGAGTTTGAAACCTTCGTCCCGGACCCGATCTTTCTGCAGGAACAGACTAATCTGCTGATCATGTCGAAGGCCTGGTGTGAGGCGCACAATGCTTCGGAACCGGTGATCATCGGCAAGGAAGATAATTACGCGCTGCATAACGCGATGGGGACCGGCCCGTTCAAGCTGGTTTCACGGGAGCCGGATCGTAAGACGGTTCTGGAGAAGAACACGCTGTGGTGGGACAAGCCGGAACACAATCTGGATCAGGTGGAGTTCGACGTGATCTCCTCCGCTCCGACGCGGGTGGCGGCTTTGCTGTCGGGCGAAGTCGATATGATCTACAGCGTCCCGCCGCAGGACATGGCTCGGATCAAGCAGACGCCGGAGTTGAAGCTGCTGCAAACGCCGGAATTGCGGACCATCTTCCTTGCCTTCAATACGACCCGTGAGGAGCTGCCGAGCTCTGACGTGAAGGGGAAGAACCCGCTGCGGGATGTGCGGGTGCGGCAGGCGATGCAACTCGCGATCGATGAAAATGCGATCACCAGCCGGGTGATGCTGGGTCTGGGGCATCCGACCGGGGAGATGTGGGGACCGGGCGTCAACGGCTATGACGCGGCGTTGGATGTGCATCCGAAGCCGGATGCGGCGAAGTCCAAGCAGTTGTTGGCGGAAGCTGGATATCCGAACGGATTCCGGCTGGCCATGGACTGCCCGAACGACCGTTACGTGATGGATGAACAGATCTGCACCGCGATCGTTTCCATGCTGGCGCGTGTCGGGGTGAAGATCGACTTGAACGCGCAAACGAAGTCGAAGTACTTCAACAAGATCAACGCACCGAACTTCGACACCGATTTCTACATGTTGGGCTGGACGCCGGCGACCTACGACGCTCACAACGTGTTGTACACCCTGTTAGGGACCCGAAACGGCAAACGGGGCGAGGTGAATGATGGCGGCTATTCCAATGCGGCGCTGGATACGCTGATCGACAAGATCGGGGTGGAGACGGATCAGGCCAAACGAAACGACATGATCCACCAGTCGATCGAAATTCTTCAGAAGGACGTGGCAACGATCCCGCTGCATCAGCAGGTCATCGTTTGGGCGGCGAAGAAGAACATCGAACTGGCACAGCCGGCGGATAATTTCTTCCCGTATCGGTTTGTGCAGGTGAAGTAACGCCGAACCCGCCTCCGGGGAGCGCGGCGCTCTTGCCTCCCCGGCGGCTTCGTCCGATCCTGACCTGAAGCGGGCGGGACCCGCGGGAAGGGAGAAACGGCAATGGCTATTTTTGTTATCGGCGGCACCGGGTTCATCGGTATCCGGGTCATTCCGATGCTGGTCGCGCGCGGCGAATCCGTCGTCTGCATGGACATAAACCCGAACGCGCCGGCATTGGCCGGGTTGGGCGACAAGGTTTCGGTCGTGCGTGGCGACGTGACGCAGTTCGACGATGTGATCTCCAATATGGAGGCATCGAAGGCGGAGCGGGTGATCAATCTGTCCTATAACCTTGGGCAGGACCTGCCGCCGCATCGCGCAACCAAGCTGAACATCGTCGGCATGGACAACTGCTTCGAAGCCGCGCGCATCCTGGGCGTGAAGCACACGGTTTACGCCAGTTCACTGGCGGTGAACGGCGAGCAAAGCCATTACGGCGAACGCCCGGTGACCGAGGACGACTATAAGCACGCCGTGGTGCAGTATGGTGCCCACAAGGCGTTCAACGAGTTCCAGGCCAAGGATTATATCGACAAGCACGGCATGACGATCACCGGTATCCGCCCGGCGAACGTGACCGGTCCGGACAAGGTCCGCGGCTCTGTGGACCATGTGAATCTGATCACGCGGCCGGCGCGCGGGGAGGCGATTTCGCTTCCGTTCGCCGACGCGATGCGGTGCCCGATCCATGTGGACGATATTGCCGAGGTCTTCGTGCGGGTACTGATGGCCGACAAGCCGGCGCATGCGATCTATAACTCAGGCGGCCAGCCGATTTCGCTGAAGGAGATCGCGGCGATCGTGCGGGGGTACTTGCCGGATGCGAAAATTTCGTTCGATAAAGAAACGGGCGGGCGGGAGTCCTCGGGCAACTGGATGATCGATAATTCGCGCCTGGTGCGGGAGTTCGGTGTGCAATACCGGCCGTACCGCGACCGTGTGTTGCAAATCATCAATGATTGCCGAGCGGAGATTGGGGAGCCACCGATCAAGGGGTGACGGACACTCATAACAGCCAGCGGTGATGCCGACTTTCTCGTCATCACCGCTGGCTGGTGTCAGACCGTTTCGATTTCCACCGGGAATAATGCGTCCGCGTCGTCCACATGCAGCAGGTGATAGACGTTGAAACGGTAGGCCGGACCCAGGGACACCTCCGGCGGCGTGAACGGAAACGCGATGTTCCCGGCGGTGGACAGCCGGCCAGGATAGCCGAAATGCAGCAGGAACTGCTTGCAGGTTCGCACGACTTCAGATGCGCGCTCGCGGCTGGGCGCGATGCACTCGCCCATGATGAAAACCTCGCCGGGCGGGGCTTCGTTCTCGGGTGCCACCATGCGAACGCCGTCGATGCCGTACACGCGGAAGCGTAGCGTGTAGTCCAGCGGCTGGTCCTCGCAGACCAGGCTTTGCACCAGATCGGCGACTTTCGGCAGCAGGGACTTGCATTGTTCGATGAAGCGGGGATCGGCCGACCCGCACAACAGCACGGCGCGCTCACCGACCTTGGTCGCCCCTTCCAGTTTGATCGTCGGCGCCGATGTATCGCGCCAGGTGCCGCCGCTGACCCGGGCGCGGCGGTCGTCAACAGCCTCGTAACGCGCGTGGGTCAGGTCCAGCGTGCCGTCCGGTTCCTGCATGGTGAACGGATCGGACTGTTCATACAGGCTGTGTGCCGCGACCGACGTCGGCGTCGCCCGCCGTTCGGGATTCATGCTTTCCAGGGTGAATCCGTCGTGGTCCAGTTCCGCCAGGATCGGGTCGCGGCCGCCTGGCACGCAGCACAGCGAACCACATTCGATGATCTTGGCCATGTGCATCGCAAGGCCGACCGGGAACCCCAGAAGCGCGGGCAGCGAGGCGAAGATCGCGGTGTCGCAGGCGCGGCCGGCGATGACCACGTCCACATCGGCTTCCAACGCAGCGCGGAATGGCCCCATGCCCATCTGCCCGACGATGTGGGCGGCATCGGTCACATCGGCCTCGGTCAACGCCGGCATGCTGTCGAAGCTGGTGACTTTGCCGGTGCGGACGGCGTCCAGCAGGGCGGGGCGGGGGATGTCAGCGCGCATCACCGCCATGCGGAACCGCAGCCCGTCGGTGCGGGCAATGTCGCGGATCATTGCCAGTGTGGCGTCCAGATGCGGTCCGGCGCCGGCGGACCCGGCGGACCCGATCACCAACGGAACATCCAGCGCTCGCGCGGCGGTCAACACACGGCGGAGGTCGCGGCGGGTGGATTCGGGCGAGGTGGCCATCTCCCCCTTGCCCAGGTAGGTGGGGCCGATGTCGATCGATCCCATGTCGCAGCCGATCAGGTCGGGCTTGCGCTCGATGCCGCCTTTGAACGAGGCGGCGGGGATGCCGTAACCGAGCTGCCCGGAGGCACCGAGCAGGCGGATCGGGCGGGGGGATCGGCGGAATTCGGCGATGACGCGGCCGGAGGCGCTCATGGTGTGATGGCTCCGATCGTCAGGGCTGCCCTCATATCTCGATCCCCAGCAGGGGCGCGTGTTGTTGCGCGCCGTAAACGTCGTAGTCCCCCGGGTCGCCGGCCATGATCGTTCGTGGCATGACGATCTTGATCGCTCGGCCGACGGGGTAGGGGATGATGGTCACCTGATCCGCGGGAACGCGGTAGAGCCGGCCGATGTTTTCGGCGCCAAGCGCCGGTGACTGGGCCACGCGGTTATAGTCCGTATCCGATCCGAACATGATGTCCAGGGTCAGCCGTCTTGGCCCGGCATTCTTGCTGCGGATGACCTGGGCGATGTCGGATAGTTTCATGGCCGGTGCAACTCCGCCCTGGGCCGCGTGACAGTGCGGATTCCGTTCTTGAACGCGGCCAACGGGGCCTTCACTTCGGCGATGGCTTCCTCGGGCGTGGCAGCGTCGAAGATCACGATGTCGGCCGGGTTGCCGACGGCGATCCCGTAGTTCTTCAGGTTCATCAGCTTCGCCGACCGGCTGGTCAGCATGTGGAAGCATTCCCGTAGCCGCTGCGCCTCGCCGATCTGGCAGACGTTGGCCTGCATGTTCGCGATGCGGATCAGGTTGCCGTCGCCCAGCGGCGTGAACGGGTTGAGGATGTTGTTGCTGGAGATCGAGCAGTTCACCCCGTTCTCCACCAGAACATTCGCATCGGCCACGCCGCGCTGCACGCTGTGGTCCTGGTTGCGGCCCATCATGTACAGATCCGTCGCCGGCAGCACGGTCACCGCCACGCCGGCATCGGCGATCTCGGCCGCCAGTTTGCGCAGATCCGGCGGTGGCAGGGTCGAGTATTTGCAGCCGTGTCCCACCGCGACGCGCCCACCGAGACCGTATTTCTTCGTCAGTTCGCAAACCAAATGGATATCCATGTCGGCCGGGCTGTTGCCGGAATCGAGATGCATGTCGATATCGGCGTCATATTCGCGTGCCAGATCGAAAATCCGATGAATCTGGCCGGCTTTGTCGGGGTCGTAGTTGGGGGCCGCGCCGATGACCCGAGCACCGCGCTTCAATGCCTCGACCAGTAGCTCGTCGGAGCGTTTGTTGTTGGTCAGGCCCTCTTGCGGGAACACGCACAGTTCGATGTCGATGGCCCAGGCGTAGTCGCGGCGCAGTTTCTCCAGCGCATCGAAGCTGCGCATCTCCACGCCGGCGTCGAGTTCGACGTGGGTGCGCATCCGGTTGGTGCCGTGTTTGATGCAGTTTTCCAGCGTGGTGCTGGCGCGGCGATAGACGTCTTCCGCGGTGAAGGTGGCCTTGACCGCGGCGACACGGGGGACGGCGTTGGCATTGCGGCCGTCTTCCGGCGGGCAGCGGTCGATGATGCGGGTCTTGTCCAGGTGGATGTGGGTTTCGACCAGTCCGGGGCAGGCGAGGCGGCCGGCGGCATCATAGACCGGGGCGTCGGTCGTCAGGTTGGGTCCGATGGCGACGATCTTGCCGGCCTGGATGCCGATATCGACGGGCGAATTACCGAAAACGCTGACATTGCGGATAACCAGGTCCATGCTGTCTCCTAAGGGGGCGGTGCGGTCTGTGGCGTGTGGATCAGAGTGCCGCGTCGCTTTGTTCCTCGCAACGACAGCGATGAAATGACAGGGCGCTCAGGGCTGCCCCAGCGCCCAGGCGGCATAGGTGGCGATCACGCACAGCGCGACCGACCCGATCGCGTAGCCCAAGGCGGCCACGACATCGCCGCCCTGTATCAGTTCCAGGGTTTGCAGGCTGAACGCCGAGAAGGTGGTGAAGCCACCGCAGATCCCCGTCATCAGGAAGATCCGAAGGTCGGGAGACATGCCGACGCGTGCGGGGGGCAGGGTGATGCCGGCGACAAGTCCGATGACGAAGGAGCCGACTATGTTGATCAGCAGCGTGCCCCAGGGAAAGCGAGGCCCCGTCAGCGCCGCCATCGCGCCCGCCAGCCAAAAACGTCCCACGCTGCCGATAGCCCCGCCAACCGCGACCGCGATCCATGCACCCATGCCGACGTCCTCTTGTGCAGGCGAAACATTGGCACCGGTCGGGCCGCTTGGCCAGCCGTCTGGGCCAACCGTATCGGCGGGTAGCGGGATTGCGTGCCGTGCATGGCAACCGTACTGGCTTCTATATGATAACGCGGCTTATGATCAGCCCTTCCAGAAGGAAGCGTCATTGGACGAGTTTCATCGCGATCTGCTGTTCCTGCTGCACGACGTTGCCCGCCTGCTCCGCGTCGATGCGGACAAGCGTGCTCGGCTGCATGGCATGACGCGGGCGCAGTGGGCGATTCTGATCTGGCTGGAACGCCAGCCGGGCATCTCCCAAAAGGAACTTTCCGAAATCCTGGAAGTCGAGCCGATCACCGTCGCGCGGCTGATCGATCGGTTGGAAGCGCGCGGGATGGTCGAACGCCGGCCGGATCCGCGCGACCGGCGTATCTGGCGGCTGCATCTGCTTCCACCGGCCCGCGATGTGCTGCTCGAGATTGACGACCACCGCGCCGACATGACCCGGATCGTCACCGAGGGCATCGACGAAAATTCTATCGAAATCATGACTGAGGCATTGATGCGGATGAAAGCGACCCTGACTCAAGAGGCCCACACATCCCGCCGGGGCCCCGATCCCATCGTGACCGAAACGCGGGAGGCCGTCTGATGTCTCAGGCAACAATCTCGGAACCCGGTCCGCGGGTGTCCGACCGGGTGACCGAAGCCTCCGCGCGCCGCCGCGTCGGACGCGGGGCGTTGCGCCCGATCCTGATGCTGGGCGGCATCGCTGTGGTGATCGTCGGCGCCGGGTATTACTGGCTGACCGGTGGACGGGTGGTGTCGATCGACGACGCCTATGTGCGGGCGGCGAAGGAAGTGATCTCGACCGACGTGTCGGGCATCGTGGCTTCGGTGCCGGTGCATGAAGGTCAGCGGGTGAAGACTGGGGATGTGCTGCTTCGGCTGGATCCCCGGGCATTTGAGATCGCGCTGGCCGGCGCGACCGCGAACCGCGATGGTGTCGTCTCGACGCTGAATGCGATGAAACTGGACTACAAGCGGATGTTGCGTGACGTCCAGGTGAAACAGGCGCAGGCGGATGCAGATCAGGCGAACTATGACCGGTTTGCCAACCTGGTCAAATCCGGCGGCGTGACGCGGGCTGATTACGACAATGCCCGCTTTCAGTTGATGGCCGACAAGCAGGCGGTTGAGGCGTTGAAGGTAACCGCCGCCGTGCAACTGGCTCGTCTGGGCGGCGACCCCGAGGTCGATGTCCGCACCATGGCCGACTATCTGCAGGCACAGGCCCGTGTCGATGAGGCCAAGCGGCAGTTGGATGATACCGTGATTTATGCGCCGTTCGGCGGAATCGTGACGCAGGTGGAGACGGTGCAGCCCGGCATGTATCTGGCCGCTGCCACCGCCGCGTTCGGGCTGGTTTCCACGGACAATGTCTGGATCGAGGCCAATCCGAAGGAAACCGAGCTGACGCATGTGAAGCCGGGCGATTCGGTGGATGTCACGGTGGACACCTATCCGGGCCGGACCTGGAAGGCCCAGGTCGAAGCCATCGCGCCGAACAGCGGATCGGAGTTCTCGGTGCTGCCGGCGCAGAACACCTCGGGCAACTGGGTCAAGGTCGTGCAGCGCATCCCGGTTCGCATCAAGGTCGAGCACAAGAATGGCGATCCGGAACTGCGCGCGGGCATGAGCGTGATCGCGGATATCGATACCGGGCATCAGCGGTCGTGGCGCGACCTGTTCTAGCGCGGTATCCTCTCGCGCGGATCGCGCTTTAGGCACGATGCGTCACGGCGCGGCCTGTTGTCTAAGCTCATGGCGGGGCGTCCGCGCGGATGTTCAACAGCCGCGCCGATGTTCAAAAGCAAGGTACACTCACAGTTGGCCTCTCCTACGCAGGAACGAGTCCCGCACCGCATGATCATCACGCTTTGCACCGTGGGTGCGACGCTGATGCAGGCGCTGGACCAGACGATCGCGAACGTGGCGCTGCCCTATATGCAGGGCAGCCTGTCGGCGACCTATGACGAGATCACCTGGGTCCTGACCTCTTACATCACCGCCGCCGCGATCATGACCGCGCCGGTGGGATGGCTGGCTTCTCGGTTTGGTCGCAAATACCTGTTTATCACCTGCCTGGTCGGCTTCACCGTCACATCCATGATGTGTGGCGCCGCGCAGTCGTTGCCGCAGATGGTGACGTTCCGGCTGTTGCAGGGGGTGTTCGGCGCGGCGCTGGTGCCGCTGTCGCAGTCCACCATGATGGATATTTACCCGGCGGAGCAGCGCGGCAAGGCGATGGCGATCTGGGGCGTTGGGGTCATGGTCGGGCCGATCCTGGGGCCGACCCTGGGTGGTTACCTGACCGAGATGTACAACTGGCGCTACGTGTTCTACATCAACCTGCCGTTTGGCATTCTTTGCACCTTGGGTCTGCTGTTTTTCATGCCGCGGTCGTTCGGCAATTTCAATCTGCGGTTCGACTGGATCGGCTTCGGCGTGTTATCGCTTGGCATCGGCGGCCTGCAAATGATGTTGGATCGCGGTCAGAATCAAGATTGGTTTTCCTCGGGCGAGATCATCACCGAGGCCGTCTTGGGTTGCCTTGGCGTCTATCTGTTCGTCGCCCACATGATCACGGCGAAGAAGCCGTTCATTCCGCCGATCCTGTTCAAGGACCGGAATTTCACCGGCGGCCTGCTGTTGATGTTCACCACCGGCACGATCCTGGTGTCCAGTTCGTCGTTGATGGCGCCGTGGCTCCAGAATCTGGCGAATTACCCGGTGGAGGCGGCCGGCCTGATCATGGCTCCGCGCGGCATCGGCACGATGGCGGCGATGATGACCGGCGGGCGGCTGACGAACCGGTTGGACCCGCGCAAAATCATCGCTTTCGGCGTGCTGGCCCTGGCTTGGTCGATGTGGGAAATGACCCGTTGGACGCCGGATGTCTCGCAATTCACCATCATCACCACGATCATCATCCAGGGCGCGGGGCTTGGGTTCGTGTTCCTGCCGTTGCAGGTGCTGGCGTTCGCGACCTTGCCGCCCCAATACCGCACCGATGGTGCCTCGTTGTTCAGCCTGTTGCGGAACATTGGTGCCGCGGTCGGCGTGTCGGTAACGTCCGCGCTGCTGGCCCGCAACACGCAGGTGTTGCATGAGTCGATCGGTGCCGCGGTGACGCCGTTCAACCGAGCGCTGCAAGGCGGCGGGGCGGTGAGCAAGATGTGGAACCCGACGCATCCTCATGGGGCGGCACTGATGGATCACGTCGTCAATCAGCAGGCGCAGATAACGGCCTACATCGACGACTACTGGATGATGATTTTCACCACATTGCCGTCGCTGTTGCTGCTGTTCTTGCTAAGGCGCCCGAAGTTGAACTCGGCGGCGCCGGTGGAGGCGCACGCGGCGATGGATTAGCGGGTTGTCGTGCAGGTCAAGTCGGCCAGGCTCACCCGGCCGATGTGGCACTCGCGTTGGCCATATCGCGCAACTGCAACCACGTCGGAACCCTTGCCACCAACGCGGCTTCCCCGCATCGAAGATCGGCGCCGATCGCATCCAGTCGCAACGATGCCAGGCCGATACCTTCGCGGCCGGAGCGCATCGTGCCGACTTCGACGCCATCTTTTAGGACCGGAGTGCCTGATGCGGGCAACGGGCCATCCACACCGACCGGTACCAGGCGGCGTTTAACCAACCCCCGGTACTTCGTTCGTGCGGTCAGTTCCTGGCCCATGTAGCAGCCCTTGGTCCACGATACGCCGGCCAGTTCGTCGAAGCCGGCTTCCAGCAGGACGCTGCGATCGGCTTCCATGTCCTTCGACCCATCCGGCAGCCCGGCCTGAAGCCTGTACAGGTCCCAGTCCTCGGGCGTTGCGTTCGCGGCAAGCGCGGCGCTGGCCAGAACGCGCCACGCGAAATCAGGCAGCCTTGGGTCGGGCGCCACGATCCCAGCCGAGTCCAGGCGGCCGCCCCAGGCGACACTGACGAACAGGTCTGGTTCCGCTCGCAGACTGACCTTCATCCGCAGGCGGTAACGCGCCATGCGTTGCAGCAGCATCGGGATCTGTTCGCTCTCGCAATCCAGCAGCAGCCGGTCCGCGTCGGCGAAGATAAAGAAATCCGCCAGCCATTTCCCTTGCGGCGTCAGCAGCGCGGCCCAGACCGCACGGCCCGGCACAGCGGCCTCGACATCGTTTGACACCAGGCCCTGCAAGAACGCGACACGGTCTTCACCCTCGACCGCGATGACGCCTCTTTGGGGTAGCGGGGTGAGATTGATCATGCTGTATAGTTAAGGAGGGCGCGCCATCCCGCAAGGCTGTGCCGGGCAAGGCACCCAGCAGGCGGCTCCAGGAGTCCCGCCTTGGCGACGGATCGCTGGCCAGCGTCGCCTTGCTCAAGAACGCCTCGCGCGCCCGGCCCGCGAACGCTCGGCGCAGCGGTTGATCGCGCACCAGCCAATCCAGCGCGACGTACCAGGCGCGCGGATCGTTCGCGACCAGTTGACCCGCGATCCCATCGGCCAGCGAGCCTTGGTAAACCGGCACGTCGGACGCCAGCATGGCTATGCCCAACGCGGCGTAGTCCATCGTCTTGATCGGCGATTTGCTGTGGTTGAACGGCGTGTCGATCAGCGGCGCCAGGCCGATGTGCCAGCGCGGCTGCGCCGCGGTCAGCCAGTTGACGAAGCCGGGGTAGGACCGGCTGGCCTGAATCGGCGGGCCGATCCGGTTCAGCCCCGGCGCGATGTCAGGGGCGGCGGTCATCCCCAGAACGTCGATCGCCACCCGGTCGCCATACGCCTCTTTCAACCGAGCAAGGGCCGGCTCGATCAGCGCGAAGTCCCGGTTGTGGGTATTGGTGCCCATGCACAGGATGCGGATGGGGTCGTCGCGGAAGGTTTGCGATGGCTCCGCCCCGGTCCAGATACGCTCGTCCAGCCGGTTCTCGATCACCAGCGCATCGGGCCGGATCGAGGCCATGCTTTGTTTCAGGCGTTCGGTGGACAGCCAGACGGTATCGGCCTTTTCCAGCATGCGGCGCACGATCCGGGCTTGGGGCCGCAGCACGGCGGCATCCGGATGGTTCGCCGGAATACCGATCAGGTCGTCGTCAAGATCGTAGATCAGGGCGGCCCCGGTCCGCTTCGCATGGGCGATCAGCGCGTCGGCGGTTGCCATGTCGGGCAGCGCATGACGCTGCGTGATGATAATATCGGTATCGTAGTGGAAAACCGATTTCTCGTCGGTCATGACGATGCGCGCGCCGCCGCCGCTGACGGGATGGTCGAGTGGCTGTAGCAGCCGGATGTAGGCACAGGGTGTGGGTGAGCCAATGTCGTACCGTTCCGGCATCAACGCGATCGTGGGTTGCGACGGCGTCCCGCGCAGCCGGATCGGCAGGGGCGATGGCAGGGTGGCCGGTCGAAGATACTCCGTGTCATAGAAATCCCCGACGGCCGCTCGGACCGGTGCAGGTGCCGCTTGCACCGTATGGCTCAGCTCGTCGCGAACATTCTGGAAAAACGCGAGCCAGTCGGCGGGGGAGGCGTTCTCGTCCGCCAGCCAGGTCAATGGCCGTCCGTCAAGCCGTTCGGGAAACGCACCAATGCGGGTTGCCACGATCGGCAGCCCCGAGGCGATCGCGGCGCTGAGCGTGTAGCTGAACGTCTCGGGCCACGCGGGGGGGAACCAGATCACGTTGGGCGCGATCCTGGCGATCAGTTTCGGCAGGTCGGCGTCGTCGTATTCTCCGGTGATCCGCAGCCGCTTCAGCGCCTGCTTTGGGAAATTATCTTCCGTGTGGCCGATCAGGTGGATTTCCACCGACTTCGGGTCGGCGATTTCCGCGATGGATGCCACCGTACGGGCGCCCTTGTGATCCGCCAGCACGCCCAGGACCGCGATCCGCAGTTTCTCCCCTCGCATTGGCTGGACCCGCGACGGCCACGATGTCGCGGGAACCGGCTCGTGCGGCGCCAGAACCGCCCTTGCCTCCAGGCCGTACCGCTGGAGCCGCGCGAGCGTGTCCGCGCTGGGACACAGCACGCGGTCGGCCTCGTTGAACTGCCAGGCGCTATCGGCGCGCCAGGTCAGGATATCGCGGGCGCCATGCGACGGCCGGGCGGCGATGCAGCCGTTGCACGCGGCGATATCCGGTTCGCCACAGTAAAGACCGCCGGGCCAGGGCAAGAGGTTGGTCTGCGGACAAATCGCGTAATAATCGTGGACCGTCACGTCGAACGGCAGACCGAGGCGATGGATCAGGTCGCGGATATCCATATCCATGCCAACGAGGTGGTGGATATGAACCCGCGCGACGTTCATTGACCGCAGCATCAGGGTCAGATCCTCGATCCGCTCCGCCGGGAGCGCCAGCACCGGGTGTTCGGGGAGCGCTGGGACCGAGAGGGCGGCGCCCCGGTCCGTGGCCTCCAGCAGCAGAACGCGGGCCGTGTCGCGAAAGCGCTCCACCAGCCTATCGATATGATGCCGGACCCCGCCCCCCATATTGTGCGAAATCATCAGGATCACCGGCAGGTTCGGCCGGTTTAGCAGCCCGGCGGTGACGGCGAAACGATACGGTGCGATGTCGTCCAGCGCGACGTATCGGGCCACGGTTGCCGCGTAGTCCGGGTTACGCTCCTGGATCAGGTCCATCGCGCGGGCCGCCAGCCGAACCGCCTTGGCGCCGAAGCTGACCGAGCCTTTGTGGTAGACGAATGTGTCCGCTGCGAGCCGGTGTTCCCAGCCACGTTCGGAGGCGCGAAGGCAGAAATCGTTTTCCTCGCCGTACCCGACGGTAAAGCGCGCCGCGTCGAACCGGCCGACCTCGCGCAGCGCCGCCCGCCGGATGTACATGCAGAAACCGACGGTGGTGGGAACGGCCACCCAGCGGCCGGCATTCACCTGCCGGCAAACCGCGTCGATGGTGGCCAGTGGCGTACCGAACGCGATCGGTCCACCGGTATTGTCGGGATAACCGCAGATCGTTGCGTTATTCGAAAATGGTGAGACGGTCGCGATCCGGGGGGCGGCATAGGCCTGGGCGGCGAGCCGCGGCAACCAGTCCTCCGGCACCTCGGTGTCACTGTTCAGCAGGACAACGTCGTTGTCCCTGGCGGCTTCCATGCCGCGATTGACTGACGTCACGAACCCGACATTGCGCTTGTTGCGGATCAAAACGATCTTGCCGGCTTCACGCAATTCGTCGAGCCAGGCCACCAGTTCCGGATCGGGCGACCGGTCATCGACGACGATGATCCGCCCCAGCGGAGCGCCGGTATTGGCAAGCACGGAGTCGATGCAGCGGCGAGTTTCCTCTAGTCCGCGATAGACAGGAATCACGACATCGGTAACGACGTCCCTTGGCAGCGAAAACGGCTGATGGCGCGATGGCAGATAGTCGTGGATCTGGATCGGCTTTTCCGTCAGGTAGCCACGGGCGAGGCCGGTCCTGATATGATACAGTAACGGGTTTCCCGCGGCTTCGGGATGCTGCGCGGCGTAATAGACGGCATCGAATCTTGGGTGCGGATTGCGCAATTCCGCGGCGCCCGTCGATAGGTAATGCAGCAACGGGTGCTGACCGCTGGCATTCACGTCCGGGTAGTGTTCCACATACCAGGCGCTGTCGAAAAACCGGTTCGGGTCGCGGCGTTCGTGGATGCCGTGGTGGATGAAGTGCCGGATCGGTTCCTGCTGGGCGGTGACAACGTCCGGATAGCGCTGTTGATACCAGCCGGAATCGAAAAAGCCGGACATGGAGCGGATGAGCGCCGCTTCCTGATCGCTTGCTTCGGGAGGGGGAACGGCCATTTTCTATCCGCGCCCCAACAGGCGTTTGAAAAGTCCTTGCGCTGGCTGCCGGTTTGCCGCCTCTGCCGCTCGGGTCAGCCGAAAGCGTTCGGTTCCGCCGCTGACGGCACTTTCGGTCTCCGAACGAAACTGGCGTAATTCGCGGTCCTCGCCCCACGGCGAGCGATAGCCCTGTTGCCCCATGATCGAACGCGCCAGTTGCAGGTTCCGCTGTTCCTCGGCGGCGTTCAGATGGCTTTTGGCTTCGACCACGGTCAGGTCGCCGCCGATCAGGAAATACCGCACGCGCTCCTTGCCGTCGATCATCTCGTCGGTGCCGCCGTAACCGACGCGGATCAGGCGCCGTGTGTGTTCGACGTGCTCATGCCCGTAGCCGCGAAAGCGCGGATCGAAATAGCCGCCATAGGTCAGGGCGTCGCGCGAGTAGGCCGAACATTGGGCGGTGACCGCCTTGGCGCGCACCGGATCCTCGGCGGTGCCGACCCCTGAAACGAAGTGTTCCCGCATCCACGGGGCGGCGAAGTTCGCATGACCCCAGCGTTGGGTGGCGCTGATCCATTGGCTCTCCCATCCCGATTTGGCGGGTTGGGTATCATCTTCCAGCAGTACGACCGTTTGGCATCCGAGTATTTGCGACAGCAGGAAAAGAGCGCGGTTTTTATTCCAGGCGATGCCCATGTTGATGCCGGTGATTACCGGAACCTGCTTTTCCCGAAGCATCTCCAGCGTCCCGTCGTTGGAGCCATCGTCGGCGACCACGAAGGCAGCGTCGGGCCGGCGGGTGAATTCCCGCACCCGGTCGATCGTATCGCTGACAATCTGCCGCCGGTTATAGGTGACGATCCCAATACCCAACGCAAAAGACATCGTTCACCCTCGGCAATCTCCGGTTGTCGTATACGGTTTGGGGTTAGGGTCCAACAACCAGTAACACGCCGGCGCCGCCTGCCAGCAGCAGAATTGGGCTGATTTCTGTCAGCGCGAACACGGCGGCGGTGGCAGCGGTGATGCCCCAAGGCAACCAGCCGTGCTCCGTGCCGCGCATCAGCGACAGGCCGCTGGCGAAGGTCAGCCCGACGGCGACGGGGGCCAAGGCACGCTCGACCACCGCACGCCACGCGGACTTCGCGGCCTTTTGCCAGAAGCGCGCGATGACGTGGACAGCCAGGCAGGACGGACCGAACATCGCGACGAACGACACGGCGGCGCCGGCCAGACCGGCGGCTTTCAGGCCGACCAGCACCACGATCAGCGACCCGGGGCCGGGTGCGGCGCGGGAGATCGCGAACATGTCCAGGAACTCGTGCGCGGTGACCCAGTGGTAGTGGTCCACGGCGGCGCGCTGCATGTCCGGAATGATGCCGGTGCCACCGCCGAATGCCAGCATCGACAGGCCGGCGAACAGGGTCAGCAATTGCAGCAGAACTGGTATCATTTCGGCCGTGTCAACCAGGCCAGCAGCAGGCTGACCGGCATCATCACCACAAGCACATGCACCAGGGAGAAGCCGGCGACCCCGATCGACAGCGTGACGAGGGCGGTGGTGGCAACCGGGATCAGGCCGGCGATGTTGCGCCGGGCGAGGCGGATGCCGGTGCCGAGGTTCAGGCCGATCGCCACCGCGCCCATGCCGCCCAGTGCGGTACTGAGCCCCGCCCCGCCGGCGTTGCCCTGGCTGTGCAGGTAAAGCACGCCCAGGATCAGAACGATCGCCAGGGGCAGGGCGGTCAGGCCGCAGAAACACGCGACGGCGCCCCGTGCCCCGCGCAACTGGGTGCCGATGAAGACCGACAGGTTGACGTTGGTGGCGCCGGGCACAAGCTGCGACAGGGCGTAACCCGACAGGAACTGCCTGTCGTCCAGCCAGCCGCGTTTCTGCACGACCTCCCGCCGCGTCCAGGCGGCCAGGCCGCCCCCGAAGGCCATCATGCCGATGCTGACGAAGCCGGCGAACAGCGACGCCAGGGATGGTTCTTTCCGAGTCCCCATGGCGTGCATTCAAGCCCGTCCAGTGTTGGGTGGACAGGGGGAACAGGGGGCGAAACATGGAATACCAGTCGATAGCCGGACCGTTGTCCCGGCTTTATGGCCGTCGGCGTGTCGCGGCTGCGACGCAGGCGTGGGCTCTTTTGGTCCGATGGTTCGGGGGTGAGTTGAAGCGGGCTTCGGGTTTCTGGTATATCGACGTGAGTGTCCCCGTAGCTCAGCCGGATAGAGCACCAGATTCCTAATCTGGGGGCCGTGCGTTCGAATCGCGCCGGGGACACCATTCGTTTTCGATGGCTTGGCAAGGTGGTCTGAAAAAGATCGGACGGCCGAGCCGCACCGTGCCCAGCGACGGGGCGCAGGGGTGACCTACTCGGGCCCCTACCATGACCGACGTCGGCCCTTTCGCCCGAAGTCCGTGGGAACCGGCCCCCTGAGAGGGATTGACAGTCCACGGACAAACCGGTTCCGATACCCGGCTTTCGAAATTTGGTGGAAAACGAACATGGCGCGCATCGAGATCGCGGTGAAAGGTCTGTTCGCAACGCCGGTTGCCGCGGTCGAAGTGCCGGGCGCGGCCGGGCTGAATGCGGAACTGGAAAGGCTTATCCTGCGACGTCGCGATCAGTCACCCGGCGTTCAGGCGTCCAATTCCGGCGGCTGGCACTCCGACCGCGAAATCGCCGTGTGGGGCGAGGCGCCGATCGCCACCATTCTGGATGTCGCCAAGGGCGTGGCGACACAACTGACCGCCGACCGCAATGGCAAACCGGTCCAGCCGGCCTGGACGGTCCAGGCCTGGGCCAATGTCAACGGCCCGGGTGACGGTAATATCTGTCACTACCACCCTGGCTCGTTCTGGTCCGGCACCTACTACGTGGCGGACGGCGGTTGCGCGGACGATCCATCGCTCGGCGGCGAATTCGAGATGCTGGATCCGCGCGGTCCTGGTCCCGGCATGTATGCACCGGCCCTGAAATTCGCGGGCGAGGACGGGAACTCCGTGGGCAGCGCCGAGACGATACGGCCCCGGGCAGGGTTGCTGTTGCTGTTCCCGTCGTGGCTGTACCATCAGGTTCGGCCCTACCGCGGGGCCGGTCTGCGTATATCGATCGCCTTCAACCTCGGCATCGCGACCCGCGATGCCTGAGCCCATGGACGATCCCGCGCAGCATCTTTCCCGCCGCCAGAATGAAATCGTGGCACTGCTTCGCAAGGCTGGCCGCGCGACGGTCGAGGAATTGGCGACACATTTTGAGGTCACCCCCCAAACCATTCGGCGCGACCTGAACGAAATGAGCGACGCCCGGGTTGTGACCCGCGTACATGGCGGCGCGATCGTTGCCTCCAGCGTGGAAAACCTCGCCTACGATGCCCGCAAACTGGTCGCCCAGCAGCACAAGCGACTGATCGGCGAGGCGGCCGCCCGGTTGATCCCCGACAATTCGTCCTTGTTCGTCAATATCGGCACCACCACCGAAGAAGTCGCCCGCGCACTCGCCGCGCGCTCGGGATTGCTGGTCATCACGAACAACCTGAACGTGGCGACCGAATTATACCGCAACCGCTCGATCGACGTGATCATCACCGGCGGCAGCGTCCGCTCCACCGACGGGGGAATCGTCGGTGCCACGACCGTGGACCTGATCCGCCAGTTCCGGGTCGATACCGCCGTGATCGGCATTTCGGCGATCGATGAGGACGGCACGCTGCTCGACTATGATATCAGGGAAGTACACGTCTCCCGCGCGATTATCGAGAACGCGCGCCGCGTGATCCTGGTGACCGACAGCAGCAAATTCGCCCGTTCCGCACCGGCCCGCCTCGCGACACTGGCCGAAATCGACGTCCTGGTGACCGATCGCCTGCCGTCTGCCGCTATCGCCGCCCTCTGCCGAACCCATGAGGTGGAAGTGGTGGAAACGGGTGACCCGTCTGGAAGCGAGCCGTCGGGGCTGGATTGATCGCGGCAATACGTTCGTTTGGGCGCTTGCATTTTCGTTTTATAATAGGATACGATCAATTCGAGCAAAAAGTGCAAATGCACAATCGCGGAGGCGACGAACCAAACCGATGGATCCCACGGACGACAGCTCGAACTATGACCTCGCCATCATCGGCGGCGGGATCAACGGTTGCGGCATCGCCCGCGATGCCGCCGGGCGCGGTTGGCGCGTGTTCCTGTGCGACCGGGCTGATCTCGCTTCTGGCACCTCCAGCGCCTCCACCAAACTGATCCATGGCGGGCTCCGCTATCTCGAGCACTACGAGTTTCGTCTGGTGCGAGAGGCGCTGATGGAGCGAGAAGTGCTGTGGGGTATCGCGCCCCATATCATCTGGCCGTTGCGCTTCGTCCTGCCGCATCACAACAACCTACGCCCTGCCTGGATGTTACGGCTGGGTCTGTTCCTCTACGATCACCTGGGCGGCAGGAAGCGCTTGCCGCCGACGCAAACCCTGCGACTGCACGACGTCCCCGCCGGCGCCGTCCTGAAACCGGAATTCACCCGCGGTTTCGAATATTCCGACTGTTGGGTGGAGGATTCGCGCCTGGTGGTGCTGAATGCACGCGACGCGGCCGAACGTGGTGCGACGATCGCAACACGAACCGCCTGTGTTTCCGCCGAACGCGCCGACGGTCGGTGGAAGCTCACACTCCAGGACGAGAACACCGGGCAACGGCGCGGCATCCATGCTCGGGCCCTGGTCAACGCCGCCGGCCCCTGGGTGGCCGACGTCGCCAGCTCCGTCATCCGGGCGAACATACCGGCCGCGATCCGTCTGGTTCAGGGCAGCCACATCGTCGTCCCCAAGCTGTATGACCAGCCGTTTTGCTATATTTTCCAGAACGCGGACGGCCGCATCTTCTTCCTTATCCCCTATGAGACTGACTTCACGCTGATCGGCACGACCGATCTGGATTTCACTGGCAACCCCGGCGATGTGCGGGCCAGCGTGGCGGAGATCGACTATCTCTGCCGCTCCACCAGCGCCTATCTGCGCAGGCCAGTCACGCCGGATAGGGTGGTCTGGTCGTATTCGGGCGTCCGACCGCTGTTCGACGACGGGTCCTCGGCGGCGCAGGAGGCGACGCGAGACTACGTCCTGAAGCTTGACGCACCGCAAGACGAACCGCCTTTGTTGTCAGTGTTCGGTGGCAAGATCACGACCTATCGACGCTTGGCGGAATCCGCCCTGGCGCAGTTGCAGCCGCACCTGCCGGCGACCGCCGGGCAGGCCGCCGGTTGGACAGGACGGACGGCCCTGCCAGGCGGCGACTTCCCCGTGGACGCCTTCGATGCATTGGTTGCCGGCTTCGTGGCGGACTTCCCGTTCATTCCGCACCTCATGCTGCGCCGGTTGGCGCGTGCCTACGGGACGCGAACGCGCGAACTCCTGGCTGGCGTGACCAGCTACGCTGACCTCGGCCGCTGCTTTGGGGCGGATCTGACCGAAGCGGAAGTGCGCTACCTGATTCACGCCGAATGGGCGCGAACCGCCGAGGATGTCGTCTGGCGGCGGACCAAGTTGGGCCTGCGCCTTTCGGCGGACCAGATCGCCGTCATGGACGACGCGATGCGCCGGATGTTGCAAGAAGGAATGGCCGCGGCATGACCCCACCGGCCGACACCCCATGAGCCTTGTGTTGGAGAATATCGGCCTGCGCGCCGGCGCGACGACGATCATCGGCGGCATGTCGCTGACGCTCCGGCGCGGGGTGATGAATGTGCTGCTGGGTCCGACCCTGGCCGGTAAGACGACGATGATGCGGCTGATGGCGGGCCTGGATCAGCCGACCACGGGCCGGCTGCTGCTCGATGGCAAGGACGTGACGGGCGTACCGGTGCGGAAGCGCTCCGTTGCCATGGTCTATCAGCAGTTCGTTAATTATCCGAGTCTGACGGTGTTTGAGAATATCGCGTCGCCGCTGCGGGTGGCGCGGTTGCCAAAGGCCGAGATCGAGGCGCGGGTGCGCCACGCGGCGGCGCTGCTGCGGCTGGAGCCGTTGCTGCAACGCATGCCGGCGCAATTGTCCGGCGGCCAGCAGCAGCGAACCGCGATTGCCCGCGCCCTGGTCAAGCGCGCCGATCTTGTGCTGCTGGACGAACCGTTGGCCAATCTTGACTACAAGCTGCGCGAGGAACTGCGCGAGCAGTTGCCTCCGATTTTCGCGGAAACAAACGCGATCCTGGTTTACGCGACGACGGAGCCAACCGAGGCCCTGTTACTTGGTGGCGAAACCGCGACGGTGTGGCAGGGGTGTGTGACCCAGCATGGCCCGACCTCCGTCGTTTATCGGAATCCCGCCAATCTCGCCGCTGCCCGGGTGTTTTCCGACCCGCCGCTGAACGAACTGGCGGTGGACAAGCGCGGGACGGCGGTCACCACGGCGACAGGCCGGCGGTTGCCGTCCGCCGGCGTCCTCGACGACCTCCCCGACGGCCGCTATACGCTGGGTTTTCGGTGCGACGACGCGGCTTTAAGCTGCGGTGTGTCGTCAGCGGTAGGCTTTCCGGGGGTGGTCGCGGTCACCGAACTCAGCGGCACCGAAAGCTTTGTTCACGTCGATGTCGGGATCGGCACATGGGTGTGCCTGGTGCGTGGCGTGCATGGCTGGCAGCCCGGCGCGCCAGCCGAGGTTTCGGTCGATATGAATCGCGCGTTTGCCTTCGATTCATCCGGCAACCTCGCCGCTTCTCCCGCGATGGCACAGACGATCCGACCATGACACGAATCACCCTCGATGGCATCGCCCACGCCTACACGCGGCACCCGCGCACCGAGAAGGACTACGCGCTGCGGCCACTGCACCATGTTTGGGAGCAGGGAATGGCTTACGCACTGTTGGGCCCGTCGGGCTGCGGCAAGACGACCCTGCTGAACATCATCTCGGGGCTGATCATTCCCTCCGAAGGACGATTGCTGTTCGGCGATCGCGATGTGACGCGGTTGCCCACGGAACAGCGCAATATCGCGCAGGTATTCCAGTTCCCGGTGATCTACGACACGATGACCGTGGCCGAGAACCTGGCCTTTCCCTTGCGAAACCGCAAAATGCCGAAAGCAGCCATCGCCGCCCGGGTCGCGGAGATCGCGGCGATGCTGGAATTGACGCCGGATCTTGATCGCCGGGCGCGCGGGCTGACGGCGGATGCCAAGCAGAAGATATCCCTGGGTCGCGGCTTGGTGCGCTCCGACGTCTCCGCCGTTCTGTTCGACGAACCGCTGACCGTCATCGACCCGGCCCTGAAATGGGAGCTGCGCTCGAAGCTCAAGGCGGTGCACCGGGCGCTGGATCTGCTGATGATCTATGTGACGCACGATCAGACCGAGGCGCTGACGTTCGCCGACCGCGTCGTCGTGATGAATGAAGGCCAGGCGGTGCAGATCGGCACGCCGGAGGAACTTTTCGAACGGCCCGACCACACATTCGTGGGCTATTTCATCGGCTCCCCCGGCATGAATTTCCTGCCCGCGCTTGTCGATGGCCGCGGTGCCCGGGTTGGCGGCAGTGAGGTGCCGCTTGGCGCATTCTATCCGGCCTTGACGGGGACGGTGCGGATTGGCGTGCGGCCGGATTTCGTGACCCTGACGCCCGGCGGCGGCCTTAAAGTGCAGGTCCGCCGCGTCGATGATTTTGGCCGTAAGCGACTGGCCCATGTCAGTCTGGACGGGCTTCCGCTGGTGGCAACCGTGCCCGACAGCATGGCCAGCGTCGGCACCGACGCGGGCGTGGCCTTCGATCCGGCGCATGTGTTGGTATATCAAAACGACATCCGTGTCGAGGGGATCGCGGAATGATGGATAAGCCTTGGAATAACCGAGCGTGGATCTTCATTTTGCCGGTTTTGGCGCTGGTGCTGTTCTGTTCGATCATTCCGGTGATGACGGTGGTGAACTACTCGCTGCAAGATTCGATGGGGGTGAATAACTTCTTCTGGAACGGCGACTCCTGGTTCCGCGATTTGTTAGACCCAAGCACCGAAATCGGCGCACGTTTCGCCGATGCGTTGCTGCGGACGTTCGCATTCTCCTTTGCCGCGCTGGCGGTAGAGGTCCCGCTGGGGATTGCCGTCGCGCTGTGCCTGCCCAGGCGGGGCTGGGCGGTTGGCATCTCGCTGGTGATCACAGCGCTACCGATGCTGATCCCCTGGAATGTCGTCGGCACGATCTGGCAGATTTTCGCTCGCCAGGACATCGGCCTGTTCGGCGCGACCCTTACGGGGCTGGGCCTGCCTTACAACGTGACACAGGATTCGGTTTCGGCGTGGGTCACCATCGTCGTCATCGATGTCTGGCACTGGACGCCGTTGGTGATCCTGCTCAGCTATGCCGGGCTCCGCGCCATTCCCGATGCCTATTACCAGGCGGCGCGCATCGATGGCGCCAGCCGCTGGGCGGTGTTCGTGAATATCGAGTTGCCGAAGTTGCGTAAGGTGCTGGTGATCGCGGTGCTGCTGCGGTTCATGCAGACATTCATGATCTACACCGAACCCGTTGTCGTCACTGGCGGCGGTCCGGGCAGTGCGACCACGTTCCTGTCAATCGACCTGGTGAAGATCGCCATCGGGCAGGTCGATGTGGGCAGTGCGGCCGCGATGTCGTTGGTTTACTACATCATCATTCTGACCGCCTGCTGGATTTTCTTCACCGTCATGACGCAGCTTGAACGGCGGGGAGACACCTGATGCGCTCGATCTTCGTGCCCCGGATTTCGCTGATTATCTATCTCCTGGCGCTGATGCTGCCGGTTTACTGGCTGATCAACCTCAGCCTGCGGACCAACGCCGACATCATGTCCGGCCTGGCGCTATGGCCGCATCATCCGACACTGGAGAAATACCGGACGATCTTCGCGGACCCGACGTGGGTGCATGCGTTCGGGGTATCGCTGAGTTATGTGGCGATCAATACGGTCATCTCGGTCAGCGTGGCACTGCCGGCGGCGTATGCCTTCAACCGGTATCACTTTATCGGCGACAAGCACTTGTTCTTCTGGTTGTTCACCAACCTGATGGCGCCGTCCGCCGTATTCGCGTTGCCGTTCTTCAATCTGTTTTACGCGGTGGGTCTGTTCGATACGGTGTGGGCGGTCGCTTTGGCGCATTGCCTGTTCAACGTGCCGCTGGCGGTATGGATCCTGGAGGGCTTCGTCGGCGGCGTGCCGCGAGAGATCGATGAGACCGCGGCGATCGACGGCTACTCGTTTCCGCGGTTCTTCATCAAGCTGTTCCTGCCGCTGATCGCCAACGGCATCGGCGTAACCGCCTTCTTCTGCTTCATGTTCTCCTGGG
>DNXO01000034.1:217578-246959 GCA_003506895.1 Acetobacteraceae bacterium | reverse complement strand
TTCATGTTCTCCTGGGTCGAGCAGTTGCTGGCAACCACGCTGACATCGTCCAACGCCTTGCCGTTCGCGGCTGTCATGACGCGCAGCTATTCGGCCTCGGGCATGGACTGGTCGCTGCTCGCCGCCGCCGGCGTGCTGACCATGGTGCCCGGTGCGGTGGTGATCTGGTTCGTTCGCAATCATATCGCCAAGGGCTTTGCCCTTGGCCGGGTCTAGGGATCGTAACGCGATGCTTGCCTGGATGGCATGGACCTGGGAAACAGCGGCCTTCTTCGGGCTCATCGCCGGGGCGCTGATTATCCTGACATTACTTGCGATCTACCGCCCAGAGACCCCGCGCAAGGGAATCCTGCGGTTCCCGACAACGCGTGGCGATCGGTTTTTCGTCACGCTGCTGGGATCTGCCTTCATCTTTATCTTTTGGATGCGGCTTGGCGGGGGCGACCTTTGGTACCCGCTCGCCATATCCGTTGCCTTTGGGGTCGCGATGTTTCGCTTCGCGTAACCATGACTGAACCTCGTGCAGTGGTGCTCGGGGTAATAAGAGGGAGAAACGTTCATGAAGACGACACGGCGTAGCGTATTGAAGGGAGCCGCCGCGACGGCGGGGACGGCCGCTATCCTGAGCTCGACCCCATCCTATGCGCAGCAGGTCGATGCCGCGAAAAAATGGGTGGATTCGGAATTCCAGCCATCGACGCTGAGCAAGGACCAGCAGATGGCGGAGATGGAATGGTTCATCAAGGCATCTACCCCGTTCAAGGGCATGAAGGTTAGCTGCGTTTCAGAAATCCTGAGTATTCACGAGTATGAATCGAAGACCCTGACAAAGGCGTTCGCCGACATCACCGGCATCCAGGTCAACCACGAGATGATGGATGAGGGCCTTCTGGTCGATAAGATCGAGGTCGAGATTCAATCCGGCAAGCCGATCTACGACTTCTGGATGAACGACTCCGACTTCATCGGCACGCATCCTCGCTACAAGGACATCGTCGGCGGCAACCTGACCGACTTCATGGCCGGAGACGCCAAGGAGATCACCAACCCGAACCTGGATCTGAAGGACTTCATCGGCCTGGATTTCGCGACGTTCGAAGGCAAGCTGTATCAGCTTCCCGACCAGCAGTTCGCGAACCTTTACTGGTTCCGCTATGACTGGTTCCAGAAGCCGGAACTGAAGGCTCAGTTCAAGCAGAAATACGGCTATGAGCTTGGCGTTCCGGTGAACTGGTCGGCTTATGAGGACATCGCCGATTTCTTCACCAACCATGTCAAGGAAATCGACGGCGTCCGCGTCTATGGTCACATGGACTACGGCAAGAAGGACCCGTCGCTGGGCTGGCGCTTCACCGATGCGTGGCTGTCGATGGCGGGGTCCGGCGACCGTGGCCTGCCGAACGGCAAACCGGTGGACGAATGGGGCATCCGTATGGAAAACGGCGTTCCCGTCGGATCCTCCATCACCCGCGGCGGCGATGCCAACGGACCGGCCGCCGTTTACGCAACGACGAAGTTCGTCGAGTGGCTGAAGAAGTATGCGCCGCCGGAAGCGGCCGGCATGGACTTCCTGGAAGCCGGCGCGGTGCCGGGCCAGGGCCATATCGCGCAGCAGATTTTCTGGTACAGCGCGTTCACGCATGCTCTGTCCGACCCGAAGCTGCCGGTGATGAACGCCGACGGCACCCCGAAATGGCGCATGGCACCTTCGCCGCATGGGGCTTATTGGAAGGAAGGCATGAAGTTGGGGTATCAGGACGTCGGCTGCTGGACGATGCTGAAATACGCCCCGATGGAGCGTGTGAAGGCCGGCTGGCTGTATGCCCAGTTCTGCGTATCCAAGACCGTGACGCTGAAGAAGTCGGTCACCTCGCTGCATGTGATCCGCGAAAGTGACATTTGGTCCGACGCGATGACCAAGCTTGCGCCGAAGGTCGGCGGGCTGGTCGAGTTCTATCGTAGCCCAGCCAGGAAGCTGTGGACCCCGACCGGCGTCAACGTACCGGAATACGGCAAGCTGGCACAGGTGTGGTGGCAGAACGTGTCGAAGGCGATCTCGGGCGAGGCAACACCCCAGCAGGCCATGGACGGTCTGGCCCGCGATCAGGACGCGATCATGACACGGCTGGAGAAGTCGGGAGCGCAAGGGGCGCTTGGACCCAAGATGAACCCCGAGAAAAGCGCCGAATATTGGTATGAGCAGGCGGTCAAGGACGGCAATCTGGCACCCCAGCGCAAGCTGCCGAACGAGAAGCCGAAGGGCGAGACGATCGATTACGACGAACTACTGAAGACCTGGGCCGCAGCACCTCCGCCGAAAAAGGCCTGATTCCCTCACCGTCTCCTGGCCGGCCTCCGGGCCGGCCACCCGACGGTGATCGCCGATGCGTAACGAAGGAACCGACACCATGGCGCGGCACATCCTCGTCATCGACCAGGGCACGACCTCGACACGAAGTATCGTGTTCGATGCCTCGGTTACACCCGTGGCGACCGCTCAGCGGGAAATCGCGCAGATCTACCCGCGCCCTGGCTGGGTCGAGCACGACCCGGAAGAAATCTGGACCAGCGCTCTCGCCACCGCTCGGCAAGCCATGGCGAACGCTGGCCTCGCAGCCGCCGACATCGCGGCGCTGGGCATCACCAACCAACGGGAAACCGTCGTGGTCTGGGATCGCCGCACCGGGCGGCCGATCTACAATGCCATCGTCTGGCAGGACAGGCGCACCGCTGACGTCTGCGAATGCCTCGACAAGGCTGGTCACGGCAACCTGATCGCCGCGCGCACCGGTCTTCGCCTCGATCCGTACTTCTCGGCGACCAAGATCGCCTGGCTGCTGGACACCGTCGAAGGCGCCCGAGCGGCGGCGAGGGCAGGGGACCTCGCGTTCGGGACTGTCGATAGTTTTCTGCTTTGGCGGCTGACCGGTGGCGCGGTTCACGCGACCGACGCCACCAACGCGTCGCGTACGTTACTGTTCGACATCCATCGCGGCGCCTGGGATGACGAGCTGCTGAAGCTGTTCGACATCCCGGCGTCGATGCTGCCGGACGTCCGCGACACCGCCGGCATGTTCGGCGAAACGATCACCGAACAGTTTGGCGCCCCGATCGCGGTGCGCGGCATCGCCGGCGACCAGCAGGCGGCTCTGGTCGGGCAGGCGTGCTTCCGGCCCGGGATGGTCAAATCGACCTATGGCACGGGCTGCTTCACCTTGTTGAACACCGGCCGGCAAGCCATCGCCAGCAGCCACCGCCTGCTCACCACCATCGCCTACCAGTTCGACGGCCAGCGCACCTATGCACTGGAAGGGTCCATTTTCGTCGCCGGCGCGGCGGTGCAATGGCTGCGCGACGGTATCGGTCTGATCGCCTCCGCCGCCGAAACCGGCGCGCTGGCCGCCGAAGCCGATCCGGCGCAGGACGTTTACATGGTCCCGGCCTTCGTCGGTCTGGGCGCGCCGCACTGGGACAGCGATGCCCGCGCGCTGTTGTCCGGTATGACGCGCGGCACGACGCGCAAGGAACTGGCGCGCGCGGTGCTGGAATGTGTCGGCTACCAGACCCGCGACCTGCTGGACGCGATGTTCGCGGACCTTGGCACCGCCTGGGCCGAGGCCCGCACGGTGATCCGGGTCGATGGCGGCATGAGCGCCAGCGACTGGACGATGCAATTCCTCGCCGACATCCTGGCCGCCCCGGTTGACCGGCCCACCTGCCTGGAAACGACGGCGTTGGGGGCTGCATACTTGGCGGGGATGGCGGCGGGCGTGTATCCTGACCCCGATACTTTCGCCGCGACCTGGGCGGGCGAGCGGCGTTTCCAGCCGGCCATGCCGGCGGCGGAGCGCGGCCGCAAATATCGCGGCTGGCAGGATGCCATGGCACGCGCCTTGTTGCGGCCCTGACGCAGGGGGTGCATCACAGTCGCCATGCGTATCGTCTTCCGTTGCGATCCCGCGCTTGCCGATCACCTTCCCCGGCCAGTCCTTGCCAGGGCGGCGTTGCCGGACTGGATCCGGGCAATGCAACCACGGACATTCTCGCCGACCCATGGGCGGGACGTCCGAACCGTCAAACAATGCCCGCCGTTCATCGATGCCATGACATACGGCTTCATCATGCCATTGCCGTGCGACGTGACCGTTCGGGAAGGCGCACTGTCCTGGAACTGGGACGTGCCCACGCCGTCCGTTCATGCCCACCCACGCTCCCCAATCAGTTTCCACGTCCCCGAACAGGTGGCGGGAACGCCGCTGCATCATCCCGACCAAGTGCTGGTGAAGTTCAACAGCTTCTGGACGATCGAGTTGGAGCCCGGCTGGTCCCTGTTCGCGACGCATCCGGTCAACCGCGAGGACTTGCCGTTCCGGCTCGTCACCGGCCTGGTCGATTCCGATCGCTTCAGCGACGTCGGCATCCTGTTTCCCGCTCGGTGGACCGATCCGGGCTTTTCCGGAATGTTGCAACGCGGCACGCCGGTGGCGCAGTGCTTCGCCGTGCCGCGAACCGTGCCGGATTTAGTGTTCGAGGCGTTTTCGCCCGAAACCGCCGCACGCTACGACGCGACGGCGGAGGCGTTGCTCAGCACGCCTGGCGTTTATCGCCGCCGCTTTCGCGCACGTCGTTCAGGCGCCAAGCGCGCGGCGGAAGGCAGTGGGGTCCAGCCATAGCATCCCGGTACGGGCCGCGGTAACCGCCTGGGCGATGCGCCCCAACGTGTCGGGCCGGATTTGGATGGCGGACCGATAGGCCGCCATTGCCGCCGCCATATCACCCAGGCGCTGACGCGCGATGCCAAGGTTGACGGCAGCCTCGGCAAAGCCCGGCCGCCCCCGCAGTGCCGCCTCAAAGGCCGCGGCGGCACTGTGTTCATCCCCCAGATCCTGGCACGTGAGACCGAGCGCGAACCAGGCGCCGGAGGCGGTTTGATCGAGGGCGACGGCTCGCTCCAGCGCGCTTCGCGCCTCGGTCATTCGCCCGGCGTCGCGCAGTAACAGGCCGCGGCCGAACTGGGCAGCCGCAAGGGTTGGATCGGCGGCCGCCGCGCGGATGAAGGCAGTCAATGCGGCTGCGGATCGTTGCGAACGCCGCAGCGCGAGGCCGAGTTGGTGCCACTCACGTGCCTGCGTCGGGTGTCGTCCCGCGGTCTGGTCCAGCGTTGCATCAAGCGATGGGTCGTTCAGGTCCAGCAGCGTCCGGCATAGCAAGAACGCCGCTTCGGCAAGATCCGGCGCGCAGGCGACGGCTTCTCTCAATGGAGCGACCGCCTGATCTGGCGTGCCAAGGGCGAGCGCTGCCCTGGCGGCAAGGATCAGTGACGGCCCATGCCGCGGGCGCGAGGCGAGGCTTCGCCGGATACTGATCAGCGCCTGATTCGGGCGGCCGGCGCGCAGTTCGATGGTCGCGTGCAGTTGTGAAACCGCCGGATCGTCGGGGCGTGCCCGCCGCAGGTCGGCACAAACCGCGGCAGCGGCGCCGAGATCGCCGGCGTTGAGGTGTGCCAGGACCGATCTAAAGCCCTGCTCGAAAATGTGCGGCGGCATCGCATCTGTCTCGGAGCGCATGACGTTCTTTAGCCGATTTCAGTGGAACTCGCCATCAGCGTGGGGCGATCCGGTTCTCACGAGCCTTGGGCAGGTGGGCTGGCGCCGCTCACGGGCGGCAATTCCGGACGATCCTGAACATTCCGGGGTTTGGCTGATAGGATCGCCCGGTCACCCGGCGATGGTTCCGGACAAAAAAAACGGCGGCGCTTTTGGCACCGCCGAAGTTTAGGGAGGAAACGTCCAAGAAAGCAGTGCGCCGTAGCGCGTCTGCCCGGCGAATATGCAATTCACACGGGTCGCGGACAAGTGATCTTGCTGCAACGCAGCATTGCATTCATTCGCCCATCGCTGACAGGGCGCCTGCGCCCCCTCGTCGGCCCGGTCAGTCGCCTGGGAAGGGCGGTGAGCTACCTCCGGGTTGTAACGCACGGAAAAATTACAATCATTGCGATCCGCATCGCATTCCCGCTATCAGTGTCGAATGAGCAATAGTCCATATGATCCAAAGGCCCTGGAGGAAAGGGCACAGCTATGGAGGATTGAAGCCGAGGCCGCGACGCTGGCTCCCCTCCGCGCGCTTTGCTTGGAAGAGGCGGAGAAATGCGAGCTGAGGGCCTTGGTGTCCCGCGCCACCCCGATCTTGCGTTAAAGGCCGCATCCTTTGGGGATGCCCATTGCACCGGGCGGCTATCGTCGATGTTGAACAGGCGTAACCGGAGCCACCCGTGACGGGCGGACCCCACCACGCGCGCGTGCCCTGATCCTCTGCGAGGATCCTCGGGCCTCGCTGTCCGTTAGGGCAGTTCCAGCCGCACGGCGATCGCCGCATTGGCGATCACCGCGTTATCGCCACGCTCCCGGTCAACCACATCCAGCCCGCCCTTCACCGCCTTCACCGTGACGATCCCGTGCGGCAGGGTCACCCGTACCGCTTCGGTATCGACCTTGTCCGGTTGCTGAACCCCGATCGTTACCTCGACGAACATCTGCGTCTTCGCATCGATCCCCAACGACCGGATCATCGACAGCGAGGAGTGATGGATAGCGTCCTGCACCGCCCGAAGCGCCGCCTTGGTGTAATCCCCGCCGTGCAGATCGTTGCCGGTGCCCATCTCCAGGATAACGCGCTTACGTGCCATTTTCTGTGTTTCCTCTATGCCACGTCGAGCCAGACCACCGCGGCGGCACTGGCGATCAGGGTGGAGTTGGTGCCTTCGTCATTCGGGATTTCCAGGCCGCCATCGACCACGGTAACCGTCCCGGTGCCGTGCGGAAGGATCGCCAGGACTTCTTCCTTGTTCACCTTTTCGGGGTGGGGCACGCCGATCGTGACCTCCACCTGCATGGAATCCGTGTCCAGGCCAAGCGCTTTGGCGACGTTGAGGGAGTTGTGCCATAGCGCGTCGCGCAGGGCCCGCACCGCCGCCTTGGTTGGGTCCGCGCCCCTGATGTCGGTGCCCATGCCGATTTCCAGCACCATGCGTTTCAGCGCCATGCCTGATTCCTCCGTTGTCTGGGTAGCTTAAAGCGGATTGTCCACGCCTGGAAATACGCGGCGTACCGGTTGTTGCCTTGGGCGGCGGATGCGGCGCTGCCAGCCCGAATTTGCCGCCGGCGCCCAGCCGTGGGACCATGCCACCGGGAACGGAACCAAGGAGGACGCAATGGACGTCGGTTTGCAGATGGTCTTCGCCAGCTACGGCTGGACGGACGTGTCGGACGAGCAGGTCTGGGACGAGGAAATCAAGCTCGCCCGCATCGCCGCGGATAGCGGGTTCGATGCGCTGTGGGCGGTGGAGCACCACTTCAACGACTATTCATTCTGCCCCGACAACCTGCAACTCATGGCCTACCTGGCCGCTGTCTGCCCGAACATCGATCTCGGCACCGCGGCGGTGATCCTGCCGTGGAACGACCCGCTTCGCGTGGCTGAACGAGCGATCATGGTGGACCTCCTCAGCAAGGGCCGCCTTCGCCTCGGCATGGGCCGCGGCCTCGCTCGGCGCGAATTCCACGCCTTCCGCGGCACGATGGACGAATCGCGCGAACGCTTCGACGAAGCCGCCGCCATGATCGTCGATGCGTTGAAGACGGGATATATCGAGGGCAACGGCAAGTTCTACAAGCAGCCACGTACCGAACTGCGGCCGCGTCCCTACAAACCGATCGACGGACGTGTTTACGCGGTGGCGTCCTCGGACGATTCTGTTGTTTCCGCTGCGAAACTGAATGCGCGCATGGTGATGTTCGCCGACCGACCCTGGCCGATGCGGATGCCGGCGATCCAGAAGCATCGCGAACTGATCAAGCAGATGCATGGCGGCCCCGAACTGCCGCCGCTGCTGGCCGACTTCTGCGTTTGCACCCCCACGATGGACGGCGCCGAGGAGTACGCCCGGCAATACATGGGCAAGTTCGTCGAAAGCAATTTCTACCACTACGAACTGTTGGGTGAGCACTTCAGCACGGTGAAGGGCTACGACGCCTATGCACAGAAGATCGCGCTGGCGAAAGAGATCGGCATGGACGGCATCGTCTCGGCGTTCATGCAGGCCGCGGTGTGGGGCACGCCGGACCATATCCTGAAGATGTTCGAGGAACGGCGCGCCATCGTCGGTGCGTTCGAACTGGCGACCTCGTTCCGCTTCGGCGGCACGCCATACCAGTTTGCCGAGGATGGTCTGAAGCTGTATGCAAAAGAGGTGCTGCCGGTGCTGCATTCCTGGAAAAATGAGGCGCTGACGGCGAAAGCAGCGGAGTAAGAGAATGCCACAGCCCGATCGCGTTTCCGCACTCGGTGTTCCCGACGCGGAAGGTCTGGATGACGATCTGAAGGCCATTTGGGCGAAGTGTGTCGAGAAGCTTGGCTTCGTCCCGAATGTCTTCAACACCTACAGCCTGAAGCCGCAACGCCTGCGGAACTTCATGGCGATGTACAACGATGTGATGCTGTCGAAGTCCGGCCTGTCGAAACTGGAACGCGAGATGATCGCGGTCGTCGTTTCGTCGGCAAACCGTTGCTACTATTGCCTTGTAGCACACGGCGCGGCGGTGCGGGCGCTGTCGGGCGATCCCGAACTGGGGGAGATGATGGCGTTGAACTACCGGGTCGCGAAGCTGGATCCCCGGCAGCGCGCCATGCTGGATTTCGCCTGGAAGCTGACCACGGCACCCAATCTGGTGGACGACGCGGATCGCGATGCCTTGTCGCGGCAGGGACTGAGCAATGAGGACATCTTCGATTTGTCGGAGACGACCGCCTTCTTCAACCTGTCGAACCGGATGGCATCGGCGACGGATATGATGCCGAACCGGGAGTACCACCGGCAGACGCGTTGAACCCAAAGACTCTTCTCTCCGCGCCCTCCCGCCACGGCCGATATGGAGACCAATTCATAACGCACGTCAGTCGCCAGCCCGGCCAGCCTGGATCAAACTCCGTTCGCCTGTCTTGACGTCACCCCGGTTTTCTTCGATCAGTTTCGTCACAAACAAAAAAGCCGAGGAAACACTATGCACGACAACAAAGCCGCCCGTCTGGGCCGCCGCACCGTCCTTGCTGCCTCCGCCGCGGCCCTGGCCATGCCTGCGGTCGCCCGCGCCCAGGCCAACCCGCTGAAAATCGGCATCCAGTCCATCTTCTCCGGCCCGATCGCGCTGCTCGGCACATCCTCGCGCGGCGCCATCCAGCCCGAGATCGACCGCATCAACGCCGCCGGTGGCCTGCTGGGTCGCCAGATCCAGCCGATCTACCGCGACTCCAAGGGCCAGCCCCAGGAAGCCGCCCGCGTCGCCCGCGAACTGGTCAACACCGACGGCTGCGAAATCCTGCTGGATGCCGAGGCCTCCTCCGGCGCTTACGCGGTACAGGAAGTCGTCCGCGACCTCGGCGTGCTGTGCGTGCATTCCAACAGCGAGACGTCCTCGTTGACCGCCGACCCGAAGCTGCGCGTGGCCACCGCGTTCCGCAGTGCGCGCCAGGGCGTGCATGACGCGATCGTGGGCGGCGCCCACTCCGCCAAGGTCGCCACCGCCAAGAAGCTGTCGAAGTGGGCGACCTGCTCCCCGGACTACGCGTTCGGCCGCGACACCACGGCGCAGTTCCTGGAGTTCTTGAAGCACTTCAAGCCGGATATCGAGGTCCTGTCCCAAGGCTGGCCGAAGCTGGGTGCGCCCGACTTCACCGAGGTCATAACCAAGATCCTGCAAGCCAAGCCGCAAGCCCTGTATTCGGCGTTGTATGCCGGCGATCTCTCGGCGTTCGTCAACCAGGGCAATGTTTATGCGCTGTTCAGCGCGATGCAGGTGTTCGTCCCGGCGATGGGTGATCTGCCGGTGCTGACGGCTGTGAAGAACCTGCCCGCCGGCATTCAGTCCGCCAACCGCTATCTGCCGACGTTTCCGGCGACGGCGGAGAATGCGGCCTGGGGCGCGGCGTACCGCAAAAACAACAACAACGACTACCCGACCAACTGGTCCTGGGAAAACTCGACCGCGATACGCTTCATCGAAGCCGCCGTGAAAAAAGCCGGCAGCACCGACGGCAAGAAAGCCGCCGCCGCGCTGGAGGGGCTGACGATCGACAGCCCGTTCAGCACCACCGGCAAGGTCACCATGCGCGCCGAGGACCACACCCTGATCGATTACGCCATTGGCTGGGGCACGACGGTTCCAAAAGAACCCTTCGTCATCGACATGGAACCCGGCGATTGGGGCCAGATCGCCGAACTCGAAAAAGAGTGGAAGAAGTCGAACGGCTATATTTGAGGGGGCACTAAAGGCCCCGGCGTTTCGGGGCGTTGACCGCTAACCGTCATGACGGGGCGAACAACGGCGTTCGCCCGCCATGACGATAAGAACGACGCGACCAAGGGGGGGGAAATGAACCAGGACAAGACCACGCGCCGGGCGGTTCTGACCGGCGCGGCCGCTGTGCTCGCGACACCGCACATCGCGGGCGCGCAGGCCAAAGCCGTGCGCATCGGCATGCAGGCGACGTTCTCCGGCCCGCTGGCGCAATCCGGTATCACGCACCGCAACGCCATCGAAATGGAAGTCGAGCGCATCAACGCCACGGGCGGCATGGCGGGACGCCCGATCGAGATGGTTTACCGCGATTCAAAAAGCCAACCCCAGGAAGCCGCCCGCGTCGCCCGTGAACTGATCAACAGCGATGGCTGCGAGATGCTGTTCGATGCCGAATCCAGCGCCGGCTCCTTCGCGGTTCAGGAAGTCGTGCGCGACCTCGGCGTGCTGTGCATCCACTCCTCCTCGGAAACGTCGTCGCTGACCGCCGACCCGAAATACCGTGTCGCCACCGCCTTCCGCTCCGGCCGTCAGGGTATCCATGATGCCATCGTCGGCGGCGCGTATGCGGCGAAAGTCGCCGAAGCCCGCAAGCTGACGAAATGGGCCACCTGCTCGCCCGACTACGCCTATGGCCGCGACACCACCGCGCAATACCTGGAATACCTGAAGCACTTCAAACCCGACATCGAGGTCATCTCCCAAGCCTGGCCCAAGCTCGGGCAGCCCGACTTCACCGAGGTCATCACCAAGCTGATCCAGGCCAAACCGCAGGCGATGTACACCGCGCTGTATGGCGGCGACCTGACCGCCTTCATCAACCAGGGCAACATCTACGCCCTGTTCAGCGCGATGCAGGTGTTTTCGGTCAATCTCGCCGACTACACCGCCCTGACCGCGATCAAGAACTTGCCCCCCGGCATCGCCACCGGCAATCGCTATGTCGTCACCTGCCCGGACACCGCGGCCAACCGCGAATGGGGCGAGGCCTATCGCAAGCGCTACAACGAATACCCCACCAACTGGTCGTGGGAGAGCTCCACCGGCATGCGATTCTACGAAGGTGCCGCGAAAAAAGCCGGCAGCACCGACCCGAAGAAACTCGCCGAGGCCCTGCGCGGCCTGAAGATCGACTGCCCGTTCGGCGTCGATGGCACGGTGACGATGCGCGCCGAGGACCAGACCGTCGTGGGCTATGCCATCGGCTGGGGCACCACCCTGACGAAGCCGCCCTACGTCGCCGACGTGAAACCTGCCGACTGGGGCACGATCTTCGAGCTCGAAACCGAGTGGAAAAAGCGTAACGGCTTCATCTGATGGACCTTGATGCCCTTCTTGACTGCGTGACCAGTTCCTCCTGCCTGGTCACGCAAACCACCAGCGGCCTGATTGTCGGCATGCTGTTGTTCATGGTCGCCGCCGGCCTGACGCTGATCTTCGGCGTGCTGAAGATCGTCAACTTCGCCCACGGCACGTTCTACATGCTGGGTGCGTATATCGCTTACTCCACCTTTGCTTTCACCGGCAGCTATATCCTGGGCGTTCTCGCCGGTGGGCTGGGGATGGCGATCTTCGGCGTGATCTTTGAACGCGTGCTGATCAGCCGTGTCTATGGCGCCAACGTGCTGATGCAATTGCTGATCTGCTACGCGGTGGTACTGATCTGCGACGATCTCGTCAAAATCATCTGGGGGCCGGACTTCTATGCCATGGGCATGCCTCCGGAGTTCCAGGTCCCGCCGCTGTTCATTGCCGGCGGCGTCGTTCCGCCGTTCTACATCATGCTGATCGTGGTCGCGTTGGTCATCGGCGGCGGGTTGGGCCTGTCGCTCGGGCTTACCAAGATCGGCAAGATTATCCGCGCCGCCGCACATAACCCCAACATGGTGTCGGCCCTGGGGATCAACACGACCTTGTTGTATTCCCTGGTGTTCGCCGTGGGCGGCATGCTGGCCGGGCTGGCGGGCGGTCTGGCCGCCCCGGTTCGCTCGCTGACCCCCGGTATGGGTTTCTCCATCCTGATCGAGAGCTTCATCGTCACCGTCATCGGCGGCATGGGCTCCATCGGCGGCGCACTGATCGCAGCGGTTGTTCTGGGCCTGATCCGCAGCTTCGGCACCATCGGCTTCCCGCTGTTCACCGAGGGGCTGATGTACATCGCCATGATCATCATCCTGGTCACCAAGCCAAGCGGCCTGTTCGGCAAGGAGATCGTCTGAGATGAACAGGATTGTTCGCGACATCGCCATCGGCGTCCTGGTCGTCGCCGTGCTGGCGGCCGTGCCGCACCTGATACCCAGCAAGGCGTTCCAGGACTTCGTTATCCGCTGTTCCTCCATGGCGCTGTTTGCCACGTCGCTGAACCTGCTGGTCGGCTACACCGGCCTGTCTTCGTTCGGGCACGGCCTGTTCTTCGGCCTGGGCACCTATTCCTTCGCCCTGCTGATGCAGAAAACCGGCATCTCCCTGCCCGTGGCGTTCATCGCGACCCTGCTGATTACCACGGTCACCGCCATTGCCGTGGGAGCGATCTGCATCCGCCTGAGGTTGATCTATTTCGCCTTCGTCACCCTCGCGATGCAGATGCTGATGCACTCGGTCATCATTTCCTGGGTCGGCCTGACCGGCGGCGACCAGGGCCTGCAAGGCGGCATTCCCCGCCGGGTGGTGGCTGGCATCGACCTGGGCAACCAGTACAACCTCTATATCTTTGCCGCGGTGGTCCTGGTCATCGGCCTGCTGATGATGCGCCACATCGTCAACACCAGCTTCGGCACCTCGCTGCGCATGATCCGGGACAACGAAACCCGGGCGGCGTTCCTGGGGATCGTCGTCTGGCGGGTGAAACTGACGGTGTTCGTGCTGTCGGCGGTCTTCGCCTCCGTCGGCGGCATCGTCATGAGCCTGTTCGTCTCTGGCGCTTACCCGGAACTGATCAACTGGCCGATTTCGGGCGATGCCATCTTCGCCATCGTCATGGGTGGCGTGGGCAGCTTCCTTGGCCCGACCGTCGGCACGATGATCCTTCTGCTGCTGAACGACGTGGTCACGCGCCAAACCGAATACTACGGCCTGGCGCTTGGCATCATCATCCTGGCTTTCGCGCTGGGCCTGCGCCGGGGGTTGCTGGACTTCATCACCGAACGCCTGGGCGGGCGCCCCGCCGGAGGGATTTCGTGATGCTGCAAATTACCAACCTGACCAAACGCTTCGGCGGCGTCGCGGCGACCAACGACGTGACGTTGAACTTCGCCGCCAACTCCCTGACCGCCATCATCGGCCCCAATGGCGCCGGTAAGAGCACCTTCTTCAATTTGATCTCCGGTGCCCTCAAGCCCGACTCCGGCAAGATCGTCTTCAAGAACGAGGACATCACCGGCCTCGACCGCGCGGCCATCGTCCGCCGTGGCATCGGCCGAGCGTTTCAGGTGGCCAGCTTTTTTCCGTCGATGACGGTGGCGGAGAACCTCCAGGCCGCCATCGCCGCGCATCGCGGCCAGTGGGCCGATCTGAACCACCGTTTTCCTCGCCAGGGCGTCCGTGAACGTGCCCTGGAGGTCGCCGAGATGCTGGGTCTGCAAGACAGCGCCGACGTCCTGTCCGCCAACCTGTCCCACGGCGACCAGAAGCTGCTCGACATCGCCCTGGCCCTCGCGCTGGAACCGTCGTTGCTTTTGCTGGACGAACCGACGGCCGGCATGGGGCCGGAGGAACGCTGGAAGATGATCGAGAAAGTCCAGCGCCTCTGGCAGATGCAGAACCTGACACTGGTCTTTATCGAGCATGACATGGATATCGTGTTCGGCATCGCCTCCTCCATCCGTGTGCTGTGCTACGGGCGCGTCCTGGCCGAGGGCACACCCGACGAAATCCGCGCCAATCCGGCGGTGATCGAAGCCTATCTTGGCACCCCCGACGCGGAGGACGACGAATGACCAGCCCAGTCCTGTCGGTCGAGAACATCGACGTTTTCTACGGCGCCAGTCAGATCCTGTTCGGTGTCGGCCTGGAGGTGCAGGCCGGCCAGACGATGGCCCTGCTGGGCCGTAACGGGGCCGGCAAGAGCACCACGATGAAAGCCATCGCCGGCCTTGCGGCGCCTCGCAAGGGGCATGTCCATTTTCTGGGGCATGACGTCACCGCCCGCAAACCCTACATCATGGCGCGCCAGGGGCTCGCCTTCGTCCCTGAAGACCGCCAGGTGTTCCCAGACCATACGGTGCAGGACAACCTGATCATCGCGGCCAAGAAAGGCCCGCAAGGCCAGGACGATTGGCCATTGAAGCGGATCTATGAGGTGTTCCCGTTATTGGAACCGCTGAAGGCCCGCGCGGCCGGCCGCCTGTCCGGCGGCGAGCAGCAGATGCTCGCCATTGCCCGTGCCCTGATGGGCAATCCGGTGATGCTGCTGCTGGACGAACCCAGCGAGGGCCTCGCCCCGATCATCGTCGCCCGCATCGGCACGCTGCTGAAACAACTGCGGGGCGCCGGCGCCACCGTGTTGATCGCCGAACAGAACATGCACTTCTGCCTTGGTATCGCCAGCGATGCGGTCGTCATCGACAAGGGCCAGATCGTCTACCGCGACACCATCGCCGGACTGAAAGCCAACAAAGAGGTCCGAAGCCGCTATCTGGCGATGTAGCACGCCAATACTGAAGTCAATGCGAATTCCTCCACGGCCCCAGCCACGGGACTCAGCCAGCGGAGGGCCGCGCGGAGGCGTTCTTCCCCTTTCCAGACTCCGCCAAGTGGGTAATCTGGTCAGGAAGCGGCGCACCACCCCCGCCCGCACGGAGACCGCATGACGAGCCAGCCCTTCGACATCGCCGTCATCGGCGCCGGCATGGCCGGATCCAGCGCCGCCGCCTTCCTCTCCGCCAGCAAACGCGTCGCCCTGATCGAAGCGGAGGACATTGCCGGCTACCACACCACCGGCCGCTCCGCCGCGATCTGGATCCAGAATTACGGCCCGCCTGACGTCCGCGAACTGACCCGCCTGTCCCGGCCGTTCTACGAATCCCCGCCGACCGGGTTCTCCGACATCCCCCTGATCCGCCGGCGGCCGGTCCTGATGCTGGCTTCGGAATCCCAGCTTCCCGATCTCGACGCCGCGTTGGCTGGCGGCCACGGCCTGCGCACACTATCCATCCATGAAGCCGGAGCCCTCGTTCCCGCCCTTCGCCCGGGTTACCTCGCCGGCGCGGCGATCGAGGAAGATGCCTTCGACATGGACGTCGCCGCGATCCATCAGGGCTTCCTCCGGATGCTTCGGACCAACGGTGGCGTTCTGGCACTTCGCAGCCGAACCGGGCGGATCGAAAGACGGGGCGACCTCTGGCACATCGAAACCACCGCCGGGGCCGCCTTCCAGGCCCCGATCCTGGTCAACGCCGCCGGCGCCTGGGGCGACCAGATAGCCACCCTCGCGGCGGCCGCCCCGCTCGGTCTGCGCCCCTGCCGGCGCACGGCCGCCATCATCGATCCCACTCCGTTCGACGTCGCCAACTGGCCGATGATCATCGATGTCAACGAGGAATGGTACGCCCGCCCGGAAGCCCGGACCCGGCTGATGGTATCCCCCGCGGACGAGACACTGACCCACCCGCACGACGTCCAGCCCGAGGAAATCGACGTCGCCACCGGCATCGATCGCATGCAGCAGGCGCTGGACATCCCGGTTCGCCGTGTCGAGCACAGTTGGGCCGGCCTGCGGACCTTCACCCCGGATGGCAGCCTGGGCTTCGGCTGGGACGCGAACATCCCCGGCTTCTTCTGGTGCGTGGGGCAGGGCGGCTACGGCATCCAGACCGCGCCTGCCGCCGGCCGCTTCGTCGCCGACCTCGTCCTGGGGCGCGATGCCGGAGAAGCCGCCCCGGTCATCCAGGCCGTCGCGCCGGGCCGATTCCAGACCGATTCATTATCCAGTGGCAATCTAATCGCCTAATCATTAAAGCGAATCCGGTGCGGAATGGGGCGGGGCTTGCATGGGACACCGGGTTTGGCCGTCGGGGACGGCACGATGATCCTGAATCTTGTCGTGCCATGCTATAACGAGGAACCCGTACTCCCGGAAACCGCCACCCGCCTGGTGGCGCTGATGGACCGTCTGATCGGCGACGGTGCCATCTCGGATCAAAGCGGCATCTATTTCATCGACGACGGCTCCCGCGACCGCACCTGGGACGTGATCCTCGGCGTTCGCGCCGCCCGGCCGGACCGGGTCCACGGCATCAAGCTTGCCCGCAACTGCGGCCACCAGGCCGCACTGCTGGCCGGATTGCGGAACGTGCCCGGTGAGGCTCTGATCTCGATCGACGCCGACCTGCAGGATGATATCGAGGTCATTCCGGCGATGATCGAGGAGTGGAAACTGGGCCACGACATCGTTTACGGCGTCCGGTCGGGCCGCAAAGCCGACACGTTCTTCAAGCGCCACACGGCCCGGGGCTACTATCGGTTGCTCGGCATGCTGGGTGTCAACATCGTGCTGGATCACGCCGATTTCCGCTTGATGTCGCGCCGGGCGCTGACCGCGCTGGAACGCTACCCGGAGGTGAATATCTTCCTGCGCGCGCTTGTTCCGCTGCTGGGATTCAAGACCACCAGCGTCTATTACGACCGCGCGCCCCGATTTGCCGGCGTATCAAAATATCCGCTTGGGCGCATGATCTCCCTGGCGCTGGACGGCATCACGTCATTCTCCATGCGGCCGTTGCGGCTGATCGCCTACGCGGGCGGCATCATGTCGCTGTTTTCGTTTCTGATCGGTGCCTGGGCACTTTATATCGTGCTGCTTACCAACCGGGGCGTGCCCGGATGGGCCTCCATCGTCGTTCCGATCGCGTTTGTCGGCGGGTTGCAACTGGCCTCGCTGGGCGTCATCGGCGAATACATCGGCAAAATATATATGGAAGTGAAACGACGTCCGTTATTCGAGATCGAGGAGATCAACTGACCGAACCGGTTTCAACACATGGCCGCACGGTAATGTGACCGTTCCGAGCCTGTTTCAACCGTATATACTTCAAATCGCCGATGCACCGGTGGGTTTGGTGATCCGCCAACAAGGTTTGAGGGTCAAATGCGGTTTCGATGGATTGCCCTGGCGTCGCTCGTGGCGCTGACAGCCTGCGGCTCGACCGCCGAGAGACGGAATTTCAGCGTCTATTTCCAACCCTACTCCGCTGAACTGGACCAGCAGGCTTTGGAATCCGCCGTAAACGCCGCGCAATACGCGCAGGCCCATGCATCGCTGCCGGTTTTGGTCGCCGGCTACTCCGCCCCCGCCGATCCGGGGCGCGACGTGGACGGCTTGTCCGATCAGCGCGCCGATGCGATCAAGCGGGTGCTGACCGACGATGGAGTGAGCGCGAACAGAATAACCATCGATGCCAATGGCGCGACCGACCCGCTTTCAATGCCGCAAGTGGCCGTCCGCCGGGTGGACATCACCGTCGGCCGGTAAGGCGCTTCATCAGGGCGATTTCCACTCCCGTTGGCTCGTTACGCGACGACGATCTCGTCCATTGGAATATCATAGGATTGCGGGTGGATTGTCCGCAGCCTGCCGCATTGGAAGCCGATCCCGATCGTTCGGGGCCGTGACGTCATCGCCGCGATGGTCCGATCGTAAAAGCCGCCGCCATATCCAAGCCGATACCGACTTCCATCGAAGCCCACGAGCGGCACCAGCAGCGTATCGGGCTGGACCGGTTCGCCTTCGGCCGGGATCGGTATTTGCCAGACGCCATGCGCCATTTTGATCCCTGGCCACCAGGGCCGGAAGATCAATGGTTGCGCCTTCGCGACAACGACGGGCAGCGCCAAAGGGACACCGTTGCGGTGCAGCGCGCGGACCAGGGGGCGAGGGTCGTATTCACCGCGAAACGGCCAGTAGAAGCCCAGGCATCGCGGTTCGGTGGCCAGCAATGCCTCCAACCGTTCGGTGATGCGATCGCTCGCGGCCGTTCGCTCCTCGGGCGTCAGCGCCAGCCGTTGGGCGATCAGTGCCTCGCGCCTGGCTTTGCGCCACAGGCGAAGATCCTCCTGCGCTTCGGCGGGGTTTTGCGGTGGGATCGCGTCGCCGGCACCGGAGTCCAGTTCGTGGAGGAAGCAGGCTGGCGAGCTGTATTCCGGCCCGGATTCATTCATATGATTGCCTCCGCCCGCAGCGCGGCGATGGCCGCCGCGTCGTAGCCGATCTCCCCCAGAACCGCGTCTGTGTCCGCGCCGGCTTCGGGGGCCAGCGTATCCAGCCGGCCGCCCCCATGTTCCATCTGGAACCCCGACCCCATCAGCCGAAGCGGGCCGTACGGGCTGTCCACCGTCTGCATCACACCACGGGCGGCGATCTGTGGGTGGTCGATGATTTCCTCGACCTTCCAGATGCTGGCACAAGGGGCGCCCGCATCGTTCAGGCGGCGCTCCCAGATTTTCGAGTCCTCGGCGGCCAGTGCGGTTTCAATAATCTCGCGCAACGCCGCCTCATTCGCTTTCCGCTGAAACCAGTCGGAGAACCGCGGATCGTCGAATACCCCGGTGCAGCCGAGCGCGGTCATCAGGTTGCGATATTGTTTTTCGTCGTTCACGGCGAGCAGCAGGAAGCTATCCTTTGCCCGGAACAAGTTCGCCGTGACCTTGCGGCTGACAGCCTGGTTCCCCGCCTGCTGCTGGTGGTGCCCCGCCACGGTGTAGTCCGCGACCTGAGTCGTCAGGAACGCCAGACTCGCCTCCAGCATCGAGACGTCCAGCTTCTGGCCCTTGCCGGTGTGGGTGCGCTGGAACAGAGCCGAGGAAATCGCGAATGCGCCGGTGGCGCCTGACAGGATGTCGCAAACCGCGAACCCCGCGCGCGTCGGCCCTGTCTCGGGGTGGCCGGTGATCGCCATGATCCCCGACATCGCCTGGATCTTGCCGTCGTAGCCGGCCTCGTTGCTGGCGGGGCCGGTCTGGCCGAACCCGGAGATCGCGCAATAGATCAGCCTGGGGTTCACCGCCGACAGCGCTTCATACCCCAGCCCCAGCCGGTCCATCACGCCGGCGCGGAAGTTCTCCATCACCACGTCGGCTTTCTTGGCCAGCTTCAGCACGATCTCCCGAGCGGCCGGCTTTTGCAGGTCCAGCGTCAGGCTTTTCTTGTTGCCGTTCACCGCGATGAAGGCCGGCGCCATGTTGCGTTCGGCCCATTCGCGCGACAGCGGCGTGCGGCGCATGTCCTCGCCGCCGCGCCGCTCGATCTTGATCACGTCCGCGCCCAGCAGGGCGAGCTGGTAGCTGGCGTAGGGGCCGGCCAGCACCTGGGTGAAGTCCAGGATGCGGACACCCTCGAACGGACGAGACGTCATGCCGCTTTGACCGCCCGATTCGGCCGGGCGAGCTCCTTCTGCCGGTCGAATTCCTCCCTGCGGCGCTTCAGTTCCTCTTCCCCGATCTGTTCCAGGTTCAGATAGTCCAGCTTCCACTTGCCATCCGCGTTCCAGCGGATCGGCGACTGCATCGTGGTCCGCGGCCCCGGCGCGGCTTCCAGCAGATGCAGCGCCAACGCCAGCGTCTGGTCCTGCGATGCCACGTCGTGCGGCTTGCCCGCGCTGTTGCCCAACGGGAAATCGCTGAACAGGAACCGAGGTGCGGCAGCGTGCTCCACGATATCCTTGGCGCAGCCCATCAACACCGTCGGAACACCGTTCGCCTCCAGATGACGGGCGACCAGCGTGCTGGTCTGGTGGCAGACCGGGCAGTTCGGCACGACCACGGCGACATCGGCGCCATCCTCGCGGATGCGGGCCAGGATCTCTGGCGCGTCCGTCTCCACCGTCACCCGGTGGCTGCGGTTGGTCGGCGCCCCATGAAACCGCGCCGCCACGCCCCCGATCAACCCGGCCGCCGCCGCTCGGCGCAGGGCAGGGAGGGGGAACCAGGTCCCGCTGTCGGTCGCGGTGGTATGCGTCCGGTCGTAGCCAATATGGGAGATTCGCAGGTCATGATCGACCGAGGTATCCCCGGAATAGACCTGATAGAACTTGGCGCTGCCGTTATACGCCGCCCCCGGCCCTTGATCGCCCTTATCCGGCTGATACGGCGCCGCCGTGGTCACGATCGCCACCTTCGACTGCGCCAGTGGCTTGCTCAGCCTCGTGAACGGCGCTGCCAGATAATGCGCCCAGCGGTACGGTGTGGTGTAGCCGATGGCCGCGTAATACGCGCGGGTCCGGCGCATGTATGGAATCGGAGAGTCGTAGTCAGGAGCGAAACCGAGCAGGGCGTCGAGGGTCTGGTCCATGGTATCCTCCGTTTGTCGGCGAAGTCGTCGCATGACAGGCGGCCTCGGGCAAGGTCCGCGGCGGGAGCGGGCGCCAACACCGGGTTTGACGCAAGCCAACCGCCCCTATATCGATCCAGTCATACAAGGGAGAAGTCCATGGACCTGAATTTCACGCCCGAGGAAATCGCGTTCCGCGACGAGGCGCGTCATTTCTTCCGCACCGCCATTCCCCAGTCTATCCGCGACAAGGTCGCCGAGGGCGAGGGCCTGACCCGCGACGACATGATCAACGCCCAGCGCATCCTGAACGCCAAGGGCTGGTGTACCGTCAACTGGCCGGTCGAATGGGGCGGCAAGGACTGGACCTCGGTCCAGGTCTATCTCTACCAGGATGAGATGCAGCAGGCGAACTGCCCCACGCCGATCGCCTTCAACGTCTCCATGGTCGGCCCGGTCATCGCCCAGTTCGGCAGCCAGGAGATCAAGCAGCGTTTCCTGCCCGCCACCGCCAACGCCGACATCTTCTGGTGCCAGGGGTTCTCCGAACCCGGCTCCGGCTCCGACCTCGCGTCGCTGCGGACCAAGGCGGAGAAGAAGGGCGATAAATACATCGTCAACGGCCAGAAAATCTGGACCACGCTGGCGCAATACGCCGACTGGATCTTCTGCCTGGTCCGCACCGATCCCACGGCCAAGGCGCAGGAGGGTATCTCGTTCCTGCTGATCGACATGAAGACGCCCGGAATCACCGTCCGCCCGATCATCACCATCGACGGCGGACGCGAAGTGAACGAAGTGTTCTTCGACAATGTCGAAGTTCCCGCCGAGAACCTCGTGGGGCAGGAAAACAAGGGTTGGGATTACGCCAAGTTCCTTCTGGGCAATGAGCGTACGGGCATCGCCCGCGTCGGCGCCTCCAAGGCCAAGATCGCCCGCATCAAGGAACTCGCCGCGCTGGAATTCGCCGGTGAGCGTCCGCTGATCGAAAGCTCCCGCTTCCAGGAAAAGCTGGCGGCGGTCGAGGTGGAACTGAAGGCGCTGGAAATGACCCAGCTTCGGGTCGTCTCCGACGAACGCAAGCTGGCGAAGGGCCGGCAAAACCCCGCATCCTCGATCCTGAAGCTGAAGGGATCGGTGATCCAGCAGCAACTGACGGAACTGCTGATGGAGGTCGTCGGGCCGTACGTGATGCCGTATCAGCGCGACTTCGAGGGCAACAACGAACCCATCATCGGGCCGGACTATGCTTCGGAGGCTGCGCCGATGTACTTCAACTACCGCAAGGTTTCGATCTACGGCGGGTCGAACGAAATCCAGCGCAACATCATCGCGAAAGCCATTTTGGGCCTGTAGGCACGCCTGTTCGCGTCTGAACCGTCCAAGCGCAGAAACACGAGGAAACCATGGATTTCGATCTTTCCGAAGACCAGCGCCTGCTGAAAGACAGCGTGGATCGTCTGGTCGCTGACCAGTACCAGTTCGAGCAGCGCAAGAAATACATGCGCGAACCCGCCGGCTACAGCGCCGCCATGTGGGACCAGATCACCGAAATGGGCCTGCTGGGCCTGCCGTTCGAGGAAACCCTGGGCGGTTTCGGCGGCGGCCCGGTGGAAACCGCGATCGTCATGGACGCATTTGGCCGTGGCTTGGTGCTGGAGCCGTATTTCGCCACCGTCGTGCTGGGCGGCGGCCTGCTTCGCCGAGCGGCGTCCGCGTCCGTCCTGGGGGCGCTGGCGCCGAAAGTTGCGTCCGGCAAGCTGAAGCTGGCGTTCGGACATGTCGAGCGGCACTCCCGCTACAACCTCGCCGATGTCAGCACCACGGCGCGTAAAGACAGCGGTAACTACGTTCTGGACGGCGCCAAAAGTGTCGTGATCCACGGCGACACCGCCGACAAGATCTTCATCACCGCCCGCCTGTCGGGCGAACGCCGAGCCCGCAACGGAGTAGGCCTGTTCCTGATCGACCCCGCCACAGCGGGCGTCACACGGCGCGGTTACCCGACCCAGGACGGCCAGCGCGCGGCCGAAATCACGCTGACCAACGCCCGCGTTTCCGCCGGCGACCTGATCAGCGACAACGCCCTGCCGATCATCGAACACGTCATCGACGAAGCGATTGCCGCCCTGTGCGCCGAGGCCGTCGGCGCCATGCAATCGATGCAGGACCTGACGCTGGAATATCTGAAAACCCGCAAGCAGTTCGGTCGCGCCATCGGCTCCTTTCAGGTCCTCCAGCACCGTTCGGTGGACATGCTCGTCGCGGTGGAGCAGGCCCGCAGCATGGCGCTGTTCGCCGCCGTGATGGCCGGCGAGGAAAACCCGATCGAGCGCCGCAAGGCCATCTCCGCCGCCAAGGTGCAGATCGGCCGCTCGGCGCGCCATGTCGGGCAAGAGGCGATCCAGCTTCACGGCGGCATCGGCATGACCAACGAGTATGCCGTGGGTCATTACTTCAAGCGCGTCACGATGATCGACCAACTCTACGGCGATGCCGACACGCATCTGTCTTATCTGGCCGCGCAGGGCGGCCTGTTCGGGAAGGTCGCTTGAACGTCCTGCTTGATCTGGATGGAACCCTGGCGGACTCCCGCCCGGGTATCCTGGCGTGCTTCCGGCACATGCTGACGGAACTGGGTCATGACCCCGCGGCGGCGGGCGACCTGACCTGGGCCGTCGGGCCGCCGATGGCGGTGTCTGTTGGCAAGATGCTGGCTTTGTATGGCGATGACCGGGTGGACCTCGGTTTGGCTACCTATCGTGCCCGCTACACCACGACCGGTATATACGAATGTGCCGCGTTTACGGGTGTGACGGAGATGCTGACCGCTTTGACCGAGGCCGGGCATACGTTGTGCCTCGCGACCTCGAAGCGCCGCGATTTCGCCGAACGTGTGGTCGAGTATCTGGGATTCAGTCCGTTTATTCCCCGCGTGTATGGCGCGCTTCCGGGCGGCGGCCTGGACGAGAAGAAGGACCTGCTGGCCGAAATCCTGCGGGTTGAGGGCTATGATCAGGCCGCCACGATCATGGTTGGCGATCGTTACCATGATATCCACGCCGCGCAGGCGAACACGCTGCGCTCGATCGGCGTCCTGTGGGGGTATGGCGGCGAGACCGAACTGACGGAAGCCGGCGCCGATCTTCTGGTCGCGGCACCGGCGGAGGTGGTTGGGCTGGTCTGAAGTGGTCGATCACTGTCGTTGCGACAGTGTGCGATAGAGAGAGCGTCCTAACGGATTTCCCGGATTTTCACCAATCTGCGGAAAGACTGACACACCAGCACCGCCCTCTCACCGTCATGGCGGGCGAAGGCCCGCCATCCACGCCTTGATCTGTCAGGCCGAAGGCGTGGATGCCCACCTTCGTCGGCATGACGGGGAGGCATCACCAGAGAGTCGACATCACCGCCGGCCGGTATGAGGAAGGGATTTGCACGGAGCGCTGCCGTGGTTTCGTTCGCGGATCGCCAGATTTTCTTTTGCCGTACCAGCCCCTTGGCAACGCTTCTATTTATGCTGCTGCCCGTCGAAGGCCTTCCGCGCTGGGGTCCCCTGGGATCCGTCGCGGCGCCCACCGCCCTGACCGACCCGGTACGGCCTTGTTTGCCGGCTGAGAGAATGCCGGGGATACCACAGCCAGCGCAAATGCCAGGAATAGTGCGGGTCTCATGGCTTTACTCCGATCAGGACATCATAGGCGGCGGCACCCTCGGCTGCTAGTACATCGTTTCCATGAAACCAACCTTATTCAGGGCGAGAATGGGGGCGAGCCCCGGGGCATCCGGCGCCTCGCTACGGGAGACACTCGTCACCGTGCACCGATGATGCCGACGGCCTAGTCCAAGGGCAGCTTTGGGTGGCTTCCTGCCGGTCCGCTTCAAGGGCGTCGGCCCCGAATACCGGCCATTGCTCGCCCCCTTATCCTGGCCCGGCAGTGAATCTGCTCATCTCGACGGCGGGGGATCGTCGCCGTGACAACGCCACCAACCTGCTGTAAGATGGTTAAAGATAAATGGTAGATCCAGCATGGCGACCGGACGCGTTTTCACCATCGGCCACGGGAGCCACTCCCGGAAGGCATTCCTTGAGCAGCTGAGCGGTGCGGAGGTCAGCTACGTGGTGGACGTGCGTTCCGCGCCATACTCGCGCTTCCAGCCAGACTTTTCGCGCGAGCCGCTCGTGCAGTTCCTCCGAGGGAACCACGTCGGATACGCTTTCATGGGCGACCTGCTTGGCGGGCGCCCCAAGGACGATGATTGCTACGCGGACGGGAAGGTGGACTACACGAAGACGCGCGCGAAAGACTTCTTTTTACGCGGCATCGCTAGGTTGAAGAAGGCTTACGAACAGGACTTGAGTATCTGCCTGCTCTGTAGCGAGGGTCAGCCGTCCCAATGCCACCGTGCCAAGCTGGTGGCGGCGGCTCTCGTTGACGAGGGCATCGACGTGACCCACATTCTTCCCGATGGGTCACGCCGGACCCAGGCAGAGGTGATCGCAGAACTTACGGATGGTCAGTCTAGCATGTTTGCCGAGCATTTCGTGTCGCGCATGGCGTACCGATAGAAGGAGCTGCCGTTGCGGATCGTGACAATCGGAGGCTATGGCTTCTCGGAACAAACATTTCTTGGCGCCCTCGGGAAGGCAGGGGTAGACGCATTCGTCGACATTCGCCAGCGCCGCGGTATGCGGGGCCCGAAATACGCTTTCCTGAACAGTTCGCGACTGCAGAGTCTGCTGGCTGCAACTGGCATTAGATATATCCACGCGCTCGACCTTGCTCCGACGGCCAGCGTGCGCGATGCGCAGAAGGATGAAGATCGAGCGGCCGGAATCGCCAAGCGTGATCGGACGCTTCTTTCTCCGGCATTCGTGCAGAAGTACCGGTCTGAAATCCTCGCGACATTCCGACCCGAGGGGCTTCAGCGGTCGCTGAACGGCGCGAACGCAGTCGCTTTCTTCTGCGTTGAGGGGCAGCCGTGCGCTTGCCATCGCTCGCTTGCGGCCGAGTATCTCTTGCAGGTGTTCGGCAGCGAGCAGCCTGTGGAGCACCTGAGGCCGTGAACGTCCTCATTGTCGGAAGGACAAAAATGGGAGGTTCTTCCCGTTGCATCGGGGGGATCTCCCATGACGGCAGGTCGATTCGCCTGCTCAACCACCACGGCGCGAACTGGGACACTTCGGCACCCTTCCAGATCGGGCAGATTTGGGACATGGCATTTACGCCTGCTCAGACGCTGGTCTCGCCGCATACCGAAGACGTGTTGGTAACGCGGTACCAGTTCGTCGGCACCCAAGCAAATTTGCAAGCGCACCTGCTCACGCGAGGCCCACCTTGGCAGGGGAGTATCAATCAGGTTTTCGGAGGCGTGCTCGAGTTTACCTCAAAAAACAACGGTTACGTCTGCCGGCGCCATGTTGTTCCGGCGGTCAGCACATGGTTCTGGATACCTGACCGCGACCTGACGCTCAGAGCCGACGGCAAGCACTACGACTACCCTAATTCGTTCCTGCGGCGGGGCCTCGCCTATGTCGGCGAGCCTCAAGCGGTCCCGTCCTTACCTGCGGGAACCTTGGTTCGCGTATCGCTGGCGCGCTGGTGGAGGCCTGACGAAACGCCGGACTTGGAGGAGCGGTGCTATCTACAGCTCTCAGGGTGGTTCTGATGAGGTTGGCTGCGTTCCCTGAAAAGCGGATGTCGGAGGACGACAGCACGAAAGACTAAGGAATTGGCGAGTTTCGGGGCAAACCAGGAGTTTCGGTCATACCTTTCGGAACGGACGAGTCCTGACCAGACCACGCTCGCGTCCCGCTCCGAAATTCTCAATTTTCGTTCTGATCGTAATGTCGGCTACTGGAACATGACGCCGCGCCGTCGAGCGTCCGACATGGGTCGAAATCAGCCATCGGAGGGGTGAGGCGGCTCAGGCAGCGTTACGTTGATCACGTGCAGCCGCCTCTTTGCGGCGAGGACAAATGATGCTTGGCACCCCGGCAATGACGAGACGCCCGGCGCGAAACCGAAAGCCCACGCCGACGTAAGCATCGCAAGCCCCTGTTCCGGAAAGCGACACGTAGCCAAAACCTTGACTATTTTCCTAATTCCCTCTACAAGCCCGTCATGGACACCTTATTTCGCCCACCCAATGCCAGCCCCGTGAACGATCTGCCGGCGCATGCCTACCGTCATCTGATCTACACCCTGATTTCCCTGCTGCCACCGCCGCCCGTCGATACGCCAGAGGCATGGCTCGCGCGCGATCAGGCTGCCATCGCCAAAGTCGCCGATCTGCTACCGGTCAACGCTGATGAGGCCGATCTCGCCGCGCAATGCGTCATCGCCCGTGCTCAGGCCGAAGATATCATGCGCCTTCTGCGGCTGCATGCCGATGACCTCGCGCTCACCATCAAGCTGAACAGCCAATACATCGCCATGACGCGGGCCTCGCTCTCCGCCCACGGCCATCTCACCCGCGCCCAGCAAGCGCGGCGGAAGCGCGAACAGAAGGAAAGTGCCGCCAATACCGATGAATGGACGCGCCACATCGCCACCGCCCTGATGCAGCAATCGCTCGCCGGTAAGCCGCAAGTCGCGGAAGGGCAGGAAGTCTCAAAAATAGACTTAGATTCCCGCGAAATGCAAAATGAGACGCCAGATAGACCGGCGTGGAATGAAGAAACCGGAGATACCGACGACCGCCGTCTCCCCAGCGGCCCACGGCCGCCAAGAAACGATAAACCAGCGCAGTCCTCCCAGTCCGAACCCCGGTTTCAGCCTCCTGTTGAACGCCTAAGGATCATCCCCGCATCCTCCCCCGGTTCACCAGCCCACGCAACGAACTGATCCGGCCGCACCAGCACCAATTCCGCGCCATATCGTTCGCGGCCGCCGGCCCTCGTGTCGGTAACCACGGTCAACGTCAGCCCGGCAGCCCGCGCCGCGGCGACAAACGGCCCCGGGTCCGCGTCGAAAGCCAGCAGCGTGAACCCGTCGCCCAAGGCGTCGAACACGTCCCGTCCGTCCGACAGAAGCGCAGGCGCCAGATGATGTCCCGCTCGGGCAGCAAAGCTATGCGAACCAAGCGCGGAACACCGTCCGTCCGGTGGCCCGAACACCACGCCGGAGCCTTCATAATTCGGCTCAAACGAGCCGACCTCGGACTTCGCCCCGGACTGCCGCTCCGCCCAATGCGCCTCGAACGCCGCCTTGTCGCGCGTTGGGTCGAAGGCGGCGAGGAAATCCCGGTCCACATGGATCGACTTCTCGATGAAATCCCCAGCCGTGGAGGCGAACACCGGCTGCCGCTCCGCCGAGTAGCTGTCCAGCAGTTCGGGGCCAGCCCAACCTTGCAGCGTCGCTGCCAGCTTCCAGCCGAGGTTCCTGGCGTCCTCGAACCCGGTGTTGATCCCGTATCCGCCATAGGGCGGATGGCTGTGCGCCGCGTCCCCGGCAATGAACACCCGGCCGCTCCGATACGTGTCCGCGACCGCGAACCGCAGGTCCCAGAACCCGATATGCTCGAATTCCACGTCGAATTCGGCGCCGACCGCTCGGTGCAGATACGAACGGAAGTCGAAGTTATCCTTCGTCGTCCCGACGGGGACGGGCGCATGGAAGAACCAGGTCGTCCCAAGATCGACCCGGCCGAAGAACTGCCAGTATCCCTTCAGCTCCGGAGTCAGCACGCAGTAGTAAGACTTGCCCGGGAACCGCTGAAGCAACGTGTGCAGTTCCGGCGCCTTGAACACCAGCAGCACCATCACCCGGTCATGGTCCGACAAGGTCTGGGTGATCCCCGCACGATCCCGCACGATCGAACGCGAGCCGTCGCTGCCGACGGCATACTCCGCCCGCAGCCAGCGCCGCCCCGGCCCGTTACGCTCGACAACCGCCACCGACACGCTGTCCGCGTCCTGGACGACGTCCTCGGCCTGCCAGCCGTACAGCGTCTCGACGTTCGGCAATGCCGCGACCCGTCGCCGCAACACCGCCTCGGTCTCGTATTGAGGCAGCCGTTCGTTGTCGGTGAAGTAATACGGCCGCACCAGCTCGCGTTGCAGCCAGTCGTAATGATAGCCGCTCAACAGCGTCCCATACGCGGTCAGGCCCCCGATGCCGTAGGATTTCGGGATCGTGCGCGCCGCCCGCAGGTCCGCCTCGCAACCCCAATGGAGGAAATGCTCCATCGTCCGCTGCGTCAGGTTCTGCCCCTTTGGGATCGGCTGCGGGCGCGCATACCGCTCCACCACGCAGACCCGCACGCCGCGTTGCCCGAGTTCGACCGCCAGCCCCAGCCCAACCGGGCCACCGCCGACGATGATGACCTGATGCGTGTTCACCGCGGTGGCATCCGCAGCGCCCCATCCAGGCGGATGACCTCGCCGTTCAGGAACGGGTTCGACACGATATGCTCCACCAGCGCGGCGTATTCAGCCGGCCGCCCCAACCGGGCGGGGAACGGAATGCCCGCCCCCAGGCTGGCCTGCACATCGGGCGGCAGCCCATCGACCATCGGTGTATGGAACAGCCCCGGCGCGATCGTCACCACACGGACGCCCGCGCGAGCCAGTTCGCGCGCTGCCGGCAGTGTCAGCCCCACCACCCCGCCCTTGGAGGCGGCATAGGCCGGCTGCCCGACCTGACCCTCATAGGCGGCGATGGAGGCGGTGTTGACGATCACCCCACGCTCGCCTTCCTCCAGCGGTTCCGCCTCGGACATCTCCGCCGCGGCCAGCCGCAGCATGTTGAACGTGCCGATCA
>DNXO01000034.1:215344-217327 GCA_003506895.1 Acetobacteraceae bacterium | reverse complement strand
TGAACGTGCCGATCAGGTTGACCCGAATCACCCGCTCGAACGCGTCCAGCTTCAGCGGGCCGTCGCGCCCGACGATGCGGCCGGCGGTGCCGATCCCGGCGCAGTTCACCAGGATCCGCACCGGTCCGTGCGCCGCGCGCGCCGCCGCGAACGCCGCCTCGCCCGAGGCCGCATCGGCCACGTCGCAGCGCACCCCAATGCCGCCGATCGCGGCCGCCGTCGCTTCCGCCGCCGCCTGATTGATGTCGGCGCATGTGACCTTCGCACCCAACGACGCCAGGTGCGCCGCCGTCGCCGCGCCCAATCCCGAACCGCCACCCGTTACCAGCGCCGCAAGACCCTTGATCCGCATCATATCCTCCCTCTGATAAGCTACGCAGAAACCATCCGCCGCGACCGCGCGCAAGTATGTCTTATCCACTGGCTTGACCATCGCCCGGTCCCGCCGGAAAACGAGTGCAACAACCAGGGAGTAACGCGCCATGACCAACGCCACATCCTATGCGGAAGCCTATGGCGACTGGATGCGCGACCCCGAGGCCTATTGGGCACAAGAAGCCCAAGGCATTACCTGGACCCGGCAACCGGAGAGGATCTTCGACAAATCGCTGGGCGCGTTCGGCCAATGGTTTGCCGGCGGCATGCTGAACACCTGCTACAACTGCCTGGACCGCCATGTGGAAACTGGACGGGGAGAGCAGGCCGCGCTGATCTACGACAGCCCGATGACCGGGACCGTCAAGACCTTCACCTACAACGACCTGCTGGACCAAACCTCCCGTCTGGCCGGCGCCCTCGCCAACCTCGGCGTCGCCAAGGGCGACCGCGTCGTCATCTACATGCCCATGGTCCCCGAGGCCGCCATTGCCATGCTCGCCGTCGCTCGGTTGGGCGCCATCCATTCCGTTGTGTTCGGCGGGTTCGCCGCGGCGGAACTGTCCACCCGTATCGCCGATGCGAAGCCCAAGGTGATCGTGTCCGCATCCTGCGGGCTGGAGCCGGGCAGGGTGGTCAAATACAAGCCGCTGCTGGACGCGGCCATCGCGCTGTCGCCGCACAAGCCTGACGCGTGCCTGATCCTGCAACGTCCGCAGGCCGATGCTCCGCTGACCCCGGGCCGTGACCATGACTACGCCGAGGCCGTCGCGGTTGCCGCCCCGCATGCCTGCGTCCCGGTCCTGGCGACCGATCCGCTGTATGTGCTGTACACCTCCGGCACCACCGGTCGCCCCAAGGGCGTGGTCCGCGACAATGGCGGCCATGCGGTGGTGCTGTGGAACAGCATGAAGATGATCTATGGGCTGGAGGCCGGCGACGTGTGGTGGACCGCGTCCGACGTGGGTTGGGTCGTCGGCCACAGCTACATCGTTTACGCGCCGCTGCTGCGCGGCTGCACCTCGGTGATGTATGAGGGCAAACCCGTTGGCACCCCTGATGCCGGCGCGTTCTGGCGAGTGATCGCCCAGCACAAGGTGAAGGTGCTGTTCACCGCCCCCACCGCGATGCGCGCCATCAAGCAGGTCGATCCCGAAGGCAAGTTGACCCGCGAACACGACCTGTCCAGCCTCCAGGCGCTATATCTGGCCGGCGAGCGGTGCGATCCCCCTACCGGCATTTGGGCGACCGAACTGCTCGGCAAACCCGTTGTGGACCATTGGTGGCAGACCGAGACCGGCTGGCCGATCACCGCCGGTTTCCGCCAGTTCGGGCTGTTCCCGTTCAAGCCCGGCAGCGGCGGTCGCCCGTGCCCCGGCTATGATCTGCACGCCCTGGACGATGACGGCCACGTCCTCCCGCCCGGCACCACCGGCAACCTGTCGCTGCGCCTGCCGCTGCCCCCGGGGTGTGGCCCGACGCTGTGGCAGAACGACGAGGGCTACCGCACGTCCTACCTCTCCGACTTCCCCGGCTGGTATCGAACCGGCGACGCCGGCATGGTGGACACCGACGGCGATGTCTGGGTGATGGGCCGCACCGACGACA
>DNXO01000034.1:194425-215079 GCA_003506895.1 Acetobacteraceae bacterium | reverse complement strand
ACATCATCAACGTCGCCGGCCATCGTTTGTCCACCGGATCGATGGAGGAAGTCCTCGCGTCCCACAAGGACGTCGCCGAGTGCGCGGTGATCGGCGCCAAGGACGAACTGAAAGGCCAAACCCCGATCGGCCTGGTGGTGCTGAAAGCCGGTGCCAACCGGCAGGAGGCGGAGGTCTGCGCCGAACTCGTCGCACTGGTCCGCGAACGCATCGGCCCGGTCGCGGCCTTTAAAGACGCGCGTGTCGTGGCAAGGTTGCCGAAGACGCGGTCGGGGAAGATCCTGCGCGCGAGCATCCGCAAGATCGCGGACGGAGAGAACGCGCCGGTACCGCCAACGATCGAGGACCCGACGGCGCTGGATGAGTTGCGGGCGGTGTTGGGAGGATAACCGAGCGCCACGATGAGGGGGATGCCTGGTGTCGCGCTCGGCGGGAAGGCGCCCCTACCGTCCGTGCTGCTTCCGCCAGACCGCGAAGGCCTCCAGATTCGCCTCATCGGTGGGCGGATAAAGCCCGAACGTCTTCTGGCCGCCCCGCACCCGTTCGGTGACGAAGTCCTCGTATGCCGTCATTTCCACCGCCTCGTCGGCGATCTCATCGGCCATTTCCGCCGGCACCACGATGACGCCATCCATATCGCCGACGATCACGTCCCCCGGGAAGACCGGGGCATCACCGCAGCCGATCGGCACGTTGATGTCGATCGCCTGATGCAGCGTCAGGTTGGTCGGCGCCGAGGGTCGGTGATGATACGAAGGCATCGTCAGTCCGGCGATCTCGATCGAGTCACGAAACCCGCCATCCGTCACCACCCCGGCGACACCGCGGACCATCAGCCGCGTCATCAGGATTCCGCCGGCCGAGGCCGCGCGCGCGTCCTTGCGGCTGTCGATCACCAGCACGGCGCCGGCCGGGCACTCCTCCACGGCCTTTCGCTGCGGATGGCTATGATCGCGGAACACCGACATCGGATTCAGGTCCTCCCGAGCGGGCATGTAACGAAGGGTATAGGCCTCGCCGACCATGCTGCCGCCCTTCGGCGGGCTGAGCGGATGCACATCCTGGATCATCTGGTTGCGGAGCCCGCGCTTGAACAAGGCGCTGGCCAGCGTCGCGGTGCTGACGCCCTTTAACTTGTCCCGCGTTTCCGCGCTGAGTTTGGTCATGCGTTTGCCTCCAATCGACTAGTAAATCACCGGTTCCGATACCGGCGCGCCGAAATCCGTCCGCAGGAAATCGAAGTCGCAGCCTTTGTCGGCCTGTTGGATATGCTTGGTGTACACCCAGCCGTACCCACGCTCGAACCGCACCGCCGGCGCCACCCATTCCGCTCGGCGGCGGGCGAGTTCCTCCTCGGAAACCTCCATGTTGATAACGCGGGCATCGACGTCGATCGTAACGATGTCGCCGGTTCGCAGCAGCGCCAGCGGGCCGCCGATGTAGCTCTCCGGCGAGACATGCAGTACACAGGCGCCATAGCTGGTCCCGGACATCCGGGCGTCGGACAGCCGCAGCATGTCGCGGTGGCCTTCTTTCAGCAGCTTCTTCGGCATCGGCAGCATGCCCCATTCCGGCATGCCCGGGCCGCCCTGGGGACCGGCGTTCCGCAGCACCAATACATGATCCGCGGTGATATCAAGGTTCTCGTCGTCCACGGCCTTCTTCATCGACGCATAATCGTCGAACACCACAGCCGGCCCGGAATGCTTCAGGAACCGCTGATCCATCGCCGCCGGCTTGATGACACAACCATCCGGTGCGAGGTTCCCTTTCAGCACCGCCAACGAGCCCTCGCCATAGATCGGGTTGTCGGTGCCGCGGATGACGTCGTCGTTGAAGATCTTGGCGCCCTCGATGTTCTCGCCAATCGTCTTGCCGGTCACGGTCAGGCAATCGAGGTGCAAATGCTGGCGGATATTGCCCATCAGCCCACGAATGCCGCCCGCGTAGTAGAAATCCTCCATCAGATATTGGCTTCCGCTGGGGCGCACATTCCCGATCACGGGCACCAGTCGGCTATAGCGTTCGAAGTCGTCCAGCCCGATGTCCTGGCCGGCCCGCCGAGCCATCGCGATCAGGTGGATGATGGCGTTGGTGGAACATCCCATCGCCATTGCGACGGCAATCGCATTCTCGAACGCCGGCCGCGTCTGGATGCGGGACGGAGCCAGGTCGTCCCACACCATCTCCACGATGCGTCGCCCGCTTTCCGACGCCAGCCGGATATGTCCGGCGTCGGCGGCTGGCATCGAGGATCCGCCCGGCAACACCATCCCGACCGCCTCGGCGATCGCGGTCATCGTGCTGGCGGTACCCATGGTCATGCAGGTGCCATAGCTGCGGGCGATGCCTTGCTCGACACCCAGCCAATCCTTGTCGGTGATTTTTCCGGCGCGCAGTTCGTCCCAGTATTTCCAGCTATCGGAGCCGGACCCGAGGAACTTGCCCTGGAAGTTGCCGCGCAGCATCGGCCCGGCCGGCAGGAAGATGGCCGGGATGTTCATGCTGGTTGCCCCCAGCAGCAACCCCGGCGTGGTCTTGTCGCAGCCGCCCATCAGCACGGCGCCATCGACCGGGTGGGAGCGGAGCAGTTCCTCGGTCTCCATCGCCAGCATGTTGCGGTACATCATGGTCGTCGGCTTGACGAAGCTTTCGGAGACCGAAAGGGCCGGCAGTTCCACCGGGAATCCGCCCGCCATCAGGATGCCGCGCTTCACGTCGTCCACGCGCTGCTTGAAATGGGCGTGGCACGGCTGCAGGTCGGACCAGGTGTTCACGATGGCAATGACGGGTTTGCCCGTCCACTCCTCTGGAGCGTATCCCATCTGCATCGCCCGGGACCGGTGGCCGAACGAGCGAAGGTCCGCCGGCCCGAACCACCGTGCACTACGCAACTCGGCGGGGTTCTTGCGGGGGACGGGCGGTGTTGTTGTATCGGGCAAGGTCTGCTCCTCCATCGTGCTTATGTCATTCCCATATCTTAGAAGTACGGCCTTTGCATCCGCGGGGAGGTTACCCTGGTTTCAGCGCCCGCCCGTCACGGAAATACGGCACCAACTGGCTGTCGAACACCCGCAACGCCGCACCGATCGCCTGATGCATATCCAGGTAGCGATAGGTACCAAGGCGGCCGCCGAAAATGACGCCGGGCTCCGCATCCGCTTTCGCGCGATAGGCGTCGTAGCGGGCTTTATCGGCCGGGGTGTTGATCGGATAATACGGCTCATCGGCCCGCGCGGCGAACCGCGAAAATTCCTTAAAAATAACAGTCTTCTCTAACTGATAGTCCCGCTCGGGATGCAAATGCCGGAACTCGTGAATGCGCGTGAAAGCGACGTCAGCGTCTGGATAATTGACCACACTCGCGCCCTGGAAATCGCCGACCGGAACGATTTCGCGTTCGAAGTCCAGGGTTCGCCAACCCAGCTCGCCCTCGCTGAAATCGAAATACCGATCGACCGGTCCCGTGTAGATGACCGGCACATGCGACGGGATTCCAGGCTTCAGGTCGAAGTAATCAACCTTCGTCATGGTCGTGATGTTCGGCGTGGCGAACATGCGGTTAAAGATTTCACCGTAGCCCGCCAGCGGCAGACCCTCAAACCGGTCGTTGAAATAGAAGTCGTCGAACGTGAACCGCACCGGCAGGCGCGTGATGATATCGGCCGGCAGCGCGCGCGGATCGGTCTGCCACTGCTTTTCGGTATAGCCCTTGATGAACGCCTCATACATCGAGCGCCCGACCAGGGAGATCGCCTTTTCCTCCAGGTTCGCCGGCTGGGTGATGCCTGACTCGGCCACTTCCGCCGCGATGATCGCCTTCGCCTCGGACGGGGTGAGAAAGCGGCCGAACAGCGTGGACAGCGTGCCCAGGTTCAACGGCATGGTGAAGAACCGGTTCCGGTGCCGCGTGATGACCCGATGCCGGTAGTTCGAAAAGCCGGAGAACCGGTTGACGTAATTCCAGACATCCTCGCTGTTGGTATGGAACAGGTGCGATCCATAGGTATGAACTTCGATCCCCGTGTCAGGGTCCGCTTCCGACCACGCGTTGCCGCCAAGGTGCGTTCGCCGCTCCAGCACCAGCACCCGTAAACCCAGTTCGGCGGCGCAGCGTTCCGCGATCGTGGCACCGTAAAATCCACTGCCGACAACAACGAGATCACAGGTGGTCAAATCCGGCATCGGCGAAGGGCTTCCGTCCGCTGGGCCGCCAAAGGGCGGCCGGAGCGGCCAGATAACCTCTTCCGAAATGGATTGCCAGCGTTACCGCCCGCCCTATAATCAGTTTGAGAGGAACACGCTTCCAATGCCGGCGCCCAGCTACCGCACGATCTATATTCTCTGTCATGCCCGTTCACGTACTGGGGGACCCGAGGCGCTTCACCAACTTGGTCGTGCGCTGCGGGATCTGGGGCACGATGCCAGGATGGTCTACGCGGAGTCCGATGCAGTTCCAACATGCCTAAAGGGGGTGGTCAGGTTCCCGGAGATCGCGGACCCGATGCCGGCGGCGTATGAACATTACGATGTGCCGCGGACGTTTGAGGTTTTGGACGAGCCTGGCAACGCTATGGTGATAGGCGAACTGCATCTTGATATATTGCAATACTTAAGTGAAATATCGCCCTATATATGGTGGCTTAGTATCGACAACGGACTCAGGGCGGTTCGCGCGTTCGGCGGGTTCGGGGCGGTTCGCCTGGCTCGTGTAAAGCACTTGTGCCAATCTTATTACGCGATGTCCTATCTGCTGGAAAAGAATATTCTAGGATTTCCCGTCTTCGATTATACTACTCCGCAACACGTGACCGCCGCGGCGGGCTGGGATGGTTCCCGGGTGGATCGCATCCTGTACCCCGCAAGGGGCAAATGGTTCACCGAATGGCTGCAATGGTGGGCGCCCGATCTTGCGTGGCAAGAAATCGTGGGTTTCAGCCCATCTGAAGTGCGGAACTTGTTTCTTACCTCAAAACTCTATGTGGATTTCGGCAGTCATCCCGGGAAGGATCGTATGCCGCGGGAGGCTGCTATATTGGGTTGTTGCATCGTCACGGGCCAGCGCGGGTCTGCCGGAAACTCATTCGATATACCGATTTTGGCGGGCTACAAATTCCGCGACTCACGCCTTCAAATACCGCGCATTGTTCGTGCCATCCGGCAAATCATGAGTGACTACCAAAACCGTATCGGTGACTTCGAGATCTACCGGGCGATAATCGCGGGTGAAAGACTGGAGTTCAATGCTCAGGTAGAGAGGGTGTTCGGCCGTAACGGCGGGTAGGTCGTCAGAGTGCGCCGGTGACATGGCCCGATCAGTACGGTAATTTTGACTGATCCACTGATTTCGTAATAAATGTCTTTCCGGTATGGTGGAGACTCGGCGGTGAATGTCCAGAATCTTGTTGTTCCTGATGCGGCTCAGGCGACTCCGTTTCGATGGTTGAGTGACGCGTCGTCCCTTATTCCGACAACCAAACTGTATACGATCGCGAACGAACGTCGCGAGGAGTATCAGGCCGGTTCGCCGTTCCCCCATATCGTAATCGACAACCTCTTTGACGATGACGTTCTGAACGAACTCCTGGCGGTATTTCCTGACCCCAAGCTGCGCCATTGGCACAGGTTCGATGCAGAGCAGGAAATCAAGCTCGCTCTCGATGCCGAGGATGTTATTCCCATACAAATCAGGCTTTTTCTGTATTTTTTGAACGGCTCTCTGTTTATGAGTTTTTTGGAACATTTAACTGGTATTTCGGGCCTGATACCAGATCCGCATTGGTTTGGTGGGGGCTTGCATCAGATTGAGCGGGGAGGAAAGCTGGCCGTCCACGCTGATTTCAACCGTCAAGATCGCTTGCGGCTGGATCGGCGGCTTAATCTACTAATTTATCTAAACAAAGACTGGAGCCCGGAGTTTGGCGGCGATTTCGAACTTTGGAACCGCGATATGACGGCTTGTGTAAAGAAGGTGGCGCCACTGTTTAATCGCATGGTGATCTTCTCAACCACCGACTTCAGCTATCACGGGCATCCCGACGAGCTTCAGTGCCCACCCGACCGCTCGCGGAAGTCCCTGGCGCTCTACTACTACAGCAACGGGAGGCCGGACGAGGAAATATCCGAAAGGCATTCCACGTTATTCAGGCCCCGTCCAGAGGAGTCGTTCAAGGGGCGCATTCGGCGCCGATTGAAGCCTTTTGTGCCACCTGTACTCTTCAGCCTCTATGATCACGTGACCAGATGACTTTATGCGGCTGGTACCTGTCGCGATCACACGGCAGGCCAGACGCGCCGATGCGGCGCCTGATTGGGTTCAACATCATCCCGCGTCAAAGCGGTGTCATACGCTTGGCGAACGCACTGCTCGCGTTACCTGACCACGTGACCGCCGATACCGCCTACGATGGTGACGCCTAAGGCGAAACATGGGGCCGCATCGCGATCCAGCCCGCATCTTGTTTCTCCACCGCGAAGCCGATCTTCTCCAGGGCGTTCCGGGTTGCGATGTCGCTTTCGGCCAGCAGCGCCCAGCCGACATGATAATCCGTCAGCCAGCGCCGCGTCTGATCGGTGGTGAGCTTGCCCAGTGCAGCCGGCCAAACGGTTACGACCCGGTCACCCGTCAAGGAATAGTAGTAGAACGCCATCCGGCCATCCAGGGCGACGGTATCCACCGGATTGCCGTGGGCCAGGTGCTGATGAATCCAGCCGACCATCGCCGGCGCGATCAAGGGCGGTTTGCGCAGGCCGGCATACGCGGCCGGGATCTGATAGACGCCGATGGCATACAGAACCCCCAACACCCCCAGGCGCAACGCCGGTCGTTCCCGTGTCCGGTCGGACAGCAAATCAAGGCCGCGGATCAGCCCAAGCCCGCAGGCCATACCGACTGGAACGATCCAGTAGCGGGGCTGATCGACCGTGCTCGATCCCGTCATGAAGAACGCGATATAGGTGATGAAGATGACCGCGGTCGCGATGGAAACACGCCCATGAAGTGGCCGGTGCGCGATATAGCGGCGGGTGACGAACAGCGCCGCGATCAGCAGCGGCGCGACCGGAATGAAAGCCTCGATCAATGTCTGCATGGCGGGGATTTGCACAAGGATCGCGGCCTTGATCGCGGGCAGCAATCCGCCCGCCAGCGTAATGGCACTGGCCAGGTTGTCGTTACCTGTGAGGTAGAACGGAAAGTGCGGATTCCACCCGGTATAGAAACCATAGATGTAGATTCGGTTTTCCGTCAGCGCGAGCGTCGGCAGGAATGTTCCAAGGTCGGCATGGTTCCACAGCAGCTTGCCCGCCGCGATGGGGGCCGCGACCATACCGGGGATCAGCGCCGTTAGAAGCCGACCGAACGTCACCCGCAACGGCCCCAGGAACAGGCCCACAAGCAGGATCAATGAGCCCAATCCCGTCCACAGCAGATAGAAGTCCTTTGCCCAGAACGTTGCGCCAAAGCAAAGTCCGGCGCATGCCGCCGCGCGTCTTGTCGGGAACTCTTCGCGCAGGCTCAGCAGCAAACCGCCAAGTGCCAGACTGCCGGCCAGCGGATCGTCCATCGCGGTGCGCGACAGGATCAGTAGGCCGGCGGGGCTGAACGCCAGTGCGGCGATGGATGCCAGCGCGATCCAGTTGGCTCGATCGCGGGTGTTCGGGGCCTCAAGCGCGGCCGTGCGGACGATGCGGAACAGCAGGGTGCCGAACGCGGCGAGATAAAACAGGTGAAGAGCCGTAATCGCGACGGGCGCGCCGGTCAGGCGCACCACCCGGGAGGCAATAAGGATAGAAAGACTGCGATGCCAATCCTCCGCCCGCTCGATCGGATATTGGACAAAATATTCCGTCACCAGCGAGGTTTGCAGCAACGGGCCGGGACCGGCGGAGGCACTGTGCAGGATCGTTCCGGTGTTATAGAGATTGTCCTCGAAGTAGTCGGCGCAACGAAACGCGATCAGGATCGTGACGATGGCCATAAAGGCCACGGTACAAGCGAACAGGGCCTTCCTTTTCATGACAGTCCTTGCCGCGCCACGTTGAATAAGCCACGTCATTATCACGCGCCCGGTCCGGCTGGAAGCAAACCGCGCTGGCGGCGCTGAAAAAGCGCGGCGTTTCGATGGCCGGCCTGTCCGTGGCAACCTCTACCATCCCACCGCCGCGGGAAGGGCGCTGAATCGTTACGGGGCCATCGGCGTCGGCCGCGACTGCGACGGCCACCCGATCAAAAAAGCTGAACGGGCAGCGAAGCGCGTGATTTAGGTGGCGAAAACCGAGCGGACGGTATCGATCAAGCCGGTCAGCGTGAAAGGCTTCAACATGAACGGCCGCGGTTGGTCGGTTAGTTTCGCCATCCGTCCGGGATCGCCCGACATCAGTATGACGGCGGTGCCGAGGCGGTCAGCTTCGGGAATCAAGCCCGGATCGACACCGCCGGGCAGGGTGCAATCCAGCAACATCAGGCGGATATTACCCTGGCTGAGGGAAACCATCGCCTCGGAGGCGGATTCGACGATCGTAATCTGATAAATGTCATCCAGCGCGGCGGCAATGACCTCCGACACGAGGGGGTCGTCCTCGACCACCAGGATGGCATTTTTCTCGGTCATTCGGTCGCCTCTGGTTATCCGTAGTCACGCACACCGATCGTCAGCAGCGTTTGTTGCCTGATATGCGGGATAACTTAAACCCGGATAGCGCGCTGGGGCATGCACACTATTGTGTTTTGACGAACCGCCCGCCGCCCCGGCCTGGCGGCGGGCGGTTCGGTGGTTCAGGCTCTGATGTCTTCGCCCAATGCCGTCTCATATACCCGGACCACCGCGGCGGAGTCAGACGACCCGAGGCCCATCCCGCGTGCCATCCGCATCAGGTTCATCACCTGTGGGGCGATCATGCCAGGAACGCCGAGTTCGTCCGCCATTTCCAGCGCCAGGCGCAGATCCTTGTGTGCCAGATCCAGCGCGAAGGTGGGTTTGAAGTCACCCGCCAGGGTTTTGTTCGCCATGTTCCCATAGGCGCTGGACATTCCCGATGCGTTGCGGATGACCGCGTCCAACTTCGTGAGGTCGATGCCGGAGCGTTTGCCGATCATCAACGCCTCGGCCGCGGCGGCAGCGTTGCAGAACGCCAGCATGTTGTTGATCAGCTTGGCGGTCGAGCCGAAGCCGATCTCGCCAAGATGGATGACCTCGCCGCTGAAGGATTTCAGCAGCGGAAGGTTCTGCTCGAACACCTTCGCATCGCCGCCGACCATGATCACGATCGTACCGTCGGTTGCTCGGGATGTGCCGCCGGAGACCGGCGCTTCCAGCATGTGGATGCCCTTGGCCTCCATGCCGGCGGCAACGCGCTTGGCGGTGGCTGGGGAGTTGGTGGACAGGTCGATGAAGGTCGTGCCGGGCTTGGCGTTCTCGGCGATACCGCCGGCGCCCAGGGTAACGTCTTCGACGATGCGGGGCAGCGGCAGCGAGGTGATGACCACGTCGCAACGGCTGGCAACGTCGGCGACCGACGGGCTGGAGGACGCGCCAAGATCGGTGCAGGCCTTCACCGCATCGGGGCTGAGGTCGAAGACGATGACCTCGTGGTTCGTGTTGCGGATGATGTTCCGGCACATCGGGCCACCCATGTTGCCCACGCCGATGAAGCCAACTTTCATGTCTCGTTTCCCCTTTTGTGGCCGGACTGTCCGGCGTCAGGGGAGTTTGGAGCAAGTGCGGGGGGTTGTCAGCCTTCAGGCCTGGAATACCCGGCGCCTATGCAAACGAATAGGCATCCATTCGCAACGCCGAATACATCGCTGAAGCATGAAGTCGGTGCGCCGCCCCACCGGCACCCATCGCGACATACAATGGCAGCAAATGCTCATCCGTCGGATGCTGGCGTTCGGCGTAGGGCGCGCGGGTGCGGTACTCAAGCAGATCCTGTGTCCGACCCTCGGTTATCGCCGTGTCGAACCAGTCCGCGAACGCCACAACATCCGGCGGCTGGGGGCCATCCACCGCATCCCGACGCAGCAGTCGCAGGTTATGGGTGAAAGACCCGGACCCGACGATCAGCACGTTATCCGCACGCAACGGTGCCAGCGCTTGACCCAGCCGAAGGTGATGATCTGGACCGAGCCGCGACTGGATGCCCACCTGTAACACGGGGATATCCGCCGCGGGATACATCAGCGTCAGCGGCACCCATGCCCCATGATCCAACCCGCGTTCGGGGTCGATGCCGGTTTCCATTCCCGCTTCCCGCAGCAGCGCGGCGGCTTTGTCGGCCAGGGCCGGCGCGCCCGGCGCGTCATAGCGCATGGCGAACAGCTCTGGCGGGAAGCCGTAGAAGTCGTGGATCGTGGTGTTGCGTTCGACTTTGTTCAACGCCGGAATCCGCGTCTCCCAATGCGCCGACGCCACCAATATCGCGCTCGGTTTTCCAACTTCCCGCCCCAGCCCGCACAGGAAGTCGCGCGCCGGCGAATCGGTCAGGGCCATCATCGGTGAGCCGTGGCTCAGGAACAGGGCAGGGAACATGGGTCAGCCTCGTGGGTCTGGAACACTTATCATCGGGCGTCGGCTACTCGGCTGCAACTGCCCTGCCGCGCGCGCCTTGCAGCAGCGGCGAACCGACCGCGAAAGCGCCGTCGCCAAGCAGGGCCTGGACGACCAGCGCGACGATCCAGAACGCCGGATATTCCCAGCCGCCATTGGGGTTGTGGAAGAAGAAGCCGTTATGTCCATGCACCGTGGCGATCGTGCCCAGCAGGATGGGAGTCAGGGCCAACGCAACGATCCGCGTGTACTCGCCGGCGATCAGCGCCAGGCCGCCCGCGGCCTCCCCAAGCATGGTCAGATAGGCCACGAACCCGGGAACGCCGACACTTTCGAAGAAATGGGCGGTGCCGGCTGGTGTGAAGACGAAGATCTTCAGCGCGGCATGGCTCAGGAATGCCGCGCCCAGCGTCAGGCGCAGCAACGTGGCGGCATAGGGGGCGGTGCGATTGTCGATCATGGGCGGTCTGGTCCTTGAACAGGTCGATGCTCGCAAAATGGGATCACGCGGGGCGGCGCGCTCGTGGTGAAAGGTGTAGAACCCCTATGCACAACCGTATGGGTGGAGGCGCCTTCCATGCTGGACTGGGATGATCTGCGGACGTTTCTGATGATCGCGCGCCACCGTACGCTGTCAGGTGCTGCCCGTGCGCTGGGCGTCCAGCAGCCCACGATGGGGCGCCGGCTGGAGGCGCTGGAACAACGGGCGGGTGCGACGCTGTTGCAGAAGACCCCCTCGGGTTATGTCCTCACGGAAGCTGGCGAGGCAGTCCTGGCCAATGTCGAACGGATCGAGGCGGAAACCCAGGCGGTCGAGCGCCTGATCGCCGGCAAGGATCTGCGGCTGGAGGGAGCGGTGCGGCTGACGACGCTGGAAACCCTGGCCGCCGAGGTCCTTTCCCCGATCATCGCGGCGTTTCGCGCGACCCACCCGGATGTGCAGGTCGAGGTCGTGGCGGCCCCTCGGTCGCTGAGTCTGACCAGGCGCGAGGCTGACGTCGCCCTGCGGATGGCGGCTTTCACCCAGCCGGACCTGTACGCCCGGAAGGTGGCCGAGGTTGCCTACGATTTGTATGCCGCGCCGGCCTATCTGCAGCGGTTCGGCATGCCGGACTGGACGAAGGCCGGGGAGGGGCATGCCCTGATCCAAACCGAACCAGACCTGCTGGACACGCCGGAGATGCGGTGGGTGCGGGGGCTTGCACCGAGGGCCGTGGTCGCCCTGGCCAGCAACAGCCGTTTGATTCACCGTGCGGCGGCGCGTGACGGGATGGGGATCGCCTGCCTGGCTCGGTATCTCGGCGACGGTGAGCCAGGGCTGGTGCGCCTGCCGACGGCTGGGCCCGCGCAGGTGCGCGAACTGTGGCTGGGTGTGCACGGGGATATGCGTCAGACGCCCCGCATCAAGGCGTTTACGGCGGCGCTGCAACACGGGCTCCGGCAGGCGGCCGGACGATTGCGACCTGAGTAGCGGGGGCCGTCAGTCCGGGAACCTGATCCGTTCTTTCAACATCGCCTTGAACCGCAAATACGCCGCCTCGGCATCCTCCGCCGCTTTCGCCAAAGCCGGATCGTCAAAAAAGCGGGTGGACCGCAGCGCCCGCAGCGAAATGCCCAGATCGTCGGGCGGCAATGCGTTCAGCGCCGAGAGCGCCACCGACGCGGTATCGCTATCGGTAATCGGCTCCGGCTGTTCAAACGCGAAGCCGATCTCGGTCCCACGCGCCCATTGGACCCTGGCCACGTATGAGCTTCCGCCGTTGAACCGCACGATGACCGTTTCGGGCAGCGGAACCATGACATCCGTACGCACCCGTGCGCCGTGCGGCGAGACATCCAGGATCGTGCAATCCACAAGGGTCTGCCCGAAGCAGATCTTGCCGCCCTTAATGACCATTGCGCGGCTTTCGCGGCGCCTGCTGTCCCCGACGGGGGCCGCTTCAATCGCTACCGGCCGTGGGGCCGCTCGTCCGAAAGCCATTGCCGGCATCTCCATCCTGACCGTCGTATTTTTCGGCCGTGCATGCGCATGTAATACCTATTTTACTACAAAACGGTTACGCTCACTGTTCGTTCGCCCCGGCGTTCACCAGGAGTTTCGCCATCTATGGTTGCAAGGCGGCTACCTGAAAAACCGCGTGCTTCCGTAGAACAGCGCGGCGATCAGGGCGGCGGCCGGTAATGTCAAAACCCAGGCGATGATGATATTCCCCGCGACACCCCAACGCACCGCGGCGGTTCGCCGAGCCGCGCCGACGCCGACGATCGCGCCCGTGATCGTGTGCGTGGTGGAAACCGGTACGCCCATCGCTGTCGCGGCGAACAGGGTGATGGCCCCGCCGGCCTCGGCGCAAAAACCCTGCATCGGTGTCAGGCGGGTAATCTTCGACCCCATCGTGTGAACGATCCGCCAGCCGCCCAGCAGCGTCCCAAGACCCATCGCCGCCTGGCAGGAGAGCACCACCCATAGCGGAATCTCGAAGTCGCCGGTCATCAACCCCTGCGAGTAGAGCAGCACGGCAATGATGCCCATGGTCTTCTGTGCGTCGTTGCCGCCATGTCCAAGCGAGTACGCCGAGGCCGATACGAATTGCAGCCAGCGAAATGTCGTGTCCACCTTGAACGGCGTCGCACGTGCGAACATCCAAGATACCAGGAGCACGAAAACCAGCGCCAGCACCAGCCCCAGCAGTGGAGACAGCACGATCGCGGCAAGTGTCTTCCCCAGTCCGGACCAAACGATAACGCTAAAGCCCGCCTTGGCCGTTCCCGCGCCAACGATGCCTCCGACGAGCGCGTGGGAGCTGGACGATGGGATGCCGACCACCCAAGTAATCAAATTCCACGCGATCGCCCCGCCCAGCGCGCCGAAGATCACCGCGGAGTCGATGATTTCAGTTTCGACGATGCCGGTCCCGATCGTGCGCGCGACGTGCAGGCCAAAGAACAGGAACGCGATGAAGTTGAAAAACGCGGCCCACAGCACAGCATAGCGCGGCCGCAGCACGCGGGTGGAGACAATGGTCGCTATCGAGTTCGCGGCGTCGTGCAGACCATTCAGGAAGTCGAACAGCAGAGCGACGGCGATCAGTCCGCCCAGCAGGGGCAGGCTTAAAGCGGCGGTCATGGCGTGCGGTCAGACATGCTCGACCACGATGCCCTCGATTTCGTTCGCCGCGTCATCGAACCGGTCCACCGTCCGTTCGAGCTGATCGAGCACTTCCCGCGCGGCCAGAAAGCGCAGCACCCCGTCGGGGGGGCAATGGCGATAAAGGTCGATCATCCCGGTTTCATGGATGTCGTCGGCATCACTCTCAACCCGGCGGATCCGCTCGCAGAGTTCGTTAATACGCTGGGCATTCGGGGACATCGCTTGCAGCAGCGGAACCGCCTCGCGCAGCAGATGGGCGCAGCGTACGATGGCATCGCCCATGCGCCGATAGTCGGCATCGAATTCGGTCATCTCGAACAGGATGATGGCCTTGGCCACTTTTTTCATCTGATCGATCGAATCGTCCATCCGGCTGATCAACGTCTGGATGCTGCCCCGATCGAAGGGCGTCACGAAGGTCCGCCGCACCGCCTGGATCACCTCACGCGTTACTGTGTCGGCGGCATCCTCGGCGGCAAGGACCGTGGGGTAATGCCGCCGGACCGCTTCGCCGCCGTTCAGCATCTCCCGCAATTGCTCCGCGCCTCGAACGATTTCATCGGCATGACGGCCGAACAGCGTGAAGAATGTGTTCTCACTCGGCAGCAGTCGGCGAAACCAGCGAAACATCAACAATGACTCTTCCTTTTGCCTGGCCGGCTGGTATCAGCCGAGGCCCGACTTGGCTAGGTCATGATTCTGTTCGCTTGGCACAGCCCCCACCACTGCGGGCCGGGAATGTCATTATCGCCCCTCTCGCCGCCAGGCCAGTAGCAGCAGCCCGAGCATGAGGGGCAGCGACAGCCAACCCGGCAGCAATTCCAGTGCCGCGACACCCGTCACCACATGGTCGTGCCGCCGCTGCAATCCGATCCACGAGCTGCCCGATGCCCCTCGGTCCTCCTCGGTTCGGCGCAGTTCCGGCACCTCGTTCCCGGCCAGCCAATGCACCCCGCCGCCCGACGCCCGGGCCAGCGGCCCGGCAACCAGGGCGGTCGCCCGCAGGTCGGCCAGTTCCGGCGGGTTCGCCGCCCCGGCCGCCGCGTAGGCCGACCGCGTTCCCTGCGTCACTTGCCAAACCCCCGGCACCGGAGCCGCCCGCACCGCCGTCGCTCGGCCCGGCCCGTCTTCCCGCAGCCCGACCGTCTCCTTCCGCCCATCCGGATCGGTCACCACGACATCGCCGGGCGTCCCCGGTTCGGTTGACCGTTTCTCGATCCGCAACCGCCCATCCGTCACACGCGCTGTGAGAGCGTTTTCCTCGAGTTCCGGTTCCTGCATCAGCCAGTGGGCGATCCGGCGCAGCAACTCCGCCTGGGGGCCGCCGCCTTCGTGGCCGCGCGACCAGAGCCAGATCTGATCCGACAGCAGCAACGCCGTTCGCCCCTGGCCAATCCGGTCGAGTGCCAGCAGCGGATCGCCACCGGGCGTGCGCAGCAAGACCTCGCCGTTGACGGTCCCGGGCTCGATCCGGCGATACCACGGACCCCATTCTGGTTCCTTGGTGCCGCTGTTCGCTCCGGCCAAATCCTCCGTTACCGGATGCCGTTGCCCCAGATCGGTCACCCAGGGCCGGAACTGGCCGTCGACGACTGCGTTGGTTCGCGCCGGCCCGCCGGGCAGCACCGATCCCAGGGGCGTCGATGCCAGACTGGTCGCCCCGGTGAACTCCGGTCCGACGCTCATCAGCAACGCGCCGCCGTCACGCACCCGGTTGGCGATATTCGCCAGATAGGGCAGGGGCAGCAGCCCCCGGTTCTGGAACCGGTCCAGAATGATCAGGTCGAACTCGCCGATCTTGTCGACGAACAGTTCGCGCACCGGAAAGGCGATCAGCGCGAGTTCGTTCAACGGCGTCCGGTCGTCCTTTTCCGGCGGCCGCAGGATGGTGAAGTGCACCAAATCGACCGACGGATCGGCCTTCAGCAGCCGTCGCCATGTCCGCTCCCCCTGATGCGGCTCGCCCGAGATCAGCAGGACGCGCAACCGATCCCGCACGCCATTGATTTCCACAACCGCGCGGTTGTTGAGTTGCGAAATCTCGCCGGGCAGCGGACTGGCGGACATCTCGATGACCGTCGGTCCCGCGCGCGTGATCGGCACCTCGATCTGCTGCTCCACCCCGACGGGGACGCTTTGGGTACGGAACGTCTGCCCGTCGCGTCGAACGGTCAGTGTGGCCGGGCCGGTGCGTCCGGTGACCCCGAGATCGTCGATGGCCACCCGCAGCGTCACCGATTTGCCAACGATGCCATAGCCCGGCGCTTCGATCACCCGCAGCCGCCGGTCGGTTTCCTCGCCGTTGCCGGCCAGCAGCAGGTTCAGGGGCGTCCCGCCCGGTGCGGCTTCGGGGACGTCATGCACTTGGCCATCCGTGATCGCGATCGTGCCGGCGAACCGTGAACGAGGAATGTCGGCCAGCGCGCGATCCACTTCGCTGAACAAGCGGGTGCCGGCGCTGCCGGTTTCCGGCACTGTTACCGTGCGGAGTTCCAGATCCGGCATGCGTGCCGCCTGGGCCTCGATCGCCCGGCGAGCGTCTTCGGCCAGATGAGCCCGCTCGCCAACCTGCATGGACGCTGATTGGTCCACGACCAGAAGACCGATGTCGCGCAGCGCCGCCCGCGTCTCCTGCACCAACCGCGGCCCGGTCAGCCACAGCAGCAGCACGGCAAAGGCGCTCAGCCGCAAAATGGAGCCCTTGCCGCCCCGCCACACGCCGAGGCCGACGACCGCCAGTGACAGAACGCCCAATACGGCAAGCAGCCAGACCGGCAGCAATGGGTCAAAGCGGATCGCGGCGATAACCTGTTCGGGCCGCATTTATTGTCCCAGCCGCTGAAGGATGGCGGGTACGTGGACCTGGTCGCCTTTGTAGTTGCCGGTCAGCGCGTACATCACCAAATTCACGCCAAAACGATAGGCCAGGATGCGCTGATGCTGGCCGCCGGGAAGTACGGCGTATGGATTGTCGCCTTCAGGCCCGATTGCCCACGCCGCCGCCCAATCGTTGCCGCCGATGATCACCGGACTGACGCTGTCGTTCGTGCGGTCCTGGTCGCGCTGCACCCAAACAGTGTCGCCGGTGAAGCGGCCGGGGAAATCCGATAGCAGGTAAAACGACCGCGACAGCACATGCTCGCCGTTCAGCGGCGCCAGTGGCGGAATGTTCAGGGAGTGCCCGATCCGTTGCAGCGCATCTTCGGTGCCCGGCGCGAAGCCGGCGCCCGATCCGGAATCACGGGTGTCGAACAGGATGATTCCGCCGCGGCTCATGTAATCGTTCAGCGCGGCGACCTGTGCGGCGGTCAGGTCCGGCGCGTCGGCGGTGACTGGCCAATACAGCAATGGATACAAACTGAGGTCCGTCTCCCCCGGCCGCACCGCATCCGGTTCGAACAGCGTCGCGGCGGTGCGGTGATTGACGTATTCCGACAAGCCCTCCAGTCCAGACTTGGCGATACCGTCCACGGTGGTGTCGCCTGAGACGATATACCCCAGGCGCGTGTCGGTCGCCGGGCTGGAACTGGCCTCCAGCGCGTGGGCACCTGGAATCGCCAGCAACAGCAACAGAGAGGCTGTCGCCGAAATCCGGGTCCGCAACAGCCCGCGCAGGGCAAGTGAGAGGATCATGTCCGCACATAACAGCACGATGGCGAATGCCAGTATCGGCGGTGCCAAGGCCCGCTCCCGCGCTGAGCCTTTGACCGTTTCCAATGTTGCACCGGAAATCGGCGGGGCCGCCTCGGGCACCGCGATATGCGCGCCCAGGTTCAACACCTGCCGGCCACTCTCCGGACCATACAACCCGGGCGGATGTCGCGGCGAAACCGGCGTCGAGCCGAATTTGTCCGCCCGCAGTCCCACCGCTGCCGCTGGCGGCGGAGTCAGCAATCCGAATCCATCCACCGTCTCGACCGGAGCCAACGTGGCGGTGCCCGGCGTGCTCGCCACCCCAACCGACAAATCGACCAGCCGCCGAAGCATCTCCACGAACAGTCCCGAGATCGGCAGGTTGGACCAGTCAGCATTGGCCGTGACATGGAACAGCACCACTCGGCCGGCGCCATCCGGCATTTCGGTCACCAGCGGCGTGCCGTCTTCCAACGTCGCCCAGGCGCGCGAGGCAAGGTCGGCGGTCGGCTCCGCCAGCACCTGCCGGTTGACCGTGATCTCGTCCGGTATCCGCAGGCCGGCAAACGGAGAGGCGGCGCCAAATGCCGCGAGCCCCGCCGGATGGCTCCATGACATCGCACCGCCAAGCTGGCGGTCCCCGGCCAGCAATTTCGTCGGCAACAGCGTATCGGTACCGCTGGTCGCGGATTCAGCCGTGCGGGGGCCGGCAAAGCGGATCAGCAGTCCGCCCTTGCGCACCCATGCTTCCAGCGCGTCCCGCTCGGGGCCCGGCGGCAGCGGTCTGTCCGCCAGGATCAGCACCGATATGTCCCGCTTCAGCAGCGTCGCGGCATTGCCCTCGCGCAGTTCGGTGAACGGTTCCAGCGCCCGCTTCAGGAAATAGATCGAACCGGAGAACGGGGCGTCGGCACTCGCCAGGTCGCCCGATAGCAGCCCCACGGGACGCCGCCGCCACCGTTCATCCAGCAACACAACGGACCCCGCGCCTGGCGGGCCTTCCAGCACCAACTGCGTCAGCCGGTTGCGCAGTTCAGGGGGCAACGGGATCGGCCCGGACGCCTCGTTGGCGCCTGCCGGGATTGTGAGATTAGTCCGCGCCAGCGTCCGGCCATCACCACTGCGCGCCAGGACGCTGACCTCGGTTGCCGTGACGCGCGGGGCCTGTGCGACGTGGGCCAGCAGGCGGTCCGCCTCGCTGGTCGGCGGCATCAACAGCGCCGCGGACCCAAGGTCGCAGCAGACCTCGGTCACTGGCCCAACCGCGCGCATGGCGCTGGCGAAGCGGTCGAAATCGGGGCCATCCGTCAGACCATCGGGCACATAGATCACCGAGGCGTCCGGATGGTCGTGCCAAGCCTCCATCGCATCCGCTGCCGCCGCTCGCTCCGGTGGCCATGGCTGCGGCTGCATTGCCGCCAAACGCGCCCGCAAATCGGCTACCGGCATCGTCGCCGACACCGCGACCGGTGCACCGCTGCCCTCTTGCGCCGTCATCAGCAGCGCCGCCTTGCGGCCGGCCCGCTCTGCCCGATCCAGCAGCGCCCCCGCTGCTTCCTTTCGCCGCACCCAGTCGTTGGCGGAGGCCCAGCCGTTATCCATCACCAGCAGCACCGGCCCTTTGCCGGCCATGGCTGTACCGGCGTCGAGCACCGGCCGCGCAAGTGCCACGATCACCAGGCCGGCGGCGAGCAGACGCAGTGCCATCAGCCACCAAGGCGTGCGCGCCGGGGTTTCCTCTGTCGCGTTCAAACCCAGCAGCAAGCGCACCGCGGGGAAAACCTCTGACCGGGGCGCCGGGGGAGTTACCCGCAGCAGCCACCACAACAGCGGCAATGTCGCCAGCCCGGCAAGCACCCATGGCGCGACGAATATCATCGCGCCGCCAGTGCCTCGTACACTGTCAGCAATGCCGTTTCGGGCGGGTGATCGGTTCGGTGCACACCAAAACCGAACCCGGCGGCCGCGCAAATCGCCGCGATACCATCCTGATGTGCCTTCAGGCGTTGGGCATACGCCGAACGAACGGATTCCACGCGCGGGATCATGGCATCGCCCTCGCTCTCCAGCCCACGAAACCGGACACGACCCTGATAGGGCAATGCGGTTTCCGCCGGATCAAGGATCTGTAGCAGATACCCTGTCACCGGTTCGGCCGCGAACCGCCCGATCAACGTCTTGATATCAGCCAGCGGCGACAGGAAGTCGCTGAACAGCACCACCGTTCCATGTTTCGGCAACCGCACGTCCGGTGGCGGTCCGCTGTTGTCGCCAGCGGTCGCCAGGGCCGCCGCCAGCCGCTCCAGTCCGGATCGGTTCGTCACCGGCCGAGCACCTTGTTGCATCATGATCACTCTCTCACCGCCACGAAGCAGCAGAGAGGCGAGTGAAAGCAATAGAAGATCGGCCCGATCCCGCTTTTCCACCGGAACCTGACGGGACCGCCAGCGCATCGAGGCGGACGCATCGCTCCACAAGCACACCGTTTGCGCCGCTTCCCATTCGGATTCGCGGATGAACCAGCCCTCGGGCGCGCCGCGGCCCGATTTCGCGGACTGTCGCCAATCGATCCGAGACAATGGGTCGCCCGACACGAAGCGGCGGAATTGCCAAAAACTGTCACCCTGCCCGACGCGCCGGCGCCCGTGCACGCCCTGCGCCACGGTGGACGCGACGCGGTCGGCTGCCACCAGAAGCGGGGGAAGCCTGGCGCCGAGTGCCTCGGCGGTCAGGGCGCTGGTTGGGGAGGTGGTCATGGATGATCCGCGGCCCCCGTTCCGGTCCCGTCATGACGGAGAGGGCCGAGGGCCAGCCGGCGCTTGGTCGACGTCACCCTAGCCAATCTTACCCACCAACCGGTCGATCACATCCGCCAGGACCACGCCATCCGCCCGCGCCGAGAAACTAAGTGCCATTCTGTGTCGCAACACCGGCCGGGCCAACGCGGCGACGTCATCGATACTTGGTGACAGTCGCCCATCCAGCAATGCCCGAGCCCGTGTCGCCAGCATCAACGCCTGTGCCGCTCTCGGCCCCGGCCCCCACGCGACGTGGCGCCGCACGATATCGTCTCCCGGGCTCTCGGGACGGCAACCGCGCACCAGGGACAAGATGGCGTCCACCACCGTCTCTCCGAGCGGCAGCCGCCGCACCAGCGCCTGCGCCGTCATCAGATCCTCCGCCGACAGCGCCTGCACCGGCTTCGCGTCGTACGCCCCGGTCGTCGCCAGCAACATCGTCCGTTCGGCATCGCGATCCGGATAGGTGACGTTGACCTCCATCAGAAAGCGGTCGAGCTGCGCTTCCGGCAGCGGATACGTCCC
>DNXO01000034.1:181289-194150 GCA_003506895.1 Acetobacteraceae bacterium | reverse complement strand
CTCGATCGGGTTCTGCGTCGCCAGGACGTGGAACGGGCGAGGCAGCGCATGCTCCACGCCGCCGATCGCGACCCGCTGTTCCTGCATCGCCTGCAACAGCGCCGACTGCGTGCGTGGGCTTGCGCGATTGATCTCGTCGGCCATCAGCAACTGGCAAAACACCGGGCCTGGCACGAACCGGAACGCACGCTTGCCGTCGGCTTCGTCAAGCACCTCGCTGCCCACGATATCCGCCGGCATCAGATCCGGCGTGAACTGGATACGCTTCGTCGCCAGCCCCATGACCACGCCCAAGGTTTCCACCAGGCGGCTTTTGCCCAGCCCCGGTACGCCAACGAGCAGGACATGACCGCCCGACAATAAAGTGATCAAGGTCTGGTCGATCACCTCGTCCTGCCCAAAAATGATTCGTCCGATCGCGGCGCGGACCTGCACGATCCGCGCGCCGATCGCGTCGATCGCAGCCAGGACCGTGGTTGGATCGTCGCTGATCGATGCGATCCGGTTAGAATTTACCTGTGTCGTACCAGCCATACCGCCCGACATACGGATATCACCCTCCGCGTTTACGTCCATGGAACCATATAGGCTCTTTCACGGACGGGGGGATGCTACCTATATCCCGGCCGTGTAAGGAAGTTTTGCTTCCAATGGAGACGGGTACGTGAACGAGGCCTGTAGGTGACCCACACTGGCGCGCCCATCGATCTGGCCAAACCGGCGGCGCAGTCCGCGGATGAGGCGCTTGCCTGCTGCTCCGCCCGCGTAACGCAGGCGAAGCCCAAGCGCGTGCCCATTGAATGCGGTGATCTGCCATTCCTGATCAAGCGAGACGGCACATGGCTGTATCGCGGCAGCCCGATCAACCGCAAGGAACTGGTCTGCCTGTTTTCCAGCGTATTGCGCCGGGAGGAAGATGGAAGCTGGTGGCTGCAAACCCCCGCGGAACGCGGGCGGATCGAGGTTGAGGACGTTCCGTTCGTTGCGGTCGAGCTCGACTGGACCGGCGACGGCCCCCATCAGGTCCTGTCGTTCCGCACCAACATCGACGAAGTCGTCACCGCGGGCCCCGACCATCCTATTCGCGTCGCCCACGACATCGTTACGTGCGAACCCATTCCCTATATCCTGGTGCGCCCCGGCGCCGGCCATTTCGCCATCGAGGCCCGCATCAACCGCGCCACCTATTACGAACTCGTTGCCCTCGCCGTTCCCGAATGGGTCGGCAGCAAGCGCATGCTTGGCGTCTGGAGCCGCGGTCAGTTCTATTCCCTGGGCGAGTTGCCGCCCGGTGAGGCGTGACGCCCGCCGCGCTGCGGTTACGGCTGGCCGAGGTTGCCGCTAGACCGCCCAATGCCGACCCGGTTTTCGGAGACGAAATTATCTCGGGCCTGAGCAAGCCGCCCACGCCGGCCGCCGTGCTGGTGCCGATTATCCTCGGCCATGAACCGGCTATCCTGCTGACCAAGCGCACCTCCCATCTGAGTGCCCATGCCGGCCAGGTCAGCTTCCCGGGCGGGCGGATCGACCCCGAGGATGCCGGCCCCGAAGCCGCCGCCCTGCGCGAGGCACACGAGGAAATTGGCCTGCTACCCGGATCGGTTGATGTTCTCGGCCGCCTGACCGATCACATCACCGGCACAGGCTATCGGATCACGCCGATCCTGTCGGTGATCCCGCCCGCGTTGACCTACGCATTGTCCGTGCATGAGGTCGAGGCCATCTTCGAACTGCCGATGCGCGTGGTGCTCGATCCCGATGCGCCGCGCCGACAGCGCCAGCATGTAAAAGGGGTCTGGCGGGAATACTGGGTCTGGCCGCACGCGGACCATTTCATTTGGGGCGCCACCGCCGCGATCCTGGTACAGTTGGCGCAACGTCTGCGGGAGCACACAACCTGATGCGTAAAATCCTTCTTGCCCTTGTCCTGGGTCTGTTGACCGCGCCGGCTTTCGCGCAGACGCGGATTGACTCCATCAACACCAGCTTCCGCTGGCTGGGTCCGGACGACAAAATCGTTGTCGAGCGGTACGACGATCCCCGTGTCGACAATGTTTCCTGCTACCTGTCCCGCGCTGAAACCGGTGGGATCAAGGGCGGGCTTGGCTTTGCGGAGGACCCGAGCCGGTTCTCCATCGCCTGCCGGGCGGTGGGGCCGGTGACGATGCCGCCGTCGCTGCCGAAGAAGGAGATCATCGGGTTTTCGCAGGCGTCCCTGTTCTTCAAGGCGTTCCAGATCCACCGCTCGCTGGACCCGGAAAAGCACGTGCTGGTTTATACCGTCGTCAGCACGAAGCTGATCAATGGCTCGCCCTTCAACAGCATCAGCGTGGTGCCGACCGACGTGCGGTAGAGAAGGGGCGTCCCTGAGTCTGGACAACAGGGGCGGCATCAATGTCGCTCCCCTAAGCGGCAAGGTGCATCGAACCGCCAACGGGTGAGTGCTATACCGGCTTCGATTTCGCCGATAAGGCCGGTCGTCCACGGAACATAAGCAGACTGCCATGATCACCAAAGGCGCCGCGGTCATTGAGGCCGCCCTGGTTAACATCCCGCTCAGTCCCGGCGTCTACCGCATGCTGGATGCCAAGGGCGATGCGCTCTACGTCGGCAAGGCACGCAACCTGAAACGGCGCGTGCTCTCCTACACTCAGATCGGCCGGCTGCCGGAACGCCTGCGTCGTATGGTGTCCGAAACCGTGTCGATGGAGACGATCACCACCCACACGGAAGCCGAGGCGCTTCTGCTTGAAGCCAACCTCATCAAGCGCCTGAAGCCCCGCTTCAACATCGTGCTGCGGGATGACAAGTCCTATCCATGGCTGATGCTGACCGAGGACCATCCGTTCCCGCAGATCGCCAAACACCGCGGCGCGCATGTGCGGAAAGCCAGCTACTGGGGTCCGTTCGCCTCGGCCTGGGCGGTGAACCAGACCGTGACAGCCATGCAGCGGGTCTTTCTACTACGTTCCTGTACCGATACGGTTTTTTCGGCCCGTACCCGGCCGTGCCTGCTATTTCAAATCAAGCGCTGCTCCGCCCCCTGCGTCGGCCGCGTGACATCGGAGGCGTATGGCAAGCTGGTTGGGCAGGCCAAATCGTTCTTGGCGGGCCGGGCCACGTCCGTCCAAAAGGAACTCGCCGCCGAGATGGAACAGGCCGCCGAAGCGCTGGAGTTTGAACGCGCCGCCGCTGTTCGCGACCGCCTGCGCGGCCTGACCTTTGTGCAGGGCAGCAGCGTCATCAATCCGGCCAGCCTCGTCGATGCGGATGTCATCGCCGCCTGGCAGATTGCCGGCCAGACTTGCGTTCAGGTTTTCTTTGTCCGTGGCGGCCGCAACAACGGCAACCGAGCCTTTTACCCGGTCCACACAAAAGCCGAGGACGCGCCAGAGGTTCTTAGCGCCTTCATCGCCCAATTCTACGATGACAAGCCCCCACCGCCGTTGCTGCTGGTCAATCAGGACCTGGAGGAGAAAGACCTCATCGCCGAGGCGCTATCTCTGAAGGCAAGCCGCAAGGTCGAAATCTCAAGGCCCCAACGCGGCGAAAAGCACGCCGTGGTCCAGCATGCGGAAATCAACGCTCGCGAGGCCCTGGAACGTAAGCTGGCGGAAACCGCCGGCCAGGGCAAACTGCTGCAAGGGGTTGCCGACCTTTTCAAACTGCCCACCACGCCGGAACGCATCGAGGTCTACGACAACTCCCACATCATGGGCACGAACCCGTATGGCGTGATGATCGTCGCCGGGCCCGAGGGCTTCATGAAGGCCGCCTATCGCAAGTACGGCATCCGCGGTCCGATGGCACCGGGCGACGATTTCGGCATGATGCGCGAAATGCTTCAACGTCGCTTCGCACGTGCTCTAAAGGAACAGGCGGAGGGCGAACCGCCTCCGGACTGGCCCGATCTTCTGCTGATCGACGGCGGGGCCGGCCAACTCTCGGCGGTGCGCGAGATTCTGAGCGATCTCGGTGTGCACGATGTGAAGCTGGTCGCCATCGCCAAAGGCCCGGACCGGAATGCCGGCCGCGAATGGCTGCATACCGAGGGCATGGAGCCATTCCAGCTTCCGCCGCAGGATCCGGTCCTTTATTTCCTGCAACGGCTGCGGGACGAGGCGCATCGCTTCGCCATCACAACCCACCGCGCTGGCCGCTCAAAGGCCATTCGGCAAAGCGAGCTCGATGAGATCGAAGGAATTGGTCCCTCGCGAAAGCGGGCGCTGTTGAATCATTTCGGGTCGGCTCGCGGTGTGAAGATGGCCGGTCTCGCCGATCTGGAGGCAGCCCCCGGAATCAGCCGCGAAACCGCCGGACGCGTTTATGCCCATTTTCACCCGGGCGCCCGGGTCAGCAACGCGTCCCAGGCGTGAAATGGGGCGGCAATCCGATCCGAATGGGGGCTGTGGATTGGGCCGCAAGCTCGATTGCTTCCAGTAATGGGCGAACGTGCGGCTGGAACTGCCTTGGCGGTTTCGCCAGATGAACGCGGGCTGTCGAATAGAAACAAAGCGCGGCTTTACAGGCGGACTGACACGCCGGGATTATTCTCTGTCGCATGACCCGAAAAATCGACATCCAAGGCCACCGCGGCGCGCGAGGGCTGTTCCCGGAAAACACATTGGAAGGCTTCCTCGCCGCCTCCGCCCTGGGCGTGACCGCGTTCGAACTGGACGTCGGCATGACTGCCGATGGGGTCCTGGTTGTTACCCACGACCCGGCCCTGAACCCCGACATCGTTCGCGATTCAACCGGCGACTGGCTGGATGGGCGCGGCCCGACCATCTGGTCGCTGACCTACGCCCAACTGACAAGCTATGACGTCGGCCGCCTGCGCCCCGGATCGCGCGCCGCCGCGCTGTTCCCAGACCAGAAGCCGCACGACGGCGCCCGCATCCCATCGCTGGCCGCCGCGCTGAAAGCCCTCCCGGATACGCGCTTCACCATCGAGATCAAGACCGAACCGTCCCACCCCGACTGGACCGCCACGCCCCAAGCGCTGGCCGAAGCCACGTTGAATGTCATCGATGAAGCCAAGGCCGCCGGCCGCGTCATCGTCGAGGCATTCGATTGGCGCGTTCAACGCCACATCCGCCGCGTCCATCCCGCTATCCGCTTGGCTTGGCTCACCCGGCCGGAAACGACCCTGAAATCCAGGCTGTGGTGGGACGGGCTGGAAGCGTCGTCTTCGGTCCCCGCGGCCGTCGCCGCGCAGGGTGGCCCGGTCTGGGCCCCTGATCACACCACCCTGACCGAGGCCGAGATCGCGGAAGCCCACACTCTCGGTCTTTTCGTCCTGCCATGGACGGTTAACCAGCCGGACGACATGCGCCGCCTGATCGCCTGGGGCGTGGACGGTTTGATCTCCGACCGGCCCGACCTCGCGCTCGATCTGGTCGGCTAACAGCAGCGATACGGGTGCCAACAGCACCAGCGGTCATGCCCCGGCCCTCGTTCCTCAATAGCGCAACCGGCCGCTGAAACGGTGACCCCGTCGGACAACAGGACAGGGACGACACGTCGCGGCAAATCCTCCCTTGCGAAGCAAGGCATGGAACATCACAGGCGGTTAGTATCGAAGGATGACGGGGCTTCCCGGTTCACGGGGTTTCGCGCACTCTCCGCCGAATGTGCGGACGCTATGCCAGTTTCCTGCCGCCCGACCTGATCGCGCGCCTGTTCGGCACGAAGAACCCGCTGCCGAACCTGAAGCCGACCTGGAACATGGCGCCCACCATGGATGCGCCGGTCGTCCGCCGCCATCCCGAAACCGGGGAGCGCCACCTGGACGCCCTGACCTGGGGCTTCATCCCCGCCTACACTAAAACCTTGAAGGAAGCCCGCCGTCCGGTGAACGCCCGGTCGGAGACGGTCGCCTCGTCGGGGATGTTCCGCAATGCCTTCGCCAAGCGGCGGTGCATCGTCCCAGCCGCCGCCTTCTACGAATGGCAGGCGGGACCGGCCGGCAAGACGCCATACGCGATCACCCGAGCGGATGGCGATCCGATGGCGTTCGCGGGAATCTGGGAAGGCTGGCGCTCGCCGGAAGGTGACATAGTCCGTAGCTTCGCCATCCTGACGACCACCGCCAACGCCCAGATGTCGGTGCTGCATGAACGGATGCCGGTAATCCTGGAGCAAGGCGATTGGCCGGGCTGGCTGGGCGAGGCAGACGCCGATCCAACCACCCTGCTGCGCCCGTCGGCGGAAGGGGTCTTGAAGATGTGGCCGGTCGACAAACGGGTCGGCAACGTCCGCAACGACGGTCCGGAGCTGCTGCAACCCATCGCCAGCGGTTCGGTAACCTCAACTCCCTGCTAAGCGTCGTGCTCGGCGGTCATTATCCGCTGGCCGAGATCCATGGCCGCACCTTGATAAAGCGCGCACGCTGATCGCGGCATGCTTGCGATGCCGGCTCATTGCGCGAAGCCGGAGGCGACGCGGCACACTGATCCGCGGACGAGCGGTTGCCGATTTCCGTGTCTTGTCCAACTCCGGGCAATGTGACAGGCCACTGCGTCTCGCCCACGCGCCGGGGGCCGTGCAACCCCACCAACTGACAGGGCGTTGCAAACTCATGCTGTCCTCCTCTCCGAAAGCCACGCCAGATGAGTGGACCGACCAAACTGATCGAGCTGAAGCGCGATCTTCACCTCCTGGTTGAGGGCAGGGACGGCGAACCCCTGCCGCCGCACCTTAACCGCGGCCGATCCGCGACCTCCCCGCACCAGATACCGATGCACGGCTGGAAGGACATCCTTGTCCGGTCGTGGAGCGAGGTGAACAACAACAACATCTTCCTGGTTGCCGGCGGTGTGACCTACGCGATCCTGCTGGCCCTGTTCCCCGGCCTCGCCGCGCTGGTTTCCCTGTATGGCCTGCTGTTGGACCCCATCCAGGTCGAACAGCAGGTCGAAACGCTCTCGCATGTCCTTCCGCCCGAGACCACGAAGATGATCGCCGACGAACTTCATAGTCTGATCACGGCCCCGCACGGCTCTCTCAGTATCAGCGCCGCCGCGGCGTTGCTGTTCGCTTTCTGGAGTGCCTCGCGCGGCATGAGCGGTCTGATCACCGCGTTCGACATTGCCTATGACCAGAAAGAAACCCGCGGCTTTTTCAAGCTGAACGCGCTTGCGATCCTGCTGACGATCCTGATGCTTATCGGCGGGACCGTCATCATCGCCCTGGTCGGCGTGTTGCCTGCCGTCCTGCAGTTCGTCGGCCTGGCCAGTTCCACCAAATGGCTGCTGCTGGTGCTGGAATGGCCGCTGCTTATCGTGGTCGTTATGACCGGCCTCGCCGCCATGTATCGCTACGCGCCCAACCGGCAGGCCCCGCAATGGCGCTGGGTGTCGCCCGGAGCGGTGGTGGCGACGGTTTTGTGGCTGCTGGGGTCGATCGGCTTCACCATTTACGTGTCTCACTTCAGCAGCTACGACAAAACCTACGGTTCCCTCGGCGGCGTCGTGGTTATGCTGACATGGCTGTATCTCTCGGCCTTCGTCGCCCTGTTCGGCGCTGTCATCAACGCCCAGTCCGAACGGCAAACCCAATCGGATTCAACGGTTGGAGGCCCAAAACCGATGGGCGACCGCAAGGCGTATGCCGCCGATGCGGCGGGCGAGACGACGTCTTGAATAAAACTATCATGAGAAAAGTGAGGCGGGGGAGTTGACGAAGCCCCCCTTCATCCGAACATGTAGCCCTAACCGTCCCATCCCGGACCCACAGAACCCGCGGGAAACTCCGTTATGCGCCCCAGCCCGTGCCACCTCATGCTCGTTCATCCAGACCACGCCTCCGCCGTCACCGACGCGCTGTGGGCCCGCCTGCGTCAGGAGGCCGAGGAAGCCTATCAACGTGAGCCAAAGCTCGCGTCGCTGTTCTTTGATTCGATATTGAATCAACCAAGTTTCGAGGCGGCGGTGTTTCACCGGGTTGCCGCGCGGCTGAAGAACGACACCATTTCCCTGCCGTTGATCGTGCAGGCCTTCGCCAAGGCGGCCGAGGACGATGGCTGCCTGGTGGAAGCCGCCAAGGCCGATATCTCCGCCGTGTTGGATCGCGACCCTGCTTGCACGCGGCTGATTGAGCCTTTCTTGTACTTCAAGGGGTTCCACGCGATCCAGACCCATCGTTTGAACAACTGGCTGTGGAACCACGGCGAGCGGGACTTCGCGCTTTATCTGCAAAGCCGCGCGTCGGAGGTATTCCAGACCGATATCCATCCAGCGGCCAAGTTCGGTCATGGCATCTTCCTGGATCACGCCACCGGGTTGGTCGTCGGTGAGACGGCCGAGGTGGGCGACGACGTCTCGATGCTGCATCACGTCACCCTGGGCGGCAGTGGCAAGGAGTCGGGTGACCGGCACCCGAAGATCCGCCGTGGCGTTGTGATCGGTGCCGGTGCCGCGATCCTGGGGAACATTGAGGTCGGCGAACACGCGCGGGTTGCGGCCGGTTCGGTGGTTCTGAAAGCCGTTCCGGCACACGCCACCGTCGCCGGTGTCCCGGCGAAGGTGATGCGGATCGTGGAGAACGACGTGCCGTCCAAGTCGATGGATCAGACGCTCAGCGATCTGGCCTACCAGTCGTTCAACTACACGATCTGATGCGAACCATCAGCAGCGCGGCCCACAGCCGGGGGATGGCAGCCGCCTAGGCGGCCCTGACTCCCGCCACGAATGTGGTCGCCTCGCTCGATAGCTGTTCCGTCTGCTTCGACAGTTCGGACGCCGAACCCAGCAACAGACTTGCCGCTGACCCGGTTTCGCTCGTGGTATGGCTGACCCTGTTGATCCCCGTGGTCACTTCCTGCGCCGCGTGGGCCGTTTGCTGCACCGTGCGGGCGATTTCCGAGGTGGCAGCCCCTTGTTCCTCAATGGCCGCCGCGATCGCGGATGCGATCATGCTGACTTCGTCGATTCTGGTGGCGATACCCCGGATCGCCTCGACGGCTTCCTTGGTGGCGGTCTGAATCTGGGTGATCTGGGCGCCGATCTCCTCGGTCGCCTTGCCCGTTTGGTTGGCCAGACTCTTCACTTCCGATGCCACGACCGCGAATCCCTTCCCGGCATCGCCGGCCCGTGCGGCTTCGATCGTGGCGTTCAATGCCAGAAGATTGGTCTGGCTGGCGATGTTGGTGATCAGCCCGACCACGGCCCCGATCTTCTCCGCGCCCTCGGCCAGCGCCCGTACGATGGTGTCCGTGCGTTTCGCATCGACGACCGCCCGAGCGGTGATTTCCGATGACTGCGCGACCTGGCGACTGATCTCGCCGATCGACGCGCTCAGTTCCTCGCTTGCCGACGCCACGGTCTGTAGCCCGCCGCTGGCGTCCTCCGCCGCCGAGGCGACCGTCGCCGCCTGCTGGTTGCCCTCGCCGGCCGAGGCGGTCAGCGACCGCGCGGTCGTTTCCAACGCCGCCGAACCGTTGGACAGCAGCCCCACCAGATGAATGATCTTGCCCTCGAACTCGTCGGCCATGCGGGACAGTATGGTCTTTTGCGCCGCGGCCGCCTGTTGCTTGGCAGTGTCTTGTTCCGCCCGCAGGCGCTGCGTTTCGGTCATGTTGCCCTTGAACACCAGGACCGTGGCCGCCATGCCGCCGATCTCGTCGCGCCGGTCCGCGCCGGGGATCGCGGTTGACAGATCGCCCTTCGCCAATCGGTCCATCGCGCTTTTCAGATTGCCAAGCGACAGGGTGATATCGCGGTTGATCAGCCATGCCGCCAGCATGGTGAGCAGCAGGATCGCGCACCCGAATACGCCCATGCGCATCATCAACGCGTGGAACGCGTCGTCCAGGTCATCCGTATAGGCGCCAGCGCCAAACGCCATGCCCCACGGTTGAAATCGGGTGACGAAAACGACTTTTCGCAGCGGCTCCGTCTGGCCGGGCTTCGGGAACATGAATGTGGTGACGCCATCGTCGGAGGACTGAACCGTCGCGACCATCAGGCTGCCGATTGGCTGCCCGGTGATGACGTCGCGGACCTGCGTCGCGTTCTCCAGTTTGGCGTTCACGGCGTGCATCAGCGTGGTCCCAGTGTGCAGATCCAGCGCGAACAGGTAGCCGATGCCGCCATCGAACCGCAGGGCGCGGATGTCGCGATGGAATTCGTCCAGGGCCTCCTGCCGGGTGATTTCGTGCGCGGTAACCCGAGCCTCCAGGCTCGTGGCGATGCTGAGTCCGGAACTGACGACGGCGCGAAGTTTTCCGATCCGGTCGTCGCGCATGCGTTGATGCAGCGTATCGGCACCGATGGCGCCCACGGCCACCACAGCGACCACGAACAGACCCAACAGCAGGACCATCTTCGTGCCGAGTTTCAGATTACCGAGGAAGCTCATCTGTATCATCCATGTCCGTTCTACCATCGGCGGTGATAACGGGAGTTCGTTAAGGAATGGTGAACGCCGGGCGGTGGTTTTGACCCCGCACACGATGTCCCGTACAAGCTTGGGTGCCCCAACAACGCCGCCTGGATTACCGTATGGACATCGACACGGCGGGATCGCCGATCCCGCACAGTTCTCACTGGGGTGCCTTTTCCGTCGTGCGGGAAGGCGACGGCGTCCGCATCCTACCGCATCCGCGCGACCCTGATCCGGCAGTCATGCTGGGCAACCTGCCGGCCGCGCTGACCGCTCGCGCCCGCATCGCCATGCCGATGGTGCGCCGCGGGTACCTTGAACGCGGCCCTGGCCCCGACCGTCAGCGCGGCCGTGAGGATTTCGTCCCGGTGTCGTGGCACGAAGCCCTTGGGCTGGCGGCTGGTGAACTTCAGCGTGTTTATGCCCATCACGGCGGCAAGGCGGTATTTGGTGGCTCCTACGGTTGGTCCAGCGCTGGCCGCTTCCATCATGCCCAGAGTCAGGTTCACCGATTTCTCAATGCTTTAGGTGGCTATGTTAAATCGGTAAATACATACAGCTCGGCGGCCGCCGCCGTGATCCTGCCGCACGTCATCGGCTCCCAGGAATCCGCCGGCCGGGAAAACGTGAGCTGGCACGAACTCGCCACCCAGACCGAAATGGTGCTGGCATTTGGCGGCCTGCCGCTGAAAAACACCAGTGTCAGCAGTGGTGGAACCAGCCAGCACATCGCCAGGGATCATCTGGCGGCGGCGTATAAGCGCGGGACAAAGTTCCATTTAATCAGTCCTATACAGGACGATCTTCCACTCAATATCGAACCTGTCTGGCACCCGATCCGCCCCGGCACCGACGTCGCCCTGATGCTGGGTATTGCCCATACACTGGTCGCCGAGGACCTGCACGACATCGCCTTCCTGGAACGCTACTGCGTCGGTTATCCCGCGTTCGAGGCCTACCTGACCGGCCGCTCCGACGGCCAACCCAAGACTGCTGCCTGGGCCGCCGCGATTTGTCAGGTTCCCGTCGAAACCATCCAGGTCATCGCCCGTCAGGCCGCCGGCCGGCGCACGTTGATCACCTGTGCCCAATCCCTGCAACGCGCGGAGCATGGCGAGCAACCTGTATGGATGGGCGTTGTCCTCGCGGCCATGCTGGGTCAGATCGGGTTGCCGGGCGGCGGCTTTGTGTATGCGATGGGGTCGCTTTCAAATGTGGGCAAACCGGCTTTGGCGGTGCCGCTGCCCACGCTGCCGCAAGGGCAGAACAGGGTTCCGGACCTGATCCCGGTCGCCCGCATCGCCGACCTGCTGCTGAACCCGGGCCAGGAGTATGACTTCAACGGCCGCCGCCTGACCTATCCCGACATCCGGCTGGTGTACTGGGCAGGCGGCAATCCGTTCCACCACCACCAGGATATCAACCGCCTGCGTGAGGCTTTTGCCCGCCCCGACACCATCGTCGTCCATGACTCCGCCTGGACCGCCACCGCCCGCCATGCGGACATCGTGTTTCCGGCGACGGTGACGATGGAACGGGCGGACATGGGCGCCTCGGCCAATGACCCGCTGCTGGTGGCGATGCATCCCGTCGCCGCCCCGTTCGGTCAGGCCCGCGACGACTATGCGATCTTTGCCGATCTGGCGGAGCGCCTGGGCGTGGGGCCGGCCTTCACCGAGGGGCGCGACGCCGAGGCCTGGCTGCGCCACCTCTACGAACCCACGCGCGCCGCGCTGTTGAAGCGCGGTGACGATGCGCCGGACTTCGACACGTTCTGGGCGCGGGGTGAACTGACCCTGCCCACGCTGCCCTGGGACGGCGGCGTGGTCCGGGCATTCCGCAACGACCCGGACCAACGGAAGCTGCCGACGCCAACGGGGATGGTGGAGGTCGCCTCCGCCACGATCGCCAGCTATGGCTACGACGATTGTCCCGGTCACCCCGTCTGGTTGCCACCCGCGGAAGGCGTGGGAAGCCCGATCATGCGCGAATACCCGCTGCATCTGATTTCGAACCAACCGGCGACGCGGCTGCATAGCCAGCTTGATTTCGGTGCCGCCAGCCTTGCTTCGAAAATCCAGGGCCGCGAGCCCGTCCGTATTCATCCCACCGACGCCGCTGCCCGGGACATTGCCAACGGTGACATCGTGCGCCTGTTCAACCACCGGGGCGCGTGCCTCGCCGGCGCGGTGGTCAGTAAGGCTGTCCGTCCGGGCGTGGTGCAGCTTGCGACCGGGGCCTGGTACGATCCGATCGATCCGACGGCCGATAGCCCGCTCTGCGTGCATGGCAATCCGAATGTCCTGACGCGCGATGCGGGCACATCCAGGTTGGCGCAGGCCTGCACCGGCCAGCTAACGGTGGTTGAGGTCGAGCGTTACCGTGGGCCGCTGCCACCGATCCGCGCTTTCGACCCGCCCGATCAGTAGCCCGAACCCGCCCGGCGCCTGCGCGTTATACCAGCCGCCCGAAGCTTCG
>DNXO01000034.1:161232-180983 GCA_003506895.1 Acetobacteraceae bacterium | reverse complement strand
TATTGATTTGGCGCGCGGCCGCCCCTTCAACCCCGCGCGCATACCAGTCGGCGCTCTGGGCCGCTGGTATTACATCGGCGGCACAAGTCCATCCTTGCCCACGCCAACGCGCGTTGCCGTCAACGATCCGTCCGCGGCCTTGGCCACGAATGCGATGATGTGCGCGCCCTTCGCCAACGCATCGCGCGTCGCCGGCTCATAGGTGATGATCGGCGCCTTTTCCGGCACGAACACCTTCTGCTCGCCGCCCTTGTAGGTCAGCGTCAGCAGCCGTCCGCTGGAGACCTTCAGGTCACCGACCGTGCCGTTCGTCATCGTGCTGCCCGCGCCCAGGTCCCACGGACGATGGCCTTCGCCGACGCCGCGCATCGACTCCGGGAAGACCTGGATCTCCAACGCCTTCAACGTCCCGTCCGGCTGCGTCACCGCCGCCGTGCCGATGAATGATCCCGGCTTGATCGCCTCGATCGAGATCGGCGCGATCAGGGTGTAGCTCGCGTCCGCCGCCAGCTTCATTGTTACTTGGTCGCCGGTGCGGGTCGTCACGTTCAGGGATGATCCATCTACCCCGTCGATCGTCCCGCGAACCCGGCTGATTTGCGGCGGTGTTTGGGCGAACGCCGAACCGCCAAGCCCGATCAGGGCCACGGTGGCGAACAGAGTGCGTCTCGATGTGGACATTTCGGCTCCCTTTTTCCAGTTTCCCATACGTGGTCGGGATAATGGACATGGGAAGTCCACACCCGCCGAATTTGCCTGTTGCACCGCACAATCGTACGGTATCGCCCGAACCGGACAGACGAAGGTATCGAGCCATGATCGTGATTACCACCGACCACGCCGCCCATGATCCCAACCGGTTCACCTTGCCCACCGACACCCGCCCATACTGGGAGGTCCCCGCTCGGGCTGACACATTGCTTGCGACCCTGGGCGCGGCCGGCATCGCCTCCAAGCCGGCGAAGGACCACGGTCTGGCGCCGATCGCACGCATCCACGACGCGGGCTACCTGCGCTTCCTGGAAACGGCGTTCGTTCGCTGGCAGGCGCTTCCGAACGCCGCCCCGATCCTGCGAGCCCCAGCTTATGCCGTCCGGCACAAGGGCCGCTGCCCGGATGCGGTGGCCGGGCAGGCGGGCTGGTATCTCAGCAGCGTCACCGCGCCGATCGTCGAGGCGACTTTCGCCGCCGCCGTGGGCTCCGCTCACGCCGCGATCGAGGCCGCCGACACCGTCTTGTCCGGTGAGCGCATTGCCTACGCCCTGTGCCGCCCGCCTGGCCATCACGCCCACACCGACATGGCCGGCGGCTTCTGCTACCTGAACAACGCCGCCATCGCCGCGCAACGCATGCTGGACGCCGGCACCGGCCCGCTGGCCGTCCTGGACTTCGACGTTCACCACGGCAACGGCACGCAACAGATCTTCTACGAACGGGAAGACGTGTTCTACGCGTCGGTCCACGGCGACCCGGCGGGTCTGTATCCCTGGTTCGCGGGGTATGCCGACGAAGCCGGACAGGGCAGGGGCATCGGCTGGAACCTCAACCTGCCGCTGCCGCCCGGCACCAGAAACGAGGGCTTCACCGCCGCCACCGGCCAGGCCCTGGATGCCATCGCTGCCAAGCGTCCCGCCGCACTGATCGTCTCCCTGGGTTTCGACGCGCAGGAGGGCGATCCGGCCGCCAACCTGTCGGTCAACGCCGAGGGTTTCGGCGTCATCGGCCAGCAGGTTGCTGCCTTGGGTCTGCCCACCCTGCTGGTTCAGGAAGGCGGCTATCTCGTCGAACGCCTTGGCCCCAACCTGACCGCATTCCTCACCGGCCTGGGAGTCGTCTGACATGCGCCGCCGGGGGTTTCTGGCAACCGCCGGTGCCCTCGCCGCCCCCCGCATCGGCCGGGGCGCCAGTGCCTCGGTGCTGCGCTTCATCCCGCAATCCGACCTGACGATCCTCGACCCGATCTACACCGCGGCCTACGTCACCCGTAACCACGGCATGATGGTGTTCGACACCCTGTATGGCACGGACCGCGAGACCCGCGTTTCGCCGCAGATGGTCGCCGGCCACACGGTCAGCGATGACGGGCGGACCTGGAACCTGACGCTGCGCGACGGCCTGCGCTGGCACGACGGTCAGCCGGTCCTGGCCCGCGATTGCGTCGCCAGCATCCGCCGCTGGGCGGCCCGCGACAGCTTCGGCCAGACTGTCGCCGGGGTGACCGACGAACTCTCCGCCCCGGACGACAGGACCATCCGGTTTCGGCTGAAGCGGCCGTTCCCGCTGCTGCCGGCGGCGCTGGGCAAACCCGGCTCCAGCATCTGCGCGATGATGCCCGAGCGGCTGGCGTTGACGGACCCGTTCAAACCGATCACCGAGATGGTCGGCAGCGGCCCGTATCGTTTCAAGGCCGACGAACGGAATGTCGGCTCGCTTTCCGTTTACGAGCGCAACGCCGCCTATGTCCCGTGCCCCTCTGGAACCGCGAGCTTCACCGCCGGCCCCAAGGTCGCCCACGTGGACCGCGTCGAATGGCACGTGATCCCCGATGTCGGCACCGCCGCCGCCGCCATGCAGTCCGGCGAGATGGACTGGTGGGAAGTCCCGTCCTTCGACCTGCTGCCGCTGTTGCGGCGAAACGCCGATCTGACGGTTCCCGCGCCCGACCCGATGGGCTTCCTGGCCAACATGCGGCTGAACCACCTGCAACCGCCCTTCAACAACCCCGACATTCGCAGGGCCCTGCTGGGTGCGATCAGCCAGGAGGACTACATGTCCGCCGCGGCCGCCGATCCCGCCAACTGGCGCGGCGGCGTCGGTGTGTTCTGTCCCACCGCGCCCATGGCCAGCGACGCCGGCATGCAGGTGCTGAACAGCCCGCGCGACCTGACCGCCGTGAAGAAGGCCATCGCCGCGGCGGGCTACAATAACGAGCGCACGGTCGTGCTGGTGCCCTCTGACCTGCCGCTGCTGAAAGCGCTCGGCGATGTCGGCGTCGATCTGTTGCAGCGCATCGGCATGAATGTCGATCCGCAGTATCTGGACTGGGGCAGCACGCTGCAACGCCTGTCCAAGGCCGACCCGGTCGAGCAGGGCGGCTGGAGCATGTTTCACACATACTGGTCCGGCCTGGATGAATACGACCCCGCTGTGCACACCTATCTGCGCGGCAACGGCATGCCTGCCGGACGCGGTTGGCCAACGAGCGAAAAGCTGGAAGCGCTACGCAACGACTGGCTGTCGTCCCCCGACCCCGAGGAACGCAAACACATCGCCGCCCGCATGCAAGAGCAAGCGTTCATCGATGTCCCGTTCATTCCCCTCGGCCAGATTCTCCAGCCCACGGTCTTCCGCCGAAACGTCACCGACGTATTGACGGGTTATGCGCTGTTCTGGAACTTGAAGAAGGGGTGAGAGGCGGCCGTGGTCAATGACACCGCGGCGCGCGATAACCGTCCCAACAAGACCACACCAGGAGGAAACCCCATGCCCCTCGACCAACCCCGCACCGGTTCCGACTGGATCGCACCCGACTGCGCCGGCATGGATTTCCACGCCACCGACCATGGACTGCGTGACCTTCTCGCCATCTACCTGCCTGCCGACGTTCTCGACCGCCTGAACCCGCACTACCAGCGCCTGGGCCAACTCGCCGGCGGCCGCTTGGACGAGCTCGCCCGTATCGCCGACCGGCATCAACCGGTGTTGCATCCGCGCGACCGTTTTGGACGGGACCAGGACTGGATCGAATACCATCCCACCTACCGCGAGATGGAGCAGATCGCCTTCGGTGATTTCCAGTTCCACGCCATGAGCCACCGTGGCGGCGTGATGGGCATGGATCGCCCGCTGCCGCCGGTTGCCAAATACGCTTTCCAGTACCTGTTCGTGCAGGGCGAGTTCGGCCTGATGTGCCCTATCAGCGTGACCGACACCTCGATCCACCTGATCCGTAAATTCGGCAGCAACTCACTGCAGGATTACCTGCTGCCCAAGATGCTGTCGGCCGATCTCTCCACGATGTGGAAGGGCACGCAGTTCATGACCGAGAAGGCCGGCGGATCGGATGTCGGCGCGATTGAAACCATTGCCCGCAACGAAGAGGGCGTGTGGCGCCTGTATGGCGAGAAATGGTTCTGTTCCCACACCGACGCCGACGTCGCGCTGATGCTTGCCCGGCCCGAGGGCGCGCCATTGGGCACCAAGGGCCTCGCGCTGTTCGCGCTGCCGAGGCGAACGAAGGATGGCAACCGCAACGCCTATCGTATCGTCCGGTTGAAGGACAAACTGGGCACCAAGTCCATGGCCAGCGGTGAAATCCGGCTGGAGGGCGCGGAAGCCTACCTCGTCGGCCAGCAGGACCAGGGCCTGAAGCAGATGATGGAGCAGGTGAACCTCTCCCGCCTGTCGCATGGTGTCCGAGCGGCGGCGATGATGCGGCGTTGCGTGAACGAGGCGCTGGCGGCGGCTCGGGGCCGCACCGCTTTCGGCCAGACGGTTTCCGATTTCCCGCTGATGCGCCGCCAGTTGATGAAAATGCTGGTTCCCGCCGAACAGGCGCTGTCAATGGCGCTGTGCACCGCCGACGCGCTTGGGCGGGGCGCCACCTCCGAACTGCGCATCCTGACCGGACTGCTGAAACTGCGTGCCTGCCGCGACAACGTGACGGTCGCTACCGCCGCGATGGAGGCCAGGGGCGGCAACGGCTACATTGAGGATTGGGTCAACCCCCGCCTGATCCGCGACGCCCAGGTCGGTCTGCTGTGGGAGGGCACCAGCAACATCAATGCGCTGGACGTGATCACGCGGGCGGTCGGCAAGTCCGGCGCGCATCTGGCGCTGCAATCGATGTTGAAAGGCCGGCTGGCCGAGGCCGCGACCTTGCCGGCCCCGTTCCGTGCAGCCCTCGGTGGCGTCCTGGATCGGGTGATCGCGCTGGCCGAACGCGTCGCGGGCAATGGTCAGGAGACGCTGGCGCGTCAGGCCGCGACAGCGCTCTATGACGTTTCCAGCGCCATTCTGCTGGCCTGGGAAGGGTCCCGTCCGGGTGCGGATGCAAGGCGCACGTTGCTGTCGCGGTTCGTGCTGACCCACCGGCTGACCGCCGCCGACCCGCTCGCGCCGGAGGAGGCTGCCTGGGAAGCCCCCGCGACCGCCGCGCTGCTGGCCGACAAGCGGTTGGATATGGACGCAGTGGCGGGCCTGTTGGCCTAACCGGCCCAGTGACGAAGTCGATCGGTTCGGTCCCCGTCGGCCCGGGTGCCGAACCGCTTAGTGTTCCTGTGTCGGCATATGCTCACGCAGGACCTGATTGATCCGCGCCTGCCAGCCCGATCCGCTGCGTCGGTAAGCCTCCAGAAGATCGACATCCAACCGGAGTGTTTGGTTGATCTTCTTGTCTGTCTTCGTCGGCCGCCCGCGGCCGCGCTTGACCATCTCTCCGGCTTCGGGACCGAATACCTCGGCGAATACCTCGGCGACCGGCCGAGCATCGCGGACGTCTTCGCATGTCCACTCCGGATTGGTTTCATCCGGCCGGGGAGTCTTGTCGTCCTTTTTGTTGCTCATACCAATCAACCTCTTTCCAATGGGCTTTGCGAAGGCTGATCACATGCACCGCGCCATCCTGGTAAGTGACCACCGCCGCATGAAGTCGAGACCCTAAATAGGCAAGCACCAGCACCCGGCGCTCTCCGTAATCCTTGCGGCGATCTTCGCGGGCGATCGCCGTTTCCCAATCCAGATCCTCGACCAGACTGAACGGAAGCCCGCGTTCCGCGATGTTCTTGGCATCCTTGATCGGATCGAACTTGATGCGCATTTTTAAATCTTCGGGAGACCTGCGTTAAGAATAAAAGCTGTAGCTATAATTCTACCGAACCGACGCCATTTGGCCCCCGGGCGCGTGGACCAGGACGTCGCCCAGCTTGCCCAACAGGTAGTCGGCATCCGCCTGTTCCACGTCATCGGCCAGCGTCAGAACCCGGCTGATCACCCGAGAGCGGAACCGTTCAAGGTCACGCGCCTCGCCATCGAACGACGTCTCATCCACCACATCCACCGCGGCCCGCACCGCCCCATACAACCCCGCCGGCATCGCTGCTTTGTGGAACAGCGCCTTCAGTCCCTTCCGGCTGCGCTCATGAATCAGGACCTGTGCGTTCACGAGCGGCACGTCGCCTTTCACCGCCATCGCGGCCTCGAAAAACCCGATATCTCCGGTACACAACGCCCGCAGGATCAGCGACGGCGTCAGCCGCCCGTTCCGATGCATCTGTGCCACCATTTGCCGCAGATCGTCGTCCGAGGCCCCGAGGCTCAGGCGAAGGATCGCATGCTCGCGCGAGGTCAGCACGATATCCGCCGCTGTTTCAGGCGCGAGGTCGTGCGCCTTCACCAGGTGCGCCTGCAAGGATTTCGACACCATCGTCACCAGTCGTTCGGCGACCGTGGCGGGCAGCTTTTCCCGCTCCACCATCGCTTGTTTCACCCGCGGGCTATCGGCGAACCGGGTGACCGCGCGAGTGAACCCATCCTCGGCGATCGCGGCCGTCGCATTGCCCATCAGCACGACGACCGCCGGTTCTTCGGCATGGTCGATCAAGGCGTCCGTCACCGATTCCGTCAGGTTGGGCCGGCTGGCGACGGCCTCTTGTTTCAGAGACGATCCATACCGGACGATCTCCACCAGGTCTTCGTCCGTCAGCACCAGCGAGTCGGCCAGCACCGGCAGTGCCACATACTCCACATCGGCCGCCAGCTTGCGCGCGACGTCGCGTGGCAGATGCGGCGAGTGGCGCAACCCGCGTGACAGCGATGCCCGGACCATTTCCTCCACATCCCGGGCGAGGATACGGACAACGTCCTGCGCGAGTTTGACCTCCTTGACGGTCAGGGTCTGTCCAGAAAGATCGTTGGCGACCTTGCCCGCCAGTTCGGCCCGCACGTCGGGCGAGGGTTCGGCCATTAGCCGTGCGACGTCGTGGGACGAGAGAGAAACAGGCATCGGCTGAACCTCGCGGATCGAACAAGAACCGGTCGGTTTTTGGCAGAGAGTAATGAATAACCGGTTAATTTATCCGGTGAGACGTCGCGAATTCCGCGTCGTCGAACAGGCCCCTCACGAAGCCCGCAGAACCCGCAGAACCTCACCCTCGGTCAGGATTTGCGGCAGCACCTCCGCCCCGCCGCCATGTCCGGGGAAGAACACGTAAAGAGGCACCCCATCCCGTCCATTTTGCCGCAGAAACGCCGTGATCGCCGGGTCCTGTCGCGTCCAATCCCCCTTCAGATACGCCACGTTCCGTTCGGCAAAGGCCGAGCGGACGGCGTCGGTGGAAATCGCAACGCGTTCATTGACCAGGCAGGTGACGCACCACGCCGCCGTCATGTTCACGAACACCGGCTTCCCGGCCGCGCGCAGCGCCGCCAGCCGTTCCGGCGAATATGCCTCCGCCAAGGCCTCGGTCGCGGTCCCAACGGGTACGGTCCTAATGCCGCTCAGCACCGCCCCGGCCGCAAGCACCGCGACCAGCGCCATCGCCTGCCCGAACCGGCGGGGCTGCACCGAAGCCGCCTGGGTCGCGCCGAACACCCATCCCGCGAACCCGATCAGAACCAGCCCGGCCGCGGTTCCAAGCACACCTGCCGACCCGGCTTCCTGGCTGACTACCCAGACCAGCCATGCCGCCGCACCGTACATCGGAAACGCCAGCGCCTGCTTCAGGACTTCCATCCAGCGGCCCGGCCGGGGCATCAGCCGCACCAATACGGGCATGGAGGCGAACGCGATGTAAGGCGCGGACAACCCCAGGCCCATCACGGCGAAGACCAGCAGCGTCACGACCGGCGGCGCCGCGAGCCCAGCCGCCACCGCGACCCCCATGAACGGTGCGGTGCAGGGCGTTGCAACCAACACCGCCAGCAGCCCGGTGAAGAAACTCCCGGCCGTCCCATGCCGTCCGGCCAGCCCGCTGCCAGCCCCGGTCAGGCCTGCCCCGATCTGGAACACCCCCGACAGGTTCAGGCCCACCGCGAACAGCAGCCACGTCATCGCGGCCACGAACACCGGCGAGGAGAACTGAAACCCCCAGCCCGCCGCCGTCCCGGCCGCCCTGGCCACCAGCAGCCCGGCGGCCAATGCCACGAACGTGACCAGCACGCCGGCCGTGTAAGCCACGGCATGGGCTCGCCCGCGCCCGGCATGACCTGCCAGCGACACCGCCTTCATTGCCAGGATCGGAAAGACGCAGGGCATCAGGTTCAGGATCAGCCCGCCCAGGAAAGCGAACACCAGGATCTGTGCGAGCGGCGGCATCGCCTCGGGCGGGGGCGGTCCGGGCACTGCATCCACGACCACGTCCGTCTGCATCCCGGTGCGGTCGCGTACCGACAGCACGCCGGTCAGGTCCTTGGTCGCGTCGAAGCCCTTCGCCGGTTTCAGCGCCAGTGTGAACCCGCCCATCCGAACCGACAGCGGTTGCGCCGCGTCGTCTTGAATCCATTCGGGTTGGTCCGGAATGAACCACGCATCGGTTACCGTGGCGGGGGTTAGCTCCGGCCCCTGCACGAACAAGGTCCCGTCCGGCGCAATCCGGGCGGACCAGGGTGAGGTGCGCGGCACGGCCCGGTCATGCGCTGCGAACAGACCGGCCTGTGCTGAAGGCGACGGGATCCCGACCGGCAGGGTAAGCGAAAAATCGCTCTCCTCGGGCACGCAGATATCCTTGCATACCAGCCACTGTGCATGGGCCTTGATCGTCCCGGTTTGGGCGGTGACGGTGACGGGCAGCAGGACCTCATTCAGATAGGCGTAGGTCATCACCGGGCCTTCGGCGACCCGCCGTGGGGTCGGCCAGTCGATCGGCGACTGCGAGGCGCCCTCGATCGTCAGGTCCGGCGGCACGCCGGCATCGCCGGGGTTCTTCCAGTACGTGTGCCAGCCATCCGCCATTCGCAGCCTCAAGCCGACACGAAACGGCTTTCCTGGCTCCATCGCGTTCGTCTCGGTCACCAGCGTCGCGACGGCGCGCTTGCTGCTGACCGGGGCGCTTTCCAGCGCATGCGCGGGGCCGGATGCCACGGTGGCCGCGAGCAGGACCAGCACCACCATCAGAAGCCGCTTCATACCGTGTCCATTTGCTGTGACGGGCGCTGATATGCGCTTCTCTGGTGCCGGATGCCAGCAGACCGACCGGCCGTGGGGCTACCCATCCCGGATTTTTCGTCCTAGCGTTCCCTCAACGACGACAAAACGGGGAAATCGCTCATGACCACCAACAGCTTTGGCGGGGACTGCCTGGCCGGCGTACGCGTCCTGGACATGACCCAGTTCGAGGCTGGCCCATCCTGCACCGAAACCCTGGCCTGGATGGGCGCGGAGGTGGTGAAGGTCGAGAACCCAAAAGGCGGCGATCCCGGCCGCTCGCTGGGCGGCAAACCCGGCGTGGACGACCCGTATTTCCTGAATTTCAACGCCAACAAGAAGTCCATCACCGTTAACCTGAAGGACCCGAAGGGGCTGCAACTGGTGAAGGACCTCGCCGCCAAGGCGGACGTGCTGGTGGAGAATTTCGCCCCTGGCGCGATCGAGCGCCTCGGCCTTGGTGCCGACGTCATTCGCGGCCTGAATCCGTCGATTATCTACTGTCAGGTGAAGGGATTTGGCGAAGGCAGCCCGTACGAGAAAAATCTCGCCTTCGATATGATCGCGCAGGCGTGCAGCGGCATCATGAGCACGACCGGTGAACTGGACGGCCGCCCGCTGAAGCCCGGCCCTTCGCTGGGCGACACCGGCACCGGCATGTTGCTGTCGATCTCCATCCTGGGTGCGTTGTACCGGCGGAAATCGACCGGGCAGGGGGAGCATCTGCAGGTCGCGATGCAGGATGCGATGATGCACTACATGCGCATCGCGTTCGCCCAGCAGGCCCGCACCGGCAAGGCCGCCCCACGGGCCGGGGATACGTCGGTGACCGGGGGCAACCCGCCGATGGGCACGTTCCCCAGCAAGGGCGGCGGGCCTAACGATTATGTGTATGTCTATACGTCTCGGGCCAATCCCGAACACTGGCGCCGGCTGCTGGCGGTGATCGGGCGTGAGGACCTGATCGGCGACCCGCGCTACGACAGCCCCGCCGCCCGGGCCGAACATGCCACCGAGGTCCACGAAATGGTTGCGGAGTGGACACGCGGGCGCACCAAGCATGAGGCGATGGAGGTCATCGGTGCCGCCGGCATCCCCGCGGGTGCGGTGCTGGACACGATGGAGCTGACCAGCGACCCGACGTTCGAGCAGCGGGGCATCATGCAGACCATCGACCACCCCGTGGTGGGGCCGTTCAAGATGGTCGCGTGGCCCGTTCGCTTCTCCGGCAGTCCACCGCCGGTGAAGCCCTCACCGTTACTGGGGGCGAACAACGACGACGTGCTGGCCAACTGGCTGGGTCTGGGTGCCGAGCAGGTCGGCGACCTGCGTTCGGGCAATATCATCGGTTAATTTAGGGAGAAACGAAAAATGGCGGAAATCACCGGGTCCGAGATCATCGCCCGATGCCTGCAAATGGAAGGGGTCAAGGACCTTTTCTACATCATGGGCGGCCCGATGCTGCTGGCCGAGGCCACCTGCGTGAAGGAAGGCATCCGTATGATCGACGTCCGCCATGAGCAGGCGGCGGCCTTCATGTGTCAGGCCTACAGCCGTCTGAAGCAGGTTCCGTCGGTCTGCATGGCGGCGTCCGGCCCCGGCGTGACCAATCTGATCACCGGCATGGCGAACGCCCTGGTGGATTGCTGCCCGGTCGTCGCACTGGGTGGAAGCAGCCCGCTTTCGCAGTTCGGCAGGCAGGTGTTTCAGGAAATCGATCAGGTCGAATTGATGCGCGGCTGCTGCAAATACGTCGATCGCCTGATCAACCTGAAGCGCATTCCGCAACAGATCAACTTCGCCCTGCAAAAAGCGATCAGCGGCAAGCCCGGCCCGGTCTATATCGATTGCCCCGGTGACATGCTGTACCAGAAGATCGACGAGAACCTTGTCGATTGGTCGTTTGCTGGCCGTCCCATGTTGGAAAGCCGCCCGCTGGGCGATCCCCGCCAGGTCGATGCGCTGATCGGCGCCCTGGCCGAAGCAAAGAATCCGCTGATCGTGTCAGGCTCCGGCGTGATCTGGTCGCGCGCGTGGGAGGAGATGCAGGCTTTTGTCGAGGCCGCGGGCATCCCGTTCTACACCACCCCGCAAGGCCGTGGCGTCGTGCCCGACGATCATCCCTATTCGTTTCTGTCCATGCGCTCTGGCGCGTTCCGCGATGCCGACCTGATCCTGGTACTTGGCACCCGCATGAACTACATCATCGGGCACGCCTCCCCTCCGCGCTTTGGGCCCTCGGCGAAGATCGCTCGGATCGACATCGATCCGGCGGAGATCGGCATGGCGGCGCGTTACGTGGATATTCCGATTGTCGGTGACTGCAAGGCCGTGCTGGGTCAGTTGCTGCAAGGCATCAAGGGCCGGATCAACCCGGATCAGTACGCCGGATGGCGCAAGCAACTCGCGGACGGTGAGGCCGCGAAACGGTCCTCGGCCGGTGCCAACAAGCTGCAAGAGGACGGCGATATCCATCCCGTGCGCATGTTGGAAGCGGTGCGCGACTTCATGGACCGCGATGCGATCCTGTGCGTGGATGGGCAAGAGACGCTGAACTTCGGCCGTCAGACCATGTCCACGTTCAAGCCGGGGCATCGTTTGAACTCCGGTCCGTTCGGCACGATGGGCGTGGGCCTGCCGTTCGGTGTCGGCGCGAAAGTCGCTTGCCCGGATACGCAGGTGATCGTGGTGCATGGCGACGGGTCGATGGGCCTGAACGCGATGGAGTTGGACACCGCGATCCGTCACAAGATCCCCATCCTGGTGGTGATCAGCCTGAATGGTGGCTGGACCGGCGATCCGAAGCGTGAGAAGCCCGGCCGTGACCTTGGTTACACACGCTACGACAAAATCTGTGAGGCGCTGGGCGGGTACGGCGAATACGTTGATAAGGTCGAGGATATTCGCCCGGCACTTGAACGCGCGCAAAAGAAAGTCGATGAAGGCATGGTCGCCCTGGTCAACGTCCGCACCGACTACCGTGCTCGGTTTTCCGGCGTGGCGTTCTCGGATTATTCGACTTAGTGGGCTGGTTCGTTTCACTTTGTCATGACGGGCGCAGGCCTGCCATCCACGCCTTGTTGCGGTGACGCGATAAGTCGTGGGTGACCGGGCTGGGCCCGGTCATGACCCAGCGTCGTCGTTCCACCTACGCTTACCTACCGCATACCCCCCAACAGGAGACTCCCCCAACGTGCCTGGACTGATGAAAGGCAAAGTTGCCGTCGTAACCGGCGCCGGCGGCGGCATCGGCCGTGAGATCGCAATCATGATGGCCGGCGCTGGTGCAAAGGTCATCGTCGCCGATATCGGCGCATCGCTGCACGGCGAAGGCGGATCGCAATCCCCCGCGCAGCAAACCAAGGCGCTGATCGAGCAGCGTGGCGGTCAGGCCGAAATCTGCACCGAATCCGTCGCGGCCTGGGGCAGCGCGCAAAAGATCGTCCAAGCCGCGCTGGATCACTACGGCCGCATCGATGCGGTGGTGAACAACGCCGGCATCCTGCGCGACGGCATTTTCCATAAGATGACCGAGGATGACTGGCTGTCCGTCATCTCCGTCCACTTGAACGGCAGTTTTTTTGTTTCCCGAGCGGCGGCGGAATATTACCGCAAGCAGGAGAGTGGGTCGTTTGTTCACATCACCTCCACCTCGGGCGTGATCGGCAATGTCGGCCAGGCGAACTACGCGGCGGCGAAGCTGGGCATCACCGCGCTGTCCAAGTCGATCGCGCTGGACATGCAGCGCTACAACGTCCGCTCCAACTGCCTGGCGCCGTGGGCCTGGAGCCGGATGACCTCGTCGATCCCCACCTCCACGCCGGAACAAAAAGCCGCGGTGGACAAGCTGCAAAAGATGACCCCCGACAAGAACGCGCCGCTGGCGGTTTACCTGTCGTCGGACGCGGCGAAAGAGGTGACCGGACAGGTGTTCGGCTGCCGGATGAACGAGATGATCCTGTTCAGCTCGCCGCGCCCCATCCGCATCGTTCATCGCGCTGAAGGCTGGACTCCGGAAAGCATCGCCACGCACGCGATGCCGGCGTTCAAACAGGCGTTCATGCCGTTGGATACCTCGGAGGATGTCTTTGGGTGGGACCCTCTGTAGGCGGTTAGGCATGCCGGAAATCGGGGGCGGGTTCGATCTGCCCCCATTACAAAAAATATACTCCGCGGCCACTTTGGCGGGAATCCGTAAATCACTGCGTTTGGGAGACCTCATCGGATCGCTAGACAGTTGATTTAGCGTGTTTATCTTGAGGGCATGTTGACGCTGCCTATTTGCCGGGGGGCCGCGAAGCGGGTTCTGATGGCCGATTTTGTTCGGATGACCTCACCACGTCGCGCATAAGTCCAATGCCAGAAATCAAGATTATCATCTGTGGCGCATGGGTCCAATTATCCGTCCATCGAAGCCGGACATCCTGCCCGACTACAGATGGAGAAATCCGATGAAAAACTTTGTCCTGGCCGCCTTCGCTGCTCTTAGCCTGACGGCCGCTATTGTGCCTGTGGCCAATGCCGCCAGTTCGGTTTCCAACAACCCGGCTGCGACCAGCATGCAGCAGACCGGGACCCTCAGCCGCTAAACGCGCTGACGTCCCTGACAGTAAGGTATTAAGGTCGGGGTTTCCCCGGCCTTTTTGCTGCGTGCCCTGCCGGGCGGGCTACCCCATCCGCTCATCCGCGCCGAGGGCATATCGGGGTGCATCGCCCGCCAATGCCCGTCGCACATTGGCCATCGCCCGCCGCAGGGCCGCCGCCGTCATTCCCGGCACTGAAGCCGAGTTATGCGGCGATCCCAGCACGTTCGGCAGTGACAGGAACGGGTAGTCCGTGCGGAACGCCCCATGCCGGATCGGTTCCACCCACCACGCGTCGATACAGGCGGTAAACGCGGGATGCGTCTGGAGATGCGCGAAGAGCGCGTCCTCCTGAACAATCTCACCGCGTGCCAGGTTCACCAGAATGGCGTCCGGCTTCATCAACCCAAGTTCGCGTTCGCCGAGCAAACCCTTTGTGGCGGGGGTCAGGGGCGTGCAAACGATCAGGACGTCAGCCGCCGCCAGCAACGTATCCAGATCTGAAACCGGCGCAATCCAGTCGGTCGGCTCGTCGGACAGCCCTCGCCGGTTTACCGCGTGAATTCGCATGCCAATCGCGCGCATCAAACGAGCGGTGGCGATGCCGATGCCGCCAAATCCGAGAATTCCGCAAATCTTCCCTGCCAGCATCCGGTTGCGGGTGTGCTGATTGAACTCCCCCCGAACCAGCGCCGCATGTTCCGGCAGCAGGCGTTTGGCGGCGGCCAGTGCCATTGCCAACCCGTGTTCCGCCATTGGCTCCGCATAGGCGCCACCATTGCTGGCTACCGGAATCCCGGCCGGCAAGGCGCTCAGCTTCACGAAATCGATGCCCGCTGTGATGAACTGGATCAGCACGGCGGACAGAATCTGATCCGCCTCGCCAGGCCGGAGATCCTTGCCGGTATCGCGGGCCAGCAGCGCCGAGGCGCCACGCAGCGCGTTCAGCCGTCCAGCGTCATCCAGGTCGGTCAGGTAAACGATGCGGGTATCGGCACCGGCCGAGTCGGCGATAACGGCGCGTTCTGGTGGCCGGACGTTGAAGGTAACGACGATTGTATTGGTCATCCGTCCCATCCGCGCAGGTAGAGTCACCGAAGCGGTGAATCACGCGATCAAACTAAAACGCGTACGGCGTACGCGGCTACTTACAAGGAAAGCGCTCGCCCAGGAATTTGAACAGGGCCGGCGCGGCCGCCATCGTCCGCCGCTCCGGAATTGCCCGGACCCAACTCGCGAACTCGGTCATCGTGGTCTCGCGGCTGGGGGCCGGTTTGGGGATGCAGAACGGCTTCTTGTCGCCGGCGTAGTGTAGTTCCACATCGACCGCGCCCTGCGCGAATCCGACGCAGAAATTGATCTTTGCGTCACCGCCCGGCGCCCGCGGGTTGGCACCACAGTTGTCGGCCAGATCGCCGGCGGTATTGGCACGCAGCGCAATCGGCTGCGCCGCCATCGCGCCACCAAACGACGCGGCGGATGCCAGGATCGAGAGGACCAGAAGTCGCTTCATCATGTGATCTCCGTAAAGCCAGACGCTTCTACCCACCGCTCCCAGCCTTGGGCCCGCAACTGGCAGGCCGGGCATGTCGCGCAACCATATCCCCACGGGTGGCGATGGGTCCGGTCCCCCAAATAGCAGGTATGGGTTCGTTCGCGAATGACATCCACAAGAGACATCCCGCCCAGGTCCGCCGCCATCGCCCAGGTTGCGGCCTTGTCCAGCCACATCAAGGGGGTTTCCAGCACGAAGCGCCGCTCCATCCCAAGGTTCAGCGCAAGCTGCATCGCCTTGATCGTATCGTCGCGGCAATCGGGATAGCCGGAGTAGTCGGTTTCGCACACGCCGGTGACGATCCGCTTCAAGCCGCGTCGGTAGGCGATCGCGGCGGCGCAGGTCAGAAACAGCAGGTTGCGTCCCGGCACGAAGGTGTTAGGCAGCCCGCTTGCCCCCATTTCGATGGCGATATCCGCTGTCATCGCGGTCTGTCCCAGGCCGCCGATCGTGGATGCCAGATCGACGACGTGGTCCGCCCCCAACGCGGGAGACGCCAAGGCCGAACGGATCGGCTCCCGGCAATTCATCTCCACGGCATGCCGCTGGCCGTAGCGAAACCCTATGGTTTCGACGTGCCCGTACCGCGCCAGCGCCCAGGCCAGGCACGTCGCCGAATCCTGTCCGCCGGAGAACAGCACCAGGGCACCATCCATGGTCTGGCTGAATTGCGTCATCGGTCCCCTGTCAAGCCGCGCATCATCGTCCTATCATCAGAAGCATGGACCTCGATTTCACGGAAGACGAAATCCACCGCTACTCGCGCCACATCCTGTTGCAGGAAGTGGGCGGCATCGGCCAGGCGAAATTGAAAGCCGCCAAGGTGCTGGTCATCGGCGCCGGCGGGCTTGGTTCGCCGCTGATGCTGTATCTCGCCGCCGCCGGCATCGGGACCATCGGCGTTGTCGATGACGACGTGGTGGACCTGTCCAACCTGCAACGCCAGGTCGCCCACACCACGGACCGAATCGGCGTCGCCAAGGTCACCTCCGCCGCCGCCGCCGCGACCGCGATCAACCCGGACCTTCGTGTCGAGGCGCATGCCACGCGCCTGAGCGCGGACAATGCGCTCGACCTGATCGGCCGCTACGATATTATTTGCGATGGCACCGACAATTTCGGCACCCGCTTCCTGATCGCCGACGCCTGTGCCCTGACCAAGCGCACCCTGGTTTCAGCCGCCGTCCTGCGGTTCGAGGGCCAGCTCTCGACGTTCAAACCGCACGAGGGCGGCCCTTGCTACCGTTGCCTGTATCCCGAACCGCCGCCGCCCGGCGTGGTGCCAACCTGTAGCGAGGCGGGTGTGCTGGGGGCGGTGACGGGGGTGATGGGCACGCTGCAAGCCACCGAGGTCCTGAAGGAAATCCTTGGCATCGGCGAGTCGATGTCCGGCCGCCTGCTGGTTTGGGATGCCCTGGACATGCGCTTCCGCAATATCAAGCTGCGCCCCGATCCGTCCTGCGCCCTGTGCGGTCCGAACGCGACGATCAAGGATCTGGGCGCGCACGGCGAGCCCGAAGGCCCGGCCTGTGCCGTCTGAATCGCTGGGGATTCTGCTGCTGTCCGGCGCGCACGACCGCGCCCACTACGCGTTCGTCGTCGCGTCGGGCGCCGCCGCGCTGGGCCGGCGGGTCGTGGTGTTCGCGACCAATCTTGGATGCCATGCGCTCTGCCGCGATTGGTCCGGTCTGACCGACGCCGAGCGCGATGCCCGCATTCAGGCGCGCGGCGTGGCGGGCCTCGACACTCTGCGTGACGCCTGCATCGAAATGGAGGTCCACCTGATCGCCTGCGAGGCCGGTTTGCGGGCCGAGGCAATCGATTCCTCGCTGTTGCTTCCGCAGGTCGAAGTCGCCGGAATCGCGTCGTTTCTGGCCGCTGTCGGCGGCGGACAGGTCGTCACGATATGAGTTGCCTGCAACGATGAACTTGACCCGAGTCCGTAAGGCTTGGCAGGGATAACGCATGCGTCTTCCCATTCGCGCTTCGTGGATTGCGGCCATGCTGACAGCAGCGATGCTGACAGCTGGTGGCTCACTGACGGCCAGCGCCCAGACCGGCTCGCTGCTGGGGGCCTCGAAGGTTCCGCCCGCGCCACACGATCAGGCGTCGAAAGCGCCCTCGGCCGCGCCGCGTGTTCCGGTACAGACCGCCAAGAAAACCCCGGTCGTCCCACCAAACGGCCCGACCCATCCGCAAAAGCCCGCCAACGCCGCAACCCCGGCCAAGCCCGCACCCGCACCCGCGCCCGTGCCGCCGGTCGCGTCGCCCGCGGTGACGACGGAATCCGAACCCAAGGGCGCCACGGCCGAAAAACTGCCTGATCCGGAAAAGCCCGAGGGTGCCGCGTCGAGGTTGCCGCGTTTCGCCTCGCTGCGATCCGATGAGGTGAACATGCGCGCCGGACCAGGGGCTCGATATCGCATAGACTGGGTTTACCGGCGCCGCGACCTGCCCGTTGAGATCGAGCGCGAATTCGATGTCTGGCGCTGGGTCGGTGATGCCGATGGTGTCCACGGCTGGGTACATCAGGCGACCCTGATGGGGCGGCGCGGCTTCATCGTGCAGAAGTCCGACGCCACGCTCCGTTCGGATGCCACCGATTCGGCGTCGGCGGTGGCGATCCTCAAGCCCGGCGTGGTCGGGCGCATCCGCTCGTGCGCGGCGGGATCCGACTGGTGCAATGTGTCAACGGGATCGTACCGCGGATACCTCCGCCGCTCCCAGTTCTGGGGTTTGCTTCCGGGGGAAGTCATCAACCCCTGACGACAATGGCGCTCGACTTACGGATTAACGGTTGTTCACGGTAAAATCCCGCAATTCAACGCAGAGTTATTCGGCAAGCATCTACACCTTCGCATGCATATTCACCAAACTGTGATCGTTGCCTGGCCCTGGCCGGGTTGGCTTACAGAAAGCAGAAACGCCATGAATATGATTGCTAGCCGGAACGTCCCGCAGGACCAGGCCTTCCTGGGATCCATCGTCGTTCCGGTTCAGGGGGTTGTCGCCTTGGTCTCCGAGGATGAGACGACACTCGCCAAGCTAAAGCCGGTCTGTGATTTTCTCGACCTAAGGATCGAGGTTGTGCCAATGGATGCGAACCTTGAGACCGCGCTGCGGGAACTGCGGCCGATGGGCGTGATCGCTGATTTGGACGGTCAGACGCAGGACGGCTTCCACACGATGAAGCAAGTGGCCCGCTATAACCGTGATCTGCCGTTAATGCTGCTGACTGGCGGCGACCCGATCATGATGGGCGCGGCCGACGCCGTGCAAGAGCTTTGCGGGCTGACCGCGGTGACCAGCACCAGCGAGTTTCCGGTCGCTGGGCAACTGGTTGCCTTCCTGTTCAACGCGGGCCGCCGGGCTGGTTGTTTGCGGCTGTTGCCAATTTGACCAGCGGCGTAAGCGGCAAGGCCACTTCATCGACGTCGGCCCAGTCCGGGCTACGACACATGCGGGGTCATCTGTCGCGCCAGGCTTCCGAAACCCCTGAGACCATTACTCCGCCATGACTTCCTGTTCGCGCATGTGCTGATGCCGCTTCTTGCGTGCATCCGTCGCATAGGCGCCGAACGACCGGTTTGGCCGTGTATTCGGCTCAACGATTGTCGTACGGTATGCTTCCCAATCGGCTGGCGTCAGTTCGCCCGGTCCACACGTGACATCCATTCTATTGAGTGTATCGTTTGCGTAGGTATGGCGTGGCAGCGGCTGCACCTGTACCAGCGGATAATCGGCCCGCAAACGAACTGGCATATGACTGCGGGTGAATCGCATGTTGGTGAAAAGCGGCCCGAACCAGCGGTCGGTTTCCACGATCCCCTCAAACAACGAAATCCCGCCGGTGCCGGGCATGTTCGCCGGCGCGCGGACCAGAAGGTGCCAATCGGGCGCTGTCTGAGCGATCAACCCGGTCCAGAGTTGTACGCTGCCGGGTTCCGGCAAGGCCGTCAGGAATGGCGGCGAGCAGCCCTTCACCGCCTCGGGCGCGGAGGCATCGAATTGCGCCGCATAATCAGGTAGTTGCGCGGACGGCAGCAGCGGCATCCAGTCCGGCGCATCATCACACCGCCAGAAAATTTCCGTCCCATCCCACAACATCTGAAGATCGATCGGCGGAAACAACCACCATCCGAACGCTGTGGCGCTGGTCAAAGCCTCGCAATAGCGTACCGCTCGTGCCGGTAGCGTTCCACAGGCAGACCGCTCCGCCCGCATCGGTGCTCGGCCATACGCGGTCATTTGATGAAATCGGACAATGGGATCGCTGCGATTGGTCATTGGTGGAAACCCTTGCGGCGGGAGCAGGAGAGGGAGGTCGGAAATCGGAAGGCACATGCGCCGCCCGCCAGGGCCGGCGGCGCATGTCGGGAAGAAGAATGTGGCGGCCGGTGTAGGAAAGACGTCCGTTAGGCGTTGGTAACGGGCAGGCGGAATCCACCACCCAGCTTGATCTTGCCGGCGT
>DNXO01000034.1:106534-160859 GCA_003506895.1 Acetobacteraceae bacterium | reverse complement strand
CGTTGGTGACGGGCAGGCGGAAGCCACCACCCAGTTTGATCTTGCCGGCATCGGCGGTCAGGGCGACGGTGGAATTGGTGTTCTGCATGTGGAATCTCCTGTTAAAAAGCGACGCCAACGAAACAAGGGCAACCCGCGACGGCGGATTGCCCTTTCGATATCGTCCCGATCATTAAACTGGGTGAATAACGCCTTCTGATCAGTAATCGCTGATCAAAGCTAAGCAGAGTCCGCTTAAATCTTGGGATTGTTTCGACCGGAAGACATAGCTGTCCCGTTGACGAGATCAGATGTAACCGGATTATAAACCCTCGTCAATACAATTTTTCCTAGATTCAGAAAATCATCCTCAGGGTGTCCGTCAAAGCGCGTGGGTCCAGCTTTGTACTGCCAGGCTGGAAGCGGCCACCACGAACCAGGTCGCCAGGCCCAGTATCAGGGGTTTGCTACCCGCGCCAACGAATGCCCGCCAGTGCCCCTGCAGCCCAACCGCTGCCAGCGCCACGACCATCACCAGCCGTCCCGCCATTTGAATTTGCATGGCGTGCGAGCCCATCAACCCGGCGGTGTTCGCTGCCGCGGCAAGCACGAAGAGAATGATGAAGGTCGGTATCGCCGCATAGACACGCTTACCCAGCGACTGCGATGTGTCGGTGTTCTCCTTGTCGATGAACGGCAGCGCCAACCCAAAACCGAGCACCAGGGGAATGATGAGGGTTGTGCGGGTCAGTTTTACGATCGTCGCCGTGGTGCCGGCGGCCTGGCTGAACGCGAAGCCAGCCGCCACCACGGCCGACGTGTCGTTCACCGCCGTGCCCGCCCAGGTGCCGAAACCATAATCCGTTAGTCCCAGCAGATGCCCCAGCGCGGGAAAGGTGAAAACCGCCACCATGTTGAAGAAGAAGACCACGGTGACCGAATAGGCAATATCTTCCGCCTTCGCGCGGATCACCGGCGCCAGCGCGGCGATCGCCGACCCGCCGCAGATCGTGGTTCCGATGCCGATCAGGCAGCGCATTCGCCAGTCGATGCCCATCGCCTTGCCAAGCCATAAAGCACACACAAGGCCCGAAACCATGGTGACCGCCAGCAACGGCAAAGACCCAAGGCCGGTGTGAACGATATCCGCGAGATCGAGGCTTCCGCCCAGCAGCACGATGCCGACCTTCAACGCCAATTTGCTGAGATCGGATATCCGCAACGACCTCTGTAGCACGACAGAGGGCATCGCATTGGCGATCAGCACCCCGATCGCGATCGCGAACAGCGGTGCGCCCACCAGCGGAACGAAGGCGCCACAGGCCACTGCCACGGCGGCGATAACGACGCAGAACGTGATCCCAAGGCCGCGCCGGAACCACGCCTGATTGACGAGGTTAGATTGCCTTGGCGCCGTGAGGCCTTGAACGCCCATAAATTCCTCCAGAAACCTTCCGTTGGGCAATACTGGGCTAACCGATCCCGCGTGTCACCTCACGGCGAGGGGGCGGCGCCGCGTGTGTTCGCCGCAACCGGGCTTCGCCGCATCGTCCCGGAGAGCCTCCCGCAATTTGGGACCGAGGGGTCGTTGCTCACTTTTTCGTGATGTTTCGTAATGCAACATATTGCGGCAGACGATCGGGTCCGATAGAACATAGGCGCCTACCCACCCGTTAAGGTTGTAACGTGCCATGACTTTCCTGACCGCCTGAGAACGGTGCCGCCATTTTCAGGCAAGCAGCAGATCCTGATGATACATTACCTTTTCCGGTTCAGGGGCGCCGGCTGCGTCTGCGTCTTTTCGGCCATATGGCGGTCGATGATGAACGGGGTCGCTCCTATCTGCCGCGGACCCGTAAGACCAGGGCGTTGATGGCGTATCTGGCCATGGCCAGCCCCAAGCCGGTGTTGCGCGCGACACTCGCTTCCTTGCTTTGGAGCCGGCGGGAAAACGAGCAAGCCCGGGCGTCGCTGCGTCAAAGCGTGCATGAGCTTCAAGATACCCTCGGTGCGGCATGGGGCCATCTGTTCGTTACTGACCGCCACCATCTCTCGTTGCGCGGCGAAGCCCTCGACATCGACGCTCATACGCTCGCCCAGCCGGCGCGCCTGTCGATGGATATGCTCATCAGGTTCGAGGAGATTCTACTTGAGGATCTCAACGGCCTGGACCCGGCCTTCGACCGCTGGCTCGATGAGGAGCGCGGGCGCTTCCTGCGCATCGGCCGGACGGTTGGGGAAGGCCTGCTGGCCGAGTGTGGCGACCCCACCGCCGCCATCGAGGTCGCCGAACAGATTTTGGTCCTCGATCGCCGGCATGAAGGCGCCTGGCGCACGATCATCCGCGCCCATGCCGAACGCGGCGATATCGACGCGGCATTGGGCTCTTACGACCGATGCCGCGGAACGCTTGCCGAGTCCGCCGGCGGCCGGCCTTCGGTGGAAACCGAGGAGTTGGTGGATCGGATCCGCGCCCGGGCTGTTCCGACCCGCCCGCGAGATGCCAGGCCGGGGGCCCCGCCGTCAGGTCCGGGGCGGGAGCGCACCACGCTACGGCTGCGCGTGATGGCGCTGCGGACGATTGGCGAGGAACGCGACGATGGCCTGGGCGTGGGCCTCGCTGAGGAAATATCGGCGTGCCTGTCGCGATTCCGCTGGATTTCCTGCCTGCCGACTTCGCCGTGGCCAGCCGAACCGGCCTGGGGTTTCAGCGAAACCAGCATCGAGGCGGACCTGATCATCGACGGTACCATCCAGCGCGGGCTTGGTCGGGTACGCGTCATCGCGCGTCTGCTGGATATGCGAATCGGTGGCGAGATTGTCTGGGCCGGACGGTTCGACCGCGAACTGACCGATGCCCTGGCCCTCCAGGATGAACTGGGCGCCACGATCGTTGCCCAGGTCGATCCCGAACTGATGCAGCACGAGGGCCGTCGCAGCGCGGGTGCCCGCTCCCATGAACTGACCGCGCAAGACCTGTTGTTGCAGGCTCTCCCGGCGATGTACCGGTTGGAGCGTGAAAGTTTCCTGACCGCCCGCCGCTTGTTGGAACTCTCGCTTCGCGCGGACCCCGCCAGTTCGGTGGCGCATGGTTGGATGGCATACTGGGACCTGCTTTATGTCGGGCAAGGCTGGGCCGATGATCCCGACGCCACGACGGCGGAGGCGGCAAGGCTCGCCGAACGAGCCGTTATGCTCGATCCCGGCGACGCAAGGGCACTGACGCTGGCCGGCCATGTTCGTGGCTTCCTTGGCAAGCATCCGCACGAGGCGAATGCGTTGCATGACCGCGCCCTCGCATTGAACCCCAACCTGGCAATCGCCTGGTGTTTCTCCGGCCTCGCGTATTCGTATCTCGGCCAGCACGGTGAAGCATTGCGGCGGATGACGATCGCGCTGCGGCTGACGCCATCCGATCCGCATGGCTACTTCTACGACGGTGCGCTGATCATGCCGCATCTGCTGCGCGGCGATTATGCCAGCGCGGTCGAAGCCGGACGCCGGGCGGTCGAACTTAACCCGCTGTTTTCGTCGGCGTACAAGGGATACCTTAGTGCGTTGGGACTAATGGGCGGCCAAAGCGAGACAGTTGGAATCCTCCGACGGCTGATGGTGCTGGAGCCCGCTCTTACGGTACGCCAAGCGGTCATGCGGTCGCCACTAACGCGGCCCGAGGATGTCGCGCGGTATGCCGAAGGCCTTCGCCGAGCGGGTTTGCGAGAGGATGCCGGCCATTTTTTGGGCGAATTGGAGGGTCCGACAATTTGTCATTCTGTCATTGATCTTCTCCCCGAGGCACCGCACAGTCCCATACTTGGCGCGGAATGACGCGGGTAAGACTGGGGGACCATTGTATGAGAAAGCTGGGTAGGCTTGGGGCGTTCGGATTGCTGACGGGGCTGATGGTGTCGGCCGGCTGGATGCAGCCGGCGGCGGCACAGGGATCGGGCTCCGCCACGTTGGATGCCGCGAAGGCGCGTGGGCAGATATTGTGCGGGCTTTCCGGCCAGGTGCCAGGATTTTCCCTGCCTGACAGCCAGGGCGTGATGAAGGGTCTGGACGCGGATACCTGCCGAGCGGTCGCCGCGGCGGCGCTGGGCGATGCGGGCAAGGTGAAGTTCGTTGCCACCACGACCCAGAACCGCTTTACCGCGCTGCAATCGGGCGAGGTCGATATACTCTCCCGCAGCACCACCTGGACCTTGGGCCGCGAGGCTAATCTGGGTCTGGAATTCGCCTGGGTGAACTACTACGACGGCACGGGATTTCTGGTCAAAAAGGCCTCTGGCGTGAAGGCCGCGACCGAGATGGATGGCGCGACGATCTGCGTCCAGCCGGGCACCAGCACGGAGCTTGCGATCAACGACTTCTTCCGTCTGCATAACATGAAGTTCACGCCGATCCTGATCCAGGATCTGTCAGAACTGCAGGGCGCGTTCCTGTCCGGCCGCTGCGATGCGTATTCCACCGACGCGTCCGCGCTGGCGACGTTCCGCTTCAGCCAGGGCCCGAAAGCGGATGATCTGGTGCTGCTGCCGGATATCATCAGCAAGGAGCCGCTGGGCGTGATGGTCCGCAAGGGCGACGACAAGTGGTTCGATATCGCCCGTTGGACCTTCATCGCGATGATCACCGCCGAGGAAAAGGGCATCACCAGCGCCAACGTCGATAGCTTCATGAACAGCACCGATCCTGACATCCGACGACTTCTCGGTCTGGAAGGCGACATGGGCAAGGCGCTGGGGCTTGATAACAAATGGGCCTACAATGTGATCAAGTCCGTCGGTAACCTGGGCGAGATGTGGGATCGCAACATCACGCCGATGGGCGTTCCTCGCGGCATCAACAACATCTGGACCAAGGGCGGCCTGCAGTACGCTCCGCCGATCCGGTAATCCCGAACGTGGTTGGGGCGCGTTTTAAAGCCGCGCCCTAACGCCGACTGTTCAAATGGCTCCGATCTGTGCGGTCGTCATCGCCCCCAGTTGCGACGACGTGAACGCGACGATCTGTCCGGGGGACAGGGCGCCGAGTTGCGCCGTGGTAAACGCTTCGATCTGCGCGGTCCCGAACGCCGGGATCTGACCTGTCGTCAAAGCCGCCATCTGCCCCGTCGTCAGGGCGACAATATCCGCTGTCGTCAGTACCCCAAGCTGCCTGGTCGTCATCGCCACGATATCGGCGGTGGACAAGGCCGCCGTTTCCGCCGTGGTCAGACCCGCGATGGCGCCCGTCGCAATGGCGGCGACCTGGGCGGTGGTCATGGCCGCGATATCGCCCGTGGTCATGGCCGCGATTTCCGCCGAACCCAGACCCGTCACCCCCGCGGTGGACAAGGCCGCCGCCTGCGCCGAGGTCAGCGCCTGGGCCTGGGCTGTCGTCAGCGCCGCGGTTTGCGCCGACGACAATGCCGCGACCTGCGCGTTTGTCAGCGCCGCGACCTGAGCGGTGGTCATCGCCGCCACCTGTGCCGTGCCAAGGGCCGCTAGGTCCGCTGTCGTCAGCGCCACCGTCTGCCCGGTGGTCAATGCGGTGATCTGTGCGGTTGTCAGCGTTGCCGCCTGTGCCGCCCCAAGTGCCGCGATCTGTGCGCTGGTCAGCGCGGCTATCTCCGCCGTGGTCAGTGCCTTGAGCGCACCTGTTGTCAAGGCGTGGACCTGGGCCGCGGTCAACGCAGCGATATCGCCCGACGCCATCGCCGCAACCTGTGCCGATCCCAAGCCGGCGATGCCGTCCGTTGACAATGCCGCGGCCTGCGCCGTGGTGAGCGCGGCGGCTTCCGCCGTGGTCAGTGCCCCGGTCTGCGCCGACGACAGTATCGTCGCTTGCGTGGTCGTCAACGCCGCGATCTGGGCGGCCGTCATTGCGGAGATCTGCGCCGTTCCCAGTGTCTGTGTCTGCGCTGTCGTCAAGGCGGCGGCTTGCGTTGTCGTCGTCGCGGCGATCTGCGCCGTCGTCAGCGCGGCAACCTGCGTCGCCGCCAACGCCCTGAGTTGGGCCGTGGTCAGCGCCGCGATTTCGGCCGTCGTCAGTGTTCTTAGCGCGGCGGTCGTCAGGCCAGGAATCTGCACGGTGCTGAATGCGGCGATGTCGCCGGACGCCATCGCCGCGACGTCCGCGGACCCCAGGCCCTCCAGTCCCGCCACGGACAGTACGGCTGCCTGCGACGTGGTGATCGCTGCAGCCTGCGCCGTCGTCAATGCGCCGATCTGGGCCGAGGACAGCGTTGGCACCTGCGTCGCCGTCAGGGCTGCGATCTGCGCCGTGGTCAAGGCCGCGATTTGCACGGACCTGAGTGCCTTGATCTGAGCCGTTGTCAGTGCCGCCGCCTGGGCCGTCGTCAGGGCCGCGATCTGGGCCGTGGTCAACGCCGCGATTTGCGAGGAAGTCATCGCCGCGAGCTGTACGGTTGTCAGAGCCGCTGTTTCCTCCGTCGTCAAGGCAGCGACGGAGGCGGTCTGCAAAGCCGGAAGTTCCGCGGTGGTGAGGGCAGCGATGTCGCCAGTCGCCATGGCCCCGATCTGTCTGGTCCCCAATCCAACGATACCGCTTGTCGTCAGGGCCGCCGCCTGGGCCGTGGTGATCGCCGCCGCCTGGGCGGATGTCAGTGCTCCGGTCTGCGCCGAGGTCAGGGCCTGCACCTGCCCCGAGATCAGCGCCGCCATCTGTGCCGCGGTTAAGGCCGCTATTTGTGCCGTGGTCAACGCCTTCATGTCCGCGGGGGTCAGGACCGTCACCTGGCCGGTGGTCAGCGCCGCGATCTGGGCCGTTGTCAACGCCGCGACCTGCTGGGTGGTCATCGCCACAACCTGAGCGGTTGTCAGAGCCGCTGTTTCCTCCGTCGTCAAGGCGGCCACGCCGCTCGTTACCAGCGCGGGAATTTGCGCCGAACTGAACGCGCCGATATCGCTCGACGCCATCGCCGCGATATCCGCCGACCCAAGTCCGGCGACGCCTGCCGTGGACAAGCCGGCCGATTGGGCGGTAGTGACCGCTGCTGCCTGGGCCGTGGTCAGCGCCGCGGTCTGCTCCGAGGACAGCACCCGTACCTGCGCCGTCGTCAATGCCCCGACCTGCGCGGTTGTCAGTGCCTTGACCTGGGCCGTGGTCAGCGCCTTCACATCCGCGGTCGTCAGCGCGCTTGCCTGTGCGGTGGTCAACGCCGCGATCTGCGCCGTGGTCAGCGCCTCGATTTGCGCGGACGTCAGCACCGCGACCTGGGCGGTGGTCAGTGCCGCGGCCTCCGCCGTGGTCAAGGCCGCCAAAACCCCGGTTGCCAGCACCGGTATCTGCACGGCCGTCAGCGCGGCGATGTCACCCGAGGTCATGGCGCCGATCTGCGCTGATCCCAACCCGGCGATCCCCGCTGTGGACAAGGCTGCCGCCTGCGCCGTTGTCATTGCCGCGGCCTGTGCCGTCTTCAGCGCCGCGATCTGGCCGGAAGACAATGCCGCCGCCTCGGCCGTTGTCAGTGCCGCGATCTCCGCCGTCGTCAGCGCCGCGACCTGCGCCGTCGTCAGTGCCGTGACCTGCGCGGTGCCAAGCGCCGTCGCCTGCGCGGTCGTCAGCGCGGCGACCTGGGCGGTGGTTAGCGCCGCGACCTGGGCAGCTCGCAGCGCTGCCAACTGCGCGGTGGTCAATGCGGCGGCTTCCGCCGTGGTAAGGTTCGCGACGGCGGTTGTGGCCAGGGATGCAATCTGCGCCGTCGTCAGGGCCGCGATATCGCCGGACGCCATCGCGCCGATCTGCGCCGACCCCAACCCACTTACACCGCTGGCCGACAGTGCGTTGGCCTGTGCCGTTGTGAGCGCTCCGGCCTGGGCGGTTGTCACCGCGGCCGTCTGTCCCGATGTCAGCGCGGCGGCCTGGGCCGTTGTCAGCGCCGCGATCTGAGCGGTGGTCATCGCCGCGATCTGGGCGGTTGTCAGTGCCTTGATATCACCGGTTGTCATCGCCGCGACCTGGGCAGTGGTCATCGCCGCGATCTGCGCGGCCGTCAGCGCGGCCATCTGCACAGTGGTCATCGCCGCTGCCTGTGCCGCGGTCAGTGCAGCTATCTCCGCCGTCGTCAGTGTTCTGAGCGCGGCGGTCGTCAGCGCCGGTATCTGCGTCGTGGTAAGGGCTGCCATATCGGCCGGAGCCATGGCGCCAATCTGCGACGATCCCAGCCCAAGGATCCCAGCGGTGGAGAGCGCTGCCGCCTGGGCCGTGGTAACCGCCGACGCCTGCGCCGTTCTCAGTGCCGATGTTTGGGCGGAGGCCAGAACGGCGACCTGCGCCGTGGTCAGTGCCGTGACCTGGGCCGCGGTCAGTGCCGCGATCTGAGCCGTGGTCAGCGCTTTCGTATCGGCCGACGTCAAGGCCGCGATTTGGCCGGTCGTCAGCGCGGCGATTTGCCCGGTTGTCAAGGTCGCGACCTGGAGGGTTCCCATTGCCGCGAGCTGCGCCATGGTCAATGCCGCCGTCTCGGCGGTCGTCAACGCATTCGCTGCGGCGACGGTAAGAGCGGGTATTTGCGCGACGGTGAACGCGGCGATATCGCCCGAGGCCATCGCCGTGATCTGCGCCGACCCCAGACCGGCGACCCCGGAGGTGGAGAGCGCTGCGGCCTGGGCCGTGGTAATCGCACCAGCGCCCGCCGTGGACAGGGCGGCTGTCTGGGACGACGACAGCGCCACTGCCTCGGCGGTCGTCAGCGCCGCCACCTGGGCGGCGGTCAATGCGGCGATCTGTGCCGTGGTCATGGCCTTCACATCCGCGGTCTTCAGTGCCGCGGTCTGCGCGGTGGTCAACGCCGAGATCTGCGCGGTGGTTAATACGGAAACCTGCGCGGCCTCCAGCGCCGCGATCTGCCCGGTGGTCAGAGCCGCCGTTTCCGTGGTTGAAAGCGCGGCGATGCCGCCGGTCGCCAATGCCGGTATCTGGGTCGTGGTGAAAGCCGCGATATCGGTCGAAGCCATGGCAGAGATTTGGGCCGACCCCAACCCGGAGATCCCGGCGGTGGACAGCGCCGCCGCCTGAGCCGTTGTCAAAGCCCCGGCCTGTGCCGTGGTCAGTGCCCTGGTCTGGGCGGAGGAGAGTACCGCGACCTCTGCCGCGGTCAGCGCCGTGACCTGGGCCGCGGTCAGCGCCGCGAGTTCCGCCGTGGTCACGGCCGTTACACCGGCGGTCGTCAGCGCCGCGACCTGGGCGGTGGTGAAAGCCGCGATCTGTGCGGTTTTCAGCGCCGCCACCTGCGCCGTTCTCAGCGCGACGATTTGGGCGGTCGTCAGTGCCGCCACCTCTGCCGTCGTCAACGCATCCAGCGCACCCGTTGTCAGAGCCGGCACCTGGGCGCTCGTCAAGGCCGCGATATCACCCGAGGCCATCGCGCCGATCTGCGCCGCCCCCAATCCAGCGACCCCCGCCGTGGAGAGGGAGGCTGTCTCGGTAGTTGTCAGCGCCCCCGCCTGCGCCGTCGTCATCGCGTTGGTTTGTGCCGAGGACAATGCCGCCGCCTGTAGGCTGGTCAGTGCCGGCACCTGGGCCGTTGTCATGGCCGCGATCTGCGCGGTCGTCAGCGCCTTCACATCCGCCGTGCTCAGCGCCGCCGCTTGCGCGGTCGTCAGAGCGCCGATTTGCGCCGTCGTCATAGCCGCCACCTGGGCCGATTCCAATGCGCCCACCTGGGCGGAGGTCAGCGCCGCGGTCTCCGCTGTCGTCAGCGCCGCCACCGCCCCCGTGGTCAGAGCCAGAACTTGCCCTGTTGTGAACGCCGCGACGTCGCCCGAGGCCAGCGCCTGGATCTGCGCCGATCCCAGCCCGCCAACCCCGGCAGTCGAGAGGGCAGCCGCCTGTGCGATGGAGATCGCCCCGACGCCGGCGGTGGACAGTGCCGCCGTCTGGCTCGATGACAGAACCGCCACCTCCGCCGTCGTCAGTGCGCCGACCTGCGCCGCCGTCAATGCCGCGACCCGTGTCGTCCCTAGGGCTTTGATATCCGCCGGCGTCAGTGCCGCGACCTGTGCCGTTGTCAGCGCGGCGACCTGCGCGGTTGTCAGTGCGGCGACCTGCGTCGTGTTCAGCGCTGCCACCCGGGCGGTTCCCAGTGCCGCGATCTCTGCCGTGGTAAAGGCCGCTAACGCGCCTGTCGTCAGCCCGGGAAGCTGGGTTGTGGTCAGGCCCAGGATATCGCCCGAGGCCATTGCCCCAATCTGCGCCGACCCCAGGCCGGCGATGCCGGATGTCGACAGTGCCGCCGCCTGCGCGGTTGTCAGGGCCGCTGTCTGCGCCGTCGTGAACGCCGCCACCTGCGCCGAGGAAAAGGCGGGGATCACCGTTGTCGTTATTGTCGCCACCTGTGCGGTTGTCAGGGCGGCGATCTGCGCCGCATGCAGTGCCTTGATCGCCGCCGTGCCCATCGCCGCGATCTGCGAGGTGGTCAACGCGGCGACTTGCGCCGTGGTCAGTGCGGCGATCTGCGTCGTGGTCAGCGCCATGAACTGCGCGGTCGTCAGTGCCGCAACCTCCGCCGTGGTGAGCGCATCCAGCGCAGCGGTGGTCAGTGCTGGGATCTGGCTGATCGTCAGCCCGGCGATGTCGCCCGACGCCATTGCCGCGATTTGCGCTGATCCCAGCCCGGCGATTCCGCCGTTGGACAGCGCGGCCGCCTGGGCCGTTGTCACCGCCGCCGCTTGCGCGGTGGTCAGCGCCGCCGTCTGCGTCGAGGACAGCGCACCCACCTGAGCCGCCGTCAGCACTGCCATCTGTGCCGTGGTCAAAGCCTTGACCTGCGCCGTGGTCAGCGCCTTCACCTGCGCGGTCGTCAGTGCCGCCGCCTGTGCCGTGGTCAACGCCCCGATCTGAACCGTTGTCAACGCCGCGGTCCACGCCGTACTTAGCGAGGTAAGCTGAGCCGTCGTCAGCGCCGCGACCTCGGCCGTGGTCAGCGCGTCCAGCGCCGCCGTCGTCAGCGCCGGCATTTGCGATGTCTTTAGCGCGGCGATATCGCCTGAAGCCAGTGCCACGATCTGCGAAGACCCCAGCCCCGCCATCGCGGCAGTACTGAGCGAGGCTGCCTGAGCCGTCGTGATCGCCGCCGCCTCCGCGGCGGTCAGGGCAGCGACTTGTGCCGAGGTCATCGCCGCGATCTGTGTCGTCGTCATGCTCGCGATCTGCGCGGTGGTCAGCCCCGCGATCGTCGCCGTGGGCAGAGCAGCGATCTGGGCGGGCGTCAGGGAGGTGATGGAAGACATGGCGATAACTCCGGTCCATTGGCCAACGGCGGCATGAGCCAGGGCGTGTCGGCTCTATCGCCACAATGACGGCTGATTATTAATAAAAGATGAACAAAATGCATAATTCTTAATTATATTTGTATTTAACTTTGTATTAACCGGTATATCCGCAGGATATCGCAATGTATTCCGGAAACTACATTCGTATTCACTTGTTGTCTATGTTTGGTGTGGCCTCTGCCCAGTTCGCACTGGCAGATCGTCTTGCCTCGCGTGATGTCCATACACGCGCATGTACGCTTTTTGCCAAGGCCGCCATGACCGGTCTTCCGAGGGCCCAGTATCGTCTGGGCCGTTGCTACCTGATGGGGCTGGGCTTGCCTCCGAGCATCAACGAGGCTGTTCGATGGTTCCACCGAGCCGCCAGGGCGGGCGATCCGCACGCGTGTCTTCAGTTGGCGGAACTGGCCCTGCAAGGCGTGGACGATACGATAGAAGCCGGCTTGTTTGGCGGCGGGACGGCAGAGCCGGATTTGGCCCGCGCCGCGCATTGGTGCCGGCGCGCCGTCGCCGCGGGATCGACCGAGGCCAAGGCGCTGCTTGGCTTCATCCTGACCAACGGCCCCGATCGGAATGAAGCCGTTGCCGAATCGCTCTACCGCGATGCGGCCGCGGCCGGTTCGGCCCGCGGCCAACTTGGCCTCGCGTTGATATTACTGCGCGGCGGCAGCCGGGCAGGGGCCCGCCAGGCGCGATTCCTGCTGCGTCGGGCGGCCGCGTCGGGCATCGCCGCCGCTCACCATATTCTGGGCATGGTGGCTGAAAGCGAATCCGATTTCGTCGCCGCGATCGATCATTACCGGCAGGCGGCCGACAGCGGTCATACCCAGGCTCAGGTCCGTTACGGCTTTGCCCTGCTGGAGGGGCGGGGCACCGCGGCAGACGCATTTACCGCCGAAACCTGGCTTCGCAAGGCGGCTGTCGCCGGCGACACCCAGGCCGCCGCCGTGCTTGGATTTCTATACGCGCGCGGCGATTCGTTGCCTCGCATTCCAACGGAAGCCATCGCCTGGCTGGAGCGTGCCGCCCGGGCCGGGCACCATGGTGCCGCCCAGGCGCTGTCTACGCTTGGACAAGCATGCGTTCCAACGCTTGCTCAAAGCAACGGGTAAACGCAGCTATATCGCCTAACGATCCGGCCCACGCCGCCTGGGTGAACCGCGCCCGGTAGCCAGCATAACAGTCCGTGTCCAAAGCCATCCGAACCGCAACGGAAATGTAATCCTCGACCGTCTCGGTCACGCCTTCCAACGCCCCGACGGCAACCAGCATCCGGGATGCCATCCGCGAGGCGAAAGACCGACCCGCCAGGGTTAGCATTGGCAGCCCCATGCGAACCGCATCGCTGGCGATCGTGCCGGCATTGTATGGAAACGTGTCCAGAAACAAATCGGCCGCCGCCAGCCGGCCCATATACCTGGCCGGATCCACCCGTCCGGCAAAAATCAACCGCTCGGGATCAATCCCCGCCACAATCGCGCGCAAACGCAGATTCTGTCGCGACCATTGATTGTCGTCCACCAGCCACAACACCGAACCCTCGGCTTGCCGCAAGATTTCCATCCACGCCGCGAACATCGTGTCGGTGATTTTGTAATGATTCGAAAAACAGCAGAACACGAAGCGATCTTCCGGCAGCCCGCAATCGGCCCGCAAGGCCGCGGCATCCACGATCCGTTTGCTGTCGTTCGCCTGGTAAATTCCCTCGATGGCCAGAGGTGCCGGCTGATATAGGCCCGCTTGCGTAACAGGCACCACGAAGTTGTCGCACAATAGATGATCCAGTTCAGGCACCGGCACCGGCCCGATAAATCCCAGGTAAGTCGCCTGCACCGGGGCGGGCTTCCAGCGTAAAATCTGCAACCTGCCGCCCGAGGTCAGGCCATTCAGGTCGATCAACAGGTCGATCTCGTCTTCCCGTATCAGGCGGGCCGCCGCCTCATCCGATAAAGACCGCACGCTGACGAAATGGTCGAATGCCGCGATCACCCGATCCCGGATCGCGCTGCCGTCGTCCGGGCTGGCGCAGTAGCCATAAATCTCAAACCTTTGGCGGTCGTGACGCTCGAACAGCTCCGCGATCAGGTAGCTCATGGCATGGCTGCAGAAATCCGACGACAGATAGCCCACCCGGACGCGCTGATGCCGGTAACCGCCAATCGGTGCCAGCCGGGGCTTTGCCTCCGTTTTCCGCGCGACCCAGTTCGCCGCGATCGCACGTTGCGTCGCCACATCGTCGGTTAACGCCAGTGCCGCCAGCGGCCCGGACTGGGTCAGCAGATCATCCCGCGACAGGCCTGGAATACTCTCATCCAAAACCGGCCATTGGCACATCTTCTGGCGCAGATGCAGCCAGTGCTGCACTGCATCCGGCTGGTCATGCCGGGTCAACAGACTTGCCCGCAGGCAATTTGCCGCTTCCGCCAACTCTCCTGACGTCTCCAGCAACCTTGCCCGCTGGTTCAGCAGCGCGATCCGCGAATCGTCCGGCTGGATCGCATCCCTCCAAACCGAGAGCGCCGTAGCCGGCTGTCCATGCCGCTCCAGCAACAGGCCGAGGTTCACCGCCGCCGGCGCGAATCCAGGATGCAAGGCCAGCGCCTGCTGGTAGGCCGCCATCGCCTCGGCCGGCGCGTCGGCATGGCCGAGTTCGGTACCCAGATTGAACCACGCGCAGTGTCGATCCGGGGTCCCGTCAGGCTGGGCCGCGATCCAGTCCCGATACAACGCAATGACCGGCGGAAGCCCGCGGCCGGAGCCGACCGCCTCCGTCGTCCTTACCAACGCCTGGAAATCCATGTCGCACCTGCCGCGAAATTCGGCGGTATTCACGCACGACGATTACTAATAATTCGTTAACGGCGCCGGATCGTTGGTTACTCCACCTGCGTCGCCTTATGGGCCAACAGGGCCATCAGCCGGCGATCACGCCATTCCTGGCGGATGGCCTGCATATTCGCCGGCAGTTCCGCCCTGCGGGCAGCGTGCAGGCGCCCGACCAGTTCGGCGTCCCATTCCAGTGGTTTCATCTGTTCCTGCATCAGCGCGTACAGCGGCCCGTACCGATCGCAGTAATCCGCCAGCCCGCCCGGTGCGTTAAGGTCGATCGTTTCCAGCGGCCCCATGAAGCTCCAGCGCAGGCCCAAACCATGTTTCACCAGGGCATCCAGGTCGGCGGGAGAGATGACATCATCCGCCACCAGCCGGAACGCCTCCGCCAGCAGGGCGCCTTGCAGCCGGTTCAGCGCGAAGCCGTCGATTTCCTTTTTCACCGTCGCTGGCACCTGGCCCGCTTTGACCATGATCGCCCGTGTCTTCTCGACCACGGCGGCGTCTGTCCACGGTGCGGGACATATCTCGACCAACGGAATCAGATACGGTGGATTGACCGGATGCGCGATCAGGCAGCGATTCCGGGTTTTCAACTCTTCCGTAAACGCGCTCGCCGGAATGCCCGAGGACGACGACGCGATGATCGTATCCGGGTCCGCCGCCCGCTCCAGTTCCGCGAACAGCGGCTTCTTGATATCGGCGCGTTCGGGTCCGTTCTCCTGGATATATTCGACGCCCTTCACCGCCTCCCAAAGCGACTGCATCGGGTGGATGCGCTTCATGACCACGTCCGGCTCTTCCGCCAGCAGGCCGGCGGCGCGTAATTCCGGCAGCCGGTCGGCGATGAAACTGATTGCCTGAGTCGTTTGCTGGGGGAACTGGTCCCACAACCGGACCTCGAAACCCGCCCGAGCGAAAACGATAGTCCAGGCTCGGCCGATCAGTCCGGCCCCGATGACGGCGACAGTGGTCATTTGGGTTCTCCCGCGTTGCGGCGCCGAGATGCCACGAGGAGGCTGGAGCGGGCAACCGCTTGCACGAACCCACGCCCCGCTGCACTTTCCCGCCCCGAACACCGGAGGAACCCGCCAATGACCAACATGACCCGAATCGCCGTGCTTGATGACTGGCAGGGTGTCGCCCGCGGCGCCGCCGACTGGGCACCGCTGCAGGCCCGGGCGGACGTCGTATTCTTCCAGGATGCCTTCGCCGATCAGGATGACGCGGTCGCCAAACTCGCCGATTTCGACATCGTTCTGTCGATGCGCGAGCGCACGCCGCTGCCCGGCAGTCTGATCAACCGCCTGCCGAAACTGCGGATGCTCGGCATGACTGGTGCGCGCAACCTTTCGCTCGATACCCCGGCCTGCACGGCGCGCGGCATCCCCGTGTGCTGCACCCAGGGCGGCGGCTACAACGATTCGGCCACTGCCGAACTGGCACTTGGCCTGCTGATCGGCGCCGCGCGCGGTCTGGCGGTTGGCGATGCCAACATGCGGGCAGGCGGCTTCCAGATGGGCGTTCCGGTCGGCATCGGCCTCGCCGGCAAGACGCTCGGCTTGATCGGACTGGGCAAGCTGGGCGCCTACATGGCGGGCTACGGCAAGGCGCTACGCATGGACGTCATCGCCTGGAGCCAGAACCTGAAGCCCGAACGCGCCGCCGAGGTCGGGGTCAAGGCTGTCTCCAAGGAGGAACTGATGTCCACATCCGACGCCATCAGCATCCATATGGTGCTGTCAGACCGCAGTCGCGGCCTGGTGGGCAAGGCGGACATCGCCCGGATGAAGCAAGGTGCGATCATCGTGAACACCTCCCGCGGCCCGATCATCGACGAGGCGGCGATGCTGGAGGCGTTGCACGCCAACAAGATCGTCGCCGCGCTGGATGTTTACGATCGCGAGCCGCTGCCGGCCGGTCATCCGCTGCGTAATGCGCCGAACACGATGCTGAGCCCGCATCTGGGCTATTGCGTGAAGGAAACCTGGGATGGTTTCTATCCGCAAATGATCGAGAACGCGATGGCGTTCATGGACGGCAAGCCGGTGCGGGTCACGAACCCCGAGGTGCTGAAGTAGCGCTTAGCGCCGCTTCAACGCCCGCACCACCGCGTCCGGTTCGGCTTCGATCACCCGCAACAGGGTCGAGGCCGGGCCAGACGGCCGGCGCCGCCCTTGTTCGTACTGCTGCACGGTATCCAGTGTCAGGCCGAACTTCTGGGCGAACTGCGCCTGGCTAAGCCCCATCCGCGTGCGTAGATCCCGCACATCCTCGGGGGTTTGGACCGGATAGACATGCGTCGCGTTGGCCAGATTTTCATCGGTCCAGACGCTGTCATCCGTGGCGGCCATGGCGTCGATTTCGGTTTCGGTGAAGGTCCGGCTTTGGGCCAGATCGATCAACCGAGCCGCTTCGGTTTCGCTGAGGCTAGTTTTGGAACGCCGCACAATAGACATCACGCTCTCTCCTGTTCGCCGGGCGCAGGCTGATAATCCGCCGGGCCCCGACCTTATCCGTATAGACGCACACCAGAACCGTCTGGCCGATCATCCCGATCGCAACCGTTCGGTCTTCACTGTAGTCGAATCGTATGTCCGGCTGTTCGAGTGTTGGCCGTTCGAATAGCAAGACCGCCAGATCGAATGGTAAACCCCGATTAAGCTGGTTTGTGTTGCTTTTGTCCGGGTCCCATTCGAACGTCCTCTCGACCGGTGCAATCATCATATACGTCAAAGACCGATATACGTCAAGGACGCACCCTCCTTTTGAAAGAATTTCCTCAAGCATCATGCCCACCAGTAGATTAAGCGTCGGTTAACGCCCCATGCCCAACGATCTGACCGTCATCATCCCAACCCTGAACGCCGCCCCCTATCTGCCAGCAACCCTGGCGGCGTTGGGCGACGGCGCTGAGATCATCGTCGTTGACGGCGGCAGTACCGACGGCACGACCGCCGCCGCCACGAACACCCGCGTTCTGAACGCCCCGACAGGCCGAGGCTCTCAACTCGCCATCGGAATCCAGGCTGCCACCCACCCGTGGCTGCTGTTGCTCCACGCCGACACGGTCTTGGCGCCCGGCTGGCGCGCCGCGCTGCATACCGACCCGGGGAAGGCCGGCTACTTCCGCTTCGTGCTGGACAGTGCCGACCCGCGCGCCCGCCGTCTTGAGCGTCTGGTCGCGTGGCGTTGCAGGGTTCTGGGCCTGCCCTACGGCGACCAGGGGTTACTGATCCATAAGCACTTGCTTGCCAGTGTCGGTGGAATGAGCAACCTGCCGCTAATGGAGGATGTGGACCTGATTCGCCGCCTTGGCCGCCGCCGCCTGGTTGCGCTCCCGGCGGATGCCAGGACGTCGGCCGCGAAGTGGGAGCGTCAGGGCTACCTGCGGCGCTCCGCCCGCAATCTGGGCTGCCTGGCACTATGGTTCGCCGGCGTTCCGCTGCCGTTGATCCGTCGCTTGTACGGATGAAGCCCACTGTGATTGTCTTCGCCCGGGCGCCACGATTGGGGGCGGTGAAGCGTCGCCTGGCGCGGGAGATCGGGGATCGCGCCGCCCTGCGCTTCCACACCGCCACGTTGACGGCGCTGGTCAGGGACTTGAAGAAAAGCCGCTTGAACGTCCTTGTTGCCCTGACGCCCGACCGGGCGCGGATGCGATTGCCGGTGCCGATGATCCCCCAAGGCTCGGGTGATCTTGGCCACCGTATGGCCCGGGCACTGGCGCGGTATCGCCATGTGGCCCTGATAGGGTGCGACATCCCAGAAGCCCGCGCCACCGACGTCCAAGCTGCCTTCCGTCTGTTGGGTTCCAAGGACGCCGTCTTCGGTCCCGCGGCGGACGGAGGCTACTGGCTGATCGCTCTGGGACCGCGCCGCCCGTCCGATCTGTTCGGCCATTCCCGCTGGTCCACCGAACATGCCCTGGCCGATACGCTGGGGCAATTTCGCTGCCACCGCGTCGCTTTCCTCCGCACCTTGTCCGATGTGGATACGAAGGCGGACCATGACCGGTTGCGCGAACCAGCCGGATAGCGAGCCCAGCCGCTCTATGCACATTCCCCATCGGGCGCCATAGTCCGGACGCCTGATTTGGGAAGGAAGCGCTTGCATGGAGTTGCCGTCGATCGTACCGCCGCCGCACGGAACGCCGTGGCCGGAAGCTCCGGCGGACGTCGCCGGCATGCACTGGATGTGGCTGGAAGAAGCCGCCCATTTCGCGACGGAAAACGAAACCCCGTGGCCCTACGATCTGCGCCTTCACCTGGAAAGCGGCTTCTTCGAACCGCCCCCGTATAATCAGGTCCTCGGCCCGGTTCGTCCCCGCGGCCCGGCCAACGGATTGGTGCTTCGGCGCGGCTTCAAGATCGCCGCCTGGGGCGACACCGAGCAAGCCGACTTCACCTTCTCCGCCGCCAAAAGCTACCTCAGCATGTTGGCCGGCATTGCCGTCATGGACGGCCTGATCGGCGATCTGGACGAACCCGTCCGCCATACTGTTGATGACGGCGGTTTCGACAGCGAGCAGAACCGCTCGATCACCTGGCGCCATTTGTTGCAGAACACATCCGAATGGGAAGGCGAACTGTTCGGCAAATCCGACCTGATCGACCGCAACCGCAACCTGGGCCTGGAAGGCAAGGGCCGTAAGGGCGACCCGCGACCCTTGAAAGCGCCCGGCCAGCATTGGGAATACAACGACGTCCGCGTCAACCGGCTAAGTCTGGCGCTGCTGCGCCGCTTCCGCCGCCCACTGCCGGACGTATTCCGCGAACGCATCATGGACCCGATCGGCGCCTCGCAAGACTGGTCGTGGCACGGCTACAGCTCCTCCTCCGTGGAGGTCGGCGGGCGCATGATCGAAAGTGTCTCCGGCGGCACCCATTGGGGTGGCGGGATGCTGATCCATGCCGAGGACCAGGCCCGCATCGGCCTGTTGATGCTGCGAAAGGGCGAGTGGAACGGCAAGCGCATCCTGCCGGAAAGCTGGGTCGAGGACTCGATCCGCCCCTGCGCGCTCAATCCGGTGTATGGACTGTTGTGGTGGCTGAACACCAACAACGCCCGCTACGCCAGCGGGCCGGCAAACAGTTTCTTTGCGTCCGGCGCGGGTGGCAATCTGACCTGGATTGCGCCAGACCAAGAAATCGTCGCGGTGCTGCGCTGGTGCGATCCCACCGCGATGGACACGTTTATCCGATTGATCATGCAGGCAGTGGTAGAATGAAGACATACGAAACAATCACGGTCGAACACCCCCAGGAACACACCGTCCTGGTGACACTGAGCCGACCCGAGGTCGCCAACGCGATGAACACCCAGATGGGCCTCGACCTGCTGGAGGTGTTCGACGGCTTCTGCGCCGCCCCCAACAAGCAGCGCTGCATCGTGCTGACCGGGGCGGGGACCAAAGCCTTTTGCGCCGGCGGCGACCTGAAGCAGCGCAACGGCATGACCGATGAGATGTGGCAAGATCAGCACCTGATCTTTGAGCGGATGATCCGCGCGATGGTCGGCTGCCCGGTGCCGATCATCGCCGCCGTGAACGGCGCCGCCTACGCCGGAGGAATGGAAATCTCTCTCTGTGCCGACTTCATCTATGCCGCCGAACATGCCCGCTTCGCGTTGACCGAGGTCACCTTGGGTATCATGCCCGGTGCCGGCGGGACGCAAAACCTGCCACGCGCGGTGGGTGGCCGCAGGGCCAAGGAAATCCTGCTGACTGGGCGCCCCTTCAACGTGCAGCAGGCCTATGATTGGGGAATGATCAACCGCATCTGCAAGGCTGAAACGCTGGTCGCGGAAGCGCTGGAAACCGCCGCCGTCATCGCCGGTAACGCGCCGATCTCCACGCGCCAGATCAAGCAGTCCGTCAACATGGGTTTGAACACAGACCTCCAAACCGGCATGATGTTTGAGATCGAGGCCTACAACCGGATGGTTCCGACCGACGACCGTCGCGAGGGGATCGCGGCGTTCAACGAAAAGCGCAAGCCGGTTTACAAGGGGCGCTAGCCCCAACCCGCCTGACAGGAGGAAACAATGAACGCGATCAGCGACATCCAATCCGGCACGGGACTGACTCGCGCCTTGGCGGAACAGGCGCGCACGCTGCGCCTGAAAGACATTCCGGACACCATCCAGACCTGGGCGCGCCAATGCGTCCTGGACACCATCGGCTGCGGCATCGCGGGCGCATCCGACGAACTGGTGACCATCCTGCTGGCCGAGATGCAAGAGCAGGGCGGCAAGGAAGTCGCCTCCATCCCCGGCCATGCTGGTCGGTTGCCGGTCGCCTCGGCGGCGATCATCAACGGCGCGGCGGCGCACGCGCTGGATTTCGATGACGTGAATCTGGCCATGCCGGGCCATCCGTCGGTCGCCATTCTGCCCGCGTTGCTGGCATTGGCCGAGGAACGCGGTTCCTCTGGCGCCGAAGTTCTGACGGCGTTCGTCGCTGGCTATGAACTGCAATGCCGCATCGGCAAGACCATCTCCCCCGGTCATTACGATGTGCTGGGATTCCACTCCACGGCAACGATTGGCAGCTTCGGATCGGCCGCTTCCTGCGCCCATCTGATGGGCTTGGACGCGGAGAAATTCGTTACCGCCCTGGGTATTGCCGGCACCCAGGCCGCCGGCCTTAAATCCATGTTCGGAACGATGTGCAAGCCGTTGCATGCTGGCAAGGCGTCGTATCACGGCCTGATGGCCGCGAAGCTGGCCGCCAGGGGATTCACCAGCCGCACCGACGTGATCGAGTGCGCCCAGGGATTCGCCCGCACCCACAGCCCCGATTTCAACCCGGATCGTGCGTTCGATACGCCCCCGGGTGGTTGGTGGATGGCGAACAATCTCTTCAAATACCACGCGTCCTGCTATATGACCCATGCCGCGATCGAGGCAGCCCGCAAGCTGCGCGAACAGCACGGATTCGCGCCGGATCAGGTCGAGAAGATCGACGTCCGGCTTGAAGAAGCCTGCGACAGGATCTGCAACATCCCCGCTCCGAAGACCGGCTTGGAAGCCAAATTCTCCTTGCGGCTGACAACGGCGATGGGTCTGGCGGGTGTCGATACAAGCCGTCTGTCCACATACTCGGAAGCGGTCGCTGCCGATCCGGTGTTGATCGGCCTGCGCGATAAGGTTTCGTTCGACTTCCAATCCGGAATTCCCAACACCTTCACCGAGATCGGACTGTCGCTAAGGGACGGCACACGGTTCAACGCGCAGCATGACTCCGGCGTCCCGGCCGCCGACGTGGCGCAGCAGGGCAAGCGCCTGGAGGCGAAATTCGCCGCCCTGGTCGATCCCGTGCTCGGCACCGACAAGGCTGCGAGGTTGATCGCCGACATCGGCCGGCTACAGGCTCTGCCAGACGTGCGGGGCATCATGGGATTGTGCGGTACCTGAAGCGGAGGAAACAAAAATGCGCCTGAAAGACAAAGTCGCCATCGTCACCGGCGGTGCCCACGGCATGGGCGAGGCAGAAGCCCGCCTGTTCGCCAAAGAGGGTGCGGCCGTCGTCATCGCCGACCGCCTGATCAAGGAAGGCGAGGCCGTCGCGGCCGACATCGGCGCCAGCCAGGGCCGAGCCCGCTTCGTCCAGACGGATGTAACCTCGGAGGCCGACTGGAAAAAGTTGATCGCCGAAACGATCGCGACCTATGGCCGCCTTGATATCCTCGTCAACAACGCCGGAATCTCCGGCAGCTCGGTTGGCGACGTGGACGGGCTGGAGGGCTGGCAGACCATCATGGCCATCAATGCCAGCAGCGTATTCCTGGGCACCAAACTGGCCGCCGCGGCGATGATCCCGAATGGACGGGGATCGATCGTCAATATCTCCTCCATTATGGGCTTCGTCGGCAGTGCCGACAGCCACCCAGGCTATGCTGCATCCAAAGGTGCCGTCCGCATCTATACAAAAGCGGCGGCGGCAAAATACGGCCCGTCGGGCATTCGCGTGAACAGCGTCCATCCCGGCTACATGCCGCCGATGCTGAACGCAACGAATGCGGCCGGCCGCGCCTCCAAGATTGAAGCCACCCCGCTGCGGCGTCTCGGTGAACCTATCGAAGTCGCCTATGGCGTCCTGTTCCTGGCCTCGGACGAAGCCTCGTTCGTCACCGGAACGGAATTGGTCATCGACGGCGGCTATATCGCGCAATAACACGGAGTTTCGTTCATGGTTCTGGTTCCGAGTGCCCAAATCCCCGGTTTCTATCACCGGAAAATCGGCGACATCGTCGTCACCGCGCTGTCCGACGGCTATCTGGATGGCACGGTCGAGGTGATGCAGAACATCGCCCCGGCCGATGCGACGAAGATGCTGACAGACAAATTTCGTCCAGGCCGCCGCACCTCCGTCAACTGCTACCTGGTGTATTCCGCAGGTCGTCTGGCTTTGATCGAGACCGGGTCGGGCGACTACCTGATGCCGACGGCGGGCAAGCTGCAACAGAACCTGAAGGCGGCCGGTGTGAACCCCGCGGATATCGAGGCGGTGATCCTGACCCATATGCACCCGGATCATTCCGCTGGCCTCGCGAATCCCAAGACCGGCGAGAAGTTCTTCCCGAACGCCGAGTTGATCGTGCATGAGAACGAACCCAGGCATTGGGGTGACGACGGCGCGATGAGCCGAGCGGACGAACGCGCAAGGAAACTGTACTTCGCCGCCGCGCGGGAGCAGATGGCCCCATACCACAACCAGATGCGGACCTTCGACAAGGCGACCGAGGTATTCCCCGGAATCAGGTCGGTGCCGCTGCATGGCCACACGCCGGGTCATTCCGGCTACATGATTGAATCCGGCGGCAAGTCCTTGCTGATCTGGGGCGATATCATCCATGTGCCGGAGGTTCAGGTGCCTCGCCCCGAAGTAACGATGGCGTTCGACACCGACCCGCACGCCGCCGCCGCGACGCGCAAGCGCACGTTCGACATGGTGGCGACGGACCGACAGCTCGTCGCCGGGATGCATGTGCATTTCCCCGGTTTCGCCCATCTGGTCAAAAGCGGGGACGGCTACCTGATGTTGCCGGAGCCTTGGGATCAAGGGTTCGGTAGCTGAACTTCTGGCTATTATTTGCCTCGGCTTTATCCGGCGCCGCCTACACCCTGGCGCCGGGCCCCGCCTTCCTGGCTCTGCTAGGTATCGGCGCCAGTCGGGGTAGGCGGGCAGGGGCGGCGTTCCTGTGCGGCCATTTCGTTGGCGACGTTCTTTGGGCGTCGCTGTCGCTGACCGCGATCATTGGTGCAAGGACCATCGGTACGCTGTTCTTCGACGCCTTGGGATTGGCTTGTGGGGCCTACCTCTGCTGGCTGGGCGTCCGATCCGCCACCGCTCGGCGGCAGGCCGACGGGACGGTCAGCACGGAGCCCAAGAAGCCATTGCTGCGCGGCTTGGCCTTCGGGTTATCGAACCCGAAGGCCTATCCGGTCGCGGCGGCGATGTTCACCGCGCTGCTGGCCCGATACGCCAGCGCCCTGGACTGGAGCGCATTCGCACCGTTGCTCGGGGCGGCGTGCGTTGGGTTCATCGCGGCTGACGTTGTGTTGGTGTCCGTCATCGGCGCCGGGGTGGTCAGGCGGTTCTACCGGCGCCACGCCTTATGGGTGACGCGGGTGTCAGGCGTGTTGTTCATCGGGTTCGGGGTCCATGCCCTCACCACGGCGGGACCAGGACTTTGGCGCAGGCTTTGACGCCTCCGCGAGGCTACCCCCCAAACGCCCCCTGCGTTTCCACATAAAGCGCATAGACCGACTGGCTCGCCGCCATGAACAGCCGGTTCCGCTTCTTGCCGCCGAAGCAGACATTCGCGCAGCGCTCCGGCAGCAAAATCCGTCCGATCAGCACCCCATCCGGCGCGAACACCGCGACACCGTCCTGACCGGGGCCACCCGAGAACCCGCACCACACGTTGCCATCGGTATCGCAGCGGATTCCATCCGCCCACCCATCCCCATCGAAGAATACGCGCCCGTTCGCCGCTCGGGTCCCGTCGTCCACCATATCGTAAACCCAGGTGCTTTTTGGCCGATCGCCGGGCGTATCGACCACGTAAAGCCGTGACTCATCCGGCGAGAAGCACAACCCGTTCGGGCGAGCCATGTCGTCAACCGCGATGGTCAGGCTGGCGGTGGCGGGGTCGAAACGGTAAACTCGGAACGGATGCTCCTGCGGCGCCTTGTGGCCCAGGTAGTTGCCCCGCGTCCCAGCGCCGTTGTCCGAAAACCAGATCGTACCGTCGGATTTCACCACCACGTCGTTCGGGCCGGTTAGCTTCTTGCCCTCCCACCGATCCGCCAGCACAACGACGGTGCCGTCATACTCGGTGCGGGTCAGCCGCTGGGTATCATGTTCGCAGGTGATCAAACGGCCCTGACGGTCGCGGGTGTTGCCGTTCGCATAGTGCGACGGGCTGCGAAACACGCTGATCCCGCCAGTGGTTTCGTCCCACCGCAGGATCTTGTCGTTGGGAATGTCGCTGAACAGCAGATAACGGCCGTCGCCGAACCAGACCGGCCCCTCGGTGAAGTCAAACCCGGTGGCGATCCGCTGGATACCGGCGTTGCCCAGCACGATCTTGTGGAAGCGCGGGTCCAGGATGATCACGTCCGGATCAGGGTAGCGGATTGGTGAGGCCGAATCCCAGCGGTTCATGGCTTCGTTTCCTTGTTATCGAATATCCCGAAAATCCCGCGCAGAAACCCCGGCGTCAATGCGCTGACCGGATTGACCGTGATGTTGGGGTCGGCAATCGCCCCCTCGACGCTGAATCGGGCCGCGAATAATCCCCCGCCTTTTTCCGGGCTGAACAGCTTGCCGATCAACGGCAATTGTCCCGGAATCGAATTGAAAAAATACGCCGGCACGATGGTTCCAGTCAGAGACGTATTCGGCCCCGCCAACCCGATCCGCCCGCTGGCCGTCAGGCCCAGCGATGGATTGGTCGCCAGCGCGTCGTTGATAGTCAGATCCCTGCCGTCATAGCGGAACGGAACCACGATGCGGGGGAACAGCATGCCAGGCCCGCGTAGCGCGTCCACCAAGCCGTACAGGGTAATCGCCTGCAGTAACTTTCCCAGAATGGGCGAGTTCCGAACGACGGCATCGTCCATCGACGCCTTCGCCGTCAGTGGACTGAATCCAGACTCCGAGTCGAACGTGCCCTCGACCGTCAGCCGGCCGGAGGACATGGTCCGAATCAAATCCATGCCCCGCAGGAACCGGCCGGCATCGGCCGCCCGCACAGCCAGGGTGCGCTTGCTGCCGCGCGGGTCGATCTTGATGGAAAAGCTGGCGTTGCCTTCGTTTGATCCGACGGCATCAATGGTTTTGATCTTTTCGCCAGCACCGGACGCCCGCACCAGCAGGTCGCTCGCGGTTTCATCGTGGGCCAACAAGGCCTTCTCGAAGCGCGCCTCCAGGGTCCAGGGCGGTGTTGTCGCGGGATTTTGCGAGCCGGAATTCGTCTCTGTCAGTTTTGGTTCAAGATCGATACGACTTCCTTGCAGTGCGATCCCCAGCCCGCCGTCCGGGCCGAAACGAATGACCCCATGGCCCTGCGTGCGGCCCAGTCTGAGATCGTCCAGCGATAAGGACCGAGCATGACCATCTTTGAAATCCGCTGTCCCTGTAAGGGCTACTCCATCGCCGCGCAGTACAATGCGATCGATCTTGTTCAGGCGGCCATGCGACAGCAGAAGGGTGGCTGTTGCATTTGCAGCCGCCCCGGCCGGCTTGCGCCACGCCAGCGGCGCGAAATTCAGCGCCGCCCCGGTAAGATCGCCACCGAGCGCGATGGAGGTCTCGCCATTCCGCCGGTCGGTCAGCGAGACATTCAGCGCGATCGGACCGGTAACGAGATCGGTGACATGCAATCCCGCGGCATCAAGCTGCGCGGCGTCAGCCTGGCCCGAGGCGGTGATCTTCTGCACCACCTGATCCGGGGCGCCATCACGGAAATCCATCGTACCAGCCAGCGTTAGCCGCACCCCGGCGATGGTCCCAAGGCCCTTCATCGACAGCCCGTCCTTGTCGATGTCCAGGTCCGCGGTGCCATCCTCCAGCGCTTGGCCGGCGACGACGTCCAGAACCCGAACCTGGGTCAAATGCGCCACCGACTGGATCGCGATGTCGTCGACCCGCAGCTTGTTTTCCAGCGGGAAATCAAGATCCAGCTTGGCGTTGGCCTGGCCTGCCACCAGCTTCAGACCCAGCGGATGCACCGATAACAACCGCAGGCGCGGTTCACTCAGAAGCGATAGCGCGCTGGGTACCGGACCTTCGACCTGGCCATGGATATGGGTGATCTGGTCCTTCACCGACAAACCCAGAATTCGCATCCGACCATCGCTGACGGTCAGATCGGCGAACTTTGGGCCGACCCGCTGCCGCGCCGTTGTCATGGCGATATCCAGCGTGTCCGGATCAACAAGATGCAGGTGCGCTTCGGCTTGCTCGACCGGCGGCATATTATCCAGCCAGGTAAACGATGCGTCCGACACGGTCAGGTCGCCGGTAGCCCTGGTCACTGCGACGTCGTGAAGGTCTTTATCGGCCTCCAGCGTAAAGCTGGCCGCCCCATGCGAAGCCATGCCGCCCAGTATGTGCGCGACGATCCAAGGGCGTGCATTTCCACCGATGCCGTCTGGCCAGAGTTTCGGCAGGTCGGCGACGTCGATATGGTCGGCGGCGACGCTTAACGATGCGTTGAGGCGGTCGGACACCTGCGCGACCGAACCGGACAGATCGGCGGTTTCGGGAAGCCCGTCGGCCGCCTGGGCAAACACGAGGTGGGCTTTGGAAATGGTGGCTTTGCTGGCGTTTCCGTCCATGGCGATTTCGCCACTGACCACCGGAACCGCGCCTTTCCCAAGTTGAATCCGACCCTCGCCAATCAAGGCGGAGATCTGAAAGTGCCCGAGGTCGAAACCCGGCCCCAGGCCAAGGTTGGCCGAAAGCGAAACGGGCACATCGATGCCCCGCAGGAACGTGAGTTCGGATACGGTTCCCAGGACATTGGGGCGGAATGGCGTTACGTGAAGATAAGTGTCGCTGCTGCCACCCGGAACGAAATCCACCCGTGTCGTTACGGAAGTCTGTTGGTTGCCAATCAGGATGGGGCCCTGCAGCCGGCCCGCGAAATGGCCGTTCGGCTGACGGCCGATATCGATTTCCATGCCAGGGGTACGGACAACCAACCCTGATTCGGCGTCTCGGAGGGCGACCTCGGTCTCGCTGAAATGCAGCCGTCGCAGTTGGGGCGGTATTCCCCCATGTCCTGTCCCGCCCGACGGCAAAAGTTGGCGCAGGTCGGTCACTTCGTCATCCGCGGTCCCGCCGGTTCGCAACTGGCCCGATGCGTCCCGGGTCAAGGAAATCCTGGCATGTTCCACTTCTATCGCGCGGGGAACGGCGCGGCCCAGGATCAGGTCGGTCAAGGAAAACCGCACGCGGGCGGTATCGGCGGTCAGCAGCTTTATCCCGCCCCCCCCGGCCACGGTCAGGCCGGACATATGCAGATCGAGCGGATAGTCCACGCCTTGGCGGAAGCCGTCCCATGTCAGTTCAACGGAACCGAACGACACCCGTAGAGGCGCCATATCCTCCATCGCCGCGGTCGTGACACGATCGACCAGCCACTGGCTGTCGAGTGGACCCTGTGACAGACGCCAAGCGCCGTAGGCGAGGATCGCCGCCGTTACGATCAATATGCCGATGCCGAAATGCAGGATCCGGCGGGCCAGTTTCGATGTGTGCAGGATCGCCCACCCGGTCGACCGCGTGACGGGATGGTTCGCCGCACGATGGAGCCACCTGCCTTTGTGCCATGCGGCCAATGGTTCGTGCCTAGTGCGTGGGATAGCTCTTCGGATAGGTGATCTGGTCCGGCGGCCCGGGCGGGTCAGGTGGGCCCTTCTTGCCGCACGCTGTCAGTACGCCCAGGGCAATTGCCAATGCGATGACGACTCTCATGACAGTACCGTCAGCCAGCGTTCCGCCTGCTCCAAGACATTTTTCGGCGAGGTGCCCCCGTAGCTGGTACGCGAGGCGACCGAGGCCTCGACCGACAGCACCGAGAAGATGTCGGCGGTGATGCCGGGTTCCACCGAACGCATCTCGTCCAGCGAGAGATCCACCAGATCGACGCCGCGGCCTTCGGCCATCGCGACCAACCGGCCGGTCACGTGGTGGGCGCTGCGGAACGGCAGCCGCAGGACCCGGACCAGCCAGTCGGCGAGGTCGGTCGCGGTGGCGAAGCCCGATCCGGCGAAGTCGCGCATCCGCACGGTGTTCGGCACCATGTCGCGCACCATGCCGGCGGTCGCGGCCAGCGACAGCGCCCACGCCTCGGCGGCATCAAACACAGGTTCCTTGTCTTCCTGCATGTCCTTCGCGTAGGCCAGCGGCAGGCCCTTCATCACCGTCAGCAGCGCGACCAGCGCGCCGGTCACCCGCCCGGTCTTCGCCCGGACCAGTTCGGCCGCGTCCGGATTGCGCTTCTGCGGCATGATCGAACTGCCGGTGGTGAACGCGTCGCTGAGACGGATGAAGCGATAAGGGGCGCTGCACCAGATCACGATCTCCTCCGCCAACCGGGAAAGGTGCATCGCAGAGATCGCGGCGGCCGACAGGAACTCCAGCGCGAAGTCGCGATCCGAAACGGCATCCAGCGAGTTCGCCGTCGGGCGGTCGAAGCCCAGCGCGGTGGCGGTCATGTGCCGGTCGATCGGGAACGACGTTCCGGCCAGCGCCGCGGAACCCAGCGGACAGGCATTCAACCGGCGGCGGCAGTCCGTCAGGCGGCCGCGGTCGCGGTCCAGCATCTCCACATACGCCAGCATGTGGTGGCCGAACGTCACGGGCTGCGCGGTTTGCAGATGGGTGAACCCGGGCATCGGGTCGGCGGCGTGGTGCGCCCCCTTTTGCGCCAGAGCCAGCATCACGTCGCCGATCTGCGCGCTCAGACCGTCGATGGCGTCGCGCACCCACAGCCGGAAATCGGTCGCGACCTGATCGTTGCGGCTGCGGGCGGTGTGCAGGCGCTTGCCGGCCTCCCCGATCCGGTCGGTCAGCCGCGCCTCGATATTCATGTGGATGTCTTCAAGGGCGGTGTCGAAGGCGAAGGTGCCGGCCTCGATTTCCGCGGCGATCCCCTCTAGACCCGCGCCGATGGCATGCTCATCTTCGACGGACAGCAGGCCGATCGTGGCCAGCATGGCCGCGTGGGCGCGGGAGCCGCGAATGTCCTGCCGCCACAGCTTGCGGTCGAACCCGATGGAGGCGTTGATGTCCTGCATGATCGCCGAAGGGCCGCCGGCGAAGCGTCCACCCCATTGCATGTTGGCGGGTTTGTCTGGGGTATCGGTCACAGAAAGGATTCCAACTTGATGATTCGCCGCAGATTCGCGCTGGCGGCAGCGGCCGGCACCCTAGCCGCCACGGTCTGCCCGCGCAAACCGTATGCCGAAGAACTTTCGCCGCTGGGCGAAGGGCTGGAGACGCTGAAGCCACCCGGGGTGGCACCGGATGGCGTGTTCGTCACCCGCGACGGGGCGTCACATCACCTTTCGGAGTTCAAGGGGCGGGGCATGGTGGTGAACATGTGGGCGACATGGTGCGCCCCCTGCGTGGCGGAAATGCCGTCGCTGGAGGTGTTGTCCAAGGCCCTGGCGCCCAAGGACATCGCGGTTCTTCCGCTGTCATCGGACCGCGGCGGGGCGGATGTGGTCGCGAAGTGGTTTCAGGCCCATGGCATCGGCGCGTTGCCTGTACTGCTCGATCCAAAAGGCGCGATGGCCCGGGCGTTCCAAGCGCGTGGAATTCCCACCACCGTGATTATCAACAAATCCGGGGCGGTGGTGGCTCGGTTGGAAGGGGCAGCGGACTGGGGCACGCCGGAAGCGGCGGCCTTGATCGCCACTTTGACGGCGGGTTAACAAATCGGAACGGTTATAGGGCCAGTATGCAGTGTCCCCTCTTGCACAGGGGCCATGCACAAGGCATTCAGGTGTGGACCGTAGTCTGGGGGGACGTGGGCGCACCATGTGCATGCGGTTCCCCGAGCGTAAAGGATCAGATGCATGCGCCTGGCGGTGCTGAAAGAACGGCGAGCCGCGGAAACCCGCGTGGCTGCTACACCGGATACCGTGAAAAAATTGATTGGCCTGGGGCTGACCGTCGCGGTGGAAGCCGGGGCAGGGGCGACCGCAGCGATCTCCGACTCGGAGTTCGCGGCGGCTGGGGCCGAGATCGCGTCGGACGCCGCTTCGGCTCTGTCCGGGGCCGGCGTGGTGTTCGCGGTGCAGACACCCGGGCCGGAACAGCGGGCACTGATCCCGCGCGGTGCGCTTTTGGTGTGCATTGCCGGGGCGTTCGCCGATCCGGACCTGGTTCCGGGGCTGGCAGCGGCCGGAATCGACACCGCGGCGATGGAACTGTTGCCCCGCATTACCAGAGCGCAGTCGATGGACGTGCTGTCGAGTCAGGCGAATCTGGCCGGGTATCGGGCGGTGATCGAGTCCGCCGGCGCGTTCCAGCGCGGCTTTCCGATGATGATGACGGCGGCGGGCACGGTTCCGCCGGCCAGGGTATTCGTCATCGGCGCCGGCGTGGCCGGGTTGCAGGCCATCGCCACCGCGAGGCGGTTGGGGGCAATCGTCTCCGCCACCGACGTGCGGCCGGCGGCGAAGGAAGAAATCAAGTCGCTCGGTGCCACCTATGTCGGTGTCGAGGACGCGGAAACCGCGGCACAGACCGGCGCCTATGCGAAGGAAATGAGCGACGCATTCCGCCAGAAGCAGGCCGAACTCATGGCCACGACGGTGGCGAAGAACGACATCGTCATCTGCACCGCGCTGGTGATGGGCCGCAAGGCGCCGGTGATCGTCACCCAGCCGATGGTGGACAGCATGCGCGCGGGCAGCATCGTCGTCGATCTCGCGGCCGAGGCCGGCGGCAACTGCGCCGCGACCGTGCCAGGCGAAAGCATCACGACGCCAAACGGCGTGACCATTCTTGGCTTCAATAACTGGCCCGGGCGCATCGCCGTTGCGTCCTCGGCGCTGTATGCGCGCAACCTGCTGACCTTCCTGACCACGTTCTGGGACAAGGACAACAAGGTGCCCAAGCTGCCGGAGACGGACGACATCGTGAAAGGTGTCATGCTGACACGCGGCGGCACCATCGTTCACCCGAATTTCCTGCCCCAACAGGCAGCCTGAGCATCCGGAGACCGACACGATGAACCCGAACCAATTGGCGGATGAAGCCGCTCGTCTGGCCGATCAGGCCATGACGCTGTCGAACCATGCGCAGACGCTGGCGATCGGGGTGGCGACAACGGTCGCACCCGAGGTCAATCCGTTCATCTTCCTGCTGGCCATTTTCCTGATGGCCTGCTTCGTCGGCTACTACGTGGTGTGGAACGTGACGCCGGCGCTGCACTCGCCGCTGATGGCGGTGACCAACGCGATCTCCTCGGTGATCATCGTCGGCGCGATGCTGGCGACGGGGCTGGCGACCTCCGGCTGGGCGATGCTGTTCGGGTTCATCGCGGTGACCCTCGCCTCGGTGAACATCTTCGGCGGGTTCATGGTGACGCAGCGTATGCTTTCGATGTTCAAGAAGAAGCAATAAAGGCCAGATCGATGTCCGCCAGCCTGACTTCTCTCGCCTACCTCGTCGCCGCGGTGCTGTTTATTCTGGCGCTGCGCGGTCTGTCGTCGCCGGTCACATCCCGCGAGGGCAACAGATATGGCATGATCGGCATGACCATCGCCGTGGTCGCCACCTTGGTCCAGCACGGGATGGGGTCGTGGGGTTATCTGCTGATCCTGTGCGGCATCGTGATCGGTGGCGGCGTCGGTATCGTGGTGGCGCGGCGGATCCAGATGACGGCGCTGCCGCAGTTGGTGGCGGCTTTCCACTCCCTGGTGGGGCTGGCGGCTGTGTTCGTCGCGGCGGCGGCGCTGAATGCGCCTGAAGCCTTCCACATCGGCGTTCCGGGCGAAATTCATACGCAAAGCCTGGTGGAGATGTCGCTGGGGCTGGCGATTGGCGCGATTACCTTCTCGGGCAGCCTGATCGCGTTCGCCAAATTGCAGGCGCTGATGAAGGGCGCGCCGATCACCTTCGCCGGACAGCATCTGCTGAATTTGGGGCTGGCGATCCTGCTGCTGGTGTTGGTGGTGTCGTTCGTGGTTTCGGGCGGCAATCAGGTCCTGTTCTGGCTGATCGCTTTCCTGTCGCTGGGGCTGGGCTTCCTGATCATCATTCCGATCGGCGGCGCCGATATGCCGGTCGTGGTGTCGATGCTGAACAGCTATTCCGGTTGGGCGGCGGCGGGCATCGGCTTCACCATTCAGAACCTGGCGCTGATCATCACCGGTTCGCTGGTGGGCGCCTCTGGTGCGATTCTGTCCTACATCATGTGTAAGGGCATGAACCGCAGCATCATCAACGTATTGCTCGGTGGCTTCGGGACGGAGACCGGTGGGGCGGCGGCCGGCGGCGCGAAAGGCGACCAGACAGTACGCGCCGGGAATGCCGACGACGCGGCGTTCATCATGAAGAATGCCTCGAAGGTCATCATCGTTCCGGGATACGGCATGGCGGTGGCGCAGGCCCAGCACGCACTACGTGAAATGGCCGATACGCTGAAGAAGGAAGGGGTGGAGGTGAAGTATGCCATCCATCCGGTCGCCGGCCGTATGCCCGGGCATATGAACGTGCTGCTGGCCGAGGCCAACGTCCCTTACGACGAAGTCTTCGAGCTGGAGGAGATCAACAACGAATTCTCCACGGCGGACGTCGTGTACGTGATCGGGGCGAACGACGTGACCAACCCGGCGGCCAAGACCGACCCGTCCTCGGCGATTTACGGCATGCCGATCCTGGATGTGGAGAAGGCGAGAACGGTCCTGTTCGTAAAGCGGTCCATGGCATCCGGTTATGCCGGCGTGGACAACGAGCTGTTCTTCCGCCCCAACACGATGATGCTGTTCGGCGACGCCAAGAAGATGACCGAAGAGATCGTCCAGGCCCTGGGCCACTAAGGTTTCGGGGGCTTATCCCCCCGAAACGCATATCCGACTCCCTCCCGCTCTCCGCTTCTAAAAATGAAGCACGAGGGCGCGAACGGGCGTTCGAACCAGAGCCACGCGGCCGATGCCAGTGGGGCAACGGACCCGGGACCCCTCTTGGGGAGCCCCGGAGGAGAATACTGCGTCGGTCCCCCGTTAACCGGACGTTAAGGGTTGCCGGCGTATGGTGCGTCCCGCCGGCCCCAACCGGCGACGCAACCCCCCACCAGGGTCCGGCCGACCGTGCGATCATTCCTCATCCTATTCCTGTGTCTGTTCGCGGCGTCCTGCGCCCCCGGACGCGACCTGCCGGACCTTCCGCCGTCCGCGCCAGGCGCGTATCGGCTTGGTCCCGGTGACGCGGTGCGGTTGATCACGTTTGGCGAGGACTCCCTGACCGGGGAGTTTCAGGTCAGCGACAGCGGCACGATCGCATTGCCATTGGTCGGCAGCGTGCAAGCGGCGGGGTTGTCACCCGACGCACTCGCGGGCCGGGTAGCGGATGCCCTGCAACGGGCCAATCTTCTCCGCTCTCCCTCGGTTTCGGCTGAGGTGACCCGCTATCGGCCGATCTTCGTGCTGGGGGAGGTCAGCAAGCCAGGCCAGTACTCCTATCAACCCGGCATGACGGTGGTGACCGCGGCCGCCGTCGCGGGCGGCTTCACATACCGGGCGGTCAACGACTATGCTTCCGTGGTGCGGACCCGGGATGGCGTGGCCATCGAGGGGAAAGCAACCCGGCAAAGCTTCGTGCAGCCGGGTGATGTCATCACGGTATTCGAGCGCAGATTTTGAAATTTCGTCTGGCTTTCCTGTTTCTGGCGGTGTCGTCGGTGGTGGCCGTGGCGCGTGGCCCCGCGCCGGGCCCGCTGCATATTATCGGTGGCCCGAATACCGGCGGCTGTATCGCCGGGGCCGTCAGCCTGCCGCCCGAGGGGCCAGGGTTTCAGACCATTCACCTCGATCGCAGCGCATTTTGGGGCGCACCGCAAACGATCGCGCACCTTGAACTGTTCGCCCGTGAAGCCACGGATGCCGGGCTGCCGACCTTGCTGATGGAGGATATCTCCAAAGCCCGCGGCGGGCCGATGCCGGGCGGGCATGTCAGCCACCAGATCGGGCTGGATGCCGATGTCGGGCTGGATATGCGGCCCAGGGGTGCCCTGATGGTGGCGGAGCGGCAGTCAGTTGAACTCCGCGGCATGGTGCGACCCGATGGCCGCGATATCGACCCATCCGTCTGGTCGCCGCGGGTCATCAAGCTGCTGCGGATAGCGGCGGGGTTGCCCGAGGTGGACCGCATCCTGGTCAATCCGGCGATCAAGAAGGCGCTGTGCCGGGAGGTAACCGGGGACCGGTCGTGGCTGCACCTGATCCGGCCTTGGTACGGCCATGCCGCACACATGCACATCCGTTTCCGGTGTCCGGAGGGGCAGGGGGATTGCGTGCAGGCGCCGCCGCCTCCGGCCGGCGACGGGTGCGACGCGACGCTACAATGGTGGTTCGACCAACTGAACGCGCCGGCCAAGCCTCCGTCGAAGCCCTTTACGCCCCCGCCGTTGCCGGCCGCCTGCCGGGGTATCCTGGCGGGGGAGTAACGTCAGAACGGCTGGTCACCCCGGACGGTGATGCGGTGCATGATCCGGGTTTCGGCCGGATAGTCGTTGACCGCGAAATGCTGGGTGCAGCGATTGTCCCAGAAGGTCAGCGTGCCAGTCTGCCAGCGGACCCGGCAGGTGTATTCCGGGCGGATCGACTGCTTCATGAAGAAGTCGATCAGCGGCTGGCTTTCTTCGTCCGTCATACCCTCGAACTGCTGGACGTGGCCGCCGATATAGATCGCCTTGCGGCCGGTTTCCGGATGGGTGCGCACCAGTGGGTGGATGCTGGTGGTCTGGACGTCGCCGGGGTCCTTGACCTTCATATCGCTCATTTGCCGGTCGTAGCGTTCCTTGCGTGACAATCCGTTCGCCTGCTTGAAGTTGTCGCCGACGCAAACCGTGCGAAGCTGGCTGGCGACTTCCTTCATCTTGTCCGATAGGCCCTCATAGACCAGGTACTGATTGGTAAACAGCGTGTCCCCGCCGGCGGACGGGACTTCCTTGGCATACAACATCGTCCCCATTGCGGGACTGGGCGAGAACATCTGGTCCGTGTGCCACGAACCGCCGAAATTCTTCTTGTCAGTAGGGCGTTTGATGATCGCGAGTATCTCGGGATACTCGTCCATCCCTTGCATGAACGGATGCAAATGGATCTCCCCCCACCGACGGGCGAAGGCGAGTTGCTGGGCGGGCGTGATGTCCTGGTCGCGGATCGCGATCACCAGATTATCCAGCAGGGCGGCGCGGATTTCCGACAATACCTCGTCGGACACGTCCTGGGACAGATCGACACCGCGGACCTCGGCACCGAGCGAACCGGCGATCTTCTGGACGTCGAGATGGCGGTATTGGGAGTTGCGTGGTGCGTTCATGGACGGAGCTTCCTTCTTTTGAAGGATGATGACTCCGGTTTTTGGGGGATGGCAAGAACGCCGCCCTCGTCAGCCCGCCGTTACCGCAACGAACCGCACGATTATCATCGCGAGAAGCGAAAGCGGCGTCGCGATCTGATCTATCGAAAGGATTTGGATCAGATCGCGGGGCGCCGCGCAATGACGGGGACGCTTTAGTACATGTGCATCCCGCCGTTGATCGAAAGCGTCGATCCAGTAACGAAATCGGCGTCGTCGGCGGTCAGGAAGGCAACGCCACGGGCAATATCCTCGGCGTGGCCCAGGCGCCCGACCGGAATCTTGGCGACGATCTTGCGCAACACTTCGCCGGGTACAGCGCGCACCATCTCGGTATCGACATAACCAGGCGCGATCGCGTTGACGGTGATGCCGTAACGCGCGCCTTCCTGCGCCAGGGCCTTGGTGAAGCCGTGGATGCCGGATTTGGCGGCAGCGTAGTTGACTTGGCCGTACTGGCCAGCCTGGCCGTTGACGCTGCCGACGTTGACCACGCGCCCGAACTTGCCGTCGCGCATGCCTTCGAACGTCAGCTTGCACATATTGTAGCAGGATCCGAGGTTCGTATCGACCACCGCATCCCACATGTCCCGCCGCATACGGACAAGCGTGCCATCGCGGGTGATACCGGCGTTGTTCACCAGGATTTCGATCGGGCCATGTTCGGCGACGACCTTGGCGATGCCAGCCTCGCATTCCTCGAAGCTGGCGACATTGAATTTCACCACGGGAATGTCGTGTTCCTTCGAGAACGCGGCGGCCGCCTCGTCATTCGAAGCATAGTTGGCGATGACTTTACGCCCCTGCGCCTTCAGCGCGAGGCTGATCGCGGCGCCAATACCCCGAGTGCCACCGGTAACCAGTGCGACGCGTGCCATCTGCTCCCTCCGTCTTGTTGCTCAGACCACGGCAAGTCATAGCACTTCCGACAATCCTGCAAAGGCCCCAGCCGCCTGAAATTAGGGCTATTACTGCACATAGCGGTCTGACTGAACGGTTTTTCGGCCTACCGTCCAGTAATTCAGCGCCCCGGGGAAGTTGAACCAGGTTGGCACCCATGACGCAAAAATGGCGGCGACAAACGCCGCCGCCATCTTCAGCACTCGAACAACAGGCGTCCGCTTTGAAACCTAGCGCTCCAGCGCCATGGCAACGCCCATGCCGCCGCCGATGCACAACGTCGCGAGGCCCTTCTTGGCGTCGCGCTTCTGCATCTCGTGCAGCAGCGTCACCAGGATGCGGGCGCCCGAGGCGCCGATCGGGTGGCCGATGGCGATCGCACCGCCATTGACATTCACCTTGGCGGTGTCCCACCCGATATCCTTGTTCACCGCGATCGCCTGCGCGGCGAAGGCTTCGTTGGCTTCGACCAGGTCCAGATCCTCGGGCTTCCAGCCGGCGCGCTGCAGCACCTTGCGAGACGAGGGGATCGGGCCGGTGCCCATCACCGCGGGATCGACGCCGGCGGTGGCGAAGGCGGCGATGCGGGCGAGCGGCGTCAGTCCACGCTTGGCGGCTTCGGTCGCCGTCATCAGGATCAGCGCAGCGGCGCCGTCGTTGATGCCGGAGGCATTGCCAGCGGTGACGGTGCCGTCCTTGGTGAAGGCCGGCCGCAGGCGGGTCATGCCCTCCATGCTCGAGTCATGGCGGATGTATTCGTCGTCGCTGACCTGGATATCGCCCTTGCGGGTTTTCACCGTGACCGGTGCGATCTCATCCTTGAAGCGGCCGGATTTCTGCGCGGCGGAGGCCTTCTGTTGCGAGGCAAGGGCGAACTGATCCTGCTGCTCGCGGGTGATTTGATACTTGTTCGCCACGTTTTCCGCGGTGTTGCCCATGTGATAGCCATGGAACGCGTCCCACAGACCGTCTTTCAGCATGGTATCGACGAACTCCAGCCCGCCCATCTTGGTGCCGTTGCGCAGATGCGCGGCATGGGCCGACAGACTCATGCTTTCCATGCCGCCGGCCGCGACGATCTTGCTTTCGCCGGTGCGGATCTGCTGCGCGGCGAGCGCGACGGCCCGCAGGCCCGACCCGCAAACCTGATTGATCCCAAACGCCGTGGCGGAGTCCGGCACACCGGCGGCCCGCGCGGCCTGCCGGGTGGGGTTCTGGCCTTCGCCGGCTGCAAGCACCTGGCCATAGATCAATTCATCGATATCGTCCGGCGCAATGCCCGCTCGGGATATCGCGGCCTGGAGCGCGATGGCTCCCAACTGTTGGGCATGCATGGTGCTGAGCGCGCCGTTGAAGCTGCCGACGGGTGTCCGGGCTGCCGAGACGATGACGATGTCGTCCATTTTTCTGCTCTCCTTTCGCGGTTCATCCCGCGACTTCCGATAGACTATCGCTGCTTACGCAAGTGCGTAAGGTGGGTCGGAAAAGCAAGACGGGGTGGACGAATTCAGACCCCCAGCTTCGACGCCATGTCCTGAATATCGGTCGCCACGATGTCCCAGTCCTGGTCCGCCGCATAGTCCCGCTTCTGGTGCGGACCATACTCGTTCGGGCGAGGGAAGAACGCCGTCAGCAACCCGCACGCCCGAGCGGCGGCAAGGTCGCCGTTATGGGCGGCTGCCATCATGACCTGATCCGGGCGCAAATCCAGCAGGCGCGCCACCCCCAGATACGTTTCCGGGTCAGGCTTGAAGTGGCCGAACAAATCGGACCCGAAAATCATGTCCCACGGAATGCCGGCGAACTTCGCCATGTTCAGCAGCAGCGAGACATTGCCGTTCGACAGAGGGCCGATGATGAATTTCGACTTCAGCCGCGTCAGGCCGGGAACGGCATCCGCCCAGGGGTGGAGGCGGTGCCAACCTAGGTTGATGTGGACCAGATCGCCCTCCGACAGCCCCTTGATGCCGAAATCGCTCACCAGCGTGTTCAGCGAGGCGCGATGCAGGTCGTCCAATTTCGTCCAAGGCAATTCGCCCTTGCGGACCCGATCCATGGAGGGATGGTAAGCGGCGCGCCAGGCATCGACCAGCGCCGTCCAGTCGGCGGTCACGCCCCGGCCGGTGGCATAAGCGGTCAGGTCGGCGATCAGGCTGGAGCGCCAATCGACCACCGAACCGAACGTGTCGAAGACGATGGCGACGGGTTGTTTGCTGGGCATCGGGGCCTCCCTGGTGTTGCCGAAGGGAACCGCGTCAGCCGGGAACGGTCAACCCAGGCTTTGCAACCACGTCAGCAGTGGACGCCAAAGCGATGCCTCGGCTCTGGCACCGGCGGCCATGCCGATATGGCCGGCGTGGGGTTGGTGGAGAACGGCGTTCGGGATCAGCGCCGCGAGAGGGCGGGCGGACTCGGGTGGGACGATCCGGTCTCGGCCGGGGACGGCAACGAAGGTGGGTGCGCTGATGGCTGTCGGATCGACCGGCAGGCCGGCGATGCGCCAGTTCCCGCGGGCGGTCGCGTTTTCCCCGTACCACTCACCAAGGCATGTCCGAGCAACCTCGGCGGCCAGGGGGATGCCGTCGTTGAGCCAGTCTTCCAGCGCCACGAACAACCTGGCCCGTTCGCTGTCCTGCGTCAGCCGGGCGAACCCACGGTATTTGTCGGCGACGCCCCAGGGGTCGAGCAGGGCGAACAGCGACTGCAGCACATCGACCGGCAGTGCATTGCCGAACGCCAGGACCGGTTCCAGCATCGGCAGGGTCTGCGCGGCTTGCAGGGCGCGTTCGGCTTCCGGCGCATGGAAGTCCCACGGCGCTGCCAGCAACGCCAACCCGCCGATCAGGTCCGGACGGCGCTGCGCCGCCGCAACGGCCAGGGTGCCCCCCATGCAGTAGCCGGCCAGCACCGGCGCGGTTCCCGAATAGCGGATGGCGGCGCTCATGGCCCGTTCCATCCGGCCAGCGACGTAATCGGTCATGCTGAACCGGCGTTCGGTATCCCCCGGCCAGCCCCAGTCCAGCAGCAGCGGACGCACGCCCTGGCAGGCGAGCCAGCGCAGCATCGAGTGCCCCTCCGCCAAATCAAGCACATAGGCCCGGTTGATCAGGCTCGGGACGAACAGCACCGGCAACCCGCCTTGCGGCCGGTAATCCAGCAGCCGGGTGCTGCCCTCGGTCCAGATCGTCGGCGGATCTTCCAGTGTGCGGCGCCAGGGATGCCGGCGATACGCGGCAATGCCCTCGATCAGCGCCGCATCCTGCCGCAGTGTTTCTTCCACCACCGCGGCCGAGAATTCATTTTCGTGGCTTCCGTCCCGCACCGCGCTTTGGAGGGACTTCAGGATTGCCGCCACGCTCGAGGTCTGCCAATCGGCGTTCCAGAGTGGCGACGTGGCGCGCGAGATGTTCGATCTCAGCATCGCGAGCGTCAGATGCAGCAGCAGCGGGCGCGGGCCGCGGCGCATCAGCGGGCCGGGCCGGTCCGGTCTGTCCGTGTCTGGTCTGTCCGTCATGACCCGGCGCGCGCGGCAGCCCGCGCACGATCGCGGCCATGGTTCCGGCCCATAATCCCATGATGGTTTGCCACGACTCGCGCAGCTCCGGGTCGGCCGCCATCGCTGACAACTCGCTTTGCCACAGGGTGATCCAGTCCTGCGCCAACTTCTGGGGATCGGGCAGCGCACGCGTATGGGTACCGCCAGCGGTTTGGCCAGCCTCGTCCGATCCGCCCGAGGCGGGTCCGGTACTGTCGAAACTGCCGTCCATCGCCATGCGGCATCCATCCTCCTTATCGGCGGGACCATAGGCGCGCACGGAAGATGACGAAACGTCAATCCGAACGACCTACGGCTTACGGGAACGAATTCACTCTATCGCAAGTGCGAAATACACGGTAGTGAAGAGGTCTAAGTACGAGGTACGCATGGCTCTGCCCGCTGATACCGTGCCGGATGTGAAAGCCGGCGAAAAGCCTCCGGTCGTGGTCAAGAAGTATGCCAACCGGCGACTTTATAACACCGAGAGCTCCAGCTACATCACGCTGGACAATCTGGCCGAGATGGTCCGGATCGGTCGTGATTTCGTTGTCTATGATGCCAAAACCGGCGACGACATCACGCGCGGCGTGTTGACGCAGATCATCGTCGAGGAAGAGGGCAAGGGCCAGAACCTGCTTCCCACCAATTTCTTGCGCCAGTTGATTGGTATGTACGGTGGCCAAATGCAAGGCTTGGTGCCGAAGTATCTAGAACATGCCATGACATCGTTCGCTCAGCAGCAGGATCAGATGCGGACGGCGATGCAAAAGACCATGGGCTCGCTGTTTCCGTTTGGAAATATCGAGGAAGTGGGACGCCAGAATATGGCGATGATGGAACGCGCCTTCAGCATGTTCACGCCCTTCTATCGCGGCGCGGAACCCACCAACCCGTCCGATGTCCACGGGTCGGAGATCGAGGCGCTGCGTTCGGAGATCGAGCGTCTGCGCAAGGAACTGGAAAGCGCGAAGAAGAAGTAGCGGGTGGGAACAATGCGGCCGGACTCCGCCGGCAGGGAACAATCCCCGGCGTGATGTGGTGCCGCGAGGCAAAACCTGATGAATAGCGGTATTCCAGCACTGTCCAGCCGATGGCAACTGGCCGGTCTGGCACTGCTGTATGCGGCTGTGATGCTGTATTCCAGCACCGTCGTTGGTCCGGCCGGGATGAACTTCGTCTATCGGCCGCCGGCGGAGGCGCTGTGGACTTTCCTCGCGACCCCTTATGTCGAGCATGGATCGGATCAGCGCGCCGACTGGATCGGTAATCTGATGATGCTGGTGCCCTTCGGATTTATCACCACCGGGGCGCTTTGGCCGCGGCGGACACTTCTACGTGTGCCCGCGGCGGTCGCCGCGATGGTGGTGTGTGTCGCCGTGATCCTGGCGATCAAATATCTTCAACTGTTCTTTCCGCCGCGGACGGTAACGCTGAACTACATCATGGCCCAGACGGCGGGGGCGCTGACTGGATGCTGCGGCTGGGCCACCTGGCAAGCGCGGGTCGGCCGGCTGATGGTTCGGCGTGATCTTGTTGGGGCGTTTGTCCTGGCGTTGTGGCTGTATTCCGGAGCGCTGGTTCTGTTCACGCTGATGCCGCTGGATTTCGCCTTGAACGCCGACGACCTCCGAACGCAGCTACTGCGGTTCCCCTCGACGCTCTGGGCCATTCCGGGTAGCGGGCGGCCGCCGCAAGTCCGAGCGGTTCTGGTGTTCATGGCAGGGGCGGCGTTCATCCCGGTTGGCATGCTTTTGACGTTTACCCGTCAGGGCGTGTATCGGGTTCGTCGTGGGCTTCCGACCGTCACGATCATCGGTTTGCTGGTAACGACGGGGCTGTATGCCGTGTCGTCGCTCGTCCTCAGCGCGTTCCCGGTCGCCCCGTCGATCCTGTATCGCACCCTCGGCATTGTAGCTGGGGCGGCGGCACTGCGTTGGCTGGTGCGGCAAGATGCCGACGCGCTTCGCCGTTGGTTGCGGCGCGCGGTGCCGTTCCTGGTGGCGCCCTACCTGTTGGGCGTGCTGGTGGTGAACCAGGTGATCTCGCGACACTGGATCTCGTGGCAGGAGGTGATGGCCCAGGGCTATCCGCTCGGTCTACTGCCGTTGTTCGACTACTATATCGTTACCAAGGCCGAGGCCGCGAAGAACATTGTCGGCCATGTGGTGCTTTATATGCCGGTCGGGGCTTTGTTCTGGATGCGCTACGGCGAGGGGGGCGCCGGACGGGCGGGCGTGACGGCCGCGCTGCTTTCGCTTTGCGTCGAGGTCGCCCGGTATTTCCGCCCGGGTCTGGAGGGCGATCTCAATGCGGTTGTCGTGGGCGGGGTGGCGGCTGTGCTGGGCGCCAAGCTGATGCCGGCGATCTGGGAGATGTTCGCCGCGTTGGCGGGTCGATCAGGTCCGTCGGTGGTGCGGCGCTGGGACAAAGGCAGCGGCGGGCGTGCGTCGATGCGGGCTTTAGGCGATATTGAACAATTCTGACCGCCGACTATTCGGTTGTCCGGTCACGCGCGGTCTGCGCCCGGAACGCAAAACGCCGGCTCCCTAAGGGGCCGGCGTTTTGCTCGATGCAGTCGATTTGCGTTCAGGCTTTCGCGGCGCGACGCCGGCGTGCGGCCGCAACGCCGGCAATACCTACACCGATCAGCGCGAGCGAGGCGGGTTCCGGGACATCTGTCGGGGCGGCGTTCAATTGGACGATGAAGTTCGCGTCGCCCGCCGATGCGTTTTCGGTGGTAGCATACAGTGTCGCGCTGATCACGTTATCACCTGCCACGAGGGCGAAGGTGCCGGAACTGTAAGCAGCATTACCCAGGGCCGATCCGATGTTTTCAGCAGCGGTATTGGTACCCACGGTCGGAGTGGATGTTAGGCCGGAGGAGAGGCCAACCTGTCCGCCAAGCGGCGTGGTGCCGGTTGACGTCATGAATGAACCATTATCGGTCAACTGGAACTGATCACCAGACGACTCCCCGTCGGTAATGGTGATGTAGCCTCCGTTCGGGGCGGTGATGACCCAACTGGTTGCCGTCAGCGCGCTGGCGTCGGCAGTGCCTGAGGGCAGGATCGGGCCGGCGATCCCGGTTCCAAATGACAGCGGCGCGATCGCCCCCAAGGATTCCCCGGCCGCCGCATTGATTCCATCGGACGTTCCGAAGCCCACGGTATACCAAGTGTTGGCACTGATAGTCGTTGCGTTCGCAACGGACGGGACAGAAACGGTCGCGAGCGCGGCGGCTGAAACGCCAGCAAGGAATATGGTTTTCAGACTCATCGTGCTTCCTGTCCTCGAAATGCGGTCAGCGGGTGCTGTTCGACGTTGGCCGATGGGTTCGGCATTCCGGATTTAGAGTAGCAATAACCGGGCCAGTTTCATTCTTCTTTGTGAATCAAGGGTATATGGCATCTATGGCGACATGCCGGTGGGCCCGCTCCCGCGAAGTGTAAAATATTCCGACGGTTGGCCGCGGCCGTAACCGAAACCCACTCCGTTATCCATCGGATCGGCGATCATTCTCGCGATGTGCAAGCGATCCGGCAACAAAGCCTTATATCGCGGCCCATTGCGCCGGAAATCGGTGTAAAGAATCCCGACACGAAATCGAAATAAATTTGCCTCAGGTCAATTTTCGCGGAACAATCGGCTGTTTTGCCCTGGCAATCGGGCAATGTGGCAGACGGGTCGCCGCGTCACGCTCGGCCATGACACGGATGACAGGTCCTACTTCCGAACCTTCGCCTGATTGCACTGTCATTTCGACACCCGGCGATTGCATGTGGCAACGGTTTGCGGATAGTACAGACGCGGCCCGTAACAAACCGATCGAGCGTTCTCCTGATGTCTGGCAGCGGCCCGAAAATCGTTAAAACCATCGTCGCGCAAGCGCCGTTATCGTCAGGCCCACTGACCGAGGCTGGCCGCATGGTGGAATTATACCGGGCGCAACAGGCTGCGCTTCCGCCGATTCCGGTATCCGTCGCGCCTTCCGCGGCTAAGCCCACGAGCGCGCGCGTTCGGATGGCGCGTCAGCAAGCCGCGCTGGGTGTGCGTCTCGCCCTTGAAGGGCGCCTGGCCCCAGCGATCAACCGGCTTCAGCAGGCCACGGAACTCGACCCGACAGTGGCGTCCGTTCATCACGATCTGGGACTCGCACTCATCAGGGCTGGCCGGTTGGATGAAGCGATACAGGCGCTAGGGCGGGCCATCCGGCTCGACCCGAACCTGACCAGCGCCCATCTCCATCTTGCCACGACCTTTGAACACCTTGCTCGCGAGTCTGATGCTCAAGCCTCCTACGAGGCGGTGGTCAGGCTCGATCCCACGCAGCATCATATCCATGCGTGTCTGGGGAAAATCCATATCGCGACCGGGCGCACAGCACGCGCTGAAGCGTCCTTCCGGACCGCTGCCGTGGTCGCGGCGGAGGCTGGATCGCCCCGCGCCGGCATATACGAAGCCCACGCCGAGGTGATCGGAGGCCGCAGCGCGAAAGCCAAGGACTTGTTACGCGCCGTCATCGCCGACCATCCAGCAAACGGCGAAGCCCATGTCGCGCTCGGCCAGATTCTTGCCGAAGCCGGCCAGTCCCAGGACGCCGCCGCACATTTCGAACGAGGCATTGCACTCGATCCGGGCATGGTCGCCGCTTGGTATCAGTTTGCGACATCAACGAAATTTACCGCCGGTCATGGCGACTATGTCGCCCGCATGGAGGCAAGCCTGCAACGGAGCGACCTGACGCCGCCGCAGCGCCGATCGGTCCATTTCGCACTTGGTAAAGCGTATGACGACTTGGGTGACTACGCCGCTGCGATCCGCCATCTGGATGAAGCGAACCAGTTGCGCGGCGTCCAGCGCCGAATGGATCAGGAATTGCTCGCACGGCAAACATCGCATGTCATTGCCACGACGCCGCCCGGCTTTCTGGACCGTCGTCCGGATCTTGGCGCCAGCGACCCAACACCAATCCTGATCGTCGGTATGCCGCGATCGGGCACGACGCTTGTCGAACAAATCCTGTCTTGTCATCCGGACGTGGCCGCGGGGGGCGAACTTAGCTTCTGGCGAGAACGCAACCGCTCAGGCCTCCAGGTGTTCGGGGCCGACACGAATGCGGACGACGCCGCCCGCTTGGCCAACGCCTATCTTAGCGTGCTGCGATCGATCTCGCCCGACGCGGCGCGGGTCACCGACAAAATGCCATTCAATTTCGCCCATCTTGGGGTCATTCGCCAGTTATTTCCCCGCGCCACGATCGTGCATTGTCGACGCAACCCGATTGACACCTGCCTGTCTAACTATGCGACCAATTTTCAGATTGCCTACGATTTTGCCGCCGACCGCGGCAGCCTTGTCGCCTTCTATCGGCAATATCAAAGGCTGATGGCGCACTGGCGAGACGTCTTGCCGCCAGATCGGTTTATCGAAGTGGACTATGAAGCCCTGGTCGCCGACCCCGAACCGCTGTCGCGCGCCCTGGTGGCAACGTGCGGCCTGGATTGGAACGATGCCTGTCTCGCCCCGCACAAAAACCAGCGGATGGTCGGCACGGCCAGCCTTTGGCAGGTTCGCCAACCGATCTACCAGACCTCGGTCGAGCGGTGGCGGCGCTATGAACCGTGGCTTGGCGAGCTTCGGGAGCTTCTGAACGATCCTGAACATGAAACGCTTGCAAATCCATCTTGATGAGGCTAGTTCAATTTGTCACCAAAATGAGTGCATTGGTGGAAAAGGAGACGGTGTTGTGAAGCGGATTTTGGGGTTGGCCGTTGCCATATCGGCTGTCGCCGTTGTTCCGGCGATAGCTCAAGTCTGCACCAACGCGACGACCGCGGGAATGACACCGGGCCAGATCAAAACGTTGGTGGTGACGAAATATGCCTGCGTCGGCACTTTCCCCAACGCGCAATGGAACGAGTTGCATAATTCGTCCACGGCGTCGGGAAACGTCCTGGATTATAAGTTGGGGCCGACCAGTCCAACCGACCCGTCGGACACGCCAGCCCATCCCACCGGTCAGTTCGCGATCAGCGCCCCGAACGGAGCGCAAGCGCCTGGGCTGATCACCTATACCTACGGCGCGAACTCGTACACCTATTACGTGGTGAACAACCTGACGCCGCCACGATATTCCTTCTGCGGCACGGGTGCCGCGCCACAACTCGCGGTTACAATTTCAGCGACTCATTGCTGACGCGGGATTAGCGAGCGGGATCGGTTCAGGGATCGGAATTCTGTCGTTTCCGACCGGCCAACCGGTCTAATGCTCGACCGATGAACCGAAGCGCGACCCAATCCAATCCGGGAATCGATCTCATATTGTATCGATTGTATCCGGTATTGGGGGGGCTTTGTCTTGTCCCGGTCGTGGGGGCGGTGCTCGAATATCCTCTGAATGGCTGGGCACTCGCGGTGGCGCTGACCGCCTACGCCGTGGCGCTGTGGCGACGGCCAGGCCTGTTTCTGTTTGTGCTGCCCGTGGCGATACCCGCCTTCGACCTTCGGTTGTGGACGGGTTGGACGATGGTCGGCGAAGCCGATCTGGTGATTCTGGTAACGATAGCGATTCTGCTGTTGCGGACCCCTCCCGCAGTGGCCGACTTTGCTGCGGGCCGATGGTCCCGCATCATCCTGGCGGCCGTTTTTGGCTCATGGTTGATCGCGGCGACGGTCGGGTTGTCGTCCCCCTACGGCGCGCCCCATTCCGACAACACGTTTCTGCGCCCCGACAATGCCGTCCGGCTAGCCAAAAGCCTCATCGAAGCCCTCGCGCTGCTTCCCTTCATGCGCCAGCGGCAGCGAACCCACGGCGACGCGGTCACAGGACTTGGTTGGGGTTTCGCGGCCAGCCTGATCGTCGTCACACTGATCGTCGTCGCTGAACGCCTGCTGTTCGCCGGCTTTCTCGACTTCAGTACCGATTATCGCGTAGCGGGACCATTCTCCAGCATGCGTGTCGGCGGCGGCCATATCGGCGCATATGCCGCGCTGGCGCTGCCGTTCTCACTTACCCTCTTCCGACGGCGCCCGCGATGGCAAGGCGAAGTACTGGCGCTGTTCGTGTGCGTGTGCGGCGGTTACACGGTCGCGGTGACATTTGCTCGGGCGGCCTACGCGGCGTGCGCCGTCGCGATGCTGGTTGCGGGACTGGGATGGCTTTGGGTGGCCAACCTTCACCGTGTCCGCTCGGTGGTCGCCGGCACCGCCCCGGTGCTCCTGGTTCTGACCGGCCTTGCCACGGCCGCCGCGCTGACGGGTATGGAGACACGCATGGCGGCGAGTGCCACGGATTTCCTGACCCGCCAGGATAACTGGCGCGCGGGCATGGCTGTCCGGGACCGCGGGATATTACCCACCGTCTTTGGCATGGGCCTTGGTAGCTATCAGCGCGTTATGGAAATGCGATCACCGGTCAACCGACCGAGCGACCTCGTTATCGGGGAAGACGAATCGGGGGCATATGCGTCGATTCGCGTGTCGTCGCCTTTCTTTCTGGGTCAGAAGATTTCGATGCCGTCGTCGGGTTCGTTGCATTTGACCCTGCGCGCCCGTTCACCAGACGGGTCCAGGCTGGGTGTGGTGGTCTGCGACAAGGTGCTGCTCTATTCCGACAACTGTACCGGCGCCGAGTCTGTCCCGCCAAAGGCCGGCGAATGGTTTCCGGTTCAGGCGGTCTTCCCGACTGCGAGGTTAGGCGGTGCGGCCCTGGGCGGTCTTTTGCACCGTCCTGTGGAACTCTCGGTTTACGGCCAACAGGGGCACACGATCCAGGTGCGCGACATCGCCCTGACCGATGATGACGGACGCACATTGCTGGCCAACGGCGATTTCGCGCGCGGCCTGGATCGGTGGCTTTTCACCGATGACAGCCATGTGTCCTGGAGGATGCTGAACGAGTACCTGATGCTGTTTTTCGAAACCGGTATCCTCGGTCTGCTGGCTTACTGCGCGCTGGCGGTGCTGGCGCTGGTCGGGGCCAGCCGAGCGATCCGCGCCGGCGCGCTGGAGGGGGCCGCGGTTGCCGGGTCGGTGATGGCGTTCCTGGTTTCGGGGGTGTTCGACAACGTGTTGGAGGCACCGCGGCTCGCGACGCTGTTCTTCCTGGTGTGCTGGTGCGGACTGATGCAGTTCCAGGCCGGATCAGCCCGCGAGTAGTTCGGTCACCAGCGCCGTCCATTCCTGCTCCAGCGTCCCGGTTGCCGGGTTTCGGCCGGCGCGATTGTACCAATACCGGGCGTTAGCAAGGTCGGGTTCCTTGCGATGCAGATAGGCATGCACCGGCGCGCCGAACGGCCCGGGATCGGCCTGCGCGCATTCATGCGCTTTGCCCCAGTCGCCCTTCGAGTCCCACCACAGCGCCTGTAACGCCAAGGAGAGCGGCGGCGGGTCGTCTATCTCAACCGAGGCGCGAAAGGCATCCGGTGTCATGATTCACCCCACTGTGGCGGGCAGCAGCAAGCGCCGGAGTTTGCGCACCGCGCTGTCCGGTGTGGTCAGCACAGTCTTGCCGGTCGCTTCCGCCACCGCGGCGGCGGCCTGCGACAGGCTGAACTGCGCCAGCGCGATCACGTCGCAGTCGGTCAGCGCGCGGGCGGCGCGGGCGGCGGCGGCGTTATGGCCTTCCAGGCTGCCGGCGTTCAGCGCGGCGAGCGCGTCCTCGGCCAGGCAGGAAACCAGCGTCACCTCCGGTGCGACCGCGTCGAACTCCGGCGGCATGGAGGTCAGGGTTGGTGCGAAGGTCGCCATCAAGCCGATGCGGCCGCGCGGGCCGGTCAGCGCCACGGCCTCCTCGATCATCGCTTCGTTCGGTTTCAGGACGGGGATGGGCAGCTCGCGGGCGCAGGCCTCGATGCAGGGGCCGAAGGCGGAGCAGGTGAACAGGATCGCATCCGACCCCGTCGAGCGTGCGTACCGTGCCAGTGTCAAAAACCGCTCGGTCATCGCCGGGGTCAGCTTGCCGTCGCGCGCCAGATCGGGCGCCAGCGAGTCGTCCAGCAGGTTCATCAGGATTGCCTCCGGCCAGAGACGTTCGAAGGCCGCCACGATCGGTGGGATGGAGGGGGCCATGGCGTGAATCAGGGAAATGCGCATGGGACGGAAATTGCGTCAGCGAAGGGGCGGGGGCAAGGGGAGGGAAACTTGCGCGTGTTTCGGAACCTCCGCAGGATGGCTTCGGGAGGCGGACACGATGTCCATCAAGACGCAAGAACTGCACCCTGGATTTGTGGCCGAGGCCAGTTTCACCGATCTGTCGGCGGCGTTGAATGAGGACGCGATTACGTCGATCCAGGCGGCGATCGATGCCTATCCGGTGCTGGTGTTCCGGAACCAATGCCTGACCGACGCGCAACTGCGCGATTTTGCCGCTCGATTCGGCCCGCTGGAAATCGGCCGTTCGGCCGCGCGTCCGGGACGGCGCCGGCTGGCGATCCCACAGATCGGCGACATCTCCAACCTGGACGAGGACAACGCCGTACGGGCGTTGGATGACCGCCGGCGGTTGGACAGCATGGGTAACCGGCTCTGGCATACCGATGCGTCGTATATGCCGGTTCCGGTTGTGCTGGGATTGCTGCACGCGGTCACGCTGCCGCCGCCAAGCCCGTTTGGAAATGGCGAGACCGAGTTCGCCGACATGCGCGCCGCATACGACGATTTGCCACAAGAGACGAAGGACGCGGTCGATCCGCTGACGGCGGAGCACGACGTCTTCTGGTCGCGCGGGCAGGTCGGCTTCACGGAATTTCCCTCGGGAGAGCGCGAACAATATCCGCCGTCCCGGCAGCGTCTGGTGCGGCGGCATCCCGTCACCGGGCGGAAGAGCCTGTATCTGTCCGCACATGCCTCGCACATCACGGGTTGGCCGGTGGCGGATGGGCGGCTGTTGCTGTTCGACCTGAACACCCACGCGACCCAGCGCCAGTTCGTTTACCGCCACACTTGGCGCGTGGGTGACCTGGTGATCTGGGACAACCGCTGGACGATGCATCGCGGGCGTCCGCACGATGAAAGCAAACCGCGCGACCTGCGGCGGGCCACGACGCTCGATACCGGGTCGAGTTTGGAGGAAGCAACATGAGCCAGGCGCTTAAAGGCATTCGTATCATCGACATGACGCACAATCAGGCGGGGCCAGCCTGTGCCCAGATACTGGGGTTCCTGGGCGCCGACGTGATCAAGCTGGAGGAGCCGAAAGGCGGTGACGTCGCGCGCACCAACATGCGCGACAAGCCCGACAGCGACAGCCTGTTCTTCCTGATCCTGAACGCCAACAAGCGGAGCGTGACGCTGAACCTGAAGACCGAGGACGGCAAGGCGCTGTTCCGCCGGCTGATCGCTGAATCCGATGTGCTGCTGGAGAATTTTGGACCGGGCGCACTGGACCGGCTGGGCCTTGGCTATGACTCGCTGTCGAAACTGAACCCAAGGCTGATCTACGCGACGATCAAGGGGTTCGGCACCTACGGCCCCTACAGCGGCTACAAGAGCTTCGAACCGATCGCCCAGGCGATGGGCGGGGCCATGGCGGTGACCGGCTTCCCCGAGAACCCGCCGACCTATGTGTTTCCGGCGATCGGTGACTCCGGCACCGGCATGCACATGGCCATCGGCATCCTGGCGGCGCTCCAGCAGCGGCACACGAGCGGGAAGGGGCAGCATGTCGAGGTTTCGATGCAGGATGCCGTGGTCAACCTGATCCGCGTCAGCCTGCGCGACCATCAGCGTTTTGGCCATCCGCCGCCGCGCACCGGCAACCAACTGGGCCATACGGTGCCCGGAACCACCTATGCCTGCGCGCCGGGTGGGCCCAACGACTATGTCTATATCTTCGCGCAGCCGCAGATGTGGAAACCGCTGATCGGTGCGATGGGGCAACCGGAACTGGCGGACGACCCGCGGTTCGCGACTCCGGACTCGCGCTGGCAAAATCGCCACGCACTGAATGCCATCGTTGAGGAATGGACCCGTCAGCGCACCAAGCATGAGGTGATGCAGGTGCTGGGTGAGGCCGGCGTGCCGAGCGGGGCGTGTCAGGATACAGGGGAGGTGCTGGCCGACCCGCACCTGAGGGCCAGGGACATGATCGTGGACGTCGATTTCCCGACTCGCGGGATCTATCAAACCGTCGGATGCCCGATAAAGCTATCGGACTCGCCGGCAGAGATCACCCGACCGCCGTTGTTGGGGGAGCACACCGACGATGTGCTGGCGGCGATTTGCAGGGTTGAGGAAGCGGAGTTGCAGCGGTTGCACCAAGCGGGGGTGGTTTAAACCCCCCGCCAGCGCTTCGCCGCCGGGGTGCCGAACGGATCGCTGCCTGTGCGCAGCCGCTGGTCCTGGGCGATCCAGCCCTGTGCCGCGGCCTCCGTCGCGAATCCGGCGGCGGTTTGCGGTAGAGCGCCGACCCTCACGATTTCGACCGCGAAGCTATCGTCCTCGCGGTGGACGATCCGATAAGAGCTATCTGACATTCTTCACCATGCTGCGACGACGGCGGAGGGATTGCACGTGAGGGTTGGATAACGGCCCCGCCGTTGATCGCCGTTGATCATCGCTGGCGATCATCGCCGTTAATCATCGCTCTGGCCGCACGGCAACGGCCTCTTGTGCGCGTGTGACGATACCGGCGGCGCGCTGGACAGTGATGTCCTTCAGGATGTGAACCCCGCCCGAAGTTGTAGCGAGCTTAACCTCGCCTTGCTCGTCGTAAATCGCGACGACATGACTGAGCTGTACCACGACCAAGCCGCCGGTTGCGGCTTCGAAGGTAACCCAGCTCACCGAGCGCCGCGGGAGATCATCAGCTTGATATAATCGGCTCGGCTTGTGCCGTCGTAGGACATGCCGAACGGCTTCTTTTCAGTGGATGCGGCAGGTTTCGCCTCGGCGGCAGCCGGCTTGGCGCGCTTCATCTTGGCGGTGGTCGGGGGCACGATCGAGCGAGTGACAGCGACGCTGAGTTCCGTGGCGCCTCGGCTGGCTCCGTCCGCGCGGCCTTCACGCCAGGACGCGACGTCCTTGCGCAGTTGGTCCTTCATCGCGTCGGCATCATCCTGTTGCGCGCCATCGGGGTTCGCGTCACTGGCGGTTGCTGCGCTCATATGTGTGGGTCCTTTTTCAAGCTGTCGGTTTCAACAGCATCAGGCCAATGACGGATGCCAATGGTCTTTAGACAAGGCGTTTCGGTCCAGAAGGTCAGGCAAGGCTGACGAAGACGGCTGTCCGAAACAGGCAAGCGGTAATACGCCGCACAATTCCATCACTTATTTGCACATGGTTTCGTGGAAATACAAGACCGGCGCGAGGTACCCCCTGGCGGGGCGATCATTTAGGCTATAAGAAATCTGGCGCTGAAATGGCGGTTACAAGCTTATCCAGCGGCCGCCTCTCATGCCTCTTCGAACGCCGCCGGCAAACGCCCGGCTTTGAATATGATGGTTGGTTCGTCGTCGTAGTCGCCTAGTTCCGCATCCCCCGAGGTCGAAAACGCCACCACCCCGGCGCGAATCGAGACCAGATCCTCGGCCCTTTTGCGTGCGACTTCCAGCGAGCGGCAGCGAACCGGGGTATCGGCGGTCAATCGCGTGCCTTTGCCCGATTTGAATGCCTGCACGAGATAGAGTGTCTCACGCGCCATGAAAGCATTTTCCTAATCTGAGATAGCGGCCCAAAACCAAACGCCCGAACCGCCAAACGCCTGAACCGATCTAACTTTGAAACAAGGAATAGCATGCAGATCCGAGTCGGCTACGAGATCGTCTACGACTGCGTCCAACCGACGCCGATGGTACTTATGTTGCATGTCCATCATTCAAGAGTCGCCGATATTGTCGTACCCGACCATCTGGTGACAGAGCCGATCCTTCCCGTCCACGCCTATCATGATTCTTTTGGCAACTGGTGCAGCCGGATCGTCGCGCCCGCCGGGCGGACCCGGATCGCCAGCACGGCAGTGGTCAACGACGCGGGCTTGCCGGATCCCAGCGTGCCGTCGGCCGGGCAGCATCTGGTTCAGGACCTGCCGGACGACTCGTTGGTCTTCCTGCTGGGTAGCCGGTATTGCGAGACGGATCGTCTGTCGGACACGGCGTGGGCGCTGTTTGGGCATACTCCGCCGGGCTGGGCTCGGGTCCAGGCGATCTGCGATTTCGTCCATAATCACATCAAGTTCGACTATATGGCCGCTCGTTCCACGAAGACCGCGTGGGAGGTCTATAACGAAAAGATCGGCGTTTGCCGGGACTATGCCCATCTGGCGGTGGCGTTCACCCGCTGCATGAACATCCCCGCGCGTTACTGCACCGGTTACCTGAGCGATATCGGCGTGCCGCCCCCGCATTCGCTGATGGATTTCGCCGGCTGGTTCGAAGCCTATCTGGGCGGCGAGTGGCACACGTTCGATCCACGAAACAACAAGCCGCTGTTCGGGCGTGTGCTGATCGCGCGCGGGCGTGACGCGGTGGACGTTCCCATCAGCAACACGTTCGGGCCGAATACGCTGGTCAGTTTCAAGGTTGTCGCCGACGAGGAAACCCCGGCGGCCGGCTAAGACCGCGGCGGCGCTGGGCCTAGGCGTCTTTTGCCTTGGCCTCGGCGGCCTCGGCGGTGACTTCGGCTGAAATGCGGGCCAGGGCGTTCTCCAGCCCCATCGGAGAGCTTGTGCTCAGATCCAGTGCGGCCAAGCGTTTGGCTTCGCGGCGGATCAACCGTTCGGAGAATGTCTCAGCCGGGGGAACGGGCGGTGTTGGTTCGGCCATCAAGATCTCCTGTCGCGCCTGCCACACGGTAGATGGTGTGGCAGGGGACAGAAACCAAACGATCAGGCGTCGTTGGCAGGCGGCTCGACGTGATCGCCGACCATCGCTTCGGTCGTGATCATCAGGCCACCAACGGATGCCGCGTTCTGCAAGGCGCAGCGCACGACCTTCGTCGGGTCGATGATGCCGGCCTTGACCATGTCCTTGAACACGCCGGTCTGCGCGTCAAAGCCATAGTTGTACTCGGCATTTTCCAGCGTCTTGCCGGAAATGACCGCACCGTCTTCGCCGCCGTTGGTGGCAATCAGGCGCATCGGGCTCAGGGCCGCCTTGCGGACGATCTCGATCCCGACCCGCTGGTCCTCGTTGTCCGCCTTCAACTTCAGCAGGATCTGCGAGGCGCGGGCCAGGGCGACGCCGCCGCCCGGAA
>DNXO01000034.1:105881-106279 GCA_003506895.1 Acetobacteraceae bacterium | reverse complement strand
CCGCCGCCCGGAACGATGCCTTCTTCGACCGCGGCGCGAGTCGCGTGCAGGGCGTCGTCAACCCGGTCCTTACGCTCTTTCACTTCGCTCTCCGACGCGCCGCCGACCCGGATGATGGCAACGCCACCAGCCAGCTTCGCCAGACGCTCTTGCAGCTTCTCTTTGTCGTAGTCCGAGGTGGTTTCCTCGATCTGCGCGCGGATCTGGGTGCAACGGGCCTGGATGTCGGCCTTCTTGCCGGCGCCTTCGACGACCGTCGTGTTCTCTTTGTCGATCAGCACCTTCTTGGCGGTACCGAGCATCGCGAGAGTGACGTTTTCCAGCTTGATGCCGAGGTCGGCGCTGATGACGTCGCCCTTGGTCAGGACGGCGAGGTCTTCCAGCATCGCCTTGCGGCG
>DNXO01000034.1:0-105620 GCA_003506895.1 Acetobacteraceae bacterium | reverse complement strand
AAGCCCGGCGCCTTCACGGCCGCGACCTTCAACCCGCCACGCAGCTTGTTCACGACGAGAGTCGCCAGGGCTTCACCCTCGACGTCTTCGGCGATGATCAGCAGCGGACGGCCGGACTGTGCGACGGCTTCCAGCACCGGCAGCATCGCTTGCAGGCTGGACAGCTTGGTGTCGTTCAGCAGGATGTAGGGGTTGTCCAGCTCAACGGTCATCTTTTCGGCGTTGGTGATGAAGTACGGCGACATATAGCCGCGGTCGAACTTCATGCCCTCGACGACATCCAGCTCCGTAACCATGCCCTTGGCTTCTTCGACGGTGATGACACCCTCGTTACCGACCTTCTGCATGGCTTCGGCGATCATCTTGCCGATTTCGACTTCGCCGTTGGCGGAGATCGTGCCGACCTGGGCGGTTTCCGCCTGGGTGGTGATCTTCTTGGAGCGCTTCTTCAGCTCTTCGGTCAGCGCCGCCACGGCCTTGTCCACGCCGCGCTTCAGGTCCATCGGGTTCATACCGGCGGACACGGCCTTGCAGCCCTCGCGGATGATCGAACTGGCGAGCACAATCGCGGTGGTGGTGCCGTCGCCGGCGATGTCGTTGGTCTTCGAGGCCACTTCGCGCACAAGCTGGGCGCCCATGTTCTCAAACTTGTCGGAAAGCTCGATTTCCTTGGCGACCGACACACCGTCCTTGGTGATCCGCGGCGAACCATAGCTTTTGTCGAGCAGCACGTTGCGGCCCTTGGGACCCAGCGTGACTTTCACGGCGTCGGCGAGAGTATCCACACCGCGCATCATGCGCTGGCGGGCATCGCCACCGAACCGAACGTCCTTGGCAGGCATTTGCGTATCCTTCCCGAAATCATATGCGTAGCCGGCGCGTCATCCGGAACACCCGGTGACGGCGTTTGGTCGGAGCCAGACAGGGATCTGAAAGGCGCTCAGGCGGAGGCGAGCCAGCCGCCGCGACACAAAGGTTTCGCCGGCCACGGGTTGTTAGCACTCCTTGGCATAGAGTGCCATGGGTAAGATTCGAAGGTGCCTCGCCCCGACGCCTAACTGATTTTTGATCCGTCCAACCGAAAATTAGGTTTACGTCCGGCTTCTTCCCGTGGCGTTCCGGCCACGCTACTGTCCCGGAGTGATATATTTGCGCCAGATCAATGACCCTATAGGGGGGCGGTGCGACTGGTTTCGCGGAGCCGGCAACAAATCGGTTCCGTTGAGCCGAAAAAGAAGGGGTTTGTCATGCGGACGTTAGGGAATCTGGGTTATTGGTTGGCGCTGCCAGCGGCGGGGCTGTTGCTTTCAAGCCACCAGGCCGAAGCGATACCGGCATTCGCGGCGCAGACGGGCCAACCTTGCACGGCGTGCCATATCGGCGCCTTCGGTCCGCAACTCACCCCGCTTGGGCGGGCGTTCAAGATCGGCGGATATACCCAGAAAGGTGGCGACGGCGTCCTGGCGAGCATCCCGCTGTCGCTGATGATCCAAGGTTCGTTCAACCATACCGGCGCCGACCAGAACCCGCCGCCGCAGCATTACGGCCCGAACAATAATTTCTCGCTCGACCAGGTCAGCGGCTTCATCGGCGGTGCCATCGGCGACCATACCGGTGGACTGATACAGTTCACCTGGTCGGACGTGGGCAACAACGCGAACCTCGATAACACCGATCTGCGGCCGTACACGACGACGTTCGACCTGGGCGGCAAGGAACTGCGGGTCGGCACCACGATCAACAACAATCCAACCGTGCAGGATCCATACAACACGACGTATGCATGGGGTTTCCCTTATATCGCGTCGCAGCTCGCTCCGTCTCCCGCGGCTAATCCGATGCTGGCGGGCGGCCTCAGTGGCAGCGCATTCGGCTACACGGCCTATGCCTGGTACGACAACAAGCTTTACCTTGAAGGTGGTCTCTACAGTTCGCTCGGCTCCTGGGCGATGGGCCGGGTGGGCAATAACTATGGCATAGGCGCCACCACCAACCCCGCGCCGTACCTGCGGGCGGCGTACGAATGGCAGTGGGGCACCAGTGCCGCCCATGTCGGTGCGCTTTACATGCATGCCGACGTTAGTCCCGCGACTGATCTGTTCGCCACTTCCAGTGCGTTCGGCACCGATCATTACTCCGATTATTCGGTCGATGCCGGTTATCAGTTCCTGGGCGACGGCACGCACATCGCGACAGTGCAGACGATCTTCACGCATGAGGATCAGAACCTGTTGGGTTCCGCGAACATGAACGGGATCGCCGGGGCGCAATACAGCCTTAACCAGATACGCGCCGACGTTTCTTACTGGTACAAGAATACCTACGGCGTGACACTGGGCTGGCAGAATACCTGGGGGCCGGCGAACCCGGTCCTGTTCGCCGCCGGCGGCAGCGCGAACGATAAGCCCAACAGCAACGCCTTCACCGTTGAGGCCGACTGGGTACCGTTCGGCAAAGAGGACTCGCAGTGGGCGCCACTCGCCAACCTGAAGCTCGGCGTACAATATACGGCTTACACCCAGTTCAACGGTGGCAGTTCCAACTATGATGGGTTGGGAACCAAAGCCAGCGATAACAATACCCTGCTGCTGTTCGCCTGGTTCATCTTTTGATCTGCCAGTGAACCAATAAACCGGAGTTTTTGTTATGCACCCAAGAACCACTGCGCTGTTGGCGCTGTTCGCCCTGACCGCCGGCCCGGCCGCGACGGCAAAGGCCGAAACCGCACCGCAACATCTGCTCCCGCAATCCATTCAGGTGGCCAGCAAAGAGACGATGGAGCAACTGACCGAACTCAGCAGGCGCAAGGGGCCCGTCGGCGCCGCGGCGAAGAAAGCACTCGGCGTTTACGTCAAGCACGAGGCTCGGGAGCGGGAGTTCATCCTGCCACCGCTAACGCTGTTGCCATACCTCGCGGAGGGGAAGGTGACGCCGGATATGGCCTGGGCGTTGGCGATGACAGATCGGGTCAGGGCCGAGCGCGAGCAGATATTCGAGGAACATACCCGGTTGACGGACGCGTTAAGCAGCTTGGCCGAGGCGGCGACGAAGGCGCACGACAAGGAGGCCAAGGAATTCGCCGAGTTTGCGGCCACGGATGACCTGAACGATATGGAAATCCTGGAACCGACATTGCTGCTGATCAACGACATCCTGCGGGCCAAGCTGCCTGCCGCCCACTAAGCGCCCGCACCAGAGGAGACCGATTATGTGTAAGCGTATCTTACTGATGTCCGTTGTGGTTGGCGTTGCGATGTCCGGCTCCGCCGCCATGGCGGGCGATGCCGGGGCCGGAAAGGCGGTGTTCCAGTCGTCCTGTTCGATATGCCACTCGGTCCAGTCGGGCCAGAACAAGATCGGGCCGACCCTGTTCGGGGTGGTTGGCCGCAAGACCGGTTCGGTGGCGGGGTACAGCTACTCCCCGGCCAACGAGAAGGCAGAGCTGACCTGGGACAACGCGACACTGGATAAGTATCTGGAATCGCCGCGCGCGGTAGTTCCGGGAACCAAGATGACCTACGGCGGGCTCAAGGACCCGACGAAACGGGCTGACCTGATCGCCTATCTCGACACGCTGAAGTAGGGCGAGCGGGATGGAGATCTCATACCGAGACATGATTACGGTGCTCCATGGCATGGGCTTTGGAGTACTGTTCATGTTGGCGTTTTCCGGCGCCATCGGTGTGATCTACGCGACGACGGTGGTGGGTCCGCAGTGGCCGCGGTCGCAGTGGGACAACGCCATGTTCCGCTTTTACCTGATCAGCATGGCGGCCCTGGCATGGCTGGCCACGATCTCGGGGGCGTATATCATTTATCCCTGGTATCGCGCCGTGCCGCCCGCCGGGACGACCGACTTGTCGGCGTATCCACGGGCGCTGTTGCTATCCAGCCCGCGAACCGCCGGGTGGCACGACATCGGCATGGAGTGGAAGGAGCATATCGCCTGGTTCACGCCGATCGCGATGACGATGGTGGCTTATGTCTTCATCAAATACGGTCCCAGGCTGGCACTGCATCGGCAGATGCGGAACGCGGTTCTGGGGTTTACCGCCGTGGCGTTCTTCTCCACGGCGGTCGCGGGCCTGTTCGGTGCTTTTCTGAACAAATACGCGCCGGTTCGCGGTGGACCGGACATTGTTCTGATGCAGGAAAAATAGCATGAGCGCCGAACACCAGCCGATCGGCCTACCAACTGGCCCCGGCGCTGCCGCGATCCTTGCCGCCGGCATCGGATCGCTGGCGCTGGGTGTCTTCTCTTTCGCCGGCGATGCCGTGCCGGCGATCAACCGTGCCTTTATTTTTTGGCAGCCGAGCGGTGCGCTGTCGGGCGTGACGATAACCGCGATCGTGATCTGGCTGGTAAGCTGGTTCGGGCTGTCGCGGCGCTGGGCCGGGCGGGATGTTGCTTTGGGGACTGTGAATGTGGCGGCGTTCGTGATGCTGGTTGTGGCGCTGCTGCTGACGTTCCCGCCGTTCATGGATCTGTTGCAGGAGATTTGAGTCCACCCGCTCCTGCCCCGTGGGGCTCGTCCCGCACCATCGTCGGTTGATCCGGATTAATGGTCACCGGTAGCCTTCGCTATCGGGTTTCCGGTAAGACTTTCGAGCGAGGTTTTCGATGCGTGTACCGTCGTTGGCGCTGGTCCTGTTGGGTGTCATAGGTGTTGACGCCGCTGCGCAGGCACAGGACGCCGCTGCCGGCGCGGTTGTGTTCAAAACGCAGTGCAGCGTCTGCCATTCGCCCGTGGAGGGTAAGAACATGGTCGGCCCCAGCCTGTTCGGCGTCGTCGGGCGCGTCGCTGGCCAAGTTCCGGGGTTTCGCTATTCGCCTGCGAACAAGGACTCGGATCTTACCTGGGATCAGGCGACCCTCGATCGCTACCTGACAACCCCCCAAGCCGTCGTGCCCAAAACCATCATGCCGTATGCCGGTCTGAAGGATGCGACTAAGCGCGCCGACCTGATCGCCTACCTGTCCACCCTCCACTGAAAACCAGCGATGTATCTCCCGCGTTGAATCCTATATAAGATGAGACTTTAGAGCGGGTGGACAAATTGGCGGCAGCAGAAATCACGACGGCTATGGTATCGGCGGCCTTCGGGGCAACGGCCGCGCAGGCGAAGCCGCGGGACGTCGATCCGTTCCGCGCGGGCGACTATGTCGTTTATCCCACGCACGGTGTTGGCAAAATCGACAAGATTGGTTCGGAGGAGATCGGCGGCCATAGCCTGGAACTGATCACCATCTCATTCGAAGAGAATAAGATGACGCTGCGGGTGCCGGTCGCGCAAGCCAAGGTGACTGGGCTGCGCAAACTGGCGACCCGGGAAACCATGGCGCAGGTCATGACGATTCTGACCGGGCGGCCCCGCACCAGCCGGATGATGTGGGCCAAGCGGGCGCAGGAATTCCAGGCAAAGATCAACTCCGGCGATCTGAAAGCAGTCGCCGAAGTGTGCCGCGATCTGCAAAGCGCGGCCAACGGGTCTGCGCCGAGCTACAGCCAGCGCAATTTGTTTGAACTGGCGATTGATCGTCTGGCGGGCGAGTTCGCCGGCGTGGTCGGCACCGACAAGGCTGATGCGATTGTTAAGCTGACCCAGAAGCTCACTGACGGACGCGCGGCCGATAGCGCCAAAGCCGATCGGGCGCGCGAAGAAAATGAGGAAAAATCCGCGGAAGATGCGGTATCGCTGGCGACCGCCGACGTATAAGACGCTTAAAGGCATCCGCTTCACCGCGAAGCACGCCGAAGGGGATGCAAGAGGGGATCATGGTATTTAAACCGAATTACAATCAGCAGCGGGCCGAACGCGACAGGGCGAAGCAGGCGAAGAAAGAGGCGAAGCTCCGCGAACGTGAGGACGCCGCGGCCATGCGCCGCCGAGCCGAACAGGACGGTACTGAGCCGGTAGCGGCCGAATCCGCCGAAACGCGTGACGCTTGAAACGGCGTAACGAGAGCACGTTCGTGTTGTTCGACGTAACCTATGTTGATGGATCGGTGACGTCGAACCGCAAGGTGTTGAGCTCCATCCTGGGTGGGCTGGACGGCGATGAGCCGGCCAAGGCGGTGATCGAGGAACAAGACCGTGACATCGGCTTGGCATCCGGCCGGCCGCGCGGCGTGATCAAGACAGTGGCGCGTAAGCGAGTATAACCGCTCCTGGCCGAATGATGTCCGGAGAAACGTATGCCGCGGATCAGCCATATCCTGGAAACCTCGCTGTACGTCGATGATCTGGCGCGGTCGCGGGATTTCTATGCGCGCGTGTTTGGCTTTGTCGCTGTGTTCCGTGATGATCGCATGTGCGCGATGGAGGTGCCCGGAGAGCAGGTGTTGCTGCTGTTCCAACATGGCATGACCGATCGGCCCTCACCCACGCCGGGTGGTGTGATCCCGCCCCATCACGGGCGTGGGGAACTGCATTTGGCGTTCGCCATCCCATTTGGAGAATTGGCGGCGTGGGAGGCCCATTTGGGCAGTCTGGAGGTTCCGGTGGAAAGTCGGGTCCGCTGGCCCAGGGGCGGGACCAGCCTCTATTTTCGTGATCCGGACGGTCATTCGCTCGAGGTTGCGACTCCGGGGCTTTGGGCGAACCGCTAAGGGCGCGGAGGCGAACCATTGTCGTGGCGTGGGCACCGATGGTGAACTGGTTGCCACTGCCAGGATGCAATCGCCGCATGAGGCCTATTCGGAGCGCGGATCATCCGATGCCGTCAAGAAACGTCGTGTGGTCTAATATATTGCGAAATTGCAATCAGTCCGTAATGCGCGCGTGAACCGCGGCCCGGGGACGGAAAGCCTGGCGTGCCCCGGGCTGCTTTGCCAAGTTTTTGTAAACGGGTTAGAGGATGGCCTTCGTTCAGGCCGGTTCGTAGCGTCAGGGACGATTCAAGGAGAGCAGGAAGATGAATGGCGCCGAGAGTCTTGTGCATTCGTTGCTGAAAAGCGGCGTGACGACGTGTTTCTCCAATCCCGGAACGTCGGAAATGCACTTCGTCGCCGCACTGGATCGCGTGCCCGGCATGCATTGCGTGCTGGGTCTTTTCGAGGGTGTGGTTACCGGCGCCGCTGATGGATACGCACGTATGGCCGGCAAGCCCGCCGCGACCCTGCTGCATTGTGGTCCCGGCCTCGCCAACGGCTTGGCGAACCTGCACAACGCCCGCCGCGCCGCGACTCCGATCGTCAACATCGTCGGTGACCAGGCGACCTATCACCGTCCGCTGGATTCACCGCTGACCGCGGATACCGAGGGGTTCGCGCGCGGCGTTTCCGGTTGGGTTCGTACCTCGATGGACGTGCGCACCGTGGGTGCCGATGCCGCCGCCGCGGTGCAGGCATCGATGATGGCGCCCGGTCAGGTCGCCACGCTGATATTGCCGTCCGATACATCCTGGAACGAGGGCGGCCTTGTCGCCGAGGCACTGCCGCGTATTGCCGCGGCATCGTCATCGCCGAACCAAATCGAGGAAGCCGCGGACGCGCTGCGCCGTGGCGGCGCCGGCGTGGTTCTGCTGCTGGGCGGTTTCGCGCTGGACGAGGAAGGGCTGGCGCTGGCGCATCGGATTCAGGTAGCCACGGGGTGCCGTGTGGTCGCCCAAGGTTCCAATGCCCGTATGGCGCGTGGGCAGGGGCGCTTGCCGGTCGAGCGGGTGCCCTATGTGGTCGATGCCGCCGTTAAGGCGATGGCCGGCACGAAGCATCTGATACTGGCAGGTTCGCGCAAACCGGTGACGTTCTTCGCCTATCCGAACAAGCCGCAATCCTCGATTCCGGACGACGCTGAAATCCACGTCCTGGCGCGGCCGGAGCAGGATATCGTCGAGTCGCTCGCGCGTTTGGCCGATGCCCTTGGCTGCCCGAAAGTCGCCGCTCCTGATAACGGCGCCCGTCCGGAAGTGGGACGCGGCGCACTGACGCCGGAAGCGGTCGCGGCCACGGTTGGCGCGTTGATGCCGGAGGGGGCGGTGATCGCCGACGAATCGGTTAGCTTCGGCCGTGGTTTCTTCGCCAACACCAAGGCGGCGCCGCCGCATGACTGGCTGAACGTGACCGGCGGGGCGATCGGCGGCGGCATGCCGATGGCGACGGGGGCGGCGATCGGCGCGCCTGGCCGCAGGGTCATCAATCTGCAGGCGGACGGTTCGGCGATGTACACCGTCCAATCGCTGTGGACCCAGGCCCGCGAGAAGCTGGACATCACGACGGTGCTGCTGTCGAACCGGAAATACCAAATCTTGCTTGGTGAATTGGCGAACGTCGGGGCAAATCCCGGGCGCGTCGCGCTGGATATGATGGATATCGGCAATCCGGATATCAATTGGCCCAGCCTGGCGAACTCGATGGGCGTCGAAGCCGCGCGCACCGACACCGCCGAGGGCTTCGCCGACCTGCTGGCGCATTCGCTGAAGCGCCCTGGACCGTTTCTGATCGAATTGCTGATCTAGTGGATAGAATCCGACGGACAGTGCCGCCGGATTCTATCCGCTAGTCCTTGATTTGGTGGGCCGATTCATCCGACCGGAAGGATGCTTCGGTCGGGGGCGGACCAGTGGTGCGGTCCGAGGAGATGGAATCACCGAAGCGGTGAACCACGCGCTCTGGCTGTAATGGACTGTTGCGAATAAGATATGGTTGTGCGACGCTGTTCTTGACTGTAGCCACAGTCGTGCGTACATCGGGCAACTCGCGGGGTAAACGCGCCCGCGAACGCGATTAACCGGGGCCGGAACCAACCAGCCCCGATCTGATGGGAGGATTAAATGCCGAAGGCCAGTCGTAACGAAAAGGCGTCAACAAAAGGCCGAGGGGCCGCGCCGGCGAAATCCCGAACGCATGCCGTGGCGGCCAAGCCCGCCGCCCGTGTTGTTGCCGTCGCCGCCGAACCCGGCCGTGTCGGATGGGCGACGGACCTGGTGTTTGATGTCCGGGAACCGAAGCTGGCAGTCAGTCTGCGTCTGGACGCCGACGTGCTGCGTTTCTTCCGCGGCTTCGGCGCCGGCTATCAGACCCGCATCAATGAGGTGCTGAAGGCGTTCATGCAGGCACGCGGCGGAGCGCAACCGGCCAGCAACGCCGTCGTCAGCGCACGCGCCAGAAGCGGTGCCGGCGGAAACGGCAAGCGCGCTCGTTAGCTGGGATGTATGTCCGAGGTTCTGTCAGCCTCGGGCATCCCTGCGTCCGTGGTTCCGCTGATAGGCACGACGGCGTTGTCCGCGGTCGGTACCATACTGATCGGGAAAGCTGGCGTCCTCATCCGTATGGTCTGAAAATCGTCGTGGTCGGTAACGCTTCGCGGGAAGCGGAAAGCTGGAATTATTCGGTTTGGTCGGGTAAGAGTTATGTCTCTAATCCCGGAGAGGACGCCGAAACACACATTATCCGCGATTGGTTAACAACCGGTTAACGCGCATGATTTTTTTGTGCGAGCGTATTTCGCGGGCGCGAAAAGTGGGAGGGGATATGCTGAAGCGGTTGTTGCCGATCGCCGGCCTTTTTATGTTGTTCGCCTCGGGGCCGCGCGCTCAACCCGCCTGGACGGTACCTGATCCGAATACGCTGCCAGATGATTCGTTTGGCAGAACCGTGCGCTACGGCCGCGACCTGATTGTCAATTCGTCTTCGATGATCGGTCCCGATGCGGCCGATCCCGCGATGCGTTACGGCGGCAATGGGCTGGATTGCCAGTCGTGCCATCTGGGTGGCGGGACCCAGAAGTTCGCTTTGCCGCTTGCCGGTATCTGGGGCGTGTTCCCAACGTATATCGCGCGTGAGAACAATGTTCGCACGCTGGAGGAGCGGATCAACGGCTGCATGGAGCGCAGCCTGAACGGCAAGGCCCTGCCGGTGGATGGGAAAGAGATGAAGGCGATACTGACCTACGTCCGGTTTATCAGCACCGCCGAACCGGTTAGCCAGTCGCTTGATGGCAGGGGGGCGCCGGCGTTGCCGTTACCGGACCGTGCCGCCGACCCGGTGCGTGGGCGGGCGGTATTCACCCAGAATTGTGCTGTCTGCCATGGACCCGACGGGCAGGGACAACGTTTGGCGGCGGCCGAGGCCAAGGCCACTGGCCGGCGGTACCAGTTTCCGCCGCTTTGGGGACCGGATAGCTTTAACGACGGTGCGGGGATGAACCGGGCGATCACGGCGGCCGCGTTCGTCCATGCGAACATGCCGTTGGGCACCACGTTCGCGGCGCCAGTGCTGTCCGAGGCCGATGCGTTCGATGTGGCTGCATTCGTGGTCAGCCAGCCGAGACCACACCTGGCGGGGTCGGAGGCGGATTTTCCCGACCGGTCGCGCAAGCCGATCGATGCTGGGTACGCCCCATTCGTCGGGCCGTTTCCGGCCACTCAACACCGTTTCGGTCCCTGGAAGCCGATACAGGCCTGGGTAAAGGCGAATGGAGCTAGCGCCCGGGCGAGCGATTAGCCGCCCCGATCAGGTCTGAGCAAGCTGTCCCCTTGCATTGGCGGAACCGGCCAACCCGCGCTACGCTGACCGCCCTAACAAAGGGAGGCAAGCATGGTCGATACCCAGAAAATCGCCGCCGTTCTACGCCGAGCCACTGAGTCCGGGGACATTCCCGGTGTCGCCGCGACCGCCGCCAACGCTGATGGCGTCATCTTCGAAGGCGGCTTCGGCACCCGGGACCTGAAGACCGGGGCGCCGATGACCGCCGACACGGTGGTCTGGATCGCTTCGATGACCAAGGCCGTCACCGGCGCGTGTGCCATGCAATTGGTCGAACAAGGCAAGCTGTCGCTGGACGGCGATATCGCTTCGGTGTTGCCGGAACTCGGCAAGGTCAAGGTGCTCCAAGGGTTCGACGCGGCCGGAAAACCGATGCTGCGCGCGCCGAAACGAGCGATCACCCTGCGGCATCTGCTGACCCATACGTCCGGTTTCGCCTATGACATGTGGAACGCGAATATCGTGCGCTACATGGAAGCCACCGGCACGCCCGGTATCATCTCTTGCAAGAATGCGGCTCTTGGATTGCCGCTGGTCTTCGATCCCGGCGATAAATGGGAGTACGGAATCTCGATCGATTGGGCGGGAAAGGCGGTCGAGGCGGTGTCTGGCCAAACCCTCGATCGATACATGCAAGACAATGTCCTCGCGCCGCTCGGGATGACCGATACGGGGTTCAAAATCGGCGATGGGCAGCGCCAGCGTCTGGCTAAGATCCATGCACGCGGTCCGGAGGGATTGGTTTCGACCGATACCGAAATCCCGCAATCGCCGGAGTTTCACATGGGCGGCGGCGGCCTCTATTCCACCGTTGGCGATTACCTGAAATTCGCGCAGATGATCCTGCATGGCGGCGCGTTCAACGGCGTTCGGGTGCTGCGGCCCGACACCGTGGCGACGATGTCGCGGAACGGTATGGGCGATCTTGTCTGCAATCCCATGAAGACGGCTGTCCCCGGGGCGACGAATGACGTCGATTTCGTGGCCGGCATGAAATGGGGACTGAGTTTCCTGATCAATCCGGAGCCGCTCCCGACCGGGCGATCGGCCGGTAGCCTCGCCTGGGCTGGCCTTGCCAATTCCTATTACTGGATCGATCCGGTGCGAAAGGTCGCCGGGGTTTATGCCACGCAGGTCCTGCCGTTCTATGACGCCAAGGCGGTCGAGACGTTCGCGGCATTCGAGTCCGCCGTTTACGCCGCCGCCTAACCCGGCAACCCGTCCGGGAACGCCACAAGCCGGAGGAAATCGGCCGAGTAGTCGATCTCCTCCGGCCATGTTACGCCCGCTCCGCCTGGCAGCACGACCATCGTTGCCGCGAAGTAATCGCCATCGCGCAGCGGGGTGAACCAGCCGCCCCGGTCGATGATTGGCAGAAAATCGACCACCCCGATCATGCCGTCGGTCCAGGTGATGGTGACGGTATGATCGGGATGGGCAACGGCCGCGGTGATCTCGAACAGGTTCATTGAACCAGGCGTGTTGCCCGGCCAGCGGTCAGGCCGCCGTCTATCACCAGTTCCGATCCGGTCATGTGGCTCGACATGTCGGATGCCAGGAACAGGATGCCATCGGCTATTTCCGATGCCTCGCCGGCTTTACCCAGGGGCACGGAACTGGCCGCCATGGCGTACGGATCGATCGGGGTATTCGACCGAGCGGGTATTTTCGTCCAGATCGGCGTCGCGATGATGCCGGGATGGACGGAGTTGACCCTGATTCCGTCGCCCGCCTGCGCGCATTCCAGCGCCATCGACTTGGCGAACAGCCGTACCGCGCCCTTGGTCGCGCTGTACCCGGCCAGACCGGCCGAACCACGCAGGCCGGCGATCGACGACAGCATGATGATCGACCCGCCGTTACCGGCACGCCGCATCGCCGGGATACAGAATTTGACCGACAGAAACACGCCATCGACGTTGATCGCCATCTGCCGGCGCCAGTCCTTCAGCGACATGTCGATGGCGGTGCCCATGATGCCGATTCCGGCGTTGGCGACCATGATGTCCAGCCGTCCGAGTTCCTCGGCGGCGGCGATGACGGCGGGCCAGCCGTCTTCCTCGGAAACATCCAGATGCAGGTACACCGCACCCAATTCCTCGGCCAGGGTCATGCCGGCGGCGTCGTCGATGTCGGTCAGGACGAGCCTTGCGCCCTCCCTGGCCATGGTGCGGGCCGTGGCCGCGCCAATTCCGGACGCCGCGCCCGTGATGATGCCGACTTTGCCTTCAAGTAGTGCCATGGGTTCCTCCGTTTTTGTCTGCCCACGATCTTCACATCCCTTGGCGCTGGTTCCAAGGGCAGTCGCCTTCGCAAATTCGGGGGAGGGCGCGGCACCTGCCTTGAACGAGGGGCAACAAGCCCCGCCGCCCGCTGACTCTCTTTCAAACGCCACATGGGTCATAAAGATAAGCGCTGTCTTCAAGACAGTTCCCGCGGTGGCAGGAAAACCAACAATTCGTCCAAGGAAACCCAACCATGCTTACCAGCAAATCCGCCCTGATCACCGGCTCACTCGGAGGAATCGGCTTCGCCACGGCTAAGGCGCTGGCTGCACTCGGCTGCGACATCACCCTGAACGGCTTCGCCGCCCGCGACGTAATCGACGCTCGGCTGAACGAGCTGCGCGAGATGGGGGTGCGCGCCCGATATCATCCCGCCGATCTGCGGATACCGGTCCAGATCGCCGATATGGTCGCGTCAACGCAACAGGAGCATGGCGGCCTGGACATCCTGGTGAACAACGCGGTCGTCCGGTATTTCGGCGCGATCGAGAACTTCGCGCCGGAGCATTGGAATGAGGCTTTGGCGGTCAATCTTTCGGCGCCGTTCCACACGATCCGCCTCGCGCTGCCGGGGATGAAGGCGAAGAATTGGGGCCGCATCGTCAACATGGCCTCTATCTACGGGCGGTTCGCGACGGTCAACCGGATCGACTACATCACCACTAAAACGGCGCTGATCGGGCTGACCCGCGGCGTGGCGCTGGAGGTTGCCCGGACGGACATCACCTGTAATGCGATTTGTCCCGGCACCGTGCTGACCCCGGCGATCGATTGGCGGCTGCGGCAGGAAATGCAGCGTGACGGCACGAGCTTCGAGGAAGCCGAGGCGAACTTCCTGGGTATCCGTCAGCCCTCCAGGAAGTTCGTGAAGGACGAAAATGTCGCTGGCCTGATCGCTTTTCTCTGTGGGCCGCACGGGGATGACATCAACGGCGCCGATCTGCCGATCGATGGGGCCTGGACGGCGGGGCGCTAGAGCGCGATCGTCTGAGGTTGATCCAACCTCAGGCGTGAATCGCCCTCTTAAACAAAGCGCCCTGGAGCCGGATGGGTTCAACCTGAACCTATCCGGCTCTAGGCTTTCCGTCCCGGCCTAACGCCCCGACGAAATCGGGGCGCAATTGGTGCGCCCGGACGCCATGCAATCCTGAATCGCCGCCGAGTGCCGCAACTGCTGCATCACGAACAGCACGCCGACGATCAGCAATGCGATCAATCCCAGGCCCACGACAGCGCGCAGCGGGCCGCCTCTGGGATCGTCTTCACGCATCACGACCTTCCTGCACCGCATGGCAGGCGACCTGGACGTCCCCAGTCGTTGTATGGGCCGGCTTTTCGGTGCGGCACCGGTCATTGGCCAGCGGGCAGCGCGGATGGAAGGCGCAACCGGGTGGCGGGGCGATCGGGCTTGGGATTTCGCCGCCCACGGGTGTGCGGGATCGGCCGACCTGCTCCAGGTCTGGGATCGCGTCCAGCAGCAGGCGTGTGTACGGATGCAGTGGCGTGCGGAAGATTGTCTCGGCTGGACCTTGCTCGACGATGCGGCCCAGGTACATCACCCCCAGCCGGTCGGCCATGTGCCGCACCACCGCCAGATTGTGGCTGATGAAAAGATACGTCAGTCCCAGCCGTTGCTGCAGATCGCGCATCAAGTTCAGGATTTGCGCCTGAACCGACACATCCAGGGCGCTGGTTGGTTCGTCGCAAACCAGGAAGTCCGGCTCGCTGGCCAGCGCCCGTGCGATCGAAATGCGCTGGCGCTGGCCGCCGGAGAACTCGTGCGGGTACTTCTCGCCATCGCGCATGGTCAGGCCAACCTGGGCCAGCAGCGACCCAACCCGAGCCTGGACCTCATTCGGACGGGTTGCCAGACGGAAGGCGCGGATTGGTTCGGCAACGATATCGGACACGCGCCAGCGCGGATTCAGCGAGGCATACGGGTCCTGGAAGATCATGTTCATCCGCCGCCGCAACGCCGGTTGCGCTCGGGCGGACGACAGCGGCTGATCCTCGAACAGGATGTCGCCGTCGCTGGGCTCGTAAAGGCCCACGGCGAGACGTGCGATGGTGGACTTGCCACAGCCGGACTCACCGACCAGCGCGAAGGTGGTTCCAGTCGGGATTTCGAACGAGACGTTGTCCACCGCACGCAGGAACCGCTTTGACTCGCGGTTGAATATCCGTTGCAGCCATGGGCGGGAAACGTCGAAGCGGTGTGAAACCGCGACCGCCTCCAGGGTGTGTCGGTGGTGCTGCGTCATGATACTGCGTGTAACCAACAGGCCGCCTGCGTCGCACCCGCGGCCATCAACTCCGGTTGCTGTTCGGTGCAACGGGCGAAGGCCCGCGGGCAGCGCGGGTGAAAGCGACAGCCGTCCGGCATCGCGTCCAGGCGAGGCATCGCGCCGTCGATCTGACGCAGACGGTCCACACGATGCTCCAGCGACGGGATGCTGGCCATCAGGCCGTCGGTATAGGGGTGGGCGGGCCGTCGAACGACATCCGCGACCGGGCCGATCTCGGCGATCCGGCCGGCATACATCACGGCCACGCGGTCGGCGGTTTCGGCGATCACGCCCATATCGTGGGTCACCAGCATCACGGACGTGCCATGATCCCGCGTCAGGTCCTTCAGCAGCGTGATGATCTGTGCCTGGATCGAAACGTCCAGCGCGGTTGTCGGTTCGTCGGCGATCACCAGGGCCGGTTCGGCACACAGGGCCAGAGCGATGACTACGCGCTGCCGCTGGCCTCCGGAGAACTCATGCGGATAGGCATCGATGCGCTGCGCGGCGGCGGGAATACCCACACGCTCCAGCCAGCCAATGGCTTTACGCCTAGCCTCGGAGTCGGAAAGGCGGGCATGGGTCTGCATGGTTTCGACGAGTTGCCGGCCGATTGTATAGAGCGGGTTCAGCGTCGTCAGCGGATCCTGGAAGATGGTGCCGATGCGCCGGCCTCGGATGCGGCGCAGCGGTTCGGGCGCCAGATTGTCGATACGGCTGCCATCCAGCCGGATTTGGCCGGACGCGATGCGCCCCGGCCGTTCCAATAGCCCGACAATGGCGGCGCCGGTCAGGGATTTTCCCGCGCCCGACTCACCGACGACGCCTAGGATTTCGCCCTTGTCGATGGTGAACGACACCCGGTCCAGCGCCTTCAAAATCCCGCGGCGGGTGGGGAACTCGACAGTCAGGTTATCGACTTCAAGCAGCGGCATCAGCGCAGCCTCGGGTTCAGCGCATCGCGCAGCCAGTCGCCCAGCAGGTTGATCGCCAGCACCATCAGGATCAGCGTCAGACCGGGGAAAACCGTCACCCACCATTGGCCGGAGAACAGGAAGTCGTCGCCGAAGCGGATCAACGTGCCCAGTGAGGGTGCCGTGGGCGGCAGCCCGACGCCCAGGAATGACAGGGTCGCCTCGGCGATGATGGCAAGGCCCAGGCCCAGCGTGCCGATCACCATGACGGGGCCGATGACGTTCGGCAGCACGTGGCTGAGCATGATGCGCCACGACGGCACGCCGATGACGCGGGCGGCCATGACATAGTCCTTGTTGCGCTCGACCAGGGTGGAGCCGCGCACGGTGCGGGCGAAGTTGGGCCACAGGCTGATGCCGATGGCGAAGATGATGACATAGATCTGCAAGGCGTCGCGCATGGTGCGGGGCAGGGCGGCGGTGATGACGCCATCGACCAGCAGGGCAGTCAGGATCGACGGAAAGGTCAGTTGAACGTCGGCGATGCGCATCAGGATGGTATCGGTGATCCCGCCCGCGTAGCCGGCCAGTAACCCGAAGGCGATCCCGACGACGATGGCGAACAGCACCGACAGAAAGCCCACCAGCAGGCTGATGCGCATCCCGTACATGATCGCCGACAGCACGTCGCGGCCCTGGTTGTCGGTGCCCAGCACGTTCGACCAGTCCGCGTCCGGCATGCCGACCGGCGGCTTGAAGCTGTCCAGCAGCGACAAAGAGGCGACGTCCATCGGATCGTGCGGCGCGATCCACGGGGCGAATACCGCCGCCACCACCAGGATCAGCGCAATGATCGCGGACGCCACCGCCACGGGCGACTTCCGGAAGCTGTAGGCAAAGTCGCTATCGAACATCAGCGGCCAATCCTCAGCCGTGGATCGACGGCGTAATACAGCAGATCGACGATCAGGTTGATCAACAGGAACACCAGGGCGATCAACAGCAGATACGCGGACATCACCGGGATATCCGCCACCGCCACCGACTGAACCAGCAAAAGGCCCATTCCCGGCCATTGGAATACGGTTTCGGTCACCAGCGAGAACCCGACGATGCCGCCGAACTGCAAGCCGATGATGGTAATGACCGGCACCAACGTGTTCTTCAGCGCATGCCCGAAGTTGATGCTCCGGTTGGTCAAACCCCGTGCTCGGGCGAACTTGATGTAGTCGGTGCGGAGCACTTCCAGCATCTCCGCCCGCACCAGACGCATGATCAGCGTCATCTGGAACAAGCCCAGCGTGATCCCTGGCAGGATCAGGGCGCGAATGCCGGCCCAGGAGGTGAATCCGGTGGTCCACCAGGACCCGACATGGACGACAGGCCCGCGACCGAAACTTGGAAGCCAGCCAAGGGCTACCGAGAAACACAGGATCAGCAGAATGCCCAGCAGGAAGGTCGGCAACGACACGCCCATAAGGCTGCCGACCATGAACACCCGTGACAGCAGGCTGTCGCGGTGGATGCCGGTATAGACCCCCATCGGAACACCGATCGCGAACGCCAGCACCGACGCCGTGATCGCCAGTTCCAGCGTCGCTGGCAAACGCTCCGCCAGCAGGCTGCCGACCGGCTGGGCCAACCGGTAACTGACGCCGAAATCGCCGTGCAGGCAGGTCCACAGGAATTTGACGTATTGCACATAGAACGGCTGATCCAGGCCAAGCTGATGTACCAGGGCGATACGCTGCGCCTCGGTATGGTCCTGCCCGAGCAGGATGGAGACCGGGTCGCCGACAAACGCAAACAGGGCGAAGGCAATGAAGCCGACGACCATCAGAACGGGGATCGCCTGCAACAGGCGGGAGCCGATGAATCCGAACATACGTGCGGCAACTAAGGCGGATTGGCGTGGCGTTGCCAAGGGGGAATGTGCGTGGTCGCCCATGTTCAGCGTACGGCAACGTGAATGGACAGCGCGAGCGGGGCGGGGCCTCTCGTTGGGTAACCCATTCCGAGAACGGATGGGGATCGGCGAGTCGAAGTAGCGCGGGGGAAGACCTGATGGCGAGTTATTCGTGGACGACCGGGGTGACCGGGGACTGGAACACGGCGGGGAACTGGACGCCGGCCGCGGTGCCCAACGATCCAACGGCCGTCGTGACGATCGATGCACCGACGGCCACGAACTACACGGTGATTATCGCCGCGAATGAGGTCCAGACGGTCAACGCGCTGTCGATGAACGCGGCCAACAACCTGCTCGGGTCGAACACGGTGCCCTACAACGCCGCGGGACTGGAGATCGACGGGACGCTGAATTTCGACCCCGGGTCGGCCGGACGCTTAAGCGGTTCGTTGCAGACCTACATCGTGCTCAACGGCGGCAATATCTATAACCCGGGAACGCTCGACGGTTTCCTCCAGGCCGAGGGCAACGTGCTGCTGACCGGTGTCAACGGTCTGTATGTCACCAACTGGCTGCAATCCCTGGCCGGCGTCGTCACCATCGACACCAAATCGATCGCCGAGATGACCGGGAATACCCTGTTCGACGGAATCTTCGAGGCGAAAGGACCCGGGGCGGTTATCAATTTCGGCGGCCCGAGGCAAAATCTGATCGTCAACATTCAGACGATCGAGGGGCCGCCGTTGATCCCGGAGGGCTGGACCGAGGTCTTCCTGAACGGATCGGTGACCAGCATCGGCGAGTGGAACGGGTCCGGCTATGTCGGTTTGGACACCACGCTGAAAGAGATCGGCACGCGCGGGACGTTCGATATCCTGGGCGGACGGAACTACACTACCGCGAATACCCTGACGATCGACGTCGGCGGGATGCTTAATCTTCAGGCGGGCGTTGTCGCGCCGGCGGGGATCAACATCAACGGCGGCGTGGTTCAAGGCTTTGGCGAGATCAACGCCCCGGTGGTCAACAACGGCGACCTGATGGCCTTGGGCGGCAATCTGCATATCATCGGCGCGCTGACCGGCGTCGGGCTGGTGCAATTCGATCTGGATCACAAGACGGGTGTGACGTCGCCCACCGGCTCCATCCTGGAGGTGAATGCTGTCGGGCCATCGCAAAGCATCCTGATGAACGGCAACGACATACTGGTCCTCGACACGCCGGGCGCATTTCAAGGCGTGATCCACGCTAAGGCCGGCGACCAGATCGATCTGGGAAGCGGGTTTACCGCCACCAGCGCGACACTGTCGGGCAATGTATTGCTGCTGCAGAACGGCGGGCAAACGGTGGGCGGTCTTGCGCTGGCGGGCGATTACACCGGTGATTCGTTCGCGGTGACGTCGCTGACCGGTGGGACGCAGATCAATATCGAAGGACCGAACTTCTCCGTGGTCAATACCACCACGGGGGCGACCGGGATCAGCGGGGGCCTGCCGTATTCAGGGCCGGTGGCTGGTCTGCAGCATGAATATATCAATATCACGACCGACTCGTTGAACATTACCGCCACGACACCGAATTCGTTTATCCATACCGGGTCCGGAACGGATGCGATCGATGTCAGCGGGGTGAACGGCACCAATGTGCTGGACGGCGGCGGCGGTTCGAACTTCTTGGTCGGCGGAACGGGCCACGACACGTTCTTCCTGGATGCCAGGGGGGCGACATCGAACATCTTCTCAACCGTCGACAACTTCCATGCTGGCGACGACGCAACGATCTTCGGTGTCGATGCGACGGACTTCACCCTTAGCACGATCGATAACGCGGGTGCTCCGGGTCATACCGGCGTGGCGATCGGGTTCTCGGCAACTGGCAAACCGACGGTGAACATGGTGATCGCGGGATATACCGTCGCGGACCTGGCGAGTGGTCGGTTGGCGGGGTCTTTCGGAACCACCACCGCCGGTCCGGGTGCGCCGGCCGCGACGTATTTCACCGTTCACGGCAATTAGCGGCCGACCTGCGAACCGGCGGGATGTTGCAACGTCCCGCCGGCCGGAACATCGACATCGTGGCTGATCCGGGCAAGTATCCTGCGTCGAACAAAGGGAAACACCCATGCAAGCCCTCTTGCCACTGGCCGAGAAAATTGGCGCCCGCCTGAAAGAACGCGGTGAGACGATCGGTATCGCCGAATCCTCGACCGGCGGGCTGCTGTCCGCCGCGCTTCTGTCGGTTGGTGGCGCGTCTGCCTATTTCCGCGGCGGTGGCGTGATCTACACAGCATACGCCCGTAAGGCGTTCCTGGAAATTCCCAATCCCCTGCCGGCACCGATCGAGCGGGCGTCCACGGAACCATACGCCCTGCTTCTCGCTGATACCGTGCGCGCCCGGCTGGACGCCAGTTGGGGCCTTGGCGAGACCGGTGCCACCGGGCCAACCGGCAACCGCTACGGCGATGCGGCGGGACACACCTGCATCGCGGTTACCGGTGCGAATTTTTCAAAGGTCATTACGCTGGAAACCGGAAGCGGCGACCGAATCGCCAACATGCGGGCGTTTGGAATCCGAGCACTGGACCTGTTGGTCGAGGCGCTCGGATAGGTTCACTCGATCATCGTCGTTTTGGACGTCAGTTCCGGCTGCCCAGCAGTTCCCGCTTCAAACGGGGGGTGGCCGGTTCGGTGCCGATGAAGGTCGCGAGCATCACCTCGGCGAAGTGGGGATCGGAAATGTCGCCCATCGGATGACCGTTGAGCGTCACCTTGACCCCCTTGGAGGTAAACAGCAGCGTACTCTCGTCGCCGTCATTCACGGACGGGACCGCCGCCAGGAATCTCTGAACCCCACGGGGATCGAGAGAACAGGGGGATTTGCAGTTCTGTTCCAGACCTTCCCGCCACGCTTCCCGTGCATCCTTGGCGTCCACGTCCCGGAGGAACCGAATCTGAAGCAGCTTTGTCTGGGACGAGTGCAGGATCGAGTTCGGGTCGTCGCTTCGCCGTTCGAGGTACAGGCCTGCTACATAAACCGGGATGCCGAGAAGCGAGTATGTCCGAAGGCCGATCCCGTTGAGCCGCATGGACGTCCCGTCCACAATGCGGTTGTCAGGCATCGCGACGCCGCCCACCTCGGCCGCGTTGGCGGCAGACAGTGATGTCACGGCAGCCACGGCAACGATCCACCTCCGAACCATGCGATCGTCCTAAACCACTATTGGCACTTCACTCTGCTAACGGCGCTGACTACTCTCCGGTTCCAGACAAAAAATGCACCGAGGGCATGCTTGCTGCCACCTGGGTGACGATGCGCCGTCTGTATTGTGGGGCAAATCACAAATCCGAAAGCTTCCCGCGGCTCCGGCGCGGGTTCATCGTCCCGACTCCTCCGCCAGCCAATCGCGGAACTGCCGGATCTGGCGGTTGCGCAGCCGGTCCGGCAAGGCGACGAACCAGTAACCCTCGGCTACCGGCACTGGCGGATCGGGCGCGATTTCGGCCAGGATGCCGGCCTCGATCATATCGGATACCAGATTCCGATCCACCACGGCCGCGCCCATTCCGGCCGTGGCCGCCTGCACCGCCAGCGCCCGGGTTTCAAAGGTCAGGGCCGGCGGCGTGTCCGCCCATCCGAGTGCCGCGGCAACCAGCGTCCAGTCATCGGGCCGGACGCGAGCAGCAAGGCGCGGAAGCGGCTGCGTGCCTACCAGTCGCGGGTTCGTGACGACCACCGGGCAGTCCGTGAACAAAAGGGTGCATTCCAGGTCAGGCCAGGGGCCACGGCCCCAGCGAATCGCGCACTCGAACGGCTCCGTGGTGAGGTCCACCGGGCGGGTGGTGGTGCTGAACAGCAGCCGCGTGTCAGGGTATTTCCGCTGGAACCCGGTCAGCCGCGGCACCAGCCACAGCGTCAAATAGCTGGACAGCGCGGAAATGCGGACGTCCCCCGCCTGATACCGAGCCTCGGCGATCGCGCCGTCGATGGCATCGAACGCGGCGATCAAGCGCCGCCCCAGGCGTTCCCCGGTCTCCGTCGGACGCGCCTTCGAGATAAACAGCGGCAGGTTAAGGGCCTGCTCAAGCTCCCGCAGCAGATGCGAAACGGCCGAGGGCGTCACATTCAGGGCGCCCGACGCGCCGGCCAGCGTTCCGCTCCGCACCGTTTCCGCGAACGCCTTCAAGGCTCGGAGTGATGGACGAGACATGAGTTTTCCTCATGTTGAGGGAGTCGGTTCTCACTACCGGTTTTCCGCCGGTTACGCCAGAATCGCGAGCTATAGCCACTGGCTTGCGGGTGAAAGGAAGGATGCAATGCTGAAAGCGCATTTCGATCAGTTGGCGGCCTATAACCGTTGGGCGAACCGCCGCGTCTATGCCGAGGCAGCCACCCTGTCGGACGACATCCGCAAACGCGCCGAGGGCCTGTTCTTCGATAGCCTGCATGGCACGCTCAGTCACATGCTCGTCGCGGACTATATCTGGATGCGGCGCTTCACCGGCGACGGTCCGGTCCCGGAACGGCTGAACCAGATATTATATGAAGATTTCTCCGAACTGCGGGCGGCCAGGGAAGCAGAGGATACGCGGATCATTGGGTTCGTCACCGGAACAGACGATTATGAACGAGTGATTGAATACCAAAACTCCAGCGGCAAGACATTCCAGCAGCAGGTGGGGCCGGCATTGACTCATTTCTTCAACCACCAGGCGCATCACCGCGGGCAGATCCACGCCGGACTGACGATCGCGGGAATTCGCGAGCCTGCCTCGCTGGATTTGCTTGTGATGCAGCGCGGCGGCTGAACACAAGGGTTGCCTCGGTTGCGGTAAGGTGGCTCCCGGTCCAGGATAGCGGCCGTACGAAAAATAACCGGGGACCGTCCATCATCATGTCTCGTTTCGCTGGCCTGACGCCACTTCTGGCGCCGCGTTCCATTGCCGTCCTCGGCGCATCCTCCGACGCGACGCGCATCGGCGGGCGGCCGATCGCCTATATGCTGGCGCAGGGATTCCAGGGCGCGCTCTACCCGGTCAATCCAAACCGCGCGGAAATCCAGGGGCTGAAAGCGTATCCCTCGGTGGCGGATTTGCCGGAGACTCCGGATGTGGCGATCGTCGCCGTCCCGGCCGATCTGGCTGCCTCGGCGATCGAGGATCTCGCCAAACGTGGCGTCAAGGGCGTCGTGATGTTCACCGCCGGCTTCGCGGAGATGGACGAAGAAGGCGCGGTCAAGCAGGCCGCTATGGTTGCCACCGCCCGCGCGGCCGGCATGCGCATCCTGGGGCCGAACTGCCTGGGCGTGTTCGACGCGCGGCGCTCCTACTACGCAACCTTTTCTTCTTCGTTCGACAGCGGTTGGCCCGTTCTCGGCCGGATCGGCATCGCCAGCCAGTCCGGCGCGTATGGCACGCATCTATACACGCTGGCCCGCAACCGTGGCATCGGCGCCTCGCTGTGTGTCATGACGGGTAACGAGGGTGACGTCACGGTTGGCGAATGCATCGGCTGGCTGGCGGAAAACGACGATGTTGATGTGATCGCGGTCTATGCCGAGGGCATTCGCGAGGCCCCCGGCCTGATCGCCGCTCTGGAAGCCGCGCGCGCCGCGAAAAAGCCGATTGTCATGCAGAAAGTCGGTCGTAGCGAGCTTGGCGAGAAAGCGGCGAAATCGCACACCGCGTCCATCGCTGGCGACGACGCGGTTACCGAGGCGGTGATGCGCGAATTCGGCGTCTATCGCGCGCGCAACAGCGAAGAGATGCTGGACATCGCCCACACCGCCACGCGGAAGATCTATCCGGTCAGGAATTCCCTCGGCGTGATCACGGTTTCCGGTGGCGCCGGCGTGCTGATCAGCGACGTGGCGGAGTCGCTTGGCCTTGCGATGCCGGAAATGCCGGCGGACGCACAGAAGAAGCTGCGTGACCTGGTGCCGTTCTGCGCGCCGCGCAATCCGGTCGATGCCACCGCGCAGGTTTCGAACGACGTGACCCTGGTGAAGACCTTCACCGAGTCGATGGTGCGGGATGGCGGCTACGCCTCGGTGCTGGGGTTCTTCAGCATGACGGCGTCATCGCGCCGCTGGCCCTCGATCCGCGAGCAGTTGAATGTGGTCAAGGCGGAATACCCGGATCGGCTCTATGTCCTTTCGGTCATTGTGCAACCGGACCGGCGCGATGAACTGGAGGCTGACGGCTGGGTTGTGCATGAAGACCCAACCCGAGCGGTGACGGCGATCGATGCGATGGGGCGGTTCGGGGCGGGGTTCGCCGCCAAGCCGGGCGTCCCGGCGCCGGTCGTTCCGGCTGTTACCTTGCCGGCATCGGCGCCATCCGAGGCGGAGGCCAAGCAACTGCTGGCGACGGCGGGAATCGCCTCGGCGCCAGAGGCAGCCTGCGCCACGGCTGATGACGCGGTAAAGGCCGCCGAACGGTTCGGCTTCCCGGTGGTGATGAAGATCCTGTCGCCGGATATTCTGCACAAATCGGAAATCGGCGGCGTGCTGCTGGACGTTTCCGACGCCGAGTCCGTCCGATCCGGTTTCGCACTCCTGTTACAGCGCGCCAAAGCCGCAGCCCCAGCCGCGCGCATCGATGGCGTACTGGTCGCAAGACAACTCAAGGGTGGGGTCGAGTGCATCCTGGGCATCCACCGTGACCCGGTGTTCGGTCCCATGGCGATGTTCGGTCTGGGTGGCATCTTCGTTGAGGTCCTGAAGGACGTCGTCTTCCACCGCTGCCCGTTCGGAGTCGATACCGCCGAGGCGATGATCCGCTCGATCAAGGGCGCGCCCCTGCTGCTGGGCGCGCGCGGCCGGAAGAAGGCGGATATCAAGGCACTGGCGGAAATGCTGTCCCGGCTCTCGGCTTTCGCGGTGGCCGCCGGGGATGGCTTGGCCTCGGTCGATCTGAACCCGGTCTTCGCGATGCCCGAGGGGGAAGGGGCGTTTGCCGTCGATGCGGTAATCGAACTGGGATAGCCGCCCCCCAAAAACACAGCCTTGCGGCCCTGGCCCGCGCCCCGCACAATCGTCGCGACGGTTCGGGACAGGGATACAATCATGCGGCTTCGGTTACGAACGATACTGTGCGGCCTGGCGCTTCTGGCCGCCCACCCGGTTGCCGCGCAAACCCTTCACGTTGCGCTGCGCGAGGACGCCGATATCCTCGATCCCACGCTCGCGCGGTCCTACGTCGGCCGAATCGTCTTCGCCGGGCTGTGCGACAAGCTGTTCGATCTTGACGATAAACTGCAGATCGTCCCGCAACTGGCCCTCGGCTACGAGTGGACCGATCCGAAAACCCTGATCCTGCATCTGCGGCCCAACGTGACCTTCCATGACGGCGAACCGTTCGATGCCGAGGCGGTGAAATACGGGCTGGAACGCCATCTGACGATGCAAGGCAGCTTCCGCCGGGCAGAGATCGGGATCATCGATCATATCGAGGTCGTCGATCCGCTGACTGTCAGGCTGGTTCTGAAATCCCCGTCCTCGCCCCTGCTGTCGCTGCTGACCGACCGCTCCGGCATGATCGTGGCACCGAAAGCCGCCGAGGCGGCCGGCAAGGACTTCGGCCTGCATCCTGTCTGCACCGGGCCGTTCAAGTTCACCGAACGCGTGGCGCAGGATCGCATCGTGCTGGACCGCTACCCCGGCTACTGGGACGCGGCAAACATCCATTTTGACCGCGTGATCTACCAGCCGATGCCGGACAGTACGGTGCTGGTGGCCAATCTGAAGACTGGCACGATCGACCTTGCCGAACGGGTGCTTCCCACCGACGTGGCGGAGGTCAAGAAAGACCCAAGACTGCGGATCGTCACCTCGCCGGCGCTGGGCTATAACGGCGTCACTTTCAATCTTGCCAACGGCGACCGCGCCAAGGCACCAATCGGCCAGAACGCGCTGCTGCGTCAGGCGTTCGACGCCGCCATCGACCGGCAGGCGCTGATCGAGGTCGTGTTCAACGGCATGTACCAGCCAACGGTTCAGGCGGTGCCGGCGTCCTCGCCATTCTATGTCCCGGCGTTCCCGCCGCCGCCGCGCGATATCGACAAGGCGAAGGCGCTGGTCAAACAGTCGGGGATCGCGACGCCAATCCCGGTGACGATGAACGTACCCAACTCGTCGGACAACGCGCAGTTGGCGGAAGTCATCCAGTCGATGGTGCGTGATGCGGGCTTCGACCTGAAGATCAACCTGATTGAGTTCGCTTCTTCCCTGTCCGCGGCGGCGCGCGGCGACTTCGAGAGCTATCTGATCTTCTGGTCCGGCCGGCCGGACGCGGATGGCAACCTGTATTCGTTCCTGCACAGTGGCGCCGGGCAGAACGACGGCCGCTACGCCAATCCGGTCGTCGATGCCGCGCTGGATACCGCCCGCACCCTGACGGACCCGGCCGCGCGACGGGCGGAATATGCCAAGATGATGGAGCAGGAGCGCAAGGACCTGCCGATCGTCTATCTGTACAATCCGGTGAACGTGGTTGGATTGTCGGCGAAACTGTCGGGTTTCCATCCGGTGCCGGACGGCATCATCCGTCTGCAAGGGCTGTCGATAGCGAAGTGATGCGCGCCGACACTGAACGCCGAGACGGCATCGGATGAAACTCACTAGCCGCTTGGCGCAGATCGTGCCGACGCTGATCCTGGTCAGCATCCTGGTGTTCTGCCTGCAACAACTGATGCCCGGCGATCCTGCGGTCGTGCTGGCGGGCGAGGAGCGCGGCGATCCCCGCGTCATCGAGCAAATCCGGACCGAGCTGTGGCTCGATCGCTCGATTCCGGTGCAGTATGTTCATTGGGTCGGGAATGTGTTGCAGGGAAATCTCGGCTATTCCTGGCGCACGCGACAACCGGTTGCCGAACTCATCGCGCAGAAGCTGCCGGTGACCTCGCAGCTTGGGGTCATGGCGTTCCTCATCGCGGTTGCGATCGGTGTCCCGGCTGGCGTCATCGCGGCGGTGAAACGAAACGGAATTTGGGATTACATCGCCAACGCCGTTGGCCTCGCCGGGCTTTCGATGCCCAACTTCTGGCTCGGGATCATGCTGATCCTGCTGTTGTCGGTGGACCTGGGGTGGCTGCCGCCGTCCGGTTATGTCCCGCTGACCGAGGATGTGACGCGGTCCCTGGCGACCACGATTATGCCGGCGTTCGTGCTGGGAAACGCCATAGCGGCGATCCTGATGCGGCATACGCGCGGGGCCATGCTGTCCACGCTGGACCAGGACTATATCCGCACCGCGCGGGCCAAGGGTTTGTCCCGCTTGCGCGTCATCTTGCGGCACGCGTTGCGGAACGCGCTGATCCCGGTGGTCACGCTTGGGGCCTTGGAACTGGGCACATTACTGTCGGGCGCGGTGCTGACGGAGCAGGTGTTCTCGATCCCCGGCTTCGGAAAGATGGTTGTGGATGCGGTGTTCAACCGCGATTACCCGGTGGTGCAGGGTGTCGTGCTGGTGACGGCGTTGCTGTTCATCCTGCTGAACCTGCTGGCGGACATTCTCTACGTGCTGATCAATCCAAGGCTGCGGCGGGCATGACTCCACGGCGCTTGGCCTTCGCTCGATTTTGCCGCCGCCCGACCGCCGTGGCAGGGCTGATCGTCATCGTGGCGTTCATCGCCCTGGCGATCCTCGCCCCGCTGATCGCCCCGTACGACCCGACCGCCACGTCATGGAGTGCCATTCGCAAAGCACCATCGGTCGCGCACTGGATGGGAACCGACGAGAACGGCCGGGACGTACTCTCCCGCGTGCTGTTCGGCGCCCGGGCCAGCCTGCTGGCCGGGTTGGTGTCGGTGGTGATCGCTGCCGGGATCGGTGTTCCCGCCGGCCTGTTGGCCGGCTTCACCGGCGGCTGGATCGATGCGCTGCTGTCGCGCATCGTCGATGCGATGCTGGCGTGTCCGTTCCTGATCCTGGCCATCGCCCTGACCGCCTTTCTGGGGCCTGACCTGACCAACGCCATGATCGCCATCGGCGTCTCCACCGCCCCGCGCTTCATGCGGGTAGCCCGAGCGGCGACGCTGGAGGTCGGCAGTGCCGACTACATCCAGGCGGCCTGGTCGCTCGGTGCCCGCGGTATCCGTGTGGCAACCCGCCATGTGGTACCCAACATCCTGCCGCCGGTGTTGATCCAGGCGACCCTGTCGATCGCCGCCGCCATCATCGCCGAGGCTTCGCTTTCGTTTCTCGGCCTGGGCCAGCAACCGCCTTCGCCGTCGTGGGGATCGATGTTGAACGCGGCACAGCGCTTTCTGACCCAGGCACCCTGGCTGGCGATCTTTCCAGGTGTCGCGATCTTCTTGTGTGTGCTGTCGTTCAACCTGGTCGGCGACGGATTGCGAGATGCGCTGGATCCACGTGGCTGACGTTACCGCCCTTGCGCGCGAAGCTGCTGGAAATAGGCCCAGGTCGCGTCCCGCTGCGCGGGCGTCAGGTGCTGGACCCCGCGCTGGGTAAGAAAAGCATCGAACTGAGCCTGCGTGTCGGCACCGGCGGCCGCCGGCGTGGGAGTCGCTCCGGGCCGATGTGCCGCCAGCCACGCTTCGGCGGGAGGGAACCGCACCCAACCGGGCTGCGCGGCCGCCAGGTTCACGTTGTGCCAGGCGGGATGATGCGGCGGTTTCAGTAATTCGGGAAATTTGGAGAAAAACGCATCCACGAAGGCCACTACATTCCGGTAGCGGACTGATCCCGGACTCCAGCCGAACACGGCGAGCGTAACGCCGACACCCATGGTTTCGACGGCATCGCCGTCAGGAACCAGCGTGGGATAGTCCGCGTGCGTCAGTTGGCCGCCTGGAAGATACACTTTCTCCAGCGCCTCGTTCGCTGGCACCGGAATGAAATGCAGCCCGCTACCGGCCGGCGCGGTCACGAACAGACGAATGGGTTTGCCGCCCAGGTAGATATTGGCCGCGATTTCCCCACGGCGTAGCTTGTCCTGGCCGATTGTCGGTTCGTCGGTGCGGAAGTCGGGGGTGATGCCAAGGATTTTGAAGATCGCGCGTGAGCTCAGGTTGGTGCCGGCACCATCGACGTCGATATTCACCGGCTTGCCCTGCAAGTCCGCGAGCGTCTGGATTTCCGGTCGCGCGCAGACATGCACGTCGTTGTCATAGAGTTTGCAGATATACTGGACCTTCGACAAGTCATCCGGATAAAGGTGATTCGCCTGTGCATAGGTCAGCGCGTCCGACGCGATCAGCGCCAGATCGACGCCCGGCAGATGCAGCAAATCACCGATGTTTTGCAGGGACCCTTTGCCGACGACGGGGATCATCCGTAACTCGTTTGAATTCAGGACCGATGTCAGGTCGGTGGCGATTCGCATGAAGGTGCCGTCGATCTCACCGCCCATGATGCCGATCGTAACCGGCTGGGCGGCTGCGAACGCCCGGCTGCCAGCGAACAGCGCGGCGGCGGGGAAAACCGATAGCAGGCTGCGGCGGCGCATCGCGTTACCTCACGGATAGGGCTTGAAGGAGCGGACCGGCCTCGGCGTTGCCTAGAGCGGCGGCGCGTTCATACCAATGACGCGCCAGGGCCGGGTCGGGGTCGATACCGCCCAGGGCGGTATGTTTCAGGTAGGCGGGGTCGTAGAGGCGCCCGAGGGAAAGTGCTGCTGCCGCGTTTCCTAGCGCCGCCGCGCTGGCGTAGAACCGCCGAGCACCGGAGACATCGCCAAGACGTTCGGCTTCCTTGCCGCGAGAAAGCAGTTCGGCTGACCGGGCGCCGGGTTGCGGCGAGGGTTTCGCGTCAGGCCGGGGCGGGGCCTCCGGCACCGGATGCCCGGGCGTGACCGATGGCGGGGGATGAGAGCCGCCTTTTTCCAGCAACGCCGACAATTCAGCAAGTTGCTGCGGTGTCGCGGTAGAGATCAGGTCCATCATCCCGGCGACCGTTTCGGTCATGTTATCCCCGGGTGGCGACCAACGATGACCGGCGGCGGCCTGTGCCTCGGCCCTCGCCAGCAGTTCGGCAAAGTTTGGTTTCTCGGCGGATGCGGCAGGGCCGGCGGTAGCACCCGCCAGCAGCAACCAGAGCAAAAGGCGCATACGCATCCTAAGGCGTCCGACAAGAGCCACGGGCTTGCAAGCGGCGGTCCGGCTTGCGGGTCCGGAGGAGTGATGCGCATCGATCCGACACGATTCCGACGTCCCCTGTTTAACGCGTGCTATTCTTCAAGACGGCGTACAGCACACATCCATCAAAGACGCACCAGCAAGTATGCTGACATTTTCTTGAGGTTTGGAATGACCGCGGAGTTATCAAAACGAAATTTTCACCTTCCGAAAAAACGTCGGACAAAAGGCCAAAGACGTTGCGGAAGCCGCTGATCCATCACCGCCGCATGCTCCACCGTCCGGCGGTTGATGATCGAGTCCAGCATCCGCGTCCCATCGGCCGCCACCGGGGCCAATGCTGACGCCGCACCCTGCAACGCCCTGGTCGGCGGGATGACCAACAGGCCGGAAGCGCGGTTCCCTCGGTGCCCTATGCTATGCACAATCGTGGTGTCATGAGCGCGCGCCATGCGCGGCAACTCGCGCAGGCATGATTGGGCCCGCGCTGCGGTCGCAGCCTTGAAGCGTCTGTTACAGGAACCCGATGCTGAACCAGGGCACCGCGGCGACCACGATCAACCCCGCCAGCACCGCCAGAAGGTACGGCCAAATCCGCCGCATCGCCGCATCCGGCGACACGCGCCCGATCGCGCAGGCCGCGTAGTAGCCAACCCCGAACGGCGGGGCAAAGAGGCCGATTCCCATCGCCAGGATCACCACCATCGCGTAGTGGACCTCATTGATCCCGGCCAGCTTCGCCGACGGGAACAGCAGTGGCCCGAACAACACGATCGCGGGGATCCCCTCCAGCACGCTGCCCAGCACCACGAACGCGACGATGGAGATCGCCATGAACCCGGCCGCCCCGCCCGGCATGGACGCCATCGCCGCCGCCAACTGGCGCGAGAACCCGGACTGGGTCAGCGCCCAGGCCATCCCGGTTGCCGTGCCGATGATCAGCAGGATCGCGCCCGACAGCGCCGCCGTTTCGACCAGCATCGGGAAGATGCGCCGCAGCGGGAACTGCCGGTAAACCAGCACGCCCATCAGGATCGCGTAAACGATGCCGATCGTTGAAACTTCGGTCGCTGTCGCGATGCCCTCGATCACCGCGGTGCGGATCACGAACGGCAGCACCAACGCCGGCAGCGACACCACGAACGCCTTGCCGATGAAGCCCCACGGTGGGCGGACAACGCCCGTCATATTCTCATTCCGGCCACGCCAGCGCGCGATGAACGCCAACGCGGCTGCCAGCACCAAAGCCGGCATCAACCCGCCGGTGAACAGTGCCGCGATCGATACGCCGGTCACCGACCCGATGGTGATCAGCACCAGCGAGGGCGGGATCGTCTCGCTCATGGCGCCCGAGGCCGCGAGCAGGGACACCAACTCACCCTCATTCATGCCGCGCCGCTTCATGTCGGGAAACAGCACGGGTGCCACCGCCGCCATGTCGGCGGCCTTGGAGCCGGAAATGCCCGAAACCAGATACATCGCCCCCAGCAGCACATAGGACAGCCCGCCGCGCACATGCCCCAGCAGCGCCGACAGGAAGTTGACCATGGCGCGCGCCATGCCGGTCATTTCGATCAGCAGGCCCAGAAACACGAACAGCGGCACCGCCAGCAGGATCAGGGAACTCATGCCCTCATCCATGCGCGAGACCACCACCGTCAGCGGGGTCCGAGTCAGCGTCGCCAGATACGCCAGCGTCGCCAGTCCGAACGCGAACCCGATCGGCACCGACAGCAACACCCCCGCGCCGAGCAGCAGCACGAAGAACAGCACCAGATTCCAGTTGCCGAAGCCCTTTAGCCACGGCCCGGCGAAGTGCAGCACGGTCGCCAGAGCCACCACCACGGCAACGCCGAACAGCGCATCCTTCCACGACAACCGCAGCAACCGCGTCAGCGCCGTCACCACCATAAACGCCGCCCCCACCGGGATCGCCATTGCTCGGAAGGTATTATGAATGCCCAGCGCGGGGGTCTCGATGAACCACTCATCGCCGGCGTAATCCCAGGCCGAGGGCAATACCATCAGCAGAAAGATCGCCACCGCAGCCGACGCCAAGGCCTCGGTGCGCGCCCGCGCGGCGGGGGACAGGCCGCCGACGATGGCGGTCAGACGCATATGCTCCGACCGTTGCAGCGCGATCACGCTGCCCAGCATCGCCAGCCACAGGAACAGGATCGAGGCCAGCTCGTCCGTCCACACCAGCGGGGCATGGAAGACGTAGCGGGCGGTCACGCCGGTGAACAGCACCACGATCTCGGCCACCACCAGCAACGCCGCCGGGATTTCGGCGACGATGCGGAGGAACATGTCGATACGATAAGGCAAAAGCCCGGACCGCGGTCCGACATCGGTGGCGAGGTCGTGTGCCATGTTACGACAGAGAGCCGACTTGGGATTCCAGGATTCCCCAGGCCTCTTCGCCGTACTTGTTTTTCCACTCCGCGTAGAACCCGGCGGTCTTCAGGGCTTCGCGGAACGCGGGCTTGTCCACCTCGACAAACTCCAGGCCCTTGGACTTCAGGTCGTCGGCGACCGATCCGTTCAGCTTGGCGATGTCGGCGCGCTCATCCAATGCCGACTTGTTCAGCTCCCGAGCGACGATCGCCTGGGCGTCGGCCGGCAGCGCCGAGAAGCTGCGCTTGTTGCCCAGCATCCAGAACCCGTCCCACATGTGGCTGGTCATGGAGACGTATTTCTGCACCTCGTACAGCTTGGCGATCTGGATCAGCGTCAGTGGATTTTCCTGCCCTTCCGCGATCTTGGTCTGCAAGGCGGAATAGACCTCGGCGAAGTTGATGCTGATCGGCGAAGCGCCCAGCGCGGTGAACATGCTGGTCCACAGCGGCGAAACCGGCACGCGGATCTTAAAGCCCTTCAGGTCCGCCGGTGTCCTGATCGGGTGGGTGGAGCTGGTGATCTGGCGGAACCCGTTGTCCCACATCTTGTCCATGGCGATCAGGCCGCGCTTGTCGATTTCCGACCGCACATAGGCGCCCAGCTTGCCGTCCATCGCCTTCCACACGGTGTCGTAGTCCTTGAACGCGAAGCCGATGCCGTTGATGGAGGCCGCCGGCACCAGCGTCGCCAGGATCAGGCCGGACAGGGTGAAGAAGTCGATCGCGCCAGACCGCAGTTGCGACAGCATGTCGGTGTCGGAGCCCAACTGGTTGTTGGGGAACAACTGGATCTCCACCGCGCCGTTGGTTGCCGCCTTGATTCGATCCGCGGCTTCCTGCTGGCGGATCGACTGCGGATGCGTCAGTGGGGCGTTGTTCGCCAGCTTCAGGCTGAAGTCCGCTGCGCGGGCAGGGCGAGTGTTGATGGCGAACAGAGGCAGCGCGGCCCCGGCGAGCAGGGTGCGGCGATTCAGGCTTGGCATTCGAAAATCCTTGGGCGTTTCTATTCTGCGGCAAGATACCGGTTGGGGCAAAATACCGGTTGGTTGCCCTGTGGCAAGGGGCGGAATGTCGCGCTAGGCTGGCGGCATGTCAGACAGCCCCTATCTCTTCACCGCCGCCGACCATCCCCTGGAAACCGCGACCGACCGCCTGAAGGTACGGGAAGCGGTGTCCGGCTTCGGTATCGCCCTGCGCTATCAGGAACGCGCCCCCGATCCAGTGGGTGCGGCCGAGGGTAACTGGTGCGAAACCGGGCATTCGATTTTCATCCTGTCCGGCCGTATCCGGTATCGCTTCGATTCCCATTCGGTCGAGGCCGGACCCGGCGACATGCTGCACATACCGGCCGGTCCGGAGCACCGCCATATCCCCAGCGTGCCCGGCCCGGAAACCGTGCGATACGTGCTGACGGAATTCGCTGCGTAAACCATTTAGTAAGGTTCGCCGCGTAGTCTGGATGGATGCTGTCCATCGCGGTACGCTATCTTTTCGGACGATCGCCACCTCCGGTTTTAGCGGCGGCGTGCGCTGATTTGGCTCCGGCCGTGCCGGAGTCGCGGGTTCGGGTGGACTGGCCGGCCTCCCGCGTTGCACTGTCCAACCGGCTCTGGGGGATGGGTTTCGTCTTCCCGGGCGGCGAGATCGAGACGTTGCGTCTGGTTCGGCCACTCGGGGCCGCTTCCGCCGCCAGCCTGTTGATTGTCGGTGTCGGGGGGGGCGGACCTGCCGCCGCGGTAACCCGGAACTTCGGCGCCTGGGTAACAGGTGTGGAGCACGATCCTTCGCTGCTCGCGGCCGCCAGAAGCTTCATCGGCAAGGCGCAACTGACGAAGAAAGTCCGAATCGACGCCTGGAACCCGTGGGCTCCGTCATTCGTCCCCAAAAGCCACCATCACTGCCTTGCGCTGGAGCCTCTGCACGGGGCGCAACCCGAACCGATCCTGGATGGGTTGGCCAGTGCCTTGCGGCCGGGCGGGCAGATGGTGATGACCGAGCTCACCGCCGACACGCCGCTGAACCCGAACGACCCGACGGTTGCACGCTGGGCGGTACTGGAAAGGCGCGATCCGGACGGTTTGGTGCCCGGCATCGCGATCACCCGCATGCTCGGGCGCGTCGGGCTGGACGTCCGCATCGCCGAGGATATCTCGGCGCGCCATCTTGAGCAGGCGATTCTAGGATGGCGGGTTCTGCTGCACGATCTGCAAGGGGCGAAACCGCCACGCCAAGAGGCGGCGCAAATGGTCGCCGAGGCCGAACTCTGGCTGCTGCGCCGGCGGTTGATCCGCGATGGACGCCTGCGTCTGATGCGCTGGCACGCGATCAGCCGAACGGCGATTGTTTGAAGGTTCCGCGGGTCAAACTAACAGCCGCATCGGCCGAGCCCCAATCGTCGTGGCGGGCGCAAGCCCGCCATCTACGTCTTCCAGCGCCAACAGTGGTAAATGCCGAGGTTAGCCGGCCTTCCCCTCGGTGAACGGCTTCAGCACCGCGTAAAGAACCTCATGCACCGGCGTCGGCACACCCAGTTCCCGCCCAAGCGCCACAACCTTCCCAGACAGCCACGGCAACTCAATCCGGTTCCCCCGAATCAGGTCGTGCGCCATGGAGGCCATCATCGCCGCCGGGGCGTTGCGGGTGAAACCCAGGGTCTTCTCCACCGCATCGTCCGGCAGCTTGATTCCCTTCGCCCGGCCGACGGCGAAGACCTCGGCAAAGGTCTTCTCGAACAGCGCATTGGTATCCGGGTCGTCGCGCAGCTTGCCGATCGGCGTCCGCGTCGCGGCCGTGATCGCGGCGTTGCTGGCGAGCAGTATGAACTTCATCCACAGCTCGGTCTGGATATTGGCACTGTGCGTCGCGTCGAAGCCGGCCTTCTGGCACATCGCCAGGAAGGCATCGCCACGCGCGCTCTTGCCGCCCTCAAGCTCACCGAACACCAGTCGCATGAAGGTGCCGACCTGACGGATCACGCCCGGTTCGGCGATCGTCGCGCTGATCTGCGCCACCCCGCCCATCACCGCCTGGGCGCCCAGGATGGGAATCAGCCGCTCCGCCGAGTCGATGCCGTTTTGCAGCGGGATCACCGCCGTGTTCGGCCCGATCAGCGGCTTGATCTGTTCACCGGCGGATTCCACATCCCACAGCTTGACGCAGAACAACACGAAATCGACCGGCCCGATGGTTGCCGGGTCGTCGGTCGCCTGGCACGGCTTTACCAGGGTTTCGCCGCGGCCGCCTTCGACCCGCAGGCCATTCTGCTGCATGGCTTTCAGGTGGGCACCGCGGGCGACGAAGGTCACGTCGGCGCCGGCATTGGCCAGGGCGGCACCGAACGCGCCGCCGACTCCGCCGGCACCGATAACGGCTATGCGCATGGATCGAACTCCGTATTCTTTTTGATATCAGGTCATAGGGCAGGGCAAAGCCCGGGAGGGCCGCAAGCCGTTTAGACCAGGCGGGGACGTTCGGCCAGTTGGCGATATCCATCCCGCCCTCGGCCATGAAGACCATGCGGCCCCAACAGCCGACGTCGGCGATGGTCAGGGAGGCGCCTACCAGCCAGCCTTTGCCCTTCTGCGCGGTGCCGACGAAGCTGACGGCCGCGCCGGCCAGGGTGCGGAAGCTGGACGGTATCCGCGACAACGCCAGATACACCATCCGCCAAGCCCGCCTGGGAACGTCACCTTATAGAGACGACATCTTCCATAACGTCCCCTTCCGCACGATTTCCGAAGCGAGTATCCTCATCAAGGAAATCAGTGTGAGCCAACTCCAAACCGCTATCGACGCCCTACTGAATCTGCTCACCCAATTCGGCCTGGCCGTCGCGACGATCCTGACTGAGTTCGAATTGTGGTTGCGCGGCGTGCTCCAGCAAATCGGCGTCCCCCATACACTTCAGACGGTGTTGCTCCTTGCGGTCGCGGCCGTGTTGGTCCTGGGGTCGCTGCGCCTGTTCGGCGGGATCATACGGATCGCGGTGATCCTGGTTCTGTTGCTGATTGCCATCCATATCGTCATGCCGGTGATCCAGGGCTGACCGCCGGCCAACGTGGCGTCCGCCCCGCGGGCGAACGCCACATCACGCCGGACATCAGCTATGGTGCGTGCTGATCTGAACCAGCATCCCATCGGTGTTGCCGGCCTTGTCCAGGAAGAAACCGGCCAACTGGCCCTTGACCCCGTTGGGGTCATTGATAACCGCGTACTGGTGCAACCGGTCGTCGAACAGGAAGCGGTGCGCCTGTCCGGCCGCGTCGGTGAACGAGCCGACCGCCTGATCCTCGTTGTTGATGCCCAAAGCCATCACCGACCCCTTGGGTCCCTTCAGCAACTCCACCTTGTTGCCGTCCTTGATGAAGCCCTGATCGACACCGTTGTCCTTAACGAAGCCGGCGATATCGCCCTTGTTGTTGATCGCCGTGGTCGTGGTGCCCATGTGGCCCTTGATATCGACCTCAATGAAGCTCTTCGATCCGGTATCGTAAGTGAATCCGTGGGCGTTGCCGTTGGCATCGGTCCAGAAGCCAAGGGCCTTGTCCTTGTCGTTCACGCCCAGCAACGGTTCTATCGTCATGCCGCCCGCGGCCGCACCCTTAGGGCCTTCCGAGAAATAAGCGAAGCGAGATAACGCCGACACCGCGGCCTTGGTCGTCGAAAGCATCCGACGCTGGTGGCACAAGCTCGGCCGGACACGCTACCCCGATGCCACCAGCCTGACAATCACAGCCGACTGCGGCGGCAGCTACGGTGCTAAGGTCAGATTATGGAAACGTGAACTGCAACGGTTCGTCAACGAAACCGGTCTTGCGATACCGGTGACCCACCTGCCGCCGGGCACCAGCAAGTGGAACAAGATCGAGCACCGCCTGCTCGCCTTCATCACCCAGAACTGGCGCGGCAAGCCGCTGGGCAGTCATTAGGTCATCGTCCAACTGATGAGTGCCACGAAGCCCGAAACAGGCCTCGCGGTTTGCCGCGAGTTCGACGGCAACCTCGGTCCCGGGGGCGTGCAGGTGATCGAACTGGAAATACAGGCGATCAACCTGACGCGCGCCGAATTCCATGGGGGATGGGACTATGCCATCGCACCTAATCAATAACTACATTGAAGCGGTCATTTATCATCAGACCCTAACGACCGCACCTCAGAACGGGGTGTCATACTCGCCGACGCGCGTGCTGCCAGAACACTGAGCTTGGCTGATGCTCCCGTTCATCAAGTTGACAACACCCGTCCGGCGCACGGTCAGAGTGGACGCCTGAATTTGTCCGGCTCCAGGGCCACTCCAATACCGGGTCAAGCTTCAACGCCGATTGACAACCACGTCACACGGCGGGCCGTGACTCCCGCCTGCGGCGCATCACCGCCGCGGCGGCCAATGGCACCGCGAGCAACAGCAGCGATGACGATTCAGGAACGCTCTGTTGTCCCCCGTTGACTACGAGTTCGTAACCGTCCGCCGTGTCGCCGGAGCCCCAGGTCCAGTCATACGTGCCAGGCGTCAAGTTTAGGGCGCTGAGCGTCGTGTTGTCCCATGTGGAAGTACCCGACAGGGCGCTGCCGGACACATATGAATCTGGAAGATATATCCCGCTATCGGCAATGACCCCGACGACGTCACCGGACCCCGAGGAAGCGGAGTTCCATGTGTCTCCCGTCGGGCCAAAGTTGGCGGGACCGCTGATCGACGTCCAAAACTGCACTGCTGCCTCCAGCCCGCCGACGATGAACCGGTCTCCGTCGTAGGAAGCACCGCCGTCAAAGGCACCGCCGACATCGGTCAGCCCTGCCGTATTGATGGAGCCACTGCCGGTGGCGACAATGTTGGCGCCGTCCTGGGAGACGGTGACGACGAATTCTGCGCGGGCCGGCGTTGCCATGCAAAGGAGGCCGCCGAAGGCGGAGGCACCCACGACGACTGTCGCCATAAAATGTCTGAATAATACCACTTTTCGATCCCGATCCTTCCATTCGGTCCACATAGTTATATTTCCATAACCATTGGAGCTTGCGAATTCAGATTTTCTGACTGATCGCTTCAATTGTTTCAAGTGGCAATTTTCTATCGGCGGCATTTGGAGGCTTCACCGGTATGGTCGCCACGATCAGCACGAATCTGGCGGCCTTCGCCCAAGGGGGCAGCTTTTTGACTCCAATCTGGAGTGGGGCCCTGGCAGCGTGGTGCGGGGATCAAAGGTGTCTACGCAACGATCCCAATCCCGGTTTGGGTCAGAGGCTGCGGGCATAGCGCGGGCGTCCTAGCTTTAGCACGCGATTGAGGACATGGACCGCCACGTGCAATCCACGCCCCAGCGAGGAAGCGAACGTCCATGCGGATTTTCAAAGAGCCGCGGATCGTCATTTGGCACAATCCGCAAACGGCCTAAATGTTTTGCTGTTTAGTCCACCCAATCCATCCTGGGCGGGCACAAGCTTCGCGTCGTAGACCAGGATGGGCAGGCGGTTTAGGATACGCGGCGAAATAATCGAATCGTTTGACGGAAGCCGTCGGCCGCTCATCGTCATGGTCGGCGAAGGAGGCTGTAATCCAATCCGGATATCCATCCTCGTGACACGTGAGCGGTTGAATTTCGTATCGTTGCGGTGGCGTTGCTGCCTTGGCGACCCGCGCGATCAGGGGAAACCGCCTTGCAGCCGGGACCAGTGCCCGCCAATGCGGTCCAACCGGCACGGATCGGGGTCATGCCGCGACGCATCGCTGCCCGTAAGCATGCAGCAGGTTATGCGCGAGGCCCTGGAAGTGGCACACCGACCGCAACGCGGCGATATCCTGGACCGTCATCGCCGTGCCATCCGCAAGCAGGCGAACCGGCGTTTGCCCGCACCGGCGCATGATCTGTTCGACCGGGCTGGGCGCCAATCCGCCGTCATCGCGCCGATCGGTCGGCTCGGTCGACACCACGACGCCCTTGGCCGTTGCCACAGGCACAGTCCAAGCCGGATGCACCGAACCGTCCGCTAGCCGCATCCGGCGCACCTCGAAGTCCCGCAGCGACACCATCTGCTTGCGCTTGGCTTCGCGCCTGTCCGCTTTCGCGCGCCGGCCTTTTCCACCTCCAGTTCAACCAGACGGTCCAGCGCGCCCTTGATCCGTTCGGCACTGCCAGCATGCTCGTCCAAGTCCTGCTTCAGACCCGCGATCCGCTCGACCACGAGCGTCTCGATACGCGCGAGGCGATCCAGTCCCGCCATTGAACTGTGTCCCGCCAGGGACCGAACCTTGGTGCCGTCGATCGCAACCTCTTCCAGACCCACCAGGCCTTCAGCGATCAGGCCGGTCAGGCTATGCGTCAACACCGCATCCAGCAGCGCACCGCCATCACGGCGGAAGGCCGACAGCATGTCGTGATTGACCGGAACGCCGCCACACAGCCACCGATAGGCCGCATGGTGCGAACACAGCCGCTCTAACGCGCGGGCCGAACCCACCCCATCCAGCGTGGCATACAGTCATACCGCCAGAAGCACCGCCGGATCGGCCGCCGGACGTCCGGGATGGTTATCGCGGACTTTGATCCGAGCGTAAAAGGCCTTCAGATCCAGCGTAACGACAAAGCCCCAAACGCCACGCGCCCGCTGTGACCTGGGGCGCAACTGAAGCCTTGCATTCGCGCCCCGCTTCAGGCGACTCACACGGCTCCCGCCGAGCGCCCCCCGACTCGGCGCCCGACCCATTGCCTGAGGCCACCCCGACCCCAATGCCGACGCCGTACTCCTCCCAGGACCTGGGCCGCATTTTCGACGGCCGAGCGCTAACCCGTGGCCGTACGTTGGGCTTGGCGGGGGGCGTCGATATCAGGCTGGACGGGGAAACCATTACCGGCACCGTGCAGGACCGGGCGATCAGCTACACGGTTTCCATCACCCCATCGTTGTTTGGGCGCCGCGTGGTGTTCGATCACCGCTGCACCTGCCGCATGCCGGGCTGTGCCCATCTCGCGGCGGCGGCGTTCGGCGCGCTCGACCGGTTCCCGGAGCTGCGTAAGCCGGAACAGCAGACCTTCCTCGACACGCTGGCCTCCAAGCCGGCGGAGAAAGAGCGTCAGCGGATTGTCTTCGAACTGGCGCCCGGGGACCACCCGCACGCCTGCTTCGTCACCACGGTCTTGATCGGCGAGCGCAGTGGCATCGCCACGCCAACCACGCCGCGCCAGATCGCCGAGGACGAGCAGGCCGCGGCCGCCCTGCGCGACGTCGCCTACTTGATGGGTGAGGGCAACGACCCCAAGACCGGCATCGCGCCGACGTTGGTCGTGGACCTGCTGGACGCACTGATCGAAAGCGGCCAGGCGCGCTGGCATGCCGGCGGCAAGCGGCTGATCAAGGGGGAGACGCGGCTGTTCGCGTCGGCTTCCGCGGCCACGCTGCCGGCTCGGTCCGGCGTGATCGTGGCGGATTCCGGCCCGTGGTACATCGACGCCGACAACGGCGCCGTCGGACGGGTGCGGATCCAGGCGGCCGCGCCGCCCCCCAGGCCGGCGTTTGTCGCCCCGCCGCCCGCGCCGCCGTCGCTGAAACGCCGCATCGAACCGCCCAGCATCACCGAACAGGTCATCGTTGACCGTCCGATGTCCCCGGTGGTGCGCCTGACCCGGTTTCCGTGCCCCGATGAATACGGCCGCATGCAGACGCTGGACGCCCTGTTGCTGGAGTTCGACTACGAAGGCACATGCGTCCCGTTCGACGACGACCGCCAGTTCGTCCGCATCAACGAACCCGGCGGCCCGGTCTTTGCTCGGCGTGACCGCACCGCCGAGGCGGCCGCGCTGGAATCGATCCGCCAGGAAGGCCTGGTGCAAATGCGCATGGCCACCGCCAAGGTCGCCAAGGGGCGCCTGGTTTACGTCTTCCGTGGCCGCGATGCCGCCGAGGCCTGGCAGGGCTTCATCGCCGACCGCCTGCCGGTGTTGCAAGCGCTGGGATGGCGCAACCAGATCGACACCGATTTCGGCCCACGTCTGGTGGAGTCCGTCGGGCTTTGCGACATGAAGGTGTCGGATGCGCCGCAGGGCGCGTTCTCGCTGGATTTCGGGATCGAGATCGACGGGTCGCGCCACCCGCTGCTGCCGATCCTGATGCGCCTGCGCGAGCGCGGCGGGATGGCGTCCGCCCGGGTCATCGGTGGCGAGGTCGTCACCAGCCTGGAGGATGGTCGCATCCTGAAGCTGCCCGCCGACCGGATCGCCCGCCTACTGGCGGTGATGGATGATCTGGTGGAGGCCGCGGCCCGGACCAACGGCGACTCGCTGACCCTTGATGCCGCCGCCGCGCCGAATGTGCTGGACCTGGAAGACCTGGTGACCACGCGCTGGCAGGACGGCGCGATGATCATCGAGCACGTCGCCCGCTTCCGGGCGGTGTCCGAAATCCCCGAGGCGCCGGTTCCCGCCAGCTTCAAAGCCGATCTGCGGCCCTATCAGCAGCAGGGCGTCAACTGGTTGCAGCACCTGCGGGAGAACGGGCAGGGCGGTCTGCTGGCCGACGACATGGGTCTGGGCAAGACGGCGCAAACCATCGCCCATATCGCGATCGAGGAAGCCTCCGGCCGCATGGACCGGCCGGTGCTGGTGGTGGTCCCTACGTCGCTGGTGCCGAACTGGTCGGCGGAACTGGCCCGCTTCGCGCCGCATCTGCGGGTACTCGTTCTGCACGGCCTGGACCGCCACGAAAAGCGCCGGGACCTGGACGGCGTGCATGTCGTGATCACCACCTATACCGTGCTGTCCCGTGATATCGAGGAGATGGCGACGCTGCCCTGGCACATGGTCGTGCTGGACGAGGCCCAGGCGATCAAAAGCCCCGGATCGAAAGCCACCCATGCGGTCTGCCGGCTGGAGACGCGGCACCGGCTGTGCCTGTCCGGCACGCCGATCGAGAACAACCTGGGCGAGTTGTGGTCGCAGTTCGCCTTCCTGATGCCCGGCCTGCTTGGGTCGCGCAAAAGCTTCAACCGCCGGTTCCGCGCCCCGATCGAGAAGGATGGCGACCCGGTGCGCCGTGGTCAGCTTTCGACCCGCATCCGTCCGTTCATCCTGCGTCGCACGAAGTCGGCGGTGGCGACCGAACTGCCGCCGAAGCACACGATCCTGCGGCGCATTACCCTGGCGCCGGATCAGCGCGAACTCTACGAGGCGATCCGCGCCACGATGCATGAGAAAGTCACCGAGGGCATCGCGGCCCGCGGCGTGGCGCAAAGCCATGTGCTGGTGTTGCAGGCGCTGCTGAAGTTGCGGCAGGTCTGTTGCGATCCGAGGCTGGCGAAGCTGTCGGAGGTCGCGGCATCCTCCAGCAAACTCGATGATCTGATGGAGATGGTGTCCGAGATGATCGCCGAGGGGCGGCGGATTCTGCTGTTCTCGCAGTTCACCTCAATGCTGGACCTGATGAAGCCGGCGCTGGTGGCGGCCGGGGTGCCGTTCGTGGAACTGCGCGGGGACACGACCGATCGCGCCGATCCGGTGCGGCGGTTTGAGGCGGGGGAGGTCCCACTGTTCCTGATCAGCCTGAAGGCCGGCGGGCGCGGGCTGAACCTGACCTCGGCGGATACGGTGATCCATTATGATCCGTGGTGGAACCCGGCGGTGGAGGATCAGGCCTCGGACCGGGCGCATCGGATCGGCCAGACGAAATCGGTGTTCGTTTACAAACTGATCGCCGCCGACACAGTGGAGGAGCGGATCGTCGAACTCCAGGAACGCAAGGCCGCGCTGGCGTCGCTGGCACTCAGCGAGGACGGCATGGCGTTGCCGGCGATGGATGCCGACGACATCGATTTCCTGTTCGGTGTCGCCCCGGATCGGCTTGCGGCGTAATCGCGGAGTTTCGGCCGTCCCCAGGGCAATCCGATGCTTAACAATACGTTAATAAACCGCGTTCACAATTTGTAATAATATTTTAAAATCAAATACTTATAGGTATGCACAAACTTTCAGCATCATCCAGGATATGCCGGTCGGAGGCCTGTTTCAGGGCATTACACGGCCATTGCCCACTGACTTATCCACAACTTCGGGGGATAACAGATTGGTCATCTCGGAGCAGGCGTCGTGTGGATATCAATCGTTGCAAATCCATTTCTCTGGTGGCGATAACATCCCCCCGAAGCCAGGCGCCGATCGCCAGTCAACGCCAGACTCACCCAGCCGCTCATACGCGTGCGGTCACGGCGGTCAGTCGTTCCGACAACGCCCAAAGCTGGAGTCCGGCGTCAGGGTCCGCGGCCTGGGGGAAGATTTGCGCCGGTCCCGGGCCACCGCGAATTTCGCCTCGGCCGTTCGGGCCATAGTAGGCCCCGCCCTGTGCCTCGGGCGCCATGGCGGCGAACAGCATGGGCAGCGCGCCGTCGGCGGCGGATTGGGCAAACAGATTGAACCCGGCCGCGGCGATGCGGGCCTTCAGCCCGGGCGCGCCGCCGCCGATGCCGTTGGGAATGATGTCGGTTCGCGCCCAGCCCGGATGCGCGGCCATGCTTTTAAGGTTCCAGCCGTACTGGTCGGCGCGGCGTTGCAGCTCCAGCGAAAAAATCAGCATGGCGAGTTTGCTCCGTCCGTAGGCGCGCATCGGGCCGTAGGACTTTTCGGACTGGAAATCCGCCAGATTTAGCGCTGCCCGACGGTGCGCGACGCTGGCGACATTGACGACGCGGCCGCCATTTTTCAGGGCGCCGAACAAGCGAAGCGTTAGGGCGAAATGGCCGAGATAGTTGACACCGATCTGCCGTTCGAAGCCGTCCCGGGTAAGCGCCCGCTGCTGCAGGCCCATGACGGCCGCGTTGTTGACCAGGATATCGACGGTGTCTGGTTGTGTGGCCGCGAAATGTGCCGCGGAGGCAAGGCTGTCGAGGTCCAGGGGCTCGAACCGGACTTTGGCGTCGGCTACTTCGCGCTGGATCCGCTGGATCGCTTGCGCACCCTTTTCGGCGTTGCGGCCCGCAAGTACCGTGGTGGCACCCTGGCGGGCGAGACCAAGCGCGGTTTGATAGCCAAGTCCGCCGGTCGCGCCGGTGACGATCGCATACTTGCCGTCCAGGCGCGGGGCGTTGGCCAGGGTCCAGGTCATGGTCATTTGGATTCCATACCGAAGCAGCACGCATCGATACCACTGCCATGGCGCGATGTCGCGAAAGCGGTCTAGGTTTATCGCAACTGACAAACGGGCAATCTCGGGCCAGATCATGATTGGGACGAATTAACCATTCCCCTGGATCCCACCGAAGTGCCGGCGTAACGGAGGCGAACGCATGAAATCGAGTACTGACCGTATCCTCACCAGCCACGCCGGCAGCCTGCCGCGGCCCGATGCGCTGATCGAGGCCAATCGCCTGCGGGTCTCGGGTGGGATCGAGGAAGCCGCGTTCCAGGCCGAACTCACCGCCGCCGTCAGCGACGTGGTCGCCCGCCAGAAAGCGTTGGGGATCGACCTGCCGGGCGACGGCGAGTTCGGCAAGTCGATGGGCAGCCGGGTGAACTATGGCGCGTGGTGGAGCTATTCGTTCCAGCGCCTCGGCGGATTGGAGCTTTCCGGGCCGGGCCTGTACGACATACCGCCGCATCGTTCCTCGCCCGGGCATGTGGTGCTGACCAGCTTCGGCGACCGGCGCGACCGGACGCGGTTCGCGGCGGCCTATAACGACCCGGAGTCCGGGATCACGACCGGGCCACGCGCCCCGTCCACCCCGGTTTGCGTCGGGCCGTTGACCTACACCGGGCATGCGGCGATCGCGGCGGATATCGCCAACTTCAAAGCGGCGCTGGCAGCCAATGGAATCGAGGAAGGGTTCATGACCTCGGTGGCGCCCGGCAGCGCCTCGCGCATCGGGAATGCATACTACAAGACCGACGACGAGTTCCTGTTCGCCTGCGCCGATGCCATGCGGGAGGAATACAAGGCGATCGTCGATGCCGGGCTGATCCTGCAATTCGACGACCCGTCCATCGCGGAGAACTGGGATCAGATCAACCCCGAACCGACGGTCGAAGAATATAGAGCGTTTTCAATGAGACGCGTCGAGGCATTAAACCATGCGATCAAAGGGCTTCCGCAAGATCGCATTCGCTTCCATCTGTGTTGGGGAAGCTGGCACGGCCCGCACACCACGGACATCCCGATGCGGGACATCGTCGATGTCATGCTGGCCATCAACTGCCAGGCCTACTCGTTCGAGGCAGGGAATGTCCGCCATGAACATGAATGGAGCGTCTGGAAGGACGTGAAACTGCCCGACGGCAAGCTGATCCTTCCCGGTGTCGTCAGCCACGCGACCAATGTGGTCGAACACCCGGACCTGGTGGCCGAACGCATCCTGCGCTTCGCCAATGTGGTCGGGCGGGAAAACGTGATCGCGGCGACCGATTGCGGCCTGGGCGGGCGGGTGCATCCCGATATCGCCTGGGCGAAGCTGGACGCTCTGGCGCAGGGCGCGGAACGGGCCAGCCGGCAGCTCTGGCGTTAGGAAAATCCGCGCTGCAACGCCAGCGCCCCGTGCGAGATGCCGGTATCGTCGATCCCGTGTCCCAGGCCGGGGACGTAATGGGCGTCCACGGGCACATCGGCGGCAATCAAAGCCGCCTCGGCTTCGCGTGAGCGGAAAGCCGGCACCACGTCGTCCGCCTCGCCATGCATGAGCAGCACTGGCGCTTTGTTCGCCAGTTCGTTCGCCAGGGAACCCGACGCGATCAACGCACCGGAGAACGACAGGATGGCACGCGGCGCGACAGGACGGCGCAGGCCGGTGAACAAGGACATCATGGCCCCCTGGCTGAAGCCCATGATCGCGTAGGCCCCCGGCGGCAGTTCCAGCCGCCCCAACTCGGCGTCGATGAATCCGTGCAGGTAGGGGGCGGCCATGCGGACCCCGGCCTCGACGATGTGGGGGGAGCGGTCAGCGACGCTCCACCACTGCCGTCCGAACCCGGAATCGTGCGGAAACGGCGCGTGGACGGAGGCGAACAGCGCGTCCGGGCAGGCGTGCTGCCACGCATGACCCAGGTCGATCAGGTCGTATGCGTCGGCCCCAAGGCCATGGCATAGCACCACCAGTTGCTTCGGCTTGGCCTTTGAAGCGGGTCCAAAATAAATGGCATCCAGTGTCGGCATGACGGGACTCTCCTGATTCGCTCGGCGATGCGATAGCTTACGCCGATGATTGTCACACGTTTCGCGCCGAGCCCAACCGGCTTCCTGCATCTGGGTCACGCGTTTTCGGCGTTCAATGCATGGCGGCGGGCGCGGGAGGCGGGCGGGCGGTTCCTGCTGCGGTTAGAGGACATCGACCCCGGCCGTTGCCGCCCGGAATACGCCGCCGCGATCCAGCAGGACCTCTCCTGGTTGGGTTTGGATTGGGACGGGCTGGTGCGCGTGCAGTCCGAGCACCTGGCCGAGTACCGGGCGGCGCTGGATACGCTGGCGGAGCAGGGGTTGGTTTACCCGTGCTTCTGCACGCGGGCGGAGGTCGCGCGGGAGGTGTCGGCCTCCGCCGCCGCGCCACACGGGCCGGATGGGGCGCCGCTGTACCCCGGCACCTGCCGGCGGTTGTCGCCGAACGAAGGGGCAGAGCGCATCGCGGCTGGGGAGCGGTTCGCGCTGCGGCTGGATATGGCGGCGGCGCTACGGCCGGGGTTGTGTTTCGAAGAGGAAGGGCAGGGGCGGATCGCCTGCCATCCGGAACGGTTCGGCGACGTCGTGCTGTCCCGCAAGGACGCACCAGCAAGCTATCATCTGTGTGTGACGCATGATGACGCGCTACAGGGCGTGACGCTGGTGACCCGCGGTGAAGACCTGAAGCCGGCAACGGATTTGCATCGGCTGCTGCAGGAGTTGATGGGATGGCCGGCGCCGGTTTATGCGCATCACCGGTTGCTGGTGGATGCAGCGGGGCAGCGTTTGGCGAAGCGGGATCGGGCGGTGACGCTGCGGTCGTTGCGGGCGGACGGGGTTTCGGCGCAGACGATCATCGACAGGTTCAGTTAGGCCCGATGTCTGCTCATGCCGCCCAGAGATTCGGTAGCGTGGCGGAGGAATAGCCAGATACGAACTCCGCCATGACGCCTGTCGCCGCAGCGAAACTGTGTCGCCGCACGGTACCGATATTGCCGCCATACAAATGTATGGAGATCGACGGCCGATCCGGCAACGCATTGGCCACGGTGTGAATATCGCCCAAGCGCGGCGACACCGCGTCCACCATTCCCGGCAGCAGGCGCGCGGGCTCGCCGGCCGTGAGGGTGCCGCGATCCTTATCGCGGTGGTAGGAAACCGCTTGCTCCGAACCGCGCAGCATCCCAACAAGTCCCCACATCAGGTGATCATGCACCGGGGTCAGCTGACCGGGGCCCCAAACGAAGCTGACGAGGCTGAACCGGTCGAGTGGATCTCCGTACAGCAGATATTGCCGGTATTTTGTTGTGTCGCTGGCGGCGAAGGCATCCGGTAGCCAATCGTCGTGAGCGATAAGGTCTTTCAGCAGGTCACGGGCCGGTTCCAGCGCGGCGTCCTCGGCGTTGCCGTTGTGCTCGACCAACCGTGTCATGGCGGCGACGAAGCCGCGCAACCGTGCGATGGACATCAGCGACTCCCCGCTTGCGGAAAAGCAAAGTCAGCCTATCGCCGATCCATCGGCGCCGAAAGCCCTTGGCTCAGATCGTGTTGCGATGGACGAAAGCCCTGATCAGGTGCAGCGCCTGAACCGAAGCCGGTGCGGCTGGCGCGTTCGGGATGAACGCATGCGGCTGTTCGGGAAAACTCTCGAACGTCACCTTTCCGCCCGCGGCCGCGTAGGCCATGGCGAAACCGCCGGCCATGTCGGGTGTCAGGTTGTTGTCGTTGGTTCCCTGGATAATCAGCACCGGCGGTTTCGCCACGGATTCGCCGCGCTGCAGGATCAGCGTCGGGTTGCCGTCCGTCATGTCCTCCACCGAGGGCCAGAACGCGTCGTGCGCCGCCACCAGCCGGTCGTTCCCGTTTGCCTGAACGGTGCGGTAGCGCTTCAGCGGATCAGCCACCGGCCAGCAGGCGATGGCGAAGGCCAACGAGGCGTCCACATCCGAACCTGGAAGAGGCAGCGTCGTGTAGCGCGCATCATTGGGACGCAGCGCACTCAGCAGCAGCAAATGGCCACCGGAGGATGTGCCAAGCCCGCCCACCAGATCGGGACGGCTGCCGAATTTCGTCGCGTTGGCCTTCAGGAACCGAATGCCCAGGTTCACGTCCTGGCTGGCCGCGGGATAGGGCGCATCAGGGGGCATGCGGAAGTCGATCGACAACACCACCACGCCGTCAGCGGCGAGCGCTTCCGCGATCGTGACGTTGTTGAACCGATCACCCGATGTCCAGGCGCCGCCATGCACCTCCAGCACCGCTGGAAACGGGCCGGGGCCTTCCGGGCGGTAGAGGCACGCGTGCAGGTCCTTGCCGTTGGGGCTTTGGTAGACCAGGTCTTCGGTCAGGATCGGCATGTTTCGCTCTCCGTTTGATGGAAAGGATGCAGAATGGGCGACGACGCGCCAACTGGCGCGCGTTCCCGTCGCGGAGCTTGGAGTCCTATCCCGCCGCGTTGTCCTCTCGGATCATCGCCGCGCCCTTCTCCCCAATCATGATCGTCGGGGCGTTGGTATTCCCCGTCGTCAACGTAGGCATCACCGACGCATCGATGACCCGCAGGCCCTGGATCCCATGCACCCGCAGCCTTGAATCCACCACAGCCGCCGGGCCATCACCCATCCGGCACGTCCCCACCGGGTGATAGATCGTGGTGCCGAACCGCTTGGCATAATCCAGGAGTCCATCCTCGGTCGTAACGTCCGGCCCGGGCAGGGTCTCCACCACGCTGTACTGCGCGATCGCCGGTGCGGCGAATATCTGCCGCGTGAACCGTATGCCAGCCGACAGCACCCGCATATCCGCCGGATCGGACAGATAGTTGGGAGAGATCAGCGGCTTTTCGGCGGGATCCGCGCTGCGCGCCATGATCGTGCCCCGGCTGTCCGGCCGGACCGGGCACACCGCCACGGTCATGCCGTCTTCATCCTCCAGTGCGAGGAATTTGTTGGGATCGTAGCTCGCCGGAGTGAACAGCAATTGCAGGTCGGGACTGGCCTTTTCAGGCGTGGACCGGCAGAATACCTGCGCCGTGGTAACCCCGAACGTCAGCGCCCCGCGCCCTTCGAACGCGAACCGCATCGCTTCGCGTACCACCCGCAGGCCACGCGACAGCTTGTTGATGGAGATCGCGCCTTTGACCCGGTGCGACACGCGCGCAACGTAATGATCCTGCAAGTTCGACCCGACGCCGCGCAGTTCGTGCACCACCGGCACGCCGATGGATTGCAGATGCTCCGCCGGACCGATTCCGGAGATCTGCAGCAGATGCGGCGAGTTGATCGCGCCGCCGCACAGGATCACCTCCTTGCCCGCCCGCGCCTCGATCGTCTTCCCGCGCTGGCGAAATGCGACGCCGATGCAGCGTTTGCCGTCGAACAGCAGTTTCGACGCCAGCGCCTCGGTTTCCACCCGCAAATTCGGGCGGCCGGCGGCTTCTTTCAGGAAGGTTTGCGCGGTTGACCCACGCCAGCGGCCCTTGCGGGTCATTTGCGAGTAGCCGACGCCCTCTTGTTCGCGGCCGTTCAGGTCCTTGCTGAATTTGAAACCGGCCTGTTGCGCGCCCTCGATGAACTTGTGGGTCAGCGGCAGGATCGTGCGGTAGCCTTCCACTTTCAGCGGGCCGCCCTTGCCGCGGTATTCGGCGTCGGTGCCTTGCTTGTAGTCCTCCGACTTGCGGAAATACGGCAGCACGTCGTCGAAACTCCAGCCGCGGCAGCCCATCTGCGCCCACCCGTCGAAATCGGCCGGATTGCCGCGCACATACAGCATGCCGTTGATCGAGCTCGACCCGCCCAGCGTCTTGCCCCGGGGCCAGTGGATCGCGCGTCCCCCCGGCCCGTCGGCGCTGTAGTTCCAGTTCACCACGGGATGATACAGAAGATGCAGGATGCCCGCCGGGATGTGAATCCACGGCAGCGAGTCCTTCGGTCCCGCCTCCAGCAGAATGACCGACGCGCCAGTTTCGCTCAGGCGCGCCGCCACGACACATCCGGCGGAACCGGCACCGACAACGATATAGTCCGCTTGCATCAGGCCCTCGGCAGTGTTTCGCCGCCGAAAAACCGGCGGGGATTATCGTCCAGCATAGAAAATATCTCCGCGTCCGATAGCCCACGTTCTTTCAGCATCGGCACGAAATCGGTGAACAGATAGGTATAGGGCGGCGGCCACTGGCCGACGGCGCGCAGCGCGTCCATGCGCGCCTGCTCCTCCGCCGAAACCTGGCGGGCGTATTTGCCGAACCAGCCGCAATGTCGATCCTGGCTCATCATGATCTGGCCGCGATAGCCGTTGCGCACCAGCCGCACCAGGTTGTCGGCGCGCACTTCATCCGGCTGGAACCGCAGCAGCCCGATGCGGTCGAACCCGATATACGATCCGCCATCGACCACGCGCTGATGATACGCCGGATCGGCGTTGCCGCAGCAATGCCCGATCAGGCAACGATGCGCCGGCACGCCGCCTTTGGCGAACGCCGCCTGCTGCTCCGGTCCCGCATGCCCGTCCTGGGTATGGGTGATGATCGGCACGCCCGTCGCCTTCTGCGCCACACAGGCAGCATCGAGGAATTTCTGCTCCAGCGCGGTGATGGCGGGCGCCCCGGTGGCCACCTTGATCGCACCGGCCCTCACGCCGGTATCGCCGATTCCGTGTGTGATTTCGCGTATATACAGCTCAGCGATTTCCTCCACGGTCCGCGCCCGCCAGTAGATCGGCAGCCCCATTTCCTCGAAATAGAAGCCCGTGGTGCAGACGACGTTCATCTCCGATTTCTCGGCGATTTCCTTCATCAGTGCGGCGTCGCGGCCCAGTTCGATCGGGCAGGGATCGACGAAGCTCCGCACCCCGTGATCCGTTCGCAACTGCTTCAGCCTTCGCACGGCCTCCGCAACGAAGCCGGGGCGGTCGAATGTCGCGGTCGGATCGAATTCGGCGCCGGAGAACGCAATGAACAGATGCTCGTGCATCAAGGTGCGGCCGAGCTGATGTAGCCCGATCGGGCCGGTGACGGTTTGAACCTGCATGGATTGTTCCCCCTATAGCGTGCCTGTGATGTCCTGCCACAGATGTCGTTCTTCGCCCCGTGGATCGTTCTCTATCCGGCACGCGGTGTCCAGGACCAGGGTGGCCCGCGTCGTTGCATCATACGCCGGCCAGGCCGGGATCGCCGCATGGTCTGGCCGCCCGTTTCGCGCGAACGCCGCCCAGACCGACGACATTGCATCGGACAGTGCCTGAGCCTGGGGACTGCCGCCGGTCGCGTTGGTCAGGTCCAGCGTGTTGAAGGTGAACGGGACATCCATCGCGTGCGGCGCCATCAGCTTGCCGCCCAGCACCGGCGTTTCCCATTCAAACGAATACATCCACACCGGCGCCCGCTTCAGTGCCGCTCGGCGTTGCGCCAGCACCAGAGAGCGTATGCGGAAATTGCAGTCCGTTGTCACCGCGATCAGCCGTTCGGCCGGATTCAGGGTGGGATACAACCGCCCATACAAATCCAGCACGCGGGCGGTATCGGCGCCGGCAATCGCCTGGACCCGCTGTCGCATCTCGGGTTCCGTCAGCGTGCGGTCCCAGACCTTGTCCACCACGGCGAGGAAATTCGCGGTCTCGGTCTTCATGTCCCCGATGATGACCGGCACGTCGGCGCACACCGCTGACGCCGCTGGATCGAACGGCTGGGCCCGCAGCACGTCGCCATCCACGACCGGCCCGAACGGATACCGGTCGAACAGTGGGGAAGGGGAGGCTCCCAGCGCCTGGGAAGCCGGTTCGACCGCCGCCAATAACCGTGCGACGGGCACGGCCCGCAATTGCTCGACTGTGCTGACCCCCAGGTGGCGCAGCACGCATTCGGTCAACGCCAGCGCGCGTTCCCTGGTCCGCAGCCGAACCGCCGCGCCGCTTTGAATGATTGCGCGATGAAACAGCCCTTTTGCGCGCGGCATCGCCAGCAGCGTGGAAACCTTGGCGCCGCCGCCGGACTCGCCAAAGATCGTGACGCACCCGGGGTCGCCGCCAAACATGGCGATATTGTCCCGCACCCATTCCAGCGCGGCGACCATGTCCAATGTGCCAGCATTGCCAGAATGCGCGTCGCCGCCGATCGCAGATACATCTAGATGGCCAAAAATGTTCAGCCGCTGGTTGACCGTGACGACAACGACGTCGTTCTTCGCTGCCAGTCTGCTGCCGTGCGTCCGGGGGGAGTTGGCGTTGCCATAGGCAAAGGCCCCGCCATGGAACCACACCATCACAGGACGTTTCCCGTTCGTCCCCGGCGTCCAGACATTGACGGTCAGGCAGTCCTCGGTCTCCGGCGAGGCATCGGCGGCCCCGGAGAAATTCTCCAGCTCCGGTCGGGTTGGTGGGCGTAGTCCCGCCTGCGGTGCCTTACCGGCAAATTCCGTGCAGTCCCGCACGCCGTTCCATGCCGCGACTGGTTGGGGTGGCCGGAACCGGTTGGCGCCGGAGGTCGAGGCGGCATAAGGGATGGTCCTGAACGTCAGGACGCCCTCCACCGCGGACCCACGCACCTTGCCCGCCGCCGTTTCCACGTTGCTCATCGCCGTTCCCCCATCCCGAACGAACAATGCCGGATGATCGGGGCGGATGGAAAGGGTGGGACGCTGGCGCTTGAAAAGGCATTCATTCCAATTCGCCGGGGGCCATCGCAAACAACCTGAAAATTCCGGGTCTGTGAGGCAATATGACGACAACGCCAACGATGCCGGAGTGAGATGGATGATCAAACCGCCGCGGACCTACCCGGACTTCCATGACCCGCAGGCCCACCCGCGCTATACCGGCATCGCCACCTTCTTCCGTACGGAGGCCACGCAAAGCCTGCGGGACGTGGATATCGGCATCATCGGCGTCCCGTTTGACGGCGGCGTGACCCACCGCTCCGGCACCCGCCACGGCCCCCGATCGGTGCGCGAACAATCCACCATGCTGCGCCGGATGAACGCCATTACCCGCGTAGCCCCCTTCGCCACGGCGCGCGTTCGTGATCTCGGCGATTGCTGGATCGAGCACCCCTATGAAATCCAGGGCGCGTTGAAAGAGATCGAGACGTTCTATCGTACCGTCACCGGGGCCGGAATCGTGCCTCTGTCGGTCGGTGGCGACCATTCCATCAGCCTGCCGATCCTGCGGGCCGTCGCCGCGGGCGGGCCGGTCGGGATGATCCACATCGACGCCCACTGCGACACCGGCGATGACTACATGGGCTCCCGCTTCCACCACGGTGCGCCGTTTCGCCGGGCCGTCGAGGAGGGTCTGCTGGACCCCGCCCGCGTGATCCAGATCGGCATCCGCGGCACGACCAACGACCCCGACATGTGGGGCTTCAGCCAACGCAGCGGCATGCGGGTGCTGCCGATGGAGGAATTCGACGACAAGGGCTGGCGCTATGCCGCCGAGGAGGCCCGCCGAATCGCCGGCAGCGGTCCGACCTACCTGACCTTCGATATCGATAGCCTGGACCCGAGCCAAGCCCCCGGCACCGGTACGCCCGAGGCTGGCGGGATAACAGCATTGCAGGCCCTGCGGCTGTTGCGTGAACTCCGCGGCATCGACTTTGTGGGTGGCGATCTGGTGGAGGTGTCGCCGCCGTTCGACCTCGGGACGCTGACCGCGTTCAACGGCGCGTCGATGCTGTTCGAGATACTGTGTCTGCTGACCGAGGCTTGGGAGGTTCGGCAGCGGCGTCAGCCAATGTGAGGCGTGGCCTTAGGCGCGCCCCATCCCCGGTTCAATCGGCTGTGCCAGCAAGGCCTTCTTTCGGCCACTGGCTGGACTGGACCGGATTGGGCCGCACGCTTCCTCGTACCGCCGACTGTGACAGATAGCCGGTCAGCCGCTTGGCGGCGAAGTTGGCGCCGTAAGCGAAGCGCATCAGCGGACCGAAGCTGTTGGCGGCAGCGGTGCCAACGAAGAACAGTCCGGGAATGGAACTTTCGAACCGACGCGAAAGACGAGGTGTCTGATCGACGCAATCCAGGCGATCCAGGATGTCGGGCCCAAAGAACGCCAGGCGCCGCATGTCCACGCGGTAGCCGGTGCCGGCAATCACATGGTCGGCGGTCAGGACCTTGGCCCCGCCCTGGCGCAACGCGAGTTCCAGTCGCACCCGTCCGCCGCTCGCGCGCGCGTGGGCGATTGTTGCACCCGGGATGGTCGGGACGATGCCGTCGACCTGTGGTTGAAGTGTCCAGCCTGGGGCCGCGGGCAAATGCTTGCGGACGATCATCACGCGGAACTTTTCGGGCATGGCATTGAACACGCCCGGCATCGCGCAGCAGGCCCACGAACGCCAACCGGTTCCCAGACCGGATTCTGGTTCCTTGATCCGGTCAAGAAACGTACGCTCTGTTGGCGGACCGCAATAGGCGATTGCGTCCTTGCGGACGACAAGCGTCACCTTGGCGTCGTTCTTGTGCAGCAGGGCCGCGAGGTTTACCGCCGACGCGCCGCCGCCGATAATCGCGACCTCCCGACCCGCGAAGCCGCCCACCTTGACATGGGCCGCACTGTGCGACGCCAGGCCGTGCGGCAGTTCCGCAAGTTCCGGCGGCATGTATTCGTAGGCGCGGATGCCCGCGGCGACGATCAAACGCCGCGCTGGTGCGATCTCGCCATCCTGGAGGTGGAGGTCGAAGCCGTAGGACGTCGGGATAACGTCGGTGACCTGGCGGTCTTCCAGGCGAGGGACGAAACGTCGCTGGAAGGCGATGCCGTAATCGATGAACGTGGTGAGCGGGATCGGGTAGCCGGTATGCTCGTAAGGCAGACCGTTCTCCGAGCAAAATCGCTCCAGCGTCAGCTCGCCGCCGGGGTCGTAGAGGTTAGAGGCGTTGCCCTCGGACTTCAGCACCATCCCATCGGGCATCGAGGTGCGCCAAGTGTGCATCGGGGTACCGAAAATGCGGTAATCCACACCGCCTCCGGAAAGGTGGGCGGCTATTGAAAGCCCGTACGGCCCCGCGCCGATAATCGCGACATCGACGATTTCAGTCATGTTACCCACTATCATTGGAACAAGTGCAATTTCGGCAATCGTACCGACACAGGCAACGCAATTCCTGGAGAGGAGACCGAATGCGGCGTTAACGATGGCGCCCTTCTCCCGCGGGAAAGGCCAAATCGCGCCATATAGTGGTGCTCCCAGCTTAATACTTCGTTATCCAGCGGGTGTTTTGTAGACGCCAGGTAACGGTCCGTTAATGTCCGCGGGCAATGTGAGTATATTCGATATTATTCTGATATATGGTAATTTTCTTGGTCCGTCCGACGCCCTGGATTGGCGTCTAGACGGTCACCTCCGCCCCGACCAAGCCGCGGGCAAACTCCCCTGCGTCAAACGGTCGCAGATCGCCGGCTTTTTCACCTACCCCGACCGCATGAACCGGCATACCGAACGTCTCGGCCAGGGCGACGACGATGCCGCCCCGGGCGCTGCCGTCCAGCTTGGTGACGACGAGGCCGGTGACGGCCACCATGTCCTTGAAGACCTTCACCTGCTGTATCGCGTTCTGGCCGGTCGTCGCATCCAGCACCAGCAGCACGGAATGCGGGGCGGTCGGGTCCTGCTTGCGCAGCACGCGGATGATCTTCGCCAGTTCATCCATCAAGGCGGCCTTGTTGTGCAGGCGCCCGGCGGTGTCGATCAGCAGCACGTCCGCGTCGTCCGCCTTCGCTCGGGTCAGGGCGTCAAAGGCCAGCCCGGCCGAGTCCGCGTTTTGGCCACCCGAGACGACGGGCGTTCCGGTGCGCTCGCCCCAGATTTGTAGTTGCTCCACCGCCGCGGCACGGAATGTGTCGCCGGCGGCCATGACGGCGCGTTTGCCCTGTTCCTTGTAGGACTGCGCCAACTTGCCGATCGTCGTGGTCTTGCCGGTGCCGTTCACGCCGACGACCAGCACCACATGCGGCCGGTGCGCCGGATCCAGTTCCAGCGGCTTTGCGACGGGCGCCAGGATCGCGGCGATTTCCTCGGCCAGCGCCTGCTTGATCTCGTCGTCGGTCACTTCCTTGCCGAAACGGGTGCGGCGGAATGCGGCGATGACCTTGCGCGCGGCCTCGGTTCCCAGGTCCGCGGCGATCAGCAGTTCTTCCAGCTCCTCCAGCGCCTCGTCATCCAGACGGCGCTTCTTGAACACCGCGGTAATACCGCCGGACAGCTTTTGCGTGCTGCGGGACAGGCCCTCCTTCAGGCGGGAGAAGAAACTTCCGAGTGCCATTAAGCGGCCTCCGCCAGCAGGGTTTCGTCGGTCGCGCCGGTCACGCGGGCGGACAGCAGCCGGCCGGGTTCGGTTGGCTGCATCAGGCGCACGGGGGCGAAGTGTTCGCTGTGGCCGGTCTGATCGGCCTCTGTCAGCAGCGACACGGTGCGGCCGATCTGGGCGGCAAAGAAACGCCCGGCCTCGGCGGCGCCTGCTTCGCGCAGGGCGGCGGCGCGCTGCTTGCGGACGGGCTTGGGCACGGACGGCATCCGAGCGGCGGGGGTGCCTGGACGCTCGCTGTAGGGGAAGACATGGAGGTAGGGCAGGGCGGCCTCGCTGACGAAACGCAGGGTTTCGTCGAACAATTCGTCGGTTTCGGTGGGAAAGCCAGCGATCAGGTCGGCGCCGATCGCAATTCCCGGCCGCAGATCCCGCGCTCGGTGGACAACCTGCAGCGCCTCGGCTCGTAGATGGCGGCGGCGCATGCGCTTCAGGATCAGGTCGCTGCCGGCCTGAAGCGACAAGTGTAGATGCGGCATCAGGCGCGGTTCCTCGGCGATCAGCCGCCACAGGGCGTCGTCGATGGCGGCGGGATCGATGGAGGACAGGCGCAGCCGCGGCAGTTCGGGCACCGCTAGCAGCAGGCGGCGGATCATCTGCCCCAGCGACGGGGCGCCGGGCAGGTCCGGTCCATAGGACGCGACATCGACGCCGGTCAGCACGACTTCCTGATAGCCGCCGGCCACCAGCGTGCGGACCTGATCGGCGATGACGCCGATGGGCACCGACCGGTTGGGGCCGCGGCCGAACGGGATGATGCAGAAGGTGCAGCGGTGATCGCAGCCCTGCTGAACCTGGACGAACGCCCGTGCCCGGCTGGCGAACTCGGTAACCAGATGGGCGGCGGTTTCGCGCGCGGCCATGATGTCGGACACGGCCGAGCCGGCGCCGGGCAGCCAGCTTTCGGGTTTCAGCTTGTCGTCGTTGCCCAGCACGCGATCGACGTTCGGCATCGACGCCCAGGAACCCGGGTCGATCTGCGCGGCGCAGCCGGTGACGACGATGCGGGCCGTCGGCCGTTCGCGCGCGACCTTGCGGATGGCCTGGCGGGCCTGACGCTCCGCCTCGGCGGTCACGGCGCAGGTGTTGACGATCACGGTGTCGGTGGCCGTGGCGGACAGGCCGCGCATGACTTCGGATTCATAGGCGTTCAGGCGGCAGCCGAATGTCAGGATATCGACGCTCATGGCAATTGCCCGCGGAAAACGGTGACGCTGGGGCCGGCCATCAAGACGTGGCCGTCCTCTCGCCACTCGATTTCCAGCGTGCCGCCGTCAACGATGACTTTGGCTCGGCGATGGGTGAGGCCCCGGCGGCTGGCGTTGACCAGCGTGGCGCAGGCGCCGGAGCCGCAGGCCAGGGTCAGTCCCGCGCCACGTTCCCACAGACGGAGGCGGATGGTCTCCGGGTCGATGATCTGGGCGAAACCGATATTGGCGCGCGCGGGGAAAAGCGGGTCGTGTTCCAGTGCCGGGCCACGTTCGGCGATCGGTTCGGCTTCGACGTCGGGGACAAAGAAGGTCGCGTGCGGATTGCCCATGCTGGCCGCCGCCGGCTCGCCCGGCAGGTCCAGACGCAGCGTATCCATCGCGCGTGAAAGCGGAACGTCTTTCCAGTCGAGGCGGGGTGGCCCCATATCAACCTGGATCTGGGCGTCGTTCAGCAAGGTGGCGGGCAGAATGCCGGACACGGTCTGGATGGTGACGGTGTCACGGCCGCTCTCGTGCATCAGGATATCGGCGACGCAGCGCGTGGCGTTGCCGCAGGCGCCGGCCTCGGACCCGTCAGGATTGTAGATACGCATGAACACGTCGGCGCTGTCGGTGTGCTCCAGGACGATAAGCTGGTCGCAGCCGATGCCGATATGGCGGTTGGCAATTCTGGCCACCCGCGCTTGGGTCAGGCCGAGCGGACGGGGACGCTCGTCGAGGATGACGAAGTCGTTGCCGCAGCCGTGCATCTTCACGAATGGCGTGGTCATGCGGGCGATATAGAGAAAGGCGCGGGATTACGCCATGTCCTGACTTGCTTGGCTGCCAGAAGCTGGACTCGTGGCGGCGCCCCGGATTGCGGACATCAGGGCGCCCCCGCCGGTCAGGCCGCCGGTGACATCCTTGGGATATGCAGCGGCTCCCGCGGGGTTACGAAAAGCTCCTGCGTTGCCGACTCCCGGATCACGTAGCCGCGGCCCCAGATCGTGCCGATGACCCCGTCCGCGCCGGCGCGGGCCAGCTTTTTTCGGAGTTTGCATACAAAAACATCGATGATCTTAACCTCTGGTTCATCCATCCCACCGTAAAGGTGGTTCAGGAACGCTTCCTTGGTCAGGACCATGCCTTTTCGCAGAACCAGCAACTCCAGGATCGAATACTCCTTGCCGGTCAGGTGGATGTCGCGCCCGTCAACCAGCACTTCCCGGCTGTCCAGGTTCAGTTCCAGCCGGCCCATACGGACGGTCGGTTGGCTGAAGCCCTTGCTGCGGCGGACGATTGCCTGCATGCGGGCGAGCAATTCGGCCTTGTCGTAAGGCTTGGTGATGAAGTCGTCGGCGCCCAGGCTAAGCGCCTTCACCCTGGCTTGCGGCATGGTGATGCTGGACAAGACCACAACCGGCGTGTCGTTGCGGGCGATGCGGATGCGGCGCACGACCTCAAACCCCTCGATATCCGGCAGCGTCAGGTCGAGCAGCACGATATCGTACTCATAGTGCCGGAGCAGTTCGAGCGAGTCTTCACCGCTATCGGTCTGGTCTACGACCGCGCCCGCGGCCTTCAGCATCAATGTGATGCCGCGGGCGGCGATCAGGTCCTCTTCGACCAGCAGGACGCGCATCCAGCTTCTCCTTAACAAAACGTGAAGACGGTAATACCACCATAGCGTGTTTATGGCCATTTGTTTTTCAACATATTAGTGTATTTTTTACGGTATTCGGATGTGAGACACGGATACAATGCGAATGTATGTAGAACATTAATAATATATGGACATATGTGTTTCAATGAGACGCCTTAATATCGAGGAATACGTCGATTCCTGCGCGGCCCGCCTGCGCCGGGTGCAACCTGCACGGATCAGCGGCACCGTCACGCGGGTGCTGGGTCTGGTTGCCGAGGTTGAAGGGTTGACCGGCCTTGCGGGCGTGGGCGACAGGCTGGACCTGTACGGACGCGAAGGCCGGCTGATACCGGCGGAAGTGATCGGTTTCCGCGACACCGTATTACAAGCGATGGCCTATGAGTCACTTGAGGGGGTCGCCTACGGCGGGCGGGCGGCTTTGCGGGAAGCCCACCACCGTACACTTGATGTCGCGCCGGCCTGGCTGGGCCGGGTGATCGATCCGATGGGCAGGCCGCTGGACCGGCACGGCTTCTTACCTGGCGCGCCCGGAGAGCGGCCGACCCAATCCGGTCCGCCGGAGGCGACATCGCGGGCGCGGTTGGGACCGCGGATCGATCTGGGGGTTCGGGCGCTGGACTGTTTCACCACCTGCCGGCAGGGGCAACGATTGGGCCTGTTCGCGGGGTCCGGCGTGGGAAAATCGACGCTGTTGTCGATGCTGACCGTGGGTACTGCCTGTGATGTGGTGGTGCTGGCCTTGGTGGGCGAGCGCGGACGCGAGGTGCGGGAGTTCATAGAAACCGATCTGGGACCGGACGGGATGGCGCGATCGGTCGTGGTGGTCGCGACATCGGACGCCCCACCGCTCATGCGCCGGCAATGCGCCTACACGGCCATGACGGTGGCCGAGTATTTCCGCGATCAGGGTAAATCGGTGCTGCTGCTGATGGACAGCATCACCCGGTTCTGTCTGGCGCTGCGGGAGATCGGATTGTCGCTGGGCGAGCCGCCCGCGACGCGGGGATATCCCCCAAGTGTGTTCGCCGAATTGCCACGGCTATTGGAGCGGGCCGGCCCCGGGCCGATACGGCCGGACGGAACGGCAGGTCAGATCACCGGGCTGTTCACCGTGCTGGTGGAGGGCGATGACCACAACGAGCCGGTGGCCGACGCGGTGCGGGGCATTTTGGATGGGCATATCGTGATGGATCGGAAGATCGCTGAAGCCGGGCGGTATCCGGCAATCGACGTGTTGCGTTCGCTGTCGCGCACGGCTTCCTCGTGTTTGGACGGACCCCGGGCCGCGGCGGTGGCGCGCGCAAGGCAGGTTCTGGCACTGCATGGTGAAATGGCGGACATGGTTCGTCTCGGTGCCTATCGGGCAGGGACGGATGCGGCGGTGGACGACGCGTTGCGGCTGACGCCGGCGATCGACGATTTTCTTCGCCAGTCGAAAGGTGAGCGGACGGGTTTCGACGAAGCGTTCCTGCGGTTGGAGCAGATACTGAATGGCGCGTGATCCGCTGGGTGCGGTTCGGACGATCCGCGAACGCGCCGTCGATCGGCTCCGGCGTGATCTGGCGGCCTGCCTGGCGGCTGAGGCAGCGGTGGCGGCGCGCATCGCTGAACTCGACCGGGCGGTTCAGCGGGATCGCGCGGCGCATGGTGCGGTGGAGGATCCTCATCGTTTCCAGGACATGTTTGCCGCACGGCGCGCGGCGGGTGAGGCCGACAGGGTCGCGGCGGTTCGCGAACACCTCCAGGCGGCAGTGCGGTCCGAGGATGTCAGAGCCGCGCTTGTCGCCGCAAGGGTGGCGGCTGAAGCGGTCGGCGCGGTGATTGCCGAACGGGCGACCGCGAGGGCAATCGCCCTGGGGCGTCGCGAGCAGCTTGAATTGGAGGAGGCGGCTCGGTCCCGGAAACGGTCCATGGCTTCGGGATGCTGACGGGGTGCGTTCGGATATCACGGGAAATTGCCGTATTACACTCAGTATCGGGGGTTCCGGCGCATTACATGCGGCCTATGAAGATGGTGTCATTTTTTAGCGGCTTGGTTCCGGTGGAGCAGCGCCACATGCAGACCGTGCTCGTCGTTGAGGACGAGACGATGGTTCGAATGCCGATTGCCGAATTTCTGCGCGATTGCGGGTATAACGTGCTGGAAGCGGGCGATGCATCGGAAGCGATCGCCGCGATGGAGGCGGCGGAGCAGGTCAATCTGGTGTTCAGCGATGTGCGAATGCCCGGCAAGATGGATGGGTTCGGCCTGGCAGAGTGGTTCGAAGCGCATTACCCGGCCGTGCCGGTGCTGTTGACATCGGGCTACAACGGCGGGCGCAAGCTTCCGCTGCCGGCGCGGACGGGAAGCCGGTTTATCCCGAAGCCCTATTCCCAGACGCAGGTCGCGCGGCATATCGCGGATTTGCTGGCGGCTTAAACGCGGCGTCCGGCGATCGGCGTTCTCGGCCGGTTCGGCTGCCATGATTAAGCCACTTGGCTGAGCTTTAACGCTATGGCAACAGAGCATGCGATAAGCGCACGTTTTCTGATCAGAAGTTTCGCCACCTCAATGTCTCACGTCTCCAGCCCCGCGCGTCGTCCGGGAATTTTCGGTGCCCGGCAGATCGTGTCGGTTGTCAGCACGCTGCTGCTTCTGGGCGTGCTGGGTACGGTGCTGTTCATCACCCTGCGCTCGCCGCTGAAGGATGACATCGCCTGGCTTCTGTATGTCGCTCGGCGCTGGATGGCGGGGCGGGAACTCTATATCGATGTGGTGGAGGTTAATCCCCCGCTGATCGTCTGGATATCGGCGGTGCCGCTGGAGATCGCGCGCTGGCTGGATGCCGATCCGCGGTTCGTCGCGATGCCGGTGTTCATTGCCGGAGTTCTGGGTTGCGCATGGTGGGCGGCGACGCTGTCACGGCCGCGCGGCGGGATTTTCGCCGACCGGCTGCCGGTGTTCGCCGCGATCGGCAGCGCCTTGCTGGTGCTGCCCGCCGCCGATCTCGGCCAGCGGGAGCATCTGCTGGTCGCGGCGTTCCTGCCCTATCTTGTGTTGTTCGCCAGGTCATTGGACGGTCATAAAATCCCCTGGGGTCCAGCGGTGGTAGCTGGCGTGCTGGCCGGCCTGGGATGCGCGTTGAAGCCGCGATACGGCGCGGTGTTCGGGGCACTGGAGTGTGTGGCGTTGACCCGGGGCTTGCGCCCCTGGCGAGTGATGCCATTCGCGGCGGGCGGCGCCATGATCCTCTACGCCGGGTTGGTGGCGATCCTGTGCCCGGCTTATTTGCACCGGGCCGTGCCAATGGCCCTGGCGCTTTACGGAGCGACCGATGTGTCGTTCCTGAACCTGCTGTCGGACAGCGCGCTGTTGATCGCCGGGGAGGTCGTGGCGATCGGGCTGCTTTGGCTGCGCCGGCGCAGCCTGGCCGACTACACCCTGATGCTGACTCTGGTGGTGTTCGCGGCCGCAAGTACGGTGGTGTGCTTCGTTGATGGCAAGGACTGGTTCTATCATCGGATTCCGGCCACGATCGGCACGGTGCTGGCACTGGCGCTTTGGATCGCCACTGAAATCGTCCAGCGGCGTTGGAAAATCGGGCTTCCTCTCGTGGCGGCGGGCTTGGCCGTGGCGGTGTTCTGCGTGACCTCGATCCGCCTGCTGAAGCCAGAGGCGATGGAGGCGGTGGAGCCGAAGCAGACCGCCGTGGATAAGCTGGAACAGATACTGAAAGCTGAACACGCGCGGACGTATATCGCGTTTTCCGAATGGATCGCGCTGGGCTTTCCGGTGGTGAACGAGACCGGCGTGACCTGGGCCTCCCGCTTCGACTCGATGTGGGCCTTGAAGGGCGAGGTCTGGCGCGCTCGGTTCGATCCCGCGGCGGACAGGGAATGGCCGATCGCGCGCTGGGTGGCGCATGACTTCATCGCCGGTTGCCCGGACGTCGCCGTGGTCGATACCCGTGAGACGACCAAATACATCAGTGTGTTGAGCGCGGCGGATCCGGCGTTCGCGCGGGCGTGGTCGCGGTTCCGGCCGATTGCCGCGTTCGATGGGCTCGTGGTCTACAAGCGCGGCAGGGGCGGTTGCCGGGATGTCTGGGTGGCGGCGGAGGCCGCGCCGGTGACGGCGATCAGCCCACCGCCACCAGCCGATCCGCGGTAACCCGAAGCCGGGCTTGTCAAAGCCCGGGCGCGCCGACATTGTGCCGCGACAAATTGGCCTGAACCAACAAGGCGCAACGTCCTGATGACTCAAATTTCGAAGAGCCCTGATTTCGTGGTGGCCGGCCTTGCCCGCTAGCCTGACCATTGCCGGCCTTGATGCTGGCTACGGCGCGATCCGTATCCTGCACAACGTGAACATGGCGGTGCGCGAGGGCGAGACGGTCGCGCTGCTGGGCACCAACGGCAACGGCAAATCCACCCTGATGAAGACGATCATGGGCATGGTGCGACCAACCGCCGGATCGGTGACCGCGACGATCGACGGCGTCACCCATGATCTGGCGGGTAAATCCACCGAGGAAATCGTCGATCTGGGCATCGCGCTGGTGCCCGAGGGACGCCGGTTGTTCCCCCGGCTGACGGTGACCGAAAACCTCTATCTCGGCGCTTTCCGCGACAAGGCGCGTGAGAAGATCAAGGACAATCTGGCCTTCTGCTTCGAGGCGTTTCCCCGCCTGGCAGAGCGGCGGAAGCAACTGGCCGGCTCCATGAGCGGCGGCGAGCAGCAGATGCTGGCGCTGGCGCGGGCGCTGATGTCGGACCCGCGGATGCTGTTGATCGACGAGCCTTCAGTCGGACTGGCGCCCTTGCTGGTGGCGCGGACGATCGACAAGATCAAGGAATTGAAAGAGGGCTTCCAACTCTCCGTCCTGATGGCGGAGCAGAACTTCACCCAGGCGATCCGGATCGCGGACCGCGGGTATGTGCTGGTACACGGGCATGTGGAGTTCGAGGGCGATTCTCCAGAATCGTTAAACAACAATGAGTTAATTCGCGAATTCTATATGGGAGCTTAAGGCGGCTGCGCGGTCAGGCAGCCATCTCAAACCCGATGGCACGCTCGCCGTCCAGGGTCGCGGCGGCGGCATGAACCACGGCGGCGATCCGGACGGACGCCTGCACCTGTTCCGCGGTCAGTCCGTGTTGGCGTACCGCTCGTTCATGGCTTTCCATGCACATGCCGCACCCGTTGATGGCGGACACGGCGAGCGACCACAGCTCGAACGTTGCCTTGTCCACGCCCGGCCTGGCCATGACGTTCATCCGCAGCTTGGCCGGCATGTTCGGGTAGTCGCCACTGACGAGGTGGGTAAAGCGGTAGTACACATTGTTCATCGCCATGATCGACGCCGCTGCCTTGGCGGCGGTCAGGGACTCCACCGACAGAAGCGGGGTGAACTCCGCGATGATTGCTTCCGTGACCACCGGATTGCGGGCGGCCAGGGCAGAGGCGATGAACGTCCCGGCCCGCTGTTCGGCCGAAAGTGCTGGTTCGGTGGCCAGGGAGCCAAGGTTCAGGCGGATGTCCTTCGCGTAGTCGGGAAGTGCGGCTTTCAGGGATTCCAGAGACATTCTCATGCCTTTCGGTGAAGGGGAACGGATCAGGTCGTCCCGCCGCCGTCATGGATCCGGCGAACCATAACGGCGGGGAGGGGCGGGGTTATGCCGCGGGCTGCAGGACCTGTTCGCCCTTGTTCCAGTTGCAGGGGCAAAGCTCGTCGGTTTGCAGCGCGTCGAGGACACGCAGGACCTCGGCCGGATTACGCCCGACCGACAGGTCGTTGACGGCGGCGTAGCGGATGATGCCGTCGGGATCGACCAGGAAGGTGGCGCGCAGGGCTACGCCCTCGTTCTTGTCCAACACGCCGGTCGCCGTCGCCAGCTCCCGCTTCACGTCGGCCAGCATCGGGATCGGCAGGCTGCGCAGATCATCATGGTGCAGGCGCCAGTTCAGGTGGACGAACTCGCTGTCGATCGATACGCCATAGACCACGGTGTCACGGTCGGCGAAATCGCCGGCCAGTTTGCCGAACGCCACGATCTCGGTCGGGCAGACAAAGGTGAAATCCTTCGGCCAGAAAAACACCAATTTCCATTTTCCGGCATCGGTGTCCGAACCGATCTCGGTAAACGCGGTGTCCAGTTTCAGGCCCGCGGGCCCGGCTTTCACGGCCTTAAGGGAGAAGGCGGGGAAGGTGTCGCCGACAGTCAGCATGGGTTGGTGTCTCCAGATTGGTGCGAGACGGATATGGCATTTGGAGAATTTTCGTGCCAATGAATGAAACTAGACATTTTAATCGATCCAAACGATGACATTGCTTCCAAGCCCACAACAACTCCGCTACCTCGTTGCCCTCGCCGAGAGCCGCCATTTCGGGCGGGCGGCGCAGACCTGCTCCGTCACGCAGTCCACGCTGTCGGCCGGGCTATTGGCGCTGGAGCGGCAGTTGGATTGCCACATCCTGGACCGGTCGGCCGGTCGGCATGTCGTTTTCACGCCCCTGGGGCTGGAACTGGTGGATCGCGCCCGGACGGCGTTGAGCACGCTGGAAGCCGTGACCGAGGCCGCGATGGCGGCGCGCGAGCCGATGGCGGGGCCGCTGCGGCTGGGGGTTATTCCAACGGTCGGGCCGTTCCTGCTGCCCACGCTGATGCCCGCGCTGCGGGCGGCGTTTCCCCGGCTGCGTCTCTACATAAGAGAGGACACGACCGCCAACCTTGTCGATCGGTTGACGGCCAACCGGCTGGACTTGCTGTTGCTTGCGACCCCCTGCGACTGCGGCGGGGCGGAAACCGTGCCGGTTGCCCGGGACGGGTTCCTGGTCGCTCTGCCGCCCAATCACCGGCTTGCGGGTGAGGACCAGATTCCGGTTTTGGCGCTGGCGAGAGAACGTCTGCTGCTGTTGGAAGACGGGCATTGCCTGCGCGACCAGGCACTGGCGGTTTGCGGACTGCTGGCGGGCGACCGGGGCGACCAGGATGGATTCGCCGCGACCAGTCTGCACACCCTGGTGCAGATGGTGGCGAGCGGGCTGGGTATCACATTGCTGCCGAAGCTGTCGGTCGCGGCCGGGATAACCGCGGGGACCGATCTGGTGCTGCGTCCTCTCGCGGGCGCCGGCGCGTGGCGGACGCTGGGGCTGGCGTGGCGCCCGAATGCGCCCCGAGCGGCGGACTATCGCGCGCTAGGGGCGCATCTGGTGGAAACCTGTCGCGAGGCTTTGGAGGGATAGCCGAACCCATCGCCTCGATCAGCCGCTCACGCAGGAACGATTTGCTTCCTGGTGGCCGGTTCGGGTCAGGTCAGGCGATGATAACAGGAGAAACTGGCATGAGGCTGTTAGCGGCGTTTGCGGTCGGCTTCGGTGCGATGACTGCGCTGCCGGCCTGGGCCCAACCGAAAATCGCGCCGTCGAGGGAGTATTCGACCACTCCGCCGGCTGGGCTGGACAAGAATTTCGGGCTACCCACGTTCGGCATGCCGGGGGCGGAGTTGCCCCAGCAACGCACCCAGGCACCGAAGCCCGCGCCCAAGACCGATCCGGACTTCTTCGCGCCGCCCCCCGTAGCGGATGCGGAAACCTCCGGAACACCCGATTTCTTTAGCACGACGACGGACCTGACGGTGCCGAGGGCGCCGCGATCGAAACCGGGGACGGCCAGTGCGGAGACGCCGTTGTTCACGACAGGGCAGGGATATTCCACGGGCGAAATGCCCGCTAACCGGCTGGAAACCGATGATACGCCGAAGGGCGACCGGTCAGACGATCCGTGATGAATTGATGGAGCGGGTGAAGGGAATCGAACCCTCGTATGCAGCTTGGGAAGCTGCCGTTCTACCATTGAACTACACCCGCGTTCGGCGAACCTTTTAGGCGGTTCGCGTGGCGGATGCAATTCGGTCTCCGGGCGCCAGATGAAATTAGTCTTGTGACGAGGCTATCAGCGCCCTGGCAACATACCCGACGGCCTGACCTGGCGTGCAAGGCGGGGGCCTCACCGTGGACGACCGCGCCCCCGCCGCCTAACATCTTCGTAACAGGGGGGCGGCATGGCACGCGACAAAATCCGGATCGGCTGCGGCGCCGGTTTTTCCGACGACCGAATTCCGCCCGGTGTGGAAATCGTCGAGCGCGGCGAACTCGATTACCTCGCGATGGAGTGCCTGGCGGAGCGGACGATCGCACGGGAAACGCTCGACCGAGCGAAGGATCCCGCCAAGGGCTATACGCCAGTCCTGCTGGAGCGGATGGAGGCGATCATGCCGCCCGCGCTGCAACGCGGCATCAAGATTGTCACCAACATGGGGGCGGCGAACCCGATGGGGGCGGCGAAGGTGTTGCGTCAGCATGCGCCAGACTGGGGGTGTCCGGACTACACCTGCGCTGTGGTGCAGGGCGATGAGGTTACCGATCTCATGCGTGCCCATCCGGAACTGCCGCTGATGGAAGATGGCGCGCCGCTGGAGTCGCTGCTGCCCCGCATGGCCTCGGCCAATGCCTATCTGGGTGCTGATATCGTGGCGAAGGGCTTTGCCACCGGGGCCGATCTTGTGATCACCGGGCGCGTGGCCGATCCGGCGCTGTTCCTGGGACCGATGCTGCACGCATTCGGCTGGTCGTACGACGACTACGACAAGCTGGGGAACGGGACGCTGGCGGGGCATCTGCTGGAATGCTCCGGTCAGTTGACGGGCGGGTGCTTCGCCGATCCGGGCAAGAAAGACGTCGAGGACCTAGCGGGCCTGGGTTACCCGCTGGCCGATGTCTGGGCGGACGGACGGGTGGAAGTGTCGAAGACTCCCGGCTCAGGCGGCCGGTTGGACGTCGCGACCTGTACCGAACAACTGCTGTATGAGATGCACGACCCCACCGCCTATATCACGCCCGATTGCGTGCTGGATGCCTCCGGCGTCACGTTCCGGCAGATCGCGCATGATCGCGTCGCGCTGGCGGGTGCCAAAGGCAAGCCCCGCACGCCGACGTTGAAGGTCGTGGTTGGCTATTTCGACGGTTACATGGGGTCGGGCGAGATGGGTTTCGCCGGAATCAACGCGCTCGCCAGGGCGAAACTTGGCATTGAGGTGGTGAAGGAACGCCTGCGCCGCCGCGGACTGAGCTATCAAGAGATGCGCGTCGATCTGATCGGGATGAACTCGCTGCACGGCAACGACGCCGATCTGGCGCCGGAACCGTATGAGGTGCGCCTGCGCATCGCCGCCCGCACGACCGACAAGAAAGCGGCCGAGGCGGTGGGCGCGGAGGTGCGCAGCCTGCACATGCAAGGACCGACCGGCGCCGGTGGCGGCATCAATTTCGGCGCTCGGCAAATCCTGGCGGTGAAATCGGTGCTGATCCCGCGCGCATGGGTCAAACCGGAAATCGTGATGGAGCGCGCGGCATGAGCGTCCGGGTTTACGACCTGGGTCACGCCAGGGCAGGGGACAAAGGCAACACCTCGAACATCTCGGTGACGGCGTATAACGACGAAGGCTGGCAGGTGCTGCAACGGGAGCTGACCGCCGACCGGGTGTTGGCGCATTTTCGCCATCTGGGCGCCGGGCCGGTGCGGCGATACGAACTTCCCCAGTTGCGCGCGCTGAATTTCGTGATCGAAAACGCGCTTGGCGGCGGTGTCACCCGGTCCCTGGCGATCGATCCGCATGGCAAGAGCCTGAGTGCGCTGATGCTGACAATGACTCTGCCGAGCCACAACGAGGGCTGACCGCCCCATAGGAGACGCCATGAACGATGCTGTTGCTCCCGTCCAATTTCTGTCCGGCGTGAAAATCGTCGATCTGAGTCAGTTCGAAGCCGGACCATCCTGTACGGAGGCATTGGCCTGGCTGGGTGCCGATGTGGTCAAGATCGAGAATCCGAAAATGGGCGATCCGGGAAGGCGGCTGCGGCCGGGCCAGCCGGACACCGACCCGTATTACTTCCATGTTTTCAACGCCAACAAACGCTCCATGACCGTCAACCTGAAGTCGCCGAAGGGGTTGGCGCTGGTGAAGGACATGCTGCGTCAGGCCGACGTGTGTATCGAGAACTTCGCGCCCGGCGCGATCGAGCGGCTGGGGCTTGGTTACGACGTGGTTCGGGAGCTGAACCCTGGCATCATCTATGCCCAGATCAAGGGTTTCGGCGAAGGCAGCCCGTACGAGAAGAATCTCGCCTTCGACATGATCGCCCAAGCCTGCGGCGGCACCTTCAGCGTAACCGGGGAGCCGGACGGTCCCCCGACGCGCCCGGGGATTTCGCTGGGCGACACCGGAACCGGCATGACGATGGCGATCACCATCCTGGCCGCGTTGTACAAGCGGCGGGAAACCGGCGAGGGCCATCGGCTGCAAGTGGCGATGCAGGACGCGATCATGCATTACATGCGCATCAACTTTGCCACCCAGGGCCTGACCGGGAAAGCAGCGCAGCGGGGTGGCAGCAAGGTGGTGGGGATCAACAACGCTCCGATGGGGTTGTATCCTTGTGCTCCGGGCGGCCCCAACGATTACGTTTACATCATGACAAGCCGAGCGAATCCGGAGCATTGGGATCGGTTGCTGAAGGTCGTGGGACGGGAGGATCTGATCGGTGATGCGCGTTACCTGACGCCGATGGACCGGGTTCAGCGCGAGGCGGAGGTGGACGAGGTCATCGCCGCCTGGACACGGACCCACAGCAAGCACGATGCGATGCGCGCGGTGGGGGAGGCGGGCATTCCGGCGGGTGCGGTGCTGGACACGATGGAACTACAGAACGACGCCAGCTTCGAGCAGCGCGGGATCATGCAGGTGATGAAGCATCCGGTGCATCGCGACTTCAAGATGCCGGGATGGCCGGTGCGGGTGGATGGGAAGCCGCCAATGCTGACGTCCTCGCCGGTGCTGGGGGAGCATACCGGGGCGGTTCTGGGCGAATGGCTGGGGTTGAATGCCCAGGCCGTGGAGGCGCTGCGGGCGGACGGGGCGGTTTAGCGGGCCGATAGGGCAACAAACATGGTATCCTATACGGCAATGTGACCTTTTGTCGCCGGAATCGTCGCTTTCAAGTGATGAGTCAGAGAGGGGAATTGCCGTTAGCCTGACTTCGGCATAGTCGAGGGGGCTTTATGGTATCTGCGAGCGGGACGGTAGTCCGGGCCAACCCGGGCGGTGTGATCGCGGATGCCTCAGGAAACCTGTGGGGGATTGCCGGTGGCCGGGTCTATGTGAACAGCGTGCCGGACCAGACCACCAGCGGCGTGATCGAACTGGCCTATGTCGATGGACTGATCTGGCAAGAGAATTCGTCGTTGCTTTGGTGGTCCAAGGCCAGTCCCTCCGATCCTTGGTCTCCATCGGAGGGCACGCTTGTTGCTCCGCCGCTGCCGGTGTCGAACAACTTGATCGCGGGGGTGGATGCGAGAGGAAACTCTAGCGTGGTCCAGGATGCCCGGGGGGTCTCTTGGAATGTTATCGGTGGACAGGTGGCCGCGGAGGGCGTGGTCGATCCGACGACAAGAAATGTGAGGGAACTCGCAATCGTCCAAGGGCAGGTCTGGCAGGAGAACACGAGTGGCCTTTGGTGGACCAAGGCTGTGCCGAGCGATGCCTGGACCAGCCCGGACGGGCCGGGCGGGACGAGCGTGAATCCCTTAAATGGAGCGAGTTTCGAGATCGTCGGCCCGCCCGATTATGGAGGGATCGCGGATCCGGTGCAGGTCGGCAGAATCATCGCGGTCAATGGGGGCGCCGCGTCGATCACGACGCCCCTTCTCGTGAATTCGATCTCTGTGGAAAGCATCTTTCTGACCGATAGCGCATTGCATCTGAGTGAGATTGCTGCGGGCAGCGGTCCATTGGTTGTCAATGGCGCCAGCGACCTGGCGGCGGGATCGTCGATCAGTTTCGGGTTGCTGGGGACGGGCAGTCTGCCGCCGGGAGTGCTGGAAAACAACGGGACGATGACCGTTTCTGCTTCGACGCTTACTTTCGGTGCGGTGATAGGCAGTGGCGTTATCTCAGTCACCGGGGACGGGAGCGTGTTTGACGTAGGCGACTTTGCTACGACTGAGACGATTCAACTTCATTCGGCAAACCTGGTAATCCGGAGACCGCTTCTTCACAAGATTCTACACGCTTCGATAGTTTTCGATGCGAAGAGTTCGGTGATGCTTGGCTCCCCGGCCGCGTCAGACGAGATGTTCGTGCGCACCGGGGCGACGAGCGAGGAGTTGTTTCTCTACGGCGACGGAACAATGTACGCGGACCTGATGGTTAGCGGGGTGCCGGAGCTTCATGCGTCAGCAAGCGCCATTGGAACAGTGTTGCTGACGCCATCCATTACCGGGAAATCGCTGTCAACAGCGGGATATGGTCTGGATGATATGACGACGCGGACGAACGGCTACTCGACCGGGGATAGCTACCAAGGACCGTGCCCCGGCCTGCAGCGTCAGTTCATCGAGATCACACAGGACAATCTAAACATCTCTTCCTCGGTGCCGAATTCGTTCATTGTTGCGGGATCGGGCATGAACAGTATCGATGTGAGTTCGGCCGGCGGCAGCAATGTGCTGGATGGCGGAACGGCGTCTTCATTCATGACCGGCGGAAGCGGGCAGGATGTGTTCTTCATGGACGCGCGATTTACCTCGGCACCGACTTTCTCGACGATCGTCGCATTCCACTCGTTCGACGATGCGGTGGTCTGGGGCATCGAGCCGTCGGTTTACACGATGCATGCCTTCGACGATCAGGGGGCCGTGGGGGCGAAGGGGCTCGATCTGGTGTTCAGCGCACCGGGGCGGCCCGAGGTTAGCTTCGTACTTGCGGGTTACAGCAGCGCGGACCTTAACAATGGAAGGTTGAGCGTGACTTACGGCCATACGGCAGACCTACCCGGACTTCCGGGCAGCGCGTTCGTCATGGTGCATGGGGCGGGCTAAGGCGTTTACACACCCGCAGGGCAAAATACAGCTCCGATGCTAGCAGATACCCGCGCGGATAACCCGCCCGCGGCAAGTAGGAGACGGGGGTTATCCTTCTCGACGTGTTGCTGGATCTTACAGGCGTGCCCGAGGGCGCTGATATGGCGTGGCGCTCGAAGCATTTCCCGGGTGCGCCGGTGCCGGGCGCTTCGGTTGCGACAGTGAACCTGGCTCATATCGTCGCGGCGGTGGAGTTCACGGTGGCGGAGATGGCGGTCAACCCCGGTGACGATTCCGTGCCGTTCAGCGACGCGATCAGTAATGATCCGGACCCGATAACGACGGAAGCGGTGGGGCAGGCGGCGGATTAGTCCCCATCCAACCACGCTGCCGCACCCTGCATGTCCTTGCCATGTCGGCCAGTGCCACCGCGACGCTGGGCATGAAAGGATGCTCCATCCCCGCGCCGGTCCGGTGTCTGTAGAATGCCCGAGACGGTATGGGTCTCGTCCACCCGAATAGACACCGGATCGGCCCTTATGTCAGGCGCAGGCGGGGTTCATCGGCAAGAAGGCGTCTGCCGCCGGCAGAGTCCCGACATCCGTATAGTAGTCCCACGGACCGTGACTCTCGCTGGGTTGTTTCACACGATACAACGTCACATCGGTCAGCAGCCGCCCATCGGCGCGCAGCGTGGCCGGGCGGCCAAAATACGAGACTGGCAGCGCCCGCATCGCTTTGTTGACCGCGATCGGATCGTCTGTCCCAGCCTGTGCCATCGCTTTCAGGAAATGCAGGCTGGAGGCGTAGTTCAGCGCCTGTTGCTTGGTCGGCGCCGTCTTATGCTCCGCCATGAACCGTTTCGCGAACCCTCGGCTTGCCTCGTTCTGATCCCAGTAGAAACTGGCCGGGAAGCTCAAACCCTGTGCGACCGCCAGGCCCAGGGCGTGAATGTCGGTGATATAGACCAGGAATCCCGCCAACTGTAAGCCGTTCTTGCGCAGGCCGAATTCGGCCGCCTGCTTGATCAGGTTGACCTGATCGTTGCCCACCGCCGCAAGCCCGATAATCGACGCGCCGGAGCTTTGTGCCGCCAGGATCTGTGACGAAAATTCCGTGCTTGCGATTGGGAATTTCGCATCGCCCACGACTTTTCCGCCGCTTTCCTCGATCGCCTTGGCGGTCATGGATTCCAGTGCTTCGCCGAAGCTGAAATTGACCGTGATGAAGAACCAGGTCCGGCTCTTCGGTCCGCTCATGAGACGCGCGACGCCGGTGGTCAGGGCGTGGGTGTCGTCGGCCCAGTGGCTGCTGGTGGGTGAGCATAGCTTCGAGGTGAACTCGGTGATCGCCGCGCCGGTGATCATGACCGTGCGGTTCTTTTCTTTCGCGACCTGCTGCACGGCGGCGGCGATCGGGGTCACGGGAAGGTCGATGATTGCATCGACACCGGTGTCGTACCATCCCCGGGCGATGGAACTGGCGATGTCGGGCTTGTTCTGGGTGTCGCCGTGGACGATCTCGATTGTCCGGCCGAGGACGGAACCGCCGAAGTCCTGAGCTGCCATGCGGGCGGCGAGAACGGACCCCGCGCCGCCAGCGTCGGCGTAAGGCCCGTTTTCGTCTGTCAGGACCCCGATGCGAACGGCGTTGGCCGCTCGGGCCGGTGCGGTCAGGGCTAGTGCCGCACCTGTCATGGCGGCGCGTCGGGTGAGGTTTGTTGTCATTCTTGTTTCTCGGCTTGGGCTTGGGGGACGAAAGGGGAAGCGGACACGAAGACTCACGAAGTATCCCACGAAGTTTCACGAAGCGTTACCCCCGTCCGGTCGAGACCGGAACCCACGCGAACCGCAAAACTCTACCTTCGTGAAACTTCGTGGAATACTCAGTGAAACTTCGTGTCCGCAAATCGCGTGCTAAACGCCCCCTATCGCCGGGATGGATCGAACCGCTTCAGCAAAGCCCGGCCATAAGTGCCGTAAGCAGGCTGTACCAACCCAGCCGCATACTCGGTCACCCGCTGCGGAAACCGAGTCTCGAACATGAACGCCAGAGTACCCTCCAGCTTGTGCGGCTTCAGATCCGCGGCACTTGCACCTTCAAATGCATCCCGGTCCGGCCCATGCGGCAGCATCGTGTTATGCAGCGAGAAGCCGCCCGGCACGAACCCGCCCCCGGTCTTGCCATCATAGACGCCGAAAATCAGTCCCATGAACTCGCTCATGATGTTCATGTGGTACCAAGGCGGCCGGAAGGTATTCTCCGCGACCATCCAGCGCTCCGGGAAAATAACGAAGTCGATGTTCGCCGTGCCGGGCGTCTCGCTAGGCGAGGTCAAGGTCGTGAAGATCGACGGATCGGCATGATCGAACCCCACGGGCCCAACCGGGGAAAAGCGGCGCAGATCGTACTTATACGGCGCGTAGTTGCCGTGCCACGCCACGACGTCCAGCGGTGAGTGATCGATATCGGTCTCCCACATCGCCCCGCCCCACTTCACGACCAGCCGGGAGGGCGCGTCGCGATCCTGGTAAGCGGCGACTGGCGTCAGGAAGTCGCGCGGATTCGCCAGGCAGTTGGCGCCGATCGGTCCGCGTTCCGGCAGGGTGAATGCGCCGCCATAGTTTTCGCAGAGGTAACCGCGCACCGGCCCACCGGGCAGTTCGACGCTGAATTTGATGCCGCGCGGAATAACCGCGACCTCACCCGGGCCGGCGTCAATGACCCCAAGCTCCGTAAGCAGGCGGATGGTGCCTTGCTGCGGGACGAACATCATCTCGCCGTCGGCATTATAGAAGTATTCGTCCACCATCGACCGGGTGGCGACATAGATATGGGTCGCCATTCCGGCCTGGGTGCCAGCATCGCCCGCCGTGGTGATGGTCCGAACGCCGCCCGGGAAAGTCACTGCCTCGTCCGGCACCGGAATCGGATCCCAGCGCATCGGGGCAGGGGCCGTCGGGGTGTCGGTGGCGGGGGCTGTGCGCCACAACCCGGCATCGACCGGACGAAACGTGCCCCAATGCGCGACGGTGGGCCGGATGCGATATAGCCAGCTCCGCTGATTGCTCGCGCGCGGGGCGGTGAACGGGGAGCCGCTGATCTGCTCCGCATACAGGCCATAGGCGCAGCGCTGCGGAGAATTGCGGCCGACCGGAAGCGCGCCGGGCAGCGCCTCGGTTTCGAAGCCGTTGCCGAACCCCGACTGATAGCCGGTGGTGGCGACCGAGATCGCGGCGATGTCGTTCATTGTTTGCTTCCCCCCTTTCTTCATCGTGCCTTCATGCCGGGATAAAACTACTTCGCGGCGATCGGCGCCAGCACCCCTCGCCGAACCTGATCCTCTTCGATCGACAGAAACAGCGCTCGGAAGTTGCCGTGGCCGAAGCCCTCGTCGCCCTTGCGCTGGATGAATTCGAAGAAGATCGGCCCGATCACCGTGGCCGAGAACACCTGCAGCAACACCTTCGTGCCCTGACTGTCCGCCGAACCATCCAGCAGCAGCCCGCCACGCCGCAGCCGGCCGAGGTCCTCGCCATGGCCAGGGATCCGCTCGCCCACCCGTTCGTAATAGGTTTCGGGGGGCGCCGGCATGAAGCGAAGACCGCGGTCGCGCAGCGCTTCCACCGTCGCGTAAACATCACGGCAGCCGCAGGCGAGGTGCTGAATGCCCTCACCTTTATAGGCGTGCAGGTATTCCTCGATCTGGCTGTTGTCGTCGGCGGATTCGTTGATCGGGATGCGGATCTTGCCGTCAGGGCTGGTCAACGCGCGCGAGAACAGTCCGGTGTATTCGCCCTTGATGTCGAAGTAGCGGATTTCCTTGAAGTTGAAGATACGCTCATAAAACCCGGCCCAGACATTCATCCGGCCGCGCCCGACGTTGTGGGTCAGGTGATCGAGGTAATAAAGCCCCTGGCCCTCGGGCTTGGGATCGCGCGAACCCATCCAGGTAAAGTCCGCGTCGTAAACGGAGCCCTTGTCGCCATACCGATCGACGAAATACAGCAGTGACCCGCCGATGCCCTTTATCGCCGGGATATCCATCGCCAGACCTTCGCGCGCGGGTTCCTCGCCCATGGCCACCGCCCGTTGGAACGCCTGTTTGGCGTCAACCACGCGGAACGCCATCGACGGCGCGCAGGGGCCATGGCTCTGGGCGAACCGGGCGGCATGGCTGCCGGGTTCCTCGTTCACCAGGTAATCCACATCGCCCTGCCGGTAGAGGGTGATTGCCTTGGTGCGATGCGTCGCGACGGCGGTGAAGCCCATCATCTGGAACAGCGCATGCAGTTCGGCCGGATTGGGGTGGGCGAATTCGACGAAGCCGAAGCCGTCGGTACCGGCCGGGTTGTCGGGTGTAATCCGAGCGGGCGGCGCGTCGTGGGGGAATGGGCCCATGCGGTGTGATCTCCCTTTTCGGAAGCCCGCATGGTCACTCAAAACGTCGGCAATTGCTGTGCATTTTGCGACAAAATCCGCTATGAAAGGCACAAATCATGCAATTATTGGACAAATCATGCAAGAAATCCTCGACAGTTTCGATCTGCGGCTGCTGGCCGCGCTTCAGGACAATGGCCGCCTGACCAACCAGGAGGTCGGGGAGCGGATCGGTTTATCACCCTCACAATGCTCCCGCCGGCGGTCGGCACTGGAGGCTTCGGGCCTGATCCGCGGCTATCGGGCCGATCTGGCGGCCGAGGCGCTGGGATTTGGGTTGTTGGTGTTCGTTAACGTGACGCTGGCCACGCACAGCCGCGACAATGCCCGAGCGTTCCGCGATCTGGTCGCCGGCGTTGATGAGGTGCAGGAGGCCTACGCCCTGACGGGCGACGCCGATTATCTGCTGAAAATCGTCGTTCGCGATCTGAAAGATCTGTCGATTCTGGTCAATGACGTTTTGCTCGCGCACGATACGGTGGGGCGCGTGCGGTCCTCCATCGTGCTGGACCGGCTGAAGGAAACGGTCCGGTTGCCGCTTTCAAAGGCGTCCCGTTAGGCGGCTTATTGGCATTTGTCATGACGGGCGGCGAAACATTGCGAGAATGACGCAGCCAACCAGACCGCGACGGCGATTTTGGCAACAAATCGGGTTGCGTTGTCGAAGCCGATCAAGCATTTAACGATCGCCGTGAAAACGTCGCGGCAGTCGTAGGGACACATGAGGAAACGGACCATGCGGATTACGCATAAGATTGGCATCGCTAGCGCCGCATTCGGACTGGCATTCGCGGCTCCGGCCGCCCGGGCGGCGGATCCGATCAAGATCGGTGTCATCGCCGAAACCTCGGCCATCAGTGGCGTCGGCATTCCGAATGCCGCCAAGATGGCCGCCGAGGAAATCAACGCGAAAGGCGGCGTCAACGGCCGCATGATTGAGATCGTCGATTACGACGACCATAGCTCCGCCGCCGATGCGGTGCGCGCATTCCAGCGGGCCGCGCAGCAGGATAAGGTGGCTGCCGTGATCGCGTCCTATATCTCGGAAGTCGTGCTGGCGCTGGAGCCTTGGGCCGGCCGCCTGAAGATGCCGCTGATCACGCCGGGTGCGGCCAGCAACGAGATCACCAAGCGCGTGCATGACGATTACGATCACATGAAATACGTGTTCCATGGCTATCTGGCATCGACCCAGCTCTCGGACGTGGTCTGCGAGGCCGGCAAGGCCCTGATGGTCAACGACCTGAAGATGAAGACCGCCGTGATCATGAGCGAGGATGCCGCCTGGACGATCCCGCTGGACGAGGAATACGTGAAGTGCCTGCCCGCCAGCGGGCTGAAGGTCCTGGACCATATCCGTCTGTCGCCTGACACCACCGACTTCACCCCGATCTTCAACAAGATCGAAGGTGAGAAGCCGGACGTGATCGTCACCGGCATCAGCCATGTCGGTGTGCAGCCGACGGTGCAGTGGCAGCAGCAGCAAGTGCCGATGCCGATGTACGGCATTGCCAGCCAGGCGACCAATGCGACCTTCTGGAAAGATACCAACGGCGCGGCCGATGGCGTGATCTTCAACATGGTCGCGGCGCCGGATGTCGCGGTAACCGCGAAGACCATTCCGTTCGCCAAGGCCTACAAGGAAAAGTACGGCAGCCTGCCGGGCTATGCCGCCTATCAGTCCTACGACGAGGTGTTCATGTGGGCCGAGGCGATCCGCAAGGCTGGCGGTACGGACCCGGACAAGATGGTCGAGGCAATGGAAAAGACCGACTATGTCGGCACCATCGGCCGCATCGAATTCCTGCCGAAGGACAACACGTTCGCGCATGGCATGAAGATCGGCGAGGGCTACATCACCGGCCTGATGGTGCAGTGGCAGAACGGCAATCCGGTGACGATCTGGCCGGCGAACGTCGCGACCGGCAAGATGGTGTTCCCGGCGTTCACCAAGCTGCCGCAATAAGGGGGTGACTGGCGAGGCTTTTTCACTCGCCAGTCATGGCCGGGCTTGTCCCGGCCGCCCGCGCTTCGGCGTTTGACAAGATGATGGCCGGGACACGCGCCCGGCCATGACGAAGATTGTACGCCGGGTCATGGCGGAAAGAACACACGGAGTCCCATGCTCGCTTTGCAGATCCTGATCGACGGCTTCGCGATCAGCAGTCTCTACGCACTCGGCGCGACCGGTTTCACCCTGATCTTTGGTGTTTCCGGCGTGCTGAACCTGTCGCATGGCGCGATCATGGTGGTGGCCGCGGTCATCGCCTGGTGGGTGGCCGGCACATTCGGCGCGGGCGCATATCTCGGCGCCCTGGCTGGCGTCGCCGCTGCCCTGGCCTGCGCATTCTTCACCTACAGCGTGATCGTCCGGCCGATCCAGAACTCGGGCGCGATCCCGAAGGAGGAGAAAGAGATCTTCGTGCTCACCGGCACGCTGCTGTGGGGCATCATGCTGCAAGAAGCGGTGGCCTACCTGTTTACCGACAACCCCAAGACCGTGCGTCCATTGGTGGACGGTGTGGTGATGATCCTGGGCGTTCGCACCCCGTGGAATGAGATCCTCACCGCCGCGCTGTCCTGGGGCGCGATCGGGTTGCTGTATCTGCTGGTCAACCGCACCCGCACCGGCAAGTCGCTGTTGGCGGCCTCGATGAATCCGCGCGGGCTGACCCTGCTGGGGTTTGAGATGTCGAACATTTACGTGCTGGTCTGGGCGATCTACGGCATCCTGGCCGGCATCGCCGGCGTGCTGTTGGGCGCCTTCCTGGGCGTCAGTTCCGCCAACGCCGGCACGCTCACCGCCAGCGCCTTTTCCATCGTCGTGCTGGGTGGGCTGGGCAGCGTCTCCGGCTCGCTGATCGCCGCTTACGTTGTGGGCTATTTGGAAACGATGACCGCCTATCTGGTGTCCCCGTCTATCCGCACGGTGCCGGTGCTGCTGCTTCTGGTCCTGGTGGTCTATCTGCGGCCGCAAGGCCTGCTGGGGAGGAGATAGACGATGATACGCTCTCGCACCTTCCAGCTCGCCGTCCCGGCGCTGATCGTTATGGCCCTGCTGCCGTTGGGCGTTGACGGCTACATCCTGGGGCTGCTGACGCTGGCATATTATTATGCCGTGTTCGCCATGTCGTGGGACCTGCTGTTCGGCTTCGCCGGCGAGGTCAACTTCGGCCCCAGCTTCCTGATCGGCATTGGCGCCTACACGGCCGCTCTTCTCAACCACTATTGGCTATGGCCGATCCCGGCCTGCCTGGTGGCTGGCGCGTTCGCCGCGGTCATCGCCGGTGCTGTTCTGGCGGTGCCGGCCCTCCGCCTGACCGGACCGTACTTCGGTCTCGTCACCCTGGTGGCGGTGCTACTGCTACAGAACATGATCGTGCTGTTCGCCGGCATCACCGGCGGCGAGATCGGGCTCGACCTGCCCGACGTGCTGTCGATCGACGACAATACCAACTATTACTACGCCTTGGTCTTCATGACCGTCAGCGGTGCCATTCTGTTCGGGCTGGCGCAATCGCCGGTCGGGCTGATCCTGCAAGCCAGCGGCCAGAATGCCACCGAGGCCGCGGCGTTGGGCTTCAACGTCGCCAAGCACAAGCTCGCGGCGTTCTGCATCAGCGCGTTCTTTTCCGGTTTGGCCGGCGCGATGCTGATCTTCTACATGGGCACCGCCTCGGTCGGCACCGTCGTGGATATCGCCGTCGGCGTGAACGTCATCATCGCCGCCGTGCTGGGTGGCCGGCGCACCATCATCGGCGCCGCGCTGGGGGCGATCTTCCTGATCGGCGCGGGCGAAATCCTGCGGCCGTTGGGCCAACTGGCCACCTTCGTGGTGTCCGCCGTCGCCCTGGTGGTGATTCTGTTCTTCCCTGGTGGCTTTATGGGCCGAATTCTGCAATCGGGAGGCCGCGAATGAGCGCGCTTCTGGAAGTTTCCGGCCTCACCAAGCGCTTCGGCGGCCTGGTCGCGGTCAAGGATATCGGGTTCACCATCAACGCCGGGGAAATCCTCGGCCTGATCGGGCCCAACGGCTCCGGCAAGTCCACCGTGATGAAGTGCATCATGGGGATCGAGCGGCCGAACGCCGGTTCGGTGAAGCTGAGCGGCATCGACGTCGCCGGTTGGCCGACCCACCGGATCGCCCGCCAGGGGGTCGGCATCGTCTTCCAGCACTCGCACCCACTACAGCGCCAGACGATCCTGGAGCATATCAAGTTGGCGCTGCTGCCGGACAACCTGCTGATGCTGGCGACCGACCACGGCGTCACCCGGCGGGCGGAAGAGATCGCCGCGCGCGTGGGGCTGTCGGCGGTGATGCATCGCCTGCCGCGCACCCTGCCGTTCGCTGATTTGCGCCGGCTGGAATTGGCGAAGGCGATCGCCCGCAATCCCAAGGTCGTGCTGGTCGATGAACCGTTCGCCGGTCTGACCTCCGGGGAAGTGGCTGATTTCTCCAACCTGATCGCGAGCTTCCGAGCGGAAGGGCATGCGGTGCTGTTGGTGGATCACAATGTGAAGGGCGTCGCCGCGCTGGTTGACCGCGTGCTGGCGATGTACCTGGGCGAGTATGTCGCCGAGGGCAGCGCCGAGGAGGTGATGCGCAACGAGACTGTCCGCCGTGTGTATTTGGGCGGCAAGATCGAAACCGCCGTCCGTCCGGAACGCGAGGGCAAGGATCGCACGCCGCTGCTGAACGTGCGCGGCCTGGGTGTGCTGTACGGCAAGGCCACGGCGCTGGAAGACGTCTCGATCCATGTCGGGGAAGGGGAGTTCGTTTCGGTCGTCGGCCTGAACGGTGCCGGTAAGACGACGTTGTTCAACGCCGTCTCCGGCCTTGTGCCCCATTCCGGCACGGTGGAGTGGCGCGGTCAAACCCTGGCCGGCAAGACCCCCGGCGGGATCGCCCGCGACGGCATCGTGCAGTGCCCGGAAACCCGCGAGTTGTTCGGCGACATGTCGGTGCGGGAGAATCTGGACCTCGGCGGCCAGCACCAGACAGTGGAAGATGCGACCAAGCAGTTGAACTGGCTGTTCGATCTGTTCCCGATCCTGAAGTCCCGCCAGAATCAGGCCGCCCGAACGCTCTCCGGCGGCGAACAGCAAATGCTCGCCATTGCTCGGGCGCTAATGATGAAGCCCAAGCTGCTGATCCTGGACGAGCCCACGCTGGGGCTGGCGCCGGTGATTCTGGAGCAGTTGTCGAAGGCGCTGGAGACGTTGCGGCAGACCACCGACATCACGGTGCTGCTGGGCGAGCAGAACGTGACCTTCGCGCTTCCCCATGCCGACCGGGTCTATGTGATAGAGCACAGCCGGATCGTGTGGGAAGGCGATCCGGGGCGCTTCGCCGAAGAGGCCGGGGCAGGGTATCTGTAGAAGCCGGGACGGTTCAGGTCCCCGGAATCGTTATGGCCCGGGCAATCCGGACCATAACGTCGCGCGTTCGGGTGTCGATCAGAACCGAACGCGCATCCCAGCCCCGAGCACATGCACGGAGTCGTTCGGATTGAGTGTCCCCGGGAGGATCGCATTGGCATAGTTCGTGGAACTGACGCCATTCATGAAATCCTTGTAGGAGAAGCGCTCGAAAGCATAGCCGAAGATGACGCTCCAGTTTGGCCGGAACGTGTATTCGCCGCGAAGGCTGAGCAGGTTCAGCATCGAGGTCACGTTCGGCAGTGGTTGCAGGCTGAGGTTCGCGACGGTCGTTTGGCTGGTCTGACCGCCGCCGATCACCGCCATACCATCACCCAAGGCATAGGCTGTGTCGCCGTAGGAGAAATTGTAGTTCATGCTGAACTTCAGCACATCGGGGATGGCCTGCCAGTCCATCGTGATGCCGATAGTATGAACTGAGTCAGTCGTCTGGTTCATCCATGGCACATAGTACCCTGTGCAGGTCGCGCAGAGCCCGTTACCCGCCGAGTTATAGACGCTGCTTTGCTCATAATACACCTGTTGGAAGGTGTAGTATCCGTGGGTCGTCAGGCCCGGGGAAATATCCCACGACACATCCGGGCCGATCTGGAAGTTGAAGTTGTTCCGCAAGCCATTGGAGCTGTTCAGGTAGTTATCGTTGGAAATCTTCGCCATCAGGGTAGTGTTCACTGAATGCACGGGCGAGTAATCCAGCGTACCCTTCAGTTCGTCATGCTTCCGCGATGCTTCGAAATACATCAGGAAATTCGGCGGCGTATCTGCATTCACCCCGCCGTTGGTCAACAACTGCCATGTGTTGCCATTGACGTAGTTGTTGGCATTGCGGTCCTGGTGGGCATAGCTGATCGCGCCGAACAGATCGTCGTCCAGTTGGGTCCGCACCTTCACTGTAGCGGTGTTCGAGGTGACGAACGACGCGTCCGCAAAGCTCCGGTAGGTGGTTTCAAACGTGTCGTTAAGGGTCAGTTTCGTTTGCGGCAGAATCCGGTATCCGGCCTCTGCACTGATCGTTTGGTGCTGATAGCTATAGGGAAGGTTGAAGCAACGCCCGCCGCTGTAGGAACAATCCTGACCGGTCGCCAAACTGCTGCGGGTGTTATCTATATAAGCGCTTCTTGGGCTCTGATTGTCCCGGTCATCGATTGTGTAGGACAGGCGAAAATCCACCTTAGGCATCGGCTGTGTGACGACCGCGACGTTGCCGTAAAGGGTTTGCACCAGGCCGTCGAAACTGGCCTGCGGTTGAGAAAGATTTTGTCCCGGGTAGCCGGTCCCAGTGGCATAGGCGGCGTTCTGCATTTGCAAACCATAGGCGAAGTTGGCGTTCACCCGGGTCGTTGGGCTGACGTTATAGCCGACCATAGCCCTGATTTGTTGCGCATTGTTCGATGGCGGCAGCGAATAAGGGGCCGTTATCCCAGCTAGCGTTGCGCCGACCCCGGAGAAATTGCCTGTTGCCCCGACCGCACCGAGTGCGAACGGGTTCTGTGCGTTGAACTCCGTGATGTTGTCCCGGAAATTGCTGAACATGTAGCCGAATTGGACTTGTAGCCTGTCTGTGCTGTAAGCGGCCGTCAGGTCATAGCGGTCTGTGTCCCAGTCGATTGGCATGGCGAAGTAACCAAGCCCGCTGGTCAGTCCGGCTATCGGCGCCGTGTTCTTCGCCGCCCCCGTTCCGGTGCCGGTCAGCCCCACGGTGCCGCCGATTTCCAGTGAATTGGCTTGATAGCCGGATTTGTGCTCATGCCGGATCGAACCGGTGATGGTCCAGTCACCCCACTGATACTTGCCCGTGCCCGTGAAGACGTCGCGTCTGAGGGCCAGGTTGTAGTCATAAAGGGCGGCGCCGGTCGTCGCACTGGGCAACGGGTAGAAGATTGCCGGCAAGACCGTGCCGTTGACCACAATTGGATTGCCCACCGAAGTCACGGCCGGGTATTGCGCGGTTCTGGGGTATCGGTTCAGTGCGATACTGCCTGGTGCGACGGCCGAGCCTCCGGAGGTGTTCCAGATACTGTGGAAATCATCCTGAGCCTCATAGGGAATTCCGTCATAGGAAACCCCGATGCCCCAGGTGCCTTGCTGTCCGAATTTCAGAATAAAGGAACGGCTGTCGAAACCCATGTCCCTGCCGTCCATCGACCAGTATTTCGTTCCTCCGGAGTCCCAGGCATCCCGATCGGCGACGTGAAAGTCGCCGATCCCGTAGAATCCCGGGTTCACCGCTCCAGTGAATCGGTTAAGGTAATAGGATCGGTTACTGTTGTATTGTCCCCCGATATCGATCCAGTTACTTGGCGGCTGGGTCGCCGCGGCACTTGCCGGCGGCTTGTCGCCAAGGTCGAAGTCATCGCTTTGTGCCAGTGCCTGTAGCGGCAGGAGGCACACACTCGCGCCCAGTGCGGCTCTGAGAGACCGTACGATTGTCATACTCGTGTCCTCCTTGCCTAGCGTGTGAAGAATGTCCCGATAGGACTGTTTGAACCGTGGATATTCGAGTGGCAGTTCACGCAGCCCCGAGCCATCATCCGCACGTTGGCGGAAAGCTGACCGGCCAGATTCTGGCCCCCCAGCATTTGCGATTGGTGACCGCTGTTGGCGTGGCATTCCTGGCACAGGAACGGCGGGCGCTGGATCAGCAGACGCGCCTGGGTCGACCCATGCGGCGTATGGCAATTCAGGCAATTCTCGCGCACCGGCTCGTGTTCCCACAGCAACGGTCCGCGCTTTTCAGCGTGACAGTTGTAGCAGGTCTCGTTGACGGTGAATTCTTTCAGCAACTTCGGACCGGCCGAACCGTGCGGGTTGTGGCAGTCGGAGCAGACCACCTTGCCCTCGTTGATCGGATGGTGCGAATACTTGCTTGCGTCAGCGCGCTGCTCCGCGTGACAAGTGAAGCACTTCTCCGGTTGGGTGGCTTTCACCAGAACCGGATCCTTGGCGACATGGATGGTATGGCAGTTGGTGCAGGCAACGTCGTTGGTGGCGTGTTGGCTACCCTGCCAGTTCATCCGCAGTCCGGATTGGTGGCAGCTCAGGCATTGCTGATTACGCACATCGACCGGAGAGATGTTGGGTCCTTTGAACACCACGGTCGGGAACTTGACCTTGCGGGCGACATGATCGGGGCTGGCGCCGTGACAGGACTCGCAACCAGCCTGGCCGAACGGCGAGTGATGGTCGCCCTTCACCGCATGCGGGGTTTGCAGAATGGGAACCACCTTTTGCTCGTCGTGGCATTTCAGGCAGGTTTTTTCGCCTTCCGCGGCGAACCCCAGTTGCTGGGGTGTCGCCGTGGTCTCGGCCTTCGCGGGAAAGGCGCCGAAGGCCAATCCGATCCCGCAGAGCAATACCCATTGCAGATGTCGTTTCATGTTGCTTTCGCCATGACGGAGAAGGTGCGCGTGATCATTTCTTCATGGCCACAAGGTCGGCGGTGCCGCTGTCGATCGCCAGCGTCCGCTCATAGGACACGTAGTGGAAACGACGTGCCGTGTGGCCGGAGTGGATGGCGAAACCAATGTAGTAGGTTCCGCCAGCGACAATGCTGCTATAGGGCGCCGCCGCCTGAAGCGGACGGCTGAGCGTCACGGACCACACGCCGCCGGTCTGCTTGGCTTCCGCTGTCACCAAATTGGGGCTGACGACCTCGCGCTTGTCGAACACGATCTCGGCGGTGGCCTTGGCGGGTTGCCCCGGGTTCAGCGATGCCTGCCAGAACTCCAACTGGTAGCCATCGGCCTTTAGTTTCGCCAGATCGTCGGCACCTTTCAGCGCATCGCCGCCACCCTGGCGGGTCATCTTCGCATGCGTGCGCGGCAGGTACATCGTACGGTTGGCGCCGGCGCCGCTGGCCATGCCCGCGGAGTCGTCATGGCAGGCCGCGAAGCAGCCGCCGCGATTCGCCTCTGGCACCTTGCCGTTGTCGAACATCACGGTGACCTTGGTGGCGAAGGCCGGGTCCTGTTTCGCGTCCGGTTGGGCGCCCTCGTTGAATTCCAGGTGCACGTAAAGGTTGGTGCCGTCGTTGGCGACCTTCACCGTGGCCGGGAATCCGCCCGGCTTGCCGGGCATAGGGGTCGGCTCGATCGGCGGCTTCTCGCCGGTCTTGAACAAGCGCGGCTTGCCGGTGACGATCTGCGGACCCATGTCCTTTTCCTCACCGATATGACAAACATCGCAGTTCTTGCCCTTGCGGAAATCGTCCGCGCCCGACATGTCGGATGGCGTCAGCGCCCATTCCCAGGATGCCTGACCGGGATAGAACAGAACGATGTCCTTGCCGCTGACGCTGCCCCAGTCGATGGCGGCGTGGGCGGCCATCGGAAACATCGTCCCGGCGGCCAGAAGAAATGATCGGGTAAACTTCTTCATCGTTCTGATCCTTATTCGACGTCAAAGGAGGTCGGGGCCGGTTCGACGACCTTTTCCTCGTAGCTTTTGTGGGTGATGCCCTTGTGGCATTCGACGCAGTTACGGTTGGTGGTCATCGCGGTCTGGTGGGTGCTGGCCGCGCTTGGCTTCTGGTCGGCAAACACCATGCTGGAGTAATCATGACAGTGACGGCACTCACGGGCATTGGTGGCGGCGAACTTCGCCCACACTTCCTTTGCCAATTCGGGGCGGATTTTCTCGAAATTCTCGACGTGACTCATGCCACCAAAGAAGAAGGCATAAAGTTCCTTGATGGTGCCGACCTTGGCTTCCGCTTCGGCGATCCAGCTATACTGCGGGACGTGGCAATCCGGGCAGCCGGCATGCACGCCGAACGGGTTCTTGAAGTGCTTCGATTCCTTGTATTCCGGGTAAACCGTGTCCTTCATCACATGGCAGGTGATGCAGAACTCAGTGTGGTTCGTGTATTCGATCACCGAAATCCAGGAGGCGAACACGCCCCAGCCAAACGCCGCGGCGCCCAGCATGCTCAGCAGCAGTTTCCATCGCTCAAGTGCCCAATAGACACAGGCGGTCAACCACGATCGGCGGGGGGAAGACGGCGGAGCAATGTTCGACATGATCGTCGTTCGACCTTCACGTTAGCCCCAGTCCGCGCGATGCGGCCTGGCCCGGCCCCACGCAGGGCCGGTATCAACGTGACAGTCGCGCGTTCGTGAGCGTGGCTGTAGCCCCAGATTGCTGGAATTTAATGATACCAGGCTTGGCTGTTGATATTGGGGTCATGATAGCCGCAGCGTGTTCCGGGCACTTCGCCCTGCTGTACCAGAGGCGCGCGTTATAGCCATGCTACCGATGCGATACAGCGGGTTTGGCGGAAAGCACCACCTCGGCCAGTCGGGCGACTGCGGGGGCGATATGTCTTTCCTCCGGTAAGCCGAAGCCCAGCAGGATCGTGGCTCGTCCAAGCGGGCTCGCATCCAGGCCTTCATGAGCGGCGAGCTCGGCGAGTTGGCCTGCATCCCCCAGTCGGGGCGGAAAGTGCCAGACCAGCGTCAGACCACCGGCCGTCCCACTGATATGGGTATCCGCGCCGAAGCGTTGTCGCAGCGATCTGATCAGCGTGTCGCGGCGTCCAAGATAAACCTTCCGGACCTGATGCAGGTGTCTTGCGTAGGCCCCGCTGCCCAGCAGGCCAGCGAGCGCGCTCGACTCCAGGCGGCTGGCATGGCAGTCAATCACGCGAGCGGCGGACCGCGCCGCAGCCACCATGTGACAGGGCACAACCAGATACCCGATATCCACCCCCGGCCCAAGCGAGAGCGAGAAGCCGCCCAGGTGAACAACCCGATTGCCGGATTCCATCCCCATCAGCGGCGGAAAATCCATTGCCTCGTAACGCAATTCGCCATCGACGTCGTCCGCGACAACGGTCGCGCCGGATTCGGTGGCCCATGCCAGGAGAGCATGCCGCCGGGCTTCGCTCAACACTGATCCGAGAGGCCGTTGATGCTCCGGCGTGACCAATGCCATTGCCGCTGGCCCGGGCGGGAGAAGGTCAGTACACAGACCCCACTCGTCAACCGGCACGCGGGTCAACACCGCCCCTGTGGTGGCGATCAGAGTCTCGGTACGGGGGTCGCAGGGCGACTCGGCGATCACTTGCGCTCCGGGGCGCAGCAGAAAATGAGTGGCGGTATGCAGCGCATGCTGGTGGCTGTTGGCCAGGATGATCTGGTCCGGATCGACCGCCAACCCGCGAGAGGTCGATAGCCAGTTGGCGATTGCCCCTCTTAGGGCCGGATCGCCATCAGCGTGTTCGGCGGCAAGATTGGCGCCGAGATGGTCCAGTGCTTCTCGTATCAATGTGCGCCAACGGCCGGATGGGAACAATCGGCAGTCCGGTCTCCCAGCGGTTCGGACGGGCTGGCGCCCCTGGCCCGCGGCGGGGGCGATGGGAATGCGTGGCTGCTGCTCCGGAAGACGCGAAACGAATGTCCCCTGGGCAGGGACTGTCGCCAGGCAGCCCTCGGCGATCAGCCGCTGATAGGTCAAAAGTACCGTTATGCGTGAGACCGAGAACTGCTCGGCCATCATGCGGGTCGATGGCATGCGGGTACCGGCGGCAAGGCGACCTGAACCGATCAACTGGTACAGTTGATCGTATAGTTGCTGTTGTAACGGCTGTCCCCGATCGAGCTTCAATGGAATAAGCATGCACAAACCAATTCGTTCGGCGGCCCGCCTGCATTTCGCGGCGCGGGTCATGTCGTCAGCGCATCGTCGTACCGTAAGGGTGTGGCTGTACTAGATCATATAACGGGATTTCCGTTGCGCTTATCTGGCGGGATATTACGGATACGCGCCGATGAGCGCCTTGATCCAGGTCAATGATCTGGATGTGGCCGCGGGGCACAAGCCGCCGGGCGGCGGGTGATTCCGCCCCACTCGTTTCATACGGTTTGACATCCCACAGTGGTCTGGAGGGTCGCGATAGTGCTGATTGTATTGCTGGCTGGTGTGGCGGGCACCGCGCTGTTGGTACTTGTATTCCCTTTGCTCCGCCGATCCCGGCCGCTTGTGGAACGACGATATTTCGATCGGATTGTATATCTGGACCAGTTACGAGAGCTGGATCGCGATGCGTCCCGCGGTGTCCTGTCCGACGCCGAAGCCGTGGCCGCGCGGCTGGATATCCAACGACGGCTGTTGGCGACCGATTCGCACCCCGATGGGGCATCGGTTGACCGCGACGGCCGCAGTCCGATGCTGGCTGCGGGCCTGACCGCCTTCGCTCTCGCGGGTTCGGTTGGTGTCTATGTGTTGATGGGTGCTCCCGCGATTCCCGACACACCGTTTTCCGCCCGGTCGGCGGTGGCCGGTGAACCTTCCGCCGGATCAGGCGCGCCGCCGGCTGGACATAACGACCTGGCCCGGGCGCTGGGGAAACTTGGCGATAAGCTTAAGGCCAACCCCTCGGATGCAGATGGCTGGTTGTTATATGCGCGAACCGCCGGTTCCACCCGACACTGGGACGAGGCGGTGGATGGCTACCGGCACGCGATGGCACTAGGTCGCACGGGTGCGGACGTCGAGTCCGGCCTGGGCGAAATGCTGGTCCTGCAAGCAGACGGGATCGTGACGCCGGCCGCGCATGATGCGTTTTTGGCGGCATTGAAATCCGACCCCAAGGAGGACGTCGCGCGCTATTACATGGGCGTCGCGGCCGGGCAGGCGGGCGAACCGCGAAAGGCCATCGACGAATTTCAAACCCTGCTTGGCGAAATTCCCGAGGACTCGCCGATGCGCGATGAGGTCGTCAAGCGGATCGCCGAGGCCGCCAGGGCGGCGGGAGTCGCTATGCCCGCCTTGGCGAAGGGGACGCCGGCGGAGGATACGGACGACGCCGCCATGGCGGCGATGGACGGAATGCCGGAGGGCGAACAGAAGGCCATGATCGCACTTATGGTTTCGAAGCTGGCGGATCGGCTTAAAGCCGAACCGAACGATCCAGACGGCTGGATGCGGCTGGGACGTGCCTATTCGGTTATGAAAGAGCGCGATAAGGCAGCGGATGCGTACGACCATGCGATTGCCCTGAAACCCAATGAGCTTGGGATCCGCCTACAGGCGGTCGATGGGCTGTTGGGCGGATTGAAGCCAGACGACGTGCTGCCGTCGCGGGCCCTTGCGATCTTGCGTCAAGTGGAGACCATGGCACCGGAAGAGCCCGAGGTCCTTTGGTATTTGGGCATCGCCGCCGCCCGTGATGCTCACCCGGCCGAAGCTCGGACCTATTGGACCCGCCTGCTGGCGAAGCTTCCGGCCGACGGCGAGGATGCCCGCATGGTGAAGGGCGCGATGGATTCGCTGAAAGGCGGCTGATACCGGGCATCGATGAGGCGCGGACGATCGGCAGCGTGTCAGGCGGGCTACCAGGCGGCGTCCAGCAAGGCACGCACGGCCGGTGGCCCGTCGATCTTGCGAGGGTTGGAATGGACCCAGCGATCGTGCATCGATTCCACCGCGATCCCGTCCAGTTGCTCCGGCTTCACGCCGACATCGCGCAGTGTTCCAGGCAAGCCCAGGCTGGCGATCAGCGCCGCGACCGCATCGCCAGCGCTGTCGTTCGGGCGTCCCAAAGCCTCACTGACCCAGCGTTGCCGTTCGGCATTGACTGGTTCGTTGAACCGCAGGACGACCGGCAGCATCACGCAGGACGTGTAGCCGTGCGGAACGTGCGCGGTGCCGCCCAGCACATGGCCGATCCCATGGCTGGCGCCCTTGGCGACCCCGTTCTGCGATCCCATGATCGACATCCAGGCGCCGAGTTGGCAGTTCAGACGCGCGTCCAGATCGCCGGGGTTGGCCTTCACGGCGGGCAGGCCGGCGGACAGCAGCCGCAACGCCTGCAACGACATGCCATCCGAGAACGGTGTGGGATTGATCGAGCAGATGTCCTCCACCGCATGATCAACCGCCCGGATACCCGTCGAAAGGAACAACCACTCCGGCGTGTGGATTGTCACGGCGGGGTCGAGGATCACCGCCTGCGGCATCATCAACGCATGGCCGAAGCTTTCCTTCACATTCCGAGCGGTATCGGTGCAGCCGGCGAAAGGGGTGAATTCGCCGGCCGACAAGGTCGTGGGCACGTCGATCGAGCGGACCGATGGTGCATTGACCGGTGGCCGCTCGGTTTTTCCGTCCGGCGTGACAATGGCGCGAAACCGGTCCAGATCTTCGGGTCTGGTGACGTCGTTGCCTAGGCACAGGCCGACCATCTTGGCCGCGTCGGTGACCGACCCGCCACCCACGGTCAGGATCAAATCCGCCTTCGCCGCCCGGGCTTCGTTGGCCGCGGCCACGACGTCGATGCGCGGCGTATGGGCGCCGACCTTGGCGCAAACCCCGGCCAGGCGGTTGCCCAGCACCTGGCGGACCGTGTCGATCACATCCGTCTCGCGGTTCAGCGTGCCGCTGGCCATGACATACACGGCCCTTGCGTCGAGGCGCGCGACCTCATCCGCCAGCGCCTGAGCCAGGGGGATGCCGTAGATGACCCGATCCATCGGGGGATAGCGGTGGATGCCTTGGACCATGGGTTTCACTCCTGTGGGCGATCTGACTGGAGTTTGGCGAAGGTTTGCAGCTTCGGCAAAGAGGTCGGATTCGTGCTGGGCCTTTTGGGGCTGGGGTTGTTTCGGCGGCGGGTTGAAGTGGACACGAAGTTTCACGAAGCAGGAACCATATACCCCCAGTCGTCATACCCCAGTCTTCGGGCCGGCGTCCGCGCGAAGCGCCCAATGCCTCCTTCGTGAAACTTCGTGGGCACTCCGTGCAACTTCGTGTCCGCTTATCCTTCTGAAACCGCACCGACAAACGCCAACCGGATTTTCTTGCACCGCAGCGCGAATCGCGTGCATGCTGAAGGGGTCGTAGCAACAACCGAAAGGAGGTGATCCAGTGTCTCATTGTTCCGTGGCTTCCGTCGCCCTGACCTGGATCGTCGGCGCACACCCGTCGGCGTAAAATACTCCGGTCCGGCAACGGACGCACACAACAATGGAAAGGCCCCGGAATTCGTTCCGGGGCCTTTCGTGTTTCAGCAGCCCTACCGATCCGTCAGGCGCAGTTCGATCCGGCGGTCCTTCGCATAGGCATCCGGCGTGTCGCCCGGGCCGAACGGCTGGTATTCGCCGAACGCTGTCGCCGCCAGGTGCTCCGCCGGCACACCGTCGGCGATCAGCAGCTTCACCACCGTGATCGCCCGCTGGGCCGAAAGCTCCCAGTTAGAGGCGAACTGGCCGCCCTTCACCGGCTGCGGGTCGGTGTGGCCGTCCACTCGCAGAACCCAGTGGAGATCGGGCGGGATTTCCGAGGCGATGTCCTTGATCGTCACCGCCAGCGTCGTCATCTGCGCGACTCCGGCCTGGGTCAGGTCGGCGCTTCCCACCGGAAACAGCACTTCGCTCTGGAATACGAAACGGTCGCCGACGATCTGGATGCCGGAGCGGTTGGCCAGCAGCGCGCGCAGCTTGCCGAAGAATTCGCTGCGATACTGCGTCAGTTCCTCGACCTTCGCCGCGAGTGCCACGTTCAGTTTCTGGCCAAGGTTCGCGATCTGCGCGTCCTTGTCCTTGCCGGCCTGTTGCTGCAGATCCAGGCTGGCCGCGATGGCCGCCAACTGGCTTTTCAACTGGTCGATCTGCTGGTTCAGCAGCGCGATCTGCGCCCTGGCACTGTCGCCCAGTTTCTTCTCATCGATAAGCTGTGCCTGCACGGCTTCGCGCCGCTGCTGCTCCGTCATCGCACGGGCGGCGGCGTCCTGCGCCTGCTTTTCCAGTTCGTCCCGCAAGGCCGCGAGTGCGCGTGCCTGGTTCGCCAGGGTTGCCAGATCCGACAACCTGGCCTGCAACGTGTCCTTATCGACCGCCACGGTCTTATCCAGCTCGGCGATCTGGCGCTTCATCTCAGCGAGCTGATTCTGTGCACCGGCCAACTGCTGCGTGGCGGCGTCGGCTTGCGCCGCGGTGCTGGTGAGTTGCGATTGCAGTCTGGCACTGGCGGCGTTGGCTGCCTGGACGGCGGTGTTCGCATCGGACAACTGCGACGCCAGCTTGTCGCGCTCCGCGGATCGGGCGGCCAATTGCGCGCCGAGTTGGGAGACGGACAATTGCAGTTCCGCCGACTTCCCACGCTCCAGCGACAGCGCGTCGGCCAGGGCGCTCAGTTGTTGGTTGGCCTTGTCCAATTCATGGCTGCGGCCGGTCAGGGCGACGGTCAGGAATGCCTGTGCCAGCACGAACACCAGCAGCACGAAGATAATGACCATCAGCAGCGTGGACAGCGCGTCCACATAGCCGGGCCACGCGTCCAATCCGTTGCCGCCGTTGTTCCTGCGGATGCGCCCCGCCATAGGCCGGCTACCGCGGCGGTTCGGCGAGCGCGGCGACCGTGCGGGTCAGCAGCCGCAGGTCGTTCCGCAGATCGGCGGTCGCTCGGGATCGGCCCTGTTCACTCTCCGTCAACAGGCGCTGCAAAAACGCCTCGATATTGCGCAGATGTGCCCGGCTGGCATCGTCGCCCTGCAGGTCGCTAAGCCGTTGCAGCGCCGGCGCCAGCGCGGTTTGCGTCTCGGCGATCCGCAGCATCAGGTGCTGGTTGGCGCGCATCGTATCGGCGAGCGTACCAAGCCGCTCATTCAATGTAATCATGGCCTGGTTGGCCTGCGCGCGCCCGTCTTCGTCGCGACTCAGGACGCGCTGCAGGCCTTCCATGTTCTCGGCGGTCTGTTCCAGCAGCGCCTGGACATAGACGGGAACGGAACCTTCACCCTCGGACAACACGCCCGACGACAGACGGGTCAGGCCGGCGAGCCATTCCTCCAGTTCATTGAAAAACCGGTTCTGCGCCTGACCCGCCGTCAGATCGAGAAAACCCAGCACCAGCGCGCCGGCCAAGCCATACATGCTGGCCGAGAACGCAGTGCCCATGCCGGCGAGCGGGCGGGCGAGGCCGCTTTTCAACTGCTCGAACATCAGGTTCATGTCGCCGTTGCCCATCGACATGCCGGCAATCACGTCGGACACCGAGGTAACGGTCTTCAACAGCCCCCAGAACGTGCCAAGCAGACCCAGGAAGATCAGCAGCCCGGTCATGTAACGGGAGAGTTCGCGGCTTTCATCCAGACGCGAGGCAAGTCCATCCAGCAGACTTCGCATGGCGGTGGTGGACAGGGTGAAATGTCGTCCGCTGTCCCGGCCTTCGCGCATCGACAGCATGCTTGCCATCGGCGCCAGCAGCTTTGGCGAGGGCAGGGCGGCGATCCGGCTGCGCGAGGTCTGATAGGTTTCCAGCCAGGTGACTTCCGGGCGCAGTCGCAGCACCTGATTCAGGTTCCAGCCGATCCCCAGCAGCAGGATCAGCAGGATCAGGCTGTTCAGCACCGGGTTGTTGTCGAACGCCGTGATCAGGACCGGCGACAGCAGGCCGGCGACGATCCCAACCGCCAGAAGGAATACCAGCATTCGAATGAGGTAGCCGGAGGGGCGGGTCATCGTGCGGCGGCCGAGGTGGAACCGGTCACGTCGATATCGACCCGGTTCGGCGGTCCGTCGCCGTATTGCTCGCCAAGGGCACGTACGAAGATGCGGGCGGACGGCACGCCATTGGCGACCAGTGCGCTGCGCACGGCCATGGCGCGCGACAGGGAAATCCGGCGGGCGGTCGATGGATCGTCATGTTTGCCGGGTGCATAGGCCATCACATTGAACGTCGTATCATCGCCGGGTGGCGCCTTGGCGGCCAGTTCCTTGATCGATCCGATACTCTCGGGACTCAGGTCGGACTGTTCGGCCACGAACGTCAGCCGCAGCCCGACGGTGGTGGCCTCCGCGGTCGTGGCGGCCTTGGCGGAAACCGGGGGAGGCGGTGGTGGAGCCGCTCCGGCGGGTGGTTCGGGTGGCGCGATCGGGTTGATCGACGCGGTATCCGGCACATTTTCCGGCAATGCCGGTTGCGGCGTGGCAGGGGTTTCCACGGCCGGTGCCTCCCGTTTCGCCGCTGTCACGGGCGCTGGTGTGGGTGCCGGCGTCGGTGCCGATGGGGACGATGGTGCGGCACGCGTCGGGCGGCTTGGCGCGGGACGATCCGGCAAGGCCTGCAACGCATGCAAATCAACGGTGACCTGGGCGAACGCCTGGGTCGCCACAGGGGTCGCCGCGATCAGGAAAACGGCACTCAGTATCGGCAAGGGGCGCATGTTTGGAATTGGTAGCCGAACCTGCTGTTCCGTTCAATGAACCATACTGTGCGTGCTATGGTTCCCCGGAGGCGGCGGGGTCTGGCCCCCCTGGGATGCGGGCGGGATGGTCCCGCGGATGCGGGCGGGATGGTCCCGCGGATGCGGGCGGGATGGTCCCGCGGATGCGGGCGGGACGATTGACAATACCCGCGCGACAGGCCGCTAATTGGTCAATCAAGACGCAGGGAGCGTCCCAATGAACCATGTCAGCCTCGGCACCGCCGGCATCGATCCGGTCGCTCGAGCCCGCGATCTGGGGCCGGAAATCGCCTCCGCCGCGGACGAGATCGAACGAACCCAGGCCATTCCGGAGCCGCTGCTTAGTCGCCTTCATGACTCCCGCCTCGCCCGCATCCTGCTGCCGCGTTCGGCCGGCGGCGACGAACTCGACCCCTGGACCTATCTTCACGCGATCGAGGAGGTCAGCCGCCACGACGGATCGGTGGGATGGAACCTGTTCGTCGCCAACAGCGCGGCGCTGATCGCCCCGTTCATTCCCTTGGACACCGCGCGGGCGATCTTCACCGACCCGCGCGCCTGGGTGGCCTGGGGCCCCCCCAACGAGTTCAAGGCCCATGCCGTGCCCGGCGGCTATCGGGTGGACGGCGAATGGCATTTCGCCAGCGGCAGCCGACAGGCCACCTGGATGGGCGCGCACTGCCAAGTCGTCGAGGCCGACGGGTCGTTGCGCCGCAACCGCCTGGGGCGCCCGGTGATCCGCACTTTCTTGTTCCCCAAGGAGCATGCGAGGCCAATCGAGAACTGGAACACGATCGGCATGCGCGGCACCGCGTCAGAGGGGTATCGCGTCACCGACCTGTTCGTCCCCGAGGCCTTCAGCGGCACCCGCGAAGACCCGGCGCTGCGCCGCGACCCCGGGCGTCTGTATGCGTTCACCATGCAAGGGCTGTATGCGGTCGGCGTCGTCGGTGTCGCCTTTGGTATCGCCCGAGCGATGTTGGACGATTTCATCACCCTGGCGTCGGAGAAGACTCCGCGTGGTCTGCAACGGCTGGCCGACAGCCCGGTCGTGCAAGCCGGCGTGGCGCGTCATGCGGCCACGCTGGGCTCCGCGCGGGCATGGCTGGTCGCGATCCTGAAAGATGTCTGGTCCAACGCCGACGACATCGCCCCGATCGACCTCGACGCCCGCGTCCGTGTGCGGCTGGGTTGCGCCCATGCGATCGGCGTGGCGATCGAGGTGGTGGATTACGTTTACAAAGCCGCCGGAACCTCGGCGATCTTCCGTGGCACTTCGTTCGAACGCCGGTTCCGCGATATGCATACGCTGTCGCAGCAGATCCAGTCGCGGGACTCGCACTTCGAGGCGGTGGGACGGGTCATGTTCAATGGCGATCCTGATGGGCTATTCCTGTAGCGTTTGTTTTTGGGGAAAGATCGCATGACTGAACTGACGCTGGCCAAGGCCCAAACCGTTATCAGCGCCGCGCTGAAGGCTTCCCGCGAGAAGTCGCTGGCGCCGATGGCCGTCGCCGTCCTCGATGTTCGGGGTGTGCTGAAGGCTTACGGGGCCGAGGAAGGCACCGCGTTGCGCCGCGCCGATATCGCCATCGGCAAGGCGCATGGCGCGCTGGCGATGGGCGTCGGTTCACGCACGCTGGGCAAGCGCGCGGAAGAGCGTCCGCATTTCATCGCGGCGGTGACGCATGCGGTGGGCGGGTCGATGATTCCGGTGGCCGGCGGTGTGCTGATCCGTGGCGCCGACAATAGCATCATCGGTGCCGTCGGTGTGACCGGCGATACGTCCGATAATGATGAAGCCGTCGCCCTGGTAGGGCTGGCCGCTGCCGGTCTGACAGCCGACCCAACCTGAATTTCAACGTTTCGTTAACCAATCGGTGATTATGATCCGCGCTTCCTTCGGGAGCGCGGACTGTATTTATGAATGTATGTATGCGTCGGCGGGTAGTAGTCGTCCTGGTGTGCGGAATCCTGGGTCGGAATACCGAAGTATGCAAGTCAGCATTCGATAGTATTCATGCCTTGGAAAGCTCAGGCCATGAATGATTTTTGTCTTGTGGCCGAGGTCCCTGCACCACACTTTGTGGCCATGGAAGACCGTGCTGCCCGCCTGGAAGAGGATGTGCGCGACGTCACGTCGGTGTTGTCCCGACTTGAGCCGATGATCATCCGTATCGACGCGACCCTGACTTCGACGCTGCCGCATCTGGCGACCAAAGCGGACCTGGCTGAACTTCGGAGTGTAACCCGTACCGAGGTTTCCGCGCTCGGCGCGGGACTTCGTGCCGAGATGTCCGAGATTCGCGGGGAGGCGGCCGAGTTTCGGGTCGATATGCGTGACAGGCTGGGCACCCTGCATGAGAAGCTGGGGAACTTTCCGACCAAGATCTATCTTGGGGTGTCTTGGGTGTCCTGATTGCAGCCTACGCTTCGGGCATGGCAGCCTTAGCCATGCTCAAGTAATTTACCCTGGGACCGGTTAACTCTCCATCAATATTTCGCGGCCTATATTTCGTCTTCCGGGGAAGGGAAGATCATGCAAGCAGTCGTTGACGAAATGGCAAGCCAAACCCTGACCGTTCGTGGACGATCGTTCCATATATTCGACAATCCGGTCGTCGCGGTGGGGACGGCGAATTCGCCAGCGGGTTCGAGGAAGGCACACAGCGCTTCCTCGATGCCGTCCTGCCCCGCTGCGACCGAATGATCGATTGGGGCGCCTATATCGGGTTCACGACACTCGATGCCGCCAGCCATGGTATCGGTCCGGACGATCGCGCGGCCTTTCCGCGCCAGCACCTGCTACGGCCGAAATCCTTGCCACGGATCGCCTCGCCCCAATACGGGTTTGTCGGTGCCGTGGCGTTCTCCGAAGAACCGTTACCGCCCGAGGCTTAAGAAAATCACGCTTTGAACGCCGCGATCGCCTTCTCATCGAACGTCAGGCCCAGCCCCGGCTTCTCCGGCAACACCAGCATGCCATCCTCGATGGCCGGGGTTTCCTCATACAGAGCCAGCATCCACGGCATGTATTCAACCGTCAGTCCATTGGGGCAGGCGGCGACCAGATGCAGCAGTATTTCCGGCATCACATGACTGACGATGGGCAGGTTGAACGCCTCCGCCATCCCGGCGATCTTCATCCACTGCGTCACGCCCCCCGCTCGGCAGATATCGACCATGACGATATCGACTGACCGAGCCTCGATCATGTGGCGGAACGGGACGATGCCCCAGACATATTCACCGCCGGCGACCGGTGTCTTCAATGCGGCGGTCACGCGGGCAAGGCCGGCGTAGTCGTCCGCGGCGGTGACGTCTTCCAGCCAGAACAGCCCGACATCCTCGATCCGGCTGCCGATATCGATCGCCTGTTCCGGCCGCCACCGCTGGTTGATGTCGCACATCAGCTTGATGTCCGGCCCGATCGCTTCCCGCACTACGCGCACGCGCCGAACTTCCTCGGCTGGCGTCGGGTTGCCGGGCAGGGCCATCTGGGTCTTCATCTCCTTGAAGCCCTTCTGCACCAGGATCTGCGCCGCCCGTTGCGCCTGATCGTCGGTCAAACCGCGCCGCAGCGAGCCCGACGCATAGGTGGCCACCCGATCCCGGTGTCCGCCCAGCAGCTTCCATAGCGGCTGATCCAGCGCCTTGCCCTTGATGTCCCACAGCGCGATGTCGATCGCCGACAGTGCCAGCGTGAAAATACCGCCCGGACCACACGAATCCCCGGTGCCCGCCCGCAGTTTGGCGACGATCTTCTCGATCCTAAGCGGGTCTTCGCCCACCGTCAGCGCAGCGAGTTCCTCCACCGCCATCCGTAGGCTGCCGGTCATCTTGCCGCCGTAGAAGGTGATGCCGATGCCCTCGATACCGTTGTCGGTGCGCAGGCGCAGGATCACGACCGGGCGGGTGCGGCCGACTTCCTCCGGCATATTCGCCAACGGGTCGTCCTCTGGAACGCGCAGCGTGGTCGCTTCGTAGCTGGTGATTTTCATGGCGTTTCCCCGGCTGGCCGAACCAACCGTAACGGCAGACCCCACCCAGGGCAAATTGCCCCCTCCCAGCAGGGTATAAGCCATCGCCGGAAAAAGACCTTTCTTTATCGCATCGGAAGGCAAGCGCGTGGTAAGGCACGCAGCGTTGAACTCATCGTCCCCGGGGCTTCATGTTGAACCGAAATCATCGATACCTCCTGGCGATTTTGCCGCTCGCCTTATCCAGCGGCATTGCGTTCGCGCAGTCGGGTATTGCACCGGCCCCATCCCCCTTCGCGCCGGGCGATCTAAAGCGGCCGATCTTCGATACCGCCAACCCGTCATACGACACCGCCGGCAAGGCCCCTGACAGCGCGAACACCGTGCTGGCGGAGGTGGATGGGCGATCGGTCACCCTTGGCGACGTGGCCGACGCAATACGGAAGCTTCCCGCCAACGTGGCCGGATTGCCGTTCCCCGACGTGTACCCCGGTGTTCTGTCTCGGCTTATTCGCCAGCAGGCACTGGTTATCCGCGCCCAGCAATTGGCCATCGATGAGGATACCGTCGTCAGGCGGAGAATGAAGGCCGCGTCGGACCAGGTGTTGGCGAACGAGTTCCTGATCCGCCAAATATCTCCATCGATCACCGAGGCCGCCTTGCTGGAGCGTTATAAGACAGAGGTAGTCGGACAGCCTGGACCCGAGGAAGTGCATCTGCGGGTCATCATGCTGCGAACCGAGCGGGAGGCGAACGACATCATCGGGGAATTGCGGACGGGGGCGGATTTTGCAGCGCTCGCCAAGCGGTCGAGCATCGATTCAACCGCCGCCGCCGGAGGAGACGCCGGTTTCGCGACGCTGGAGCAGTTGACCCCCGAGGTCGGCGCTGTCGTCTTTTCGCTGGAGCCCGGGCACTTCACCGCCTACCCCGTGCGTGGCCCCGAGACATGGTTCGTGCTGAAGGTCGAGGAACGGCGGCGGCAGCCAACCCGTCCATTCCTGCTCGCTCGGGAGCAATTGAGGCAAGAGATCTTAAGAGAGGGAGTTGCCCCGGTGATCGAGGCGGCGGTGGCGGCCGCGACGGTTCGACAATATGACGTTTCCGGAAAGGAAGACAGCGGACCGCCGGAAGGCGCAGGCCGGCAGTAGAGACTAATCCGTCCTATAATTGGGACAAATATCGATTTTTTAATCACACGATAAGCCGAATTCGCTTTCCCGAAGGGCGAATTCGTGCTAATTTTTAGCAGAATTCAAGGGGTGATACCGCCCTATGAGACTAGGCGGCGTTGGCTGGCCAGGGTGCCCTGAAGCAGGGATGCCTTCGGACAATCTGATCGGGTAATATGACGTTGTTCAAAATCTGCCGGATGATGCGCGTTGTCAGGATGCCGGTGCGGGCTTCTGCTCGTCTGACTCTCGCTGCGTTTTGCCTGACAGGCCTCTTCGGCCCGATGGCATCCGCGGCGTCCCCATCGATCGAAATCTATTCGAACTCCGGCGGTAACAATACGCTGCCGTCGCCGATTCCGTTCACCATACTGAACCTGGGCACAAACAAGACGGCAAACACACTGGTTCAATCGACCACTGTCACGTCCTCGTCTTCCGGGTCGGCTCCGGCTAAGCTCCCAAGCGGGGCAGAGATATCCAGTATCGCGTTCGGGACTGGCGGATCTACGCCGTCTGGCGTTTTCGCGGGTGGAGTTGGCGGTCAGGCCGCAACGCCGTTCGGCAGCACCAACACCAAAACGGACTATTTGGTGGCCGGCGCTTCCGGCTCCGTGACCGTCAGCTACACGGTGACGCAGGACGCGTTGCAAATGCTCTGGGGTTCGGTTGACAGCTCTGCCACCAACAACAACAATGTCATCATCTTCAAGAACGGGGGCACTACCATCGCGACCGTTAACGGCGCTGACATCGCCTCGGCCATGGGGTCGGGCTCGGTAAGTGGCACGACGAATGTCGCGCTCAGGTTTTTCGGACTATCCGGGTTCGACACTGTGGTCTTTTCCGATCCGGGTTCAGCCGCGTTCGAATTCGCCCTCGGATTGCCGGTTCCCGAACCCGCGACCATCGGACTGTTCGGCATAGCTGCTGCTGGGTTGGGGGTCGCGCGCGTGCGTGGAAAGCCACGCCGGGCGCGTTCGGCCAAATAGGGAACTCAGTGCCGAATCTGACGTGATCATACTTTTCGGCGTCGCCCCTACGTGCAGCACAACGCCTCCCGCGCTTCCACGCTGCTGCGATACTTCACCACATGCGCTTCCCCGCGAAGCACCTCCCAGACCGTTTTTCCGCCGTCACGACGGAAGCGGATATCCAAATGCCGCCGACCCAGCCGTAGATCGATCAGCGTAACGTCTGGCAGCCATTCCGGCAGATCGGGATCGACGTAGAGCGCCTCGTTCGGTGCATCGGGCTGAATCCCCAGCATCGCCTGCAGCAGCGCGAAGCACGATCCCGCCGCCCAGGCTTGCGGTACGTTCGCACCCAGATACTGCACCGGGAAATTCGCCCCGTTGCGCTGCACACCGGCGTACAGTTCGGGCAACTGGTTCAACAGGAAGTGGCTCGCCGCATCGCTGATGTCGCGCGCGATATGACCTGCCTCGGTGGTGAACCCATAACGCTTGAAACCAAGTGCGATCAGGCTGTTGTCGTGCGGCCAGACCGATCCGTTCTGGTAGGAATACGGGTTGTAGGCTGGATGTTTGGCCGACAGCGTGCGAATGCCCCACCCCGAATTCATATCCGGTTGCATCAGCCGCGCCACGACCCTGGCCGCGCGGTCTGGCGGGACGATGCCCGACCAAAGCAGATGGCCAGGATTGGATGCGACCGTCATGACCTTTCGCTTTTCGCCGTCGAGCATGTACGCGTAAAAGCCGGCTTCCTCATCCCAGAATGTTTCGTTGAATCTCGCGAACAGCGCCGCCGCCTTCGTGCGTAATGACTTCGCGCGGTCCGGCTTGCCAAGGGCATCGAAAACCTCGGCCATCCGCACCCAGGCGTCGTAAACATAGCCCTGCAACTCGCATAGCGCCTTGGGGCCGCGAACCGGGGTACCGTCCGTGTAGGTCATGGAATCGCCGGCGTCTTTCCATGCCATGTTCTCGTATCCCACCGGCGAGCGGGTCTGATACTCCTGCAACAGATCGCCGTCACGATCACCGTAGTTGTCGATCCAATCCAGCGCCGCTTCGGCGTTCGGCAGATGCTTTTCCAGCAGCGATTGGTCGCCGGTCGCACGCCAGGCCGCATGCAACGTCACCAGATACAACGGCGTGGCATCCGCGGTTCCGTAATACGGCGTATGCGGAATCAGCTTGAAATGCGCGAGTTCCCCGTACCGCAACTCGTGCATGATCTTGCCCGGTTCGGCATCGCGGAAATCATCCCGTTCTTTCGACTGCCACCGTCCCAGCACGTCCAGCGAGCCGCGCGCGAATTCGGGGTAAACAAGAATGTTCTGCAACGAAACGATCAGGCTGTCCCGTCCAAACGGGGCCATGAACCACGGCAGGCCGGCGGCAGGCAGGAACACCATATGGTCGGTGCCCTCCAGCGGTAGTCGCAACGCCGCCATGTCATCGATCGACTGATGGAAGAAGCGATAGAACTCCTCGTTGCTGGTCCGTAATTTCAGCACTGTCTGACGCCAATCGCGGTGCGCCTGTGCCTGCGACGAGGATTCGGCCCTGATGGCGCACTCATGACTCGCGTGGTAGCGCTTGTCGCCGTCGTCGAACTCATACAGCAGGCAGGCGTGCCACGCGCCGCCCGGCGGCAACCTGACCTCGAAGCTCAAGCGTCCATTGGCGAAGACCGCCCGCGAGTCGCAGCGTCCAACCGATATCGCGACCGATCGGGAGAAATCCGCATTGCGATAGGTCGTACGCAACGACTGCCGGGTTTCCGACCAGTCGGTGTTGATATGCCCGCGCCGGATGTCGCGCTTTGATTTGACATCGAACACATCGGCGAAGTCTGAGCGGGTGGCGATCTCCAGATTGAACCGCACCGGCTTCTGGCCGTAGTTCGTGATGTCCAGGTCCTCGTGCATCCCCTGATCCAGCACGCGGGCCACGCCGAACGCCAGGGTCTGGCTGGGGATCGACCCGTCCTCGGTCAGGAATGCCCGGTTGGTCAGAAAGATGCGGGCGGAGTCGAAATTCACCGCCCCGCCGTTCAGCAGATCCCACGGTGTGCCGTTCGCATAGACCGACCAGGCGCTGATCAGCCGCGTATCGAAGAAATACAGTCCCTTGTCGCTGGGCCATTCGATCTGCCCGTCGGATTCGGTCACCAGGACCGTCATGGCCTGATGGATGGCGATCTGCGGCGGGCCGACCTGGACCTTGAACGGCATGAACGAGAGACTCCGCGTTGTTGGGTGGTTTATAGCGTGATCGCGGCCGCGGGATCACGTGACAGGATGGTAGGTTTGGGCACCCCGGACATAAATTGGACCTTGGACCACATCCGGCGGCATATCGAACAGGGTTTACCGCTGGTCCCGCTGTTCAACATCGATGTGATCGAAGCCAGCGAGGGCCGTGGGGCGGTGCGTCTCAGGGCAGGGGACCATGTCACAAGGCCGGGCGGCAGTGTCGCCGGTCCGGTGCAGTTCGCCCTGGCCGATGTCGCGACCTACGCCCTGATCCTGGCTGCGCGGCGCGATGAGGCGGCCGTGACGGTCGATCTGACGATCAAGTTCCTCCGGCCCGCGATGGTGCTGCCGCTGGTCGCCGTCGCCACCCCGTTGCGGGCCGGGCGTCGTCTTTACACCGCCGAGGTTCGCATCACCGAGGAAACCACCGGGCGGCTGATGTCCCACGCGACGACGACATACGCCCTGTCGCAGTCCTGATCGGGCGTCTCGCTTGTCAGCATGGTGCGGGGCTTCCAAGATAGCGCCAGCCCCAAGGCCATAACGAGGAACCGTCCGCCATGACCGATCTACCGAACCACGTCGAAATCCATGAGGAAGGCCCGCGCGAAGGCTTCCAGATCGAACCGGGCCCGATTCCGACCGAAAACAAGATCAAGCTGATCGAAGCGCTGGCGGAAACCGGACTTCATCACATCCAGGCCTGCTCCTTCGTCAACACCCGCCTGGTCCCCGGCTGGGCCGACGCCGAGGCGGTGGTCGAGGGTTTCAAGGCCAAGCAGGGCGTCGAGTACACTGGCTTGTTCTTCAATGGGAACGGGCTGGATCGGGCCTTGGCGTTCAAGGACAAGCTGACGATCCACGGCAGCATTTCGCTGACCGCCTCGGAAGGCTTCACCCGCAAGAACCTTAACCGCAGCCACGCCGAGAACCTGGAGGCGATGCGCAAGCACAGCGCATTGCAGCAATCCAAGGGCGTTCCCGTGACCCGAATCGGCGTCATGGCGGCGTTCGGCTGCAATTACCAGGGCGACATCTCGCCCGCCCAGGTGATCAGCACGCTGGAAGACGGCTTGGCCATCGCCGCCGAAACCGGTGCTGCGATCAGTCTGTTTTCCCTCGCCGACACCATGGGTTGGGCCACGCCCGCCCGGATCGAGCGGGTGATTGGCGAGGTGCGTACTCGCTGGCCGGAGATGAACCTGTCGCTGCACCTGCACGACACCCGCGGTATGGCGGTGGCGAATGCCCATGCCGGCCTGAAAATGGGCGTCACCCGCTACGATTCCACGGTTGGCGGCCTGGGCGGTTGTCCGTTTGCCGGCCAGCCGAAGGCGGCGGGGAACATCTGCACCGAGGAACTTGTCCTGCTGTGCGAGGAAATGGGCATAGACACCGGCATCGACCTGGACGCGCTGATCGAGGTCGGCCGACTGGCGGAAGAGATTGTCGGGCATCAACTGCCGAGCGAATTGATCCACGCCGGGAGTCTGGCTGCGTTCCGGCGGAAGGCGGCCTGAGTTTGGTGGCGTAGGGGCCAACGGCAACCGCCTCGCCATGGACTGGGTTCGGCGACGTTCCTACCATGTCGGTGCGGGGCCGTTTCGGTGCCTAAGGATACGCGGCGAAATAAACGAA
>DNXO01000004.1:7928-19822 GCA_003506895.1 Acetobacteraceae bacterium | reverse complement strand
CCGGGAAAAGGCGTGGATGGCGGGCCTTCGCCCGCCATGACGATCTCCACCCGCCGTGCGTCCATCGAAGCGGTTATTTCGCAGCGGCCCCTTAGTATAACGCCCGGACGGCTCGCCATCGCGACAGGGGTAGTCGAAAGGCTTGGGCCAATCCGCCGAATCGGTCACCACGACGACCTCGGTTATTGGCTCGGTTCCAGCATTACAAAGATAGAAACGAGTATCAGGCTCATTCCAACGAAAATCGCCATAGAGACTGAGTGCGGCAGGCGCCCCCGGCAACGCGATCTCGAACAGAGCCGGATCGAGAATCGCACTCAACGTCCAGCAAAAAGGCCTATAATTTCCCCTGAGCCGCGGCTCCGTGAACGCCTCACCAGATCCAATCCCGGCACGCGAAGGAATAATAAACGCCACGTCCAACAAGCCATCGGTTGTGTGAGCCGCCGCCGCACGTATCGCGGCGCGAAAAGCCGGACGTCCCTTCACCTCGCCTTCGCGTTCCGTGAACTCCCTAATCAACCTGAATTCGCACTTTTCGAACAGCTCGCGAACCGCCTCTTTCTGCGCCAGCAAAGCCCGTGCCGACGCCTCCGGCTCGCTCGGGCGCGTCCGGTAATAAACAACTGCTTTCATCCGCTCATCCCCGTTCGATGCCATCTCCGCCGCCCATTCACTGCGTCCGAAACAACCAATAGCAGATCGATACGACAGAATGGGACGCATCCGAATGACGCACCGCATTTGTTCCATTGCGGAACCCGCCGAGCGGAACCACCATGGATAGACTCGCGGAGAAGCCCCCATGGTCAGCCGACACCTCACCAAGTCCCGCTACATGGCTGGCCTGCAGTGCCTGCGCCGTCTGTGGCTGCAGGTTCATGAGCCGCATGATTACGAGGCGCCCCCACCCGGCTCGCCACTCGATTTCGGTCAGGAGATCGGCCAAAAGGCCCATCTTTTGTTCCCCGGCGGCATATTGATCGACGAAGAGCCATGGCAACATGAGCAGGCTGTCGAAAGGACCGCGGCCTTGATGCTGGAGCCCACGGTTCCCGCGATTTTCGAGGCTGCCTTTGTCCACGACAACGTCCGCGTGCGGGTCGATGTGCTAGAGCGTCGTGCCGATGGATGGGGCCTGCTAGAGGTCAAGAGCAGCAGCCGGGTCAAGGATCACTACCTCAACGATATCGCGTTGCAGGCCCATGTGCTGACCGGAGCGGGCGTGCCGCTCTCCACGGTTGAGCTGCTGCACATCAATACCAGCTACACGCGCGGCGACGGCGAGATCGATTGGCCGGCCTTTTTCGCCAGGGTGAATGTCGCCGAGAAGGTCACCCGGCGATGCGCTGATCTGCCAGGCCGGTTGCCCGGCCTGCACACCTGCCTGGAACAGGACACAGCGCCACACGTCGAACCCGGAAACCATTGCGGCGATCCTTACGAGTGCGAGTTCTGGGACCGCTGCACCGCTGATAAGCCAACCGACTGGATCGCCCACCTGCCGTATCTGACTCCGCCTCGGGCCCGCGCTCTCGATGCGCTCGGCGTCACGGCGATCTCCGCCATACCCCGGGATTTTCCCCTGACCTGGAAACAGGAGATCATTCGAGACGCCATCGCCAGCGGCCGGCCCTATGTGGCAGCCGATCTGCCAAGTTTGCTGCACCGTTTCGGACCACCTGCCTGCTACCTGGATTTCGAGGCGATGATGCCGCCTATCCCGCTGTATGCGGGAACGAGGCCATATCAGGCCCTGCCATTTCAATGGTCGTTGCATATGATGACGGCGGAGGGGGCGCTGACGCACAAGGAATTTCTGGCGCCCGCCGATGGTGACCCAAGGCGGCCATTTGCCGAAACGCTGATTGCCGCACTGGCCGGGTCAGATACGCCGATCGTCGTTTATTCATCGTACGAACAGATCCGCCTGAAGGAACTCGCCGGCCAGTTCCCTGACCTCGGGCCCTCGCTGACCGCTATCATCGAGCGGCTTGTCGATCTGCTGCCGGTGATACGAGGGGCTGTCTATTTTCCGGCGTTCGGTTTCAGCAATTCCATCAAGTCGGTCGCGCCGGCGCTGAGTCCGGGATTTGGATATGACGATCTTGAAGGTGTTGCTGATGGAACGTCGGCCGCTGGGATCTTTCTTGAACTCGCGTCCGGCAAGATCGCCGATACAACTGACGTCACGCGGTTTAGATCGGCACTGGTGGCTTATTGTACCCGTGACACCATGGCCATGGTGGAAGTGCATCGCGCACTCATGACACTTTCCACCGAAACAGAAACTGCCGCGCGAACCAACACGTCCGGCTCTGACGCCGCCCATGACTTATATTGATGGTCAATGAGGAACATTCAGATGTCTGAAAAGGCCCGCGGGGAACATCCAATTCGGCGACATCATGACATCGAACAACCCGCCGGACCGCTGGAGGACGCAGAGCCCGCGGTCGGGATTTTCTGGTTTGTCCTGGATGCAGCGGGTTCGCGCGGTATGCTGGCACAGGGGTGCCGGCTGGCCGACGCCGAACCCTACGGCGACTGTTTGACTTTCCCGGACGGACATTACGAGGTCTGGACTCATTGGCGGCGAATAGGCCCACCCGACCGCGCGCTCGCGAGAACCGTTGGCGAAACAGAATATGATGAATGGCCACGAGGACGAATTGTGTTCGATCGAGCCATTGATCGTTTTATTATCTACGTTGACCGGCGGATAACGTCGCAGGACCTCACTGGACGGATCGTTGAACATTTCCGGCTCCCCAAGGACCGCGTGATAATTCGGCACGATCAGCACTACATCAGCCCACGATCGATCAGAGCCAGCGCCTGATGCTGAAAAGAAAGGCTGCCGACGTGATTGCCTCTCTCCCGTGGCCGCTCGTGATGATCGACTTTGAGGCGAGTTCGCTTGATCCCGCTGGGTATCCCATTGAGGTCGGCCTGGCCGTCTGGCCCCGCCCCGACGAACCGATCAAAGGCTGGTCGGCACTGATCTGTCCAACAAAGGCGTGGATTCGGGACGGCCACTGGAGTCCGGCCTCCGCAAAAGTGCATGGCCTGCACGGGCGTGACCTTGTGGCGAGTGGTTGGCCCGCCGAACGCGTGGCCCGAACACTCAATGCGGTCGTTTGGCCGTGCGGAACTGCTTGGTGTGATGGCGGACCGTACGACGCTCAATGGGCGCGAATGCTGTTTCGCGCGGCCAATGTCGGTCCCACCTTTGTTCTCGACGACTGGCACCGACTCGCCATGACGCTCGGCAAGGTGGCACGCGAGCGAGCTCTCACCCGACTTATATGTCGGCCGGCCAAACACCGGGCACGCGCCGACGCCGAACAATTGCTGTTGGCACTTGCCGACGCGGCAGAGATCGAAGTCGGTCCGGTAGAAGACCTGAACGTGGCACGAGCTTAACCGTCGCCGCATCCATCCCTGTCCTGTAGCGCGAGGGGATTTGGGGCGGCGATCAACTTCCTACGTTCAGAATAGGCCTTCACCAGCCGGTCACGCCAATCGACAAGGCAACAGAGCAAGTCGGCCGACATAGACATGCAATCCACGCATTGCGTATGGCCCCGATCTTGCGTAACCAATCAGGCAACAACCAGGGAGACTGCTGTCCGATGTCCCAGGCAACCGCCGATCCTCGCCTGATCGCCGCTCGGCATGCCCCCAAGCGACGCATGCGGCTGTCCTGGTCAGACCCAGCCTTCCGCGCCATCGTCTGGCAGGTCGTCATCGTCGGCATTGTCGCCGCCATCGCCTGGTATTTGATCAGCAACACCTCGGAAAACCTCGCCGCGCGCCACATCGCCACCGGCTTCGCCTTCCTGGACCGGGTTGCCGGCATCCCCATCGGCGAGTCCATGATCCCCTACAACCCGGCGGTGAACACGTACGGCCGAGCGCTGCTGATTGGCGTGCTGAATACGTTGCAGGTGGCGGTGATCGGCATTGTCCTCGCCACCATTCTGGGTACGTTGATCGGCATTGGCCGGCTGTCGAAGAACTGGCTGTTGGCGAAACTCACCGCCTTCTACGTCGAAGTTCTGCGGGACATCCCGCTGCTGCTGCAACTGCTGTTCTGGTACACTATCCTCCAGGGCCTGCCGGTGCCGCGTCAGGCGCTGCACATCGGCAATGCGTTCTTCCTGACCAACCGAGGCATGCGGGTCCCGCTGCTGGAGTGGCAACCGGCCCATACCTGGGCGCTGCTGGCCTTTGCCATCGGGGTGATCGGCACCATCCTTTGGAACAAGCGCGCCACCCGCCAGCAAGAGGCCACCGGCCGGCGTCCCGCCACATGGCCTGTTGCGCTGGGTCTGCTGGTCGGCCTGCCTGTTGTGGTCTGGGCGATTCTGGGTGCGCCGTTCACGCTCGACCTGCCCGCTTTGAAGGGCTTCAACTTCCAGGGTGGGGGCACGGTCAGCCCGGAATACTTCGCGCTGCTGGTCGGCCTGGTCACTTACACCGCGTCCTACATCGCCGAGATCGTCCGCTCCGGCATCCAGGCCATCCCCAAGGGGCAGTGGGAGGCCGCCGAGGCGCTCGGGCTGAGACCGGCCGCCGTGCTGCGCCAGGTCATCCTGCCGCAGGCGTTGCGGGTCATCATTCCGCCGATGACCAGCCAGTATCTGAACCTGACCAAGAACAGTTCGCTCGCCATCGCGATCGGGTTCCAGGACGTGGTCTCCATCGCCAACACCACCCTGAACCAGACCGGTCAGGCGATCGAGGGGATCGCCTACATCATGGCCGTCTACCTGACGATCAGCCTGTCGATCAGCCTGTTCATGAACTGGTACAACGCGCGCATCGCGCTGGTGGAGCGCTGAACCCATGAGCGACATCACCGCCGAACACGTCCCGACCGAAGCCCGCGAGCAGCAGAAAGTCGCCGCCCCGGGCCCATGGGCCTGGGCACGAGCCAATCTGTTCGGGTCGTGGTGGTCCACCGCCGTTACCCTGGCGCTGGGCTACGTCATCCTTCGCATCCTGTTCGCGGCGTTGGAGTGGGGGGTGGTCAATGCGATCTGGACCGTGCCGTACGGCCCAACCGGCATCGCCAACACCGCCGTCTGCCAGAACGCCAAGGGTGTCGGCGCCTGCTGGGCCGTGCTGGCCGACAAATACCGCCTGATCCTGTTCGGCCGTTACCCGTATGAGGAACAGTGGCGGCCAGCGATCGTCGTGCTGTTGTTCATCGGCCTTTATATCGTATCCGGCATCCGCCGCTTCTGGCGCAAGGAACTGGCTCTGATCTGGATCGGCACGCTGACCGCGGTTGGCGCGCTGATGTGGGGCGGCTTCGCGGGTATGCCGCTGGTCACCGAGGACTACTGGGGCGGGCTGCCCATCACCCTGATCCTGGCGACCTTCGGGCTGGCGTTCTCCTTCCCGCTCGCCGTGCTGGTCGCGCTTGGCCGTCGCTCCACGCAGATGCCCGCCGTCAAGATGCTGTGCGTCGTCTATGTGGAGTTGATCCGGGGCGTTCCGCTGATCTCGGTCCTGTTCATGGCCAGCGTGATGTTCCCGCTGTTCATGCCGCCCGGCCTGAACATCGACAAACTGCTGCGCGCCCAGATCGCCATCATCCTGTTCGCCGCCGCGTATCTGGCCGAGGTGGTTCGCGGCGGGCTGCAGGCGCTTCCGAAAGGTCAGGCCGAAGCCGCCGACGCATTGGGCCTTTCCTATTGGAAGAAGACCGGCTTTATCATCCTGCCGCAGGCCTTGCGGCTGGTGATCCCGCCCTTGGTCAACACCTTCATCGGCTTCTTCAAGGACACCAGCCTGGTGCTGATCATCGGCCTGTTCGACCTGCTGACCATGGGTAAGGTCGCCCTGAGCGACCCACCCTGGCAAAGCTTTTCGACCGAGGTCTATATCGGCCTCGCGGTCATCTATATCGCCTTCTGTTTTGCCATGTCGAAATACAGCCGAAGCCTGGAGCGCGATCTGAACCGCTCCCGCGCACGCTGACGGAGAACGTAATGAGTCAGACGCAATCTGGGAGCCAGACATTGGCAGGCCCACCCGCCATCGTGCTGGACAAGGTCAACAAATGGTACGGCGCGATGCACGTGCTGCGCGACGTGTCGTTGACCGTGGCCGAGAAAGAACGAGTCGTCGTGTGCGGCCCGTCGGGGTCCGGCAAGTCCACCATGATCCGTTGCATCAACCGGCTGGAGACGCATCAGGAAGGCAAGATCGTCGTTGACGGCACCGAACTGACCGACGATCTGCGCGCGCTGGACACCATTCGCCGTGACGTCGGCATGGTGTTCCAGTCGTTCAACCTGTTCCCGCATCTGACGATCCTTGAAAACTGCACCCTGGCGCCGATCTGGGTGCGGAAAATGCCCAAGGCCGAGGCGGAAGAGCTCGCGATGAGCTACCTGGAACGCGTCAAGATTCCCGAACAGGCGAAGAAGTATCCGGGGCAGTTGTCCGGCGGCCAGCAGCAGCGCGTCGCGATCGCCCGGGCGCTGTGCATGAAGCCGAAGATCATGCTGTTCGATGAGCCGACCAGCGCGCTCGATCCAGAAATGATCAAGGAGGTGCTGGACACCATGATCGGGCTGGCCGACACCGGCATGACCATGGTCTGCGTGACTCACGAAATGGGTTTCGCGCGCCAGGTCGCCCACCGGGTGGTGTTCATGGACCGCGGCGAGATCGTCGAGAGCGGGCCGCCAAACGAACTGTTCGAAAGCCCGCGGACGGATCGCCTGAAACTGTTCCTGAGCCAAATACTCAGGGGGCACTGATACCAGCCCGGCTGGTATGCGCGCGGGGATGGTGAGGCGGCCGCCGTTCTGACCGGAAGCGAAGCGGATCGGCTGCTGACGACGATGCGCCGCTTAGCGGCGGCATCGGCGCGGCTGGCTTCGCGATTGCGCTCCGCTCGGCGCACGCCGCGCACCCTCATGCTGAAGGCGACGTTGTCTCGCACCGACAGATGCGGGAACAGCGCGTAGCTTTGAAACATCATCGCGGTGCCATGCGCGCGCGGCGTCTGGCCGATGACGTCGGCGCCGTCGATCAGGATCTCGCCGTCGGTCGGGTCTTCGTGTCCGGCGATCATGCGCAGCACTGTTGTTTTGCCGCGGCCGCTGGGGCCCAGCAGGCAGCAATAGCTGCCTCCTTCGATGCGCAGATTGATGCCGTCCACCTTCAGCGTCCCGTTTGAGCGAACATGAATACAGCAGGAACCGCAACGGATGATCGATGACACCGGTGACCATCAGTGCCTGGTTGATGACCCCCTGCTTGCCCAGCAAGGGCAGCCAGGAAATCATCCGGATGATGTTCGAGGTCCAGAACGGCACGGTGCAGAGCAGAAACAGGCCGATCGCAATCGGGGCCGGCGACAAATTAGAAATCGCTATCAGCGCCATAACGGCGCCTTATTCGGTGATTCTCTACGTAATCACCAGTGGCAGCTTGGGCATTTGCCTATTCTTCAGGCGCTCCGCGTGTGGCCGGTCCCCGATACAGGGAACCCTGGTCGCATATCGGGGCCAGCCTGCTGAAGTGCGGGCAAGCCCCTGCCCCGGTTGCGGTGATCCGTGTTAAGACCCGCCATGCCGAGACAGAAAACGACGAGGATGACTTCCCATCGGCGCAGATAATCCCTTGGTCCGCCGCCGTCGGCTGACGTGGAAGGTCGCGGGGTTTTCGCTCGGCGCGGTCCTTGTCGCAGGTGTGACCTTGCTTTGGACGGACCGCCTCGACCTGTCGCGGATGGCGGCGACCCGGCTGCTCGATCGGTTCGGGCTGGGGCCCGTGGGGCTGACCGTCAGTCGCCTGGACCTGTTCGGACTGCGGGCGCACGACATCAGCCTCTACGGCGGAGCCATCCGGGTTGCCGACCTCACCCTGGCCTATGACCCCCTTCGACTGGCTGCTGGCGTCGTGGACGAGGCCGGGATCACCGGCCTCCAGGCGACAATGGCCGCTGCCGGGGGTGACATTACGGTCGGTGGCGTCCCATTGCGTTTCGCCACGTCGCCCGCGGGAGGGTCCCCGATCGGCGGCTTGCGGCTCAACGCGATCAGGATCGTCGAGGCGCATGTCGCATTCGACGGCCCAACAGGCTCGCTGGAGGCGACGTTTTCGACTGATCTTGCTCTCTCTGGAGCAGACATCCGAAAAGCCTCGTTCACGGTTGACCTCACGGTGCCGGTCGCCGGAGCGAATCAAACGATGCACATCGTCGCGCCGGAGCTCGCACTGTCATCGCCGGACGGCGGCGGATTGCGGCTTGGTTTCGATAAGTTGACGGTTCAGCCGAAGGACATGCCGTGGACGGTGGACGACCTCGGGGGCGAAATACTGTGGCGGGCCGATCAACTCATGGCGAAGATTGATTCCGGGATCGTCAATAGTACGCTGTCGCCGCCGTCCCTCGTGCCGCTCCGCATCAGCGGCGATGCAACGATGAAAGGTGCGCAGATAGATTTTGCGGCCCATGCCATAGGGGAGGCCCCCGGCGGCAAGGGCAAGATCAACCTGGACGCGGAAGGCCGCCATGACCGCGCTTCAGGTATTGGGCGGTCCAGCGTCACGGTCGCGCCAGTCGTCTTCAGGGTTGGCGGACTGCAACCCCAAGATTTATTTCCCGCCATCGGTAACGCTCTGTCCGGTTTGACTGGTTCGGCGGCGCTCTCGGGGGCCGTGACCTGGCGCGGCGCCACCCTGTCGCCTGCCCTTATTCTGCGGCTGGCCGACGTCGCCTACGCACCGGAGGGCGCGCGGCTGAGCAAGATCCACGGTGACATCAAATTGACTGGGCTTTGGCCTGTCGCGACGGCGCCCGGCCAAGTGCTGAACGGGACCGTGGAAGCCGGCGGCATGGTCCCCAGCAATGCGACGTTGATCTTTCATCTCCTGCCGAAGCCCGCGATGAGCGTCGAAAGCATGCGGATGGACTTTGTCGGTGGCCAGATGACGGCGTCGCCCTTTGTCATCGACCCCACGCGGCCCAATTTCGAAACGGTCATCGGCCTCCGGCAAATCGATCTCGCCACGGTTTTTAAGATCATCAACATCGACGGCCTCAGTGGGGCGGGCCGCGTTGACGGCGCCATCCCCTTGGCGGTTTCCAGCGGAAAGGTCGTCATTCGCCAGGGAAAGCTCGCCGCGAGCGGACCTGGTGTGCTCCAGCTCAGAAGCGATGTGTTACCGAAGCAGATCACCGAGGCGGGCGAGTCGATGGGTCTGGCGCTTCAAGCGCTGGCGGATTTTCACTATGATACTTTGGCCATGGACCTTGCTGAAAGTCCTACCGGCGACGGCACGATCACCCTTCGGCTGCAAGGCCGCAACCCGGCGGTCCTTGATGGACGCGCTTTCAATCTCAATATCATGTTGGAAAGCAAATTCGATCGGTTGATTGATCTCGTTTTGAGAAGCATGGCGGTTACGCAGGAATTGTTGCGGCGAACCACAGGGAGTACGCAACAATGAGTGTTCGATGGCTGCTGAACTTACCGCCGCTGGCACCGCTTATTGCTCTTGCGGCTGCCTGTTCGCCGACCGTGCAATTGCAGGCGCCAACGGAGCCGATCACCATTAATCTCAATATCAAGCTCGATGCGGATGTGCGCCTTCGGGTTGAAGAGAAGGCGAAACAAGATGTTGAAACCAAACCGATCTTTTGAGATGGGCGCCGCCCGTCCGCCGACCCGGCGGGGCTTTGTCGGCGTGATGCTCGCGGGCGCCGGCATTCTCGCCATTGGCCCATTCGCCGGAGCGAGGGCCCAATCCCGGCTCCTTGATGGCCCGCGCGCCGCCGGAACCGTCGGCGAGCGTTACGACGGCTTCGCGGTGGTACGAGGTGCAGCCTCACCGGAGGTCGCGGCACTTGTCGCCCAGGTCAATGCCGAACGCCGCGCCGTTTATGTGCAACGCGCGCAGAACGACAAGATCTCCGTCGATGCTGTCGGCAGGATTTACGCATTGGAGATCCTGAAGACCGCGCCGCCGAAGACCTGGTTCCTGTCGGACACGGGCCAATGGAGTCAGAAATAGCCGGCGCCTCGGGCAGCCCGCATGCGCCTCACCGGCCGGCGAGAACCCGGGATGTTGAAGTGCCGAAAGTCTGATTCTGGGTGAAGGTCATCCGTCGCTGGGTAGGTGTGAAGCGGCGGGAGGCGGGCAATGGGCACGGCGGACATTCTGGTCGGAAGGGGCGAACGGGAGCAATTGCTGCACCTGCCGTTGGCGAACCGGCACGGGCTGATTGCCGGGGCCACCGGAACCGGCAAGACGATCACCCTCCAGGTTCTCGCCGAGGGGTTCTCGCGCGCCGGGGTGCCGGTGTTCTGCGCCGATGTCAAAGGCGACCTGGCCGGCATCAGCCAGCCCGGCGCGCCCAACCCGAAGCTGGCGAAGCGGGCCGCCGAACTGGGTGCGGTTGACTATGCCTATCAGGCGGCGCCCGTTGTTTTCTGGGACCTGTATGGCAAGAAGGGCCACCCGATCCGCGCCACGGTGGCGGAAATGGGGCCTCTGCTGCTGTCGCGCATGCTTGATCTGAACGACGCGCAGTCTGGCGTGATGGCGATCGCCTTCGCGCTCGCCGACGACGAAGGGTTGCTGCTGCTGGATTTCAAGGATTTACGCGCCATCCTGGGTCATGTGGGCGAACGGGCCGAGGGTCTGGGCACCGTCTATGGTCAGGTCAGCAAAGCCACCGTGGCGACCATCCAGCGCCGGCTGCTGACGCTGGAGCAGGACGGTGGCGCCCGCATCTTCGGCGAGCCCGCGCTGGCGCTGGACGACCTGATGCTAACCACGCCGGATGGGCGCGGCGCGGTGAACGTGCTGGTGGCCGACGCGCTGATTACCTCCCCGCGCCTGTATGCGACCTTCCTGTTGTGGCTGCTGTCGGAGCTGTTCGAGCATCTGCCCGAGGTGGGCGATCTGGACCGCCCGCGGCTGGTGTTCTTCTTCGACGAAGCGCACCTGTTGTTCGACGATGCGCCGCGCGCGCTGGTGGAAAAGATCGAGCAGGTCGTGCGGCTGATCCGCTCCAAGGGCGTGGGCATCTATTTCGTCACCCAGAATCCGATGGACCTGCCATCGACCGTGCTCGGCCAGCTCGGCAACCGGGTGCAGCATGCGCTGCGTGCCTTTACCCCGGCCGATCAGAAGGCGGTGCGCGTCGCCGCCACCACATTCCGCGCCAATCCGCGCTTCAGCACCGAAACGGCGATCAGCGAGCTGGCGGTCGGCGAGGCCCTGGTCTCGATGCTGGAGGCGGACGGGGTGCCCGGGGTGGTGGACCGCGCCCGGATCTGCCCGCCGCGCAGCCGAATGGGCGGCATCACCGATCAGGAACGGGCCGAGATCGTGCGTACCAGCCCGCTGGCTGGGAAATACGACACCGAAGTGGATCGCGAGTCCGCCTATGAGCGGCTTCAGGGCCGGACGGCGACGCCGGCGAGGGACATGGAGGAAGCGCCGGCGGCGGAGGTGCAAGGCGGCAATCCATGGGGAAATATGGCCCGGCCGGGCGTCGAGCCGCGTGCGCCGGCACGCCGTCCGGCCCCGCCTCAGACTCCCCAGACCCGACAAGGGGGCGGCGGCATGCTGGCGCAGCTTCTGATCGGCGACGGACGCCGCCAGGGGGTGGCCGAGGCGCTGGCGAAATCGGTGGTGCGCAGCGTCGGCGGGCAAGTGGGCACCACGATAGGGCGGTCGCTCGTGCGCGGGCTGCTGGGGTCCTTATTGAAGGGCTGACGCCTGACCCAAGGATACGCGGCGAAATAAACGAATCGTTTGACGGAAGCCGTCGGCCTCTCCTCGTCATGGCGGGCCTGCGCCCGCCATCCACGACTTGCAGTGCTGGTCCGGGAAAAGGCGTGGATGGCGGGCCT
>DNXO01000004.1:972-7673 GCA_003506895.1 Acetobacteraceae bacterium | reverse complement strand
GCGGGCCTGCGCCCGCCATGACGATCTCCATCGGCCGTGCGTCCATCGAAGCGGCTATTTCGGTCGCCCCACCCTGCTCTCGATCGCAAGCAGGGGGATCATCCAGAAATGCATGTCCGCACCCGGAAAGTCCCGCGCCAATCCCTTAAGCAGGATATCCGCGCGCTCGGCCTCGGTCTGCACCTGGAACTGAATCCGCCGGCGGCTGCCGCGCACCTGTTCTGCCAGCGTAAAGCTCTCTTGCTCCATGCCGTGACCATTGACCGCCACACTCGAAAAGCCGATGGGCGGATCCTGGTCGATCAGCCAGTCGCTCAGTTTGCTTTCCAGGTTCGGCGGAACGGTGATGATCAACAGACGCGGCTCGCTCATGTCGTCTTCCTTCGGGCTTCGCCGAAGCGTTCGTAGAGGATCGGCAGCAGGATAAGGGTCAAAAGCGTGGAGGAAACCAGCCCGCCGATCACCACGATGGCCAGCGGCTTCTGAATTTCCGATCCGGGCCCGGTGGCGAACAACAGCGGGACCAAGCCGAAGGCCGCGATGCTGGCCGTCATCATGACCGGCCGAAGCCGGCGGGCGGCGCCGAGGGTGACCACCATCGCCATCTCCATGTTGGCCGCGCGCAACTGGTTGAAATAGGTCAGCATCACGACGCCGTTCAGAACGGCGATGCCGAGCAGCGCGATGAAGCCCACCGAAGCCGGCACGGAAAGATAGGCGCCGGAGATCCATAGGGCGAACACGCCGCCGATCATCGCGAACGGGATGTTGGTCAACACAAGGATGGCCTGGCGGATCGAGCCAAAGGTGGAGAACAGCATCAGGAAGATCAGCCCTATGGAGATCGGCACCACAACCGACAGGCGCTGCGCCGCGCGCTGCTGGTTCTCGAACTGACCGCCCCATTCGATGTGGTAGCCGCTGGGCAGGGTCACCTTCTCGGACACGAGCTTCTTGGCATCCTCGACAAAGCCCACCAGGTCTCGGCCGCTGACGTTGGCGCGCACCACGGTAAAGCGGCTGCCGCGTTCGCGGCTGATCGACACCACGCCCTCGGTGCGCTCGACATGCGCCAGCATCTCCAGCGGCACCTGCCTGCCGTCGGGCAATGCGATGCGCTGGGCGACAAACCGGCTTGGCGCATCACGCAGTGTGGCCGGTGCGCGCACGATCAGCGGGGTGCGCTGGATGCCTTCCTGCACGATGCCGAGCTGTACGCCCTCCACCTGAGCGCGGAGGATTTTCTCCAGCTCGTCCACCGAGATGCCGAAGCGGCCGGCGGCGGCGCGGTCGATGCGGAGCTGGAGGTACTGCATGCCCTTGTTCTCGGTGGTGAGCACATCCTCCGCACCCGGGATGCCGCGAAGAAGCTCGGCGATTTGCTGGGCCTTGTCGTTGAGAGCGCCAAGTTCCAGGCCGAAGATCTTCACCGCCAGGTCGCCGCGCACGCCGGTCAGCATTTCCGACAGACGCATCTCGATCGGCTGGGTGAAGCCAAAATTATAGCCGGGGATGGACTTGAGGGCAGCGCGGATCTTTTCGATCAGGGCCGCCTGCGAATCGACGCTCCATTCAGAGCGCGGCTTCAGGACGAGGAAACTATCGGTTTCGTTCAGACCCATGGGGTCGAGGCCGATCTCGTCGGAGCCCGAGCGCGCGACGATCCGCGTGATCTCCGGCACCTGCTTTAGAAGCGCGCGCTGAACGGTGAGGCTGAGATCAATCGAATGCCCCAAATTGATAGAGGGCAGCGATTCAAGCTGTACGATCAGGTTGCCTTCGTCGAGGGTCGGCATGAAGGTCTTGCCGATGCGGGTATAGATAAACCCGGTCGCGACGAGCAGCGCCAGGGAAATGCCGATCACCATTCGGCTGTGCCCAAGCGCATATTTCAGGGCCGGCTCATACAGGCCGAGCAGCTTGCGCGGCAGCCAGGGTTCCTGATGCGAGACTTTCCGCAGCAGCAGCGAGGCGATAACGGGAATCACGGTGGGCGACATGAGCAAAGAGCCGGTCAGGGCGAAGACGATGGTCAGTGCCACCGGACGGAACAGCTTGCCTTCCAGACCTTGCAGGGTCAGCACCGGCAGGAACACGATGATGATGATGAGCATGCCCGAGGTGACCGGCTGCGCCACCTCGCGCACGGCGCGGAAGATCAGGTGCAGGCGCGGCAGACGCCCCGCGCGTTTCTCATCCGCGAGCCCGCTGACGATGTTCTCCACCACCACCACGGCGGCATCCACCAGCATGCCGATCGCGATGGCGAGCCCGCCCAGGCTCATGAGATTGGCGCTCATGCCGAACCAGCGCATGAGGATGAAGGTGAACAATGCCGCCAGCGGCAGGATGAGCGCCACGGTCAGCGCGGCGCGCAGATTGCCGAGGAACAGCAGCAGCAGGACCAGCACCAGAACAATGGCTTCTTCCAATGCCCTGGTGACGGAATGTACCGCGCGGTCCACCAGATTGCCGCGGTTGTAGAAGACCGACAGCGTCACGCCCTTGGGCAGCGAGGGCGCCAGGGTCGCGATTTTGGCCTCCACCCCGGCAAGCAGTTCGCGGGCGTTGGCGCCGCGCAAGCCCAGCACCAGGCCTTCCACCGCCTCGCCCTTGCCGTCTTCCGTCACCGCGCCGTAGCGAGTCATCGCCCCGATCCTGACCTCCGCGACGTCGCCGATGCGGATCGGCACGCCGTTGCGCACGGCGACCACCGTGTCGGCCAGGTCCGCGATGGTCTTGATGCGACCATCGGAGCGCACCAGAAGGGCTTCTTCGCCGTCGTTCATCCGCCCGGCGCCATCATTGCGATTATTGACCGAGAGCACGTCGAGCAGTGTGTTCATGGCGATGCCGCGCGCCGCCAGCCGCGCTTCGTCGGGCACGACCTCGAAGCTGCGCACAAGGCCGCCCAGCGTGTTCACGTCGGCCACGCCAGGGACCGTTCGCAGCGCCGGGCGGATGGTCCAGTCCAGCAGGTTGCGCCGCTCCATCAGCGAGAGGTCTCCGCCGTCGATGGTGAACATGAACACCTCGCCCAGCGGCGTCGTGATTGGCGCCACCCCGCCGCCGACGCCGTCGGGCAGATCGTTCCAAATCCGGTTCAACCGCTCGGTTACCTGCTGGCGCGCCCAATAGATGTCGGTGCCGTCCTCGAAATCGAGCGTGATGTCGGCGATGGCGTATTTTGCGGTGGATCGCAGCATCGCCTGGAGCGGGATGCCGAGAAGCTCGTTCTCGACGGGTGCGATAATGCGGCTCTCGACCTCCTCGGGAGTCATGCCGGGGGCCTTGACGATGACCTTCACCTGAGTCGGCGAGACATCAGGGTAGGCGTCGATCGGCAGGTTGCTGAAGGCGATGTAGCCGCCGCCGGCCAACAGAAGCACGGCCAGCAGCATCAGCAGCCGCTGGGTGAGCGCGAACTGGATCAGACGGATCATCAATCGACGCCCATGCCAACCCAGGCGGCCTTGAGGGTGGCGATCGCGCTGACCGCGACCTGAGTCTGGGCGTCGAGGCCGGAGGCGATATAGACCGCGTCATTCGCGCGGGCAGCGATCGTCACGGCTTGTGCCGCATAACCCTTGCCCTGGCGGACGAAGACCCAGTCCTTGCCGCCGTTGGCGACCACGGCGGTTCTGGGCACCATCATGACGGTGCCGTCGTGATGGACGTAAACCTGGGCCTGCACCATCTGGCCGGGGCGAATCTGGGGACAGGGTTTGTCCAGCGCGGCACGCAGCATCACCGTCTGGCTGGTGGGGTCCACCACGGCGCCGACCACCACCACCCGGCCTGGAACCGCACAGCCGGATATCGTGACCGGCAGGCCTATCCTGGCCCCGAGCAGCGCTTCGGCGGGCAGCGAGACGTTGCCCCACAGCGTCGAGAGATCCGCGATCTTGTACAGCGGCTGCCGGTCGTCAACACGGTCGCCCGCGGACACCATGCGCGTGAGCACGACGCCGCCGATCGGGGCGCGGATATCGAGGGTCGGCAGCATCTGCCCGCCAGCATCCAGCGTGGCGATTTCCGCCGCGGTGAAGCCGCCGCCGCGCAGCATATGGCGCGCGGCGGTCATGCCATTGTTCCGCTCCGCGAAGGTGTGTTCGGTTTCCTGCATCCGACGTTGCGCGATGCTGCCGTCCTTGTAGAGCGCCTGATCACGCTCGTATTGGGTGCGGGCCAACCGATAGGCGGACAGGGCATCGAGATAGTCGCGCTGCAATGTCAGAATATCCGGGCTTTGAATAACCGCGAGCGTCTGGCCCGGTTCGACCGTCTCACCCTCGGTGGCGCGCAATTGCGTGATCAGGCCGGCCCGCGGCGCGCCGACAACGCGCTCGGCCTGTGGCGGAACCTCGATGCGCGCGGGGGCGTCCGGCAGGGGAATTTCGGTCGTTGGCCGCGGGGTCTCCATCCGCACATCGAGCGTCGCCAGTTGGGCCTCGGTGAGATTGATGGCCTCGGTGGCGGCATCGGCCGACGGGGCGAGCCACAGGGCAAGCATGATGATCGATGAAATCGCGCGGACAAGCCTCATGGCGCGGCGTGCGACAGTCCGCCGGCCGGTCCGGGTTTCCCCCGGAATGCGCGGCAAGGTTCGGCCAGCAGCGGCGGCTTCCATATTCATTTCTTATTCAAACCCATTTCCTTCGACGGGAGTTCCGCTGTGACACAACAAGTTTAATTCGAACATCATCCACGACCCGCCTGCATTGATCGAGGTCAAGCAGCTCTTATTTGACGTGATATAGATTTTCCAAAGAACATTAATATTGAATTTTTCCATGAACGGGTTTCTTCCTCGTCGAAGGGTAATTGCCGACCGACACCCTCGATGCGGTCGCGGCACGAGGTCGCGTGCCGTATTCGCCTGTCTGGCCGGGGGCATAACGCTGGTTGCGGGATGTGCCCAGTTTCATCCGCAACCCATCTCGGCCGCAGCGAACGCGACGACGCTGGATGAGCGCGGGCTCGACAACCCGCGCCTGCGGAAATTCATTAAGATCGGCCTCGAAACGGATGGCGAGGCGACGCCGTCGTCTCGCTGGGATCTTCCCGCGCTCACACTCGCCGCGCTCTATTACCATCCCGATCTCGACATCGCGCGCGCGAAACTGGCCGGCGCCAAGGCCGGAGCGGTCACAGCGGCGCAGCGCCCCAACCCCACGCTCAGCTTCCAGGACCTCGGCTACAACGCGACGATCGCGACCCCGTCGCCCTGGGCAATCGCCCCAGTGATCAATTTCCTGATCGAGACCGCCGACAAGCGGGAATACCGGACGGCCGCGGCACAACACCTGACCGAGGCCGCACGGCGCGATCTGGCCACCGCCGCCTGGACGGTGCGGGGCGGGGTGCGAACGGCGCTGCTTGACCTCTGGGCGGCGCGACGGCGGCTGGCCCTGATGCAGCAGCGCCTGGAACTCCAGGGGCAACTCGTCGGCTTTCTCGAAAGGCAGCATGCGATGGGCGAAGTCTCCGCGCTCGACCTGTCACGTGAACGCCTTATGCGCAATCAGATCGAACTCGCCCTCCGCGACACGGAGCGCCAGGAGGCCGACAGCCGCGCCCGGCTTGCCGGCGCGATCGGAATTCCCAACCACGCATTGGACGGGATCGACCTCTCGTTCGACGAGTTCGACAGAGCCGCCGGGATCGAGCCGCTGCCCAGGATCGGCACGCTGCGCCGCCAGGCGCTTCTGGGGCGGAGCGACGTACAGGCCCTGCTTGAGGAATACGCGGCAGCGCAATCGGCTCTACAGCTTCAGATCGCGCGGCAGTATCCCGACGTCACATTGAGTCCGGGTTATGGCTACGACGCGGGCTCCAACGTCTATCTCCTGCTGTCGGCGGTGGAGTTGCCGATCTTCAACCAGAATCAGGGGCCAATCGCCGAGGCGGAAGCACGGCGGCAGGAGGCGGCGGCGCGTTTCACGGCGCTCCAGGCGCAGATCATCGGGGCCATCGATTCCGCGGCCGCGAACTATGGCGCCGCCATCAAGACCCTGAGCGCCGCCAGTTCCCTTCTTGCCGGCGAGCGAAGCCGCGAAAGCCGGTTGTCCCGGTCGCTGCGGGCTGGCGAGATCGACCGGCCGGCGCTGGTCACGGCCAAACTGGAACGCGTCACAGCCGAGATTTCGCGTCTCGACGCGGTCGTACAGCAGCGCCAGGCGCTCGGGCGGCTGGAGGATGCGCTCCAGCAGCCGTTGTTCGATCCAGCCAGCAGGATTTTCGCTCCCGAGACGAACCCACGCACCTCGCCGGAGCCCACCTGATCAGCGATTGGAGACGCCGGGTCCGACCGCCCCCCCAGGGGATTCGCATATGACGGATTTCCGCCATTTTAGACTTGTGGCGGGTCGGCTGATTGGATTCCAACGTTGGGATTCGATCAAGGTGCCTATCCCGCATGGAAGAGTTCATCACCTGTTTCTCCGAGGTTTCCGACCCCCGGCAGGAGAATGTCCGTCACAACCTCTATGAGGTTCTGATTATCGCCCTCTGCACCATGCTATGCGGTGGCGAGGATTGCTCTGACATGGAGGTCTTTGGCCGGGCCAAACGGCCCTTTCTGGGTCAGTTTTTGCGCCTGAAGCACGGCATCCCCAGCCATGACACCTTCAGCCGGGTGTTTCGCCAACTCGACCCCAAGCCGTTCCAAGTCTGCTTCATACGCTTCATGGAGCGCTTCG
>DNXO01000004.1:0-703 GCA_003506895.1 Acetobacteraceae bacterium | reverse complement strand
GCTTCGATGGTGTGATCGCTATCGACGGCAAGACGCCGCGAGGATCGTTCGATCGCGCCTCTGGCCAGTCGCCATTGCATATGGTCCACGCCTGGGCGGTCGATCAGCGTTTACTGCTTGGCCAGATCGCCACCGATGCAAAGTCCAACGAGATCACGGCGGTGCCCAAACTTCTGGCGATGCTGTCGCTGAAGGGCTGCATTGTGACGGCAGATGCAATGAGCAAGGCTGGCCCAAGGTTCCGTCAGGCACAGCCTGATGGAATGGCCTGACGGGAGTGCCAACGCGCGATCTGCGCCCAGATCGTCGAGCAGGGAGGTGATTATGTGATCGCCCTGAAAGGCAATCAAGGCAGCCTGCATGACGACGCCCGGCTGTTTCTGGAAGACCCGGACCGACCGCGAGAGGTCACACACACAACCGTCGATGCTGATCATGGCCGCATCGAGACCCGGACCGGCGCGGTATGCACCGATATTGGCTGGGCGCAGGACCAGCATGCGTGGCCGGGTCTGGCGGCGATCGGGAAGATGGTCCGCACGCGCGAGATCCAGGGCAAAACCGCGACAGATACGTCATATTACTTGCTGAGCACGCCGCTTTCGGCGCAGCGGTTCGTCGAGGTTGCACGGGCGCAATGGGGTATCGAAAACGGACTGCACTGGGTCCTGGACGTAACGATGAACGAGGACCGCAAGCGCAA
>DNXO01000120.1 GCA_003506895.1 Acetobacteraceae bacterium | reverse complement strand
CCTGGCTCAAGACCTACAATACTGCTCGCGCACACAGCGGAATTAAGCACATGACGCCCTTCGCTAAACTGAACAACGTTCTTGGATTCGATAGCTAGAGCGATTCCCACCGTTTCGCTGATTCCACCTGCGCGGATGGGACTCTAGCCCCCCGCCATCGTCAACCCGTCGATCCGGACCGTGGGCGAATCGGTGCCGCGCCGGAACACCAGGTCGGACGCCGGCACCATCGCGGCGAACATCTCCAGCAGGTTGCCGGCGACCGTTACCTCGGCGACGGGTTCGGCCAGGACGCCATCCCGGATCATGTACCCGGCCGCACCGCGGCTGTAGTCGCCCGTCACGCCGTTAACGCCCATGCCGATCATCTCGGTGATGTAGAGACCTTCCTTGATATCGGCCATCAGTTCGGCCGGGGTCAGGGTCCCCGCCGCGAGGTAAAGGTTGGATGCCGAGGCGGACGGAGGTCCGCTGGTGCCGCGCGACGCGTGCCCGGTCGGCGTCATGCCAAGCTGGCGGGCGGAACGGCTTTCCAGCAGCCACGTGGTCAGAACGCCGTCGTGGATCAGGGCGCATGCCTTGGTGGGGGTGCCCTCGCCATCGAAGGTGCGGGAGCGTAGGCCCCGCACGCGCCTGGGATCGTCGTGAATGTTGATCCCGGCGGCGAAAATGCGTTGCCCGAGCTTGTCTTTCAGAAAACTGGTGCCGCGGGCGACGGCGGCGCCGTTGATCGCGCCAGTCAGGTGCCCCAGAAGGCCGCCGGCAACGCGGGGATCGAAGATGACGGGAAGTTTGGCGGTCTTTGGGCGCGTGGGGTTCAGGCGGGCGATCGCACGCTCCCCGGCGCTTTTGCCGATCTTCGCCGGATCGTCGAGGTCGGAGAAGTAGACCGTGCTGTGGTAGTCGTAGTCCCGCTGCATGTCGGTGCCGGCCCCGGCCAGCGCGGTGGCGGAGATCGAATGGCTGGTGCCGACCCGCCTTCCGGCGAAACCGGCGGAGGTCACCAGAACGACCTCATGGCGGCCAAAACCGGCTTCAGCCCCTTCGGAATTGGTGACGCCATGGACCGCGAAAGCGGCTTCCTCGGCGGCGGCGGCGCGGGCTGCCAGCAGGTCGGGGGCGGGTTCGAACGGGTCGGCCATGTCCAGGTCGGTTGGGTCGGGCGGCGCCCAGGTTTCGGCGAACCCGGCGAACTTGTCCTCCGGGACAACCTTGGCCATTGCCACCGCACGGGCGACCAGGTCCGGGAAACCCGCCGGGTCTAACGAGCTGGACGAAACGATAGCGGCGCGCTGACCGATAAACACGCGCAGGCCCAGATCGCGACCCTCTGAGCGTTCCAGGTGCTCGATCTTGCCTTGGCGCGAAGCCACGGACAGTGAGGTGCCGTTCACCAGCACGGCATCGGCGGCGTCTGCCCCCGCCGCGCGGGCCTGCCCGATCAGGTCTGATACGAGGGATAACAAGTCAGTCATGCAGTCAGCTCCTCCGCCGTGAGGCTGGTGGGGTTTCATAGAGCGTTTGGCTTCGGAGCCATAGATGGGGTGGCGAGACGTGATTGCACGGCATGGGTGCCGACCCTGGCAAACTTGACACCGCCCCGCCCCGCTTCATCATTCCACCATCAAGAGGGAACAGGGCATGTCCACGCTCGACAACTGCTACAATATCTACGATTTGCGCGACGCCGCGAAGCGCCGGCTGCCGAAAGCGGTGTTCGAGTTCGTGGATCGCTCGACCGAAGACGAACTGGCACTGCGCAACAACCGTGCGGCCTTCGAGAAGATCAAACTGAAGCACCGCGCGTTGGTCGATGTCTCCGGCCGCTCCACCAAAACGACCTTGTTCGGCAAGGAGATCAGCCTGCCGATGGCGATCGCCCCCACCGGCGCCGCCGGCCTGTGCTGGCACGAGGGCGAGTTGGAACTGGCGAAAGCCGCCGCCCGGGCGAAGATCCCGTTCACCCTGGCGACCGGGGCGATGACCTCGATGGAGAAGATCGCCAAGGAAGCGAACTTTCGTTTGTGGTTTCAGCTTTATGTCTGGAAGCAGCGCGAACTGTCATACCAGTTGATCGAGCGTGCCAAGAACAACGGGTTCGAAGCACTGATCGTCACCACCGATACGATCGTTCCGCCGAACCGCGAATACAACGCCCGAAACGGTTTCCTGCTGCCGTTTCACCCGACCTGGCGGTTCACCTGGGACATCATGCAGCATCCCACATGGTTCACGACGGTGCTGCTGAAGTATTTCACCACCATCGGCATGCCGCGCAACGAGAACTATCCCGACCCGTATCGCCGCCCGATCGGAACCGACCCGGGGACGCGGGAGGTGATGCGGCAGGACTCGCTGAACTGGGACGATATCCGGATCTTCCGTGACAAATGGCCGGGGATTTTGATGCTGAAGGGCATCAACCGGGTGGACGACGCGCTGAAGGCGATCAGCTACGGCGTGGATGGATTGATCGTGTCGAACCACGGCGGCCGCAACATGGACAGCGCGGCGGCCACGCTGGACATGCTGCCGGAGATCGCCGAGGCGGTCGGAGATAAGGCGACGGTCATCCTGGACTCCGGTGTTCGCCGCGGGTCGGACATCGTGAAGGCGATGGCGCTGGGGGCGAAGTGCGTGTTGACCGGGCGGGCGACACTCTACGGGACGGCGGCCGGTGGCGAGGCGGGCGCCTCAAAGGCGGTGGGCTTCATCCAGACGGAGATGGAAAAGACCATGGCCTATACCGGGCTGAACCGGGTCGATGAGATATCGACGGACATCTTCTTCGGGGATCGGCAGACGAACCGGCTGATGGCCTGATAGTCCCCGGAGGCGGTCAGCGGGAGCCTCCCGCTAGGCCCCCTCCCCCGCGCGCCGGAATGCCTCCGCCGTCGCCAGATACGTGTCGATATCCCGGTCCTCCGGCGCCGCCATCACATGCTGGATGCCGGCGTCGCTGTACGCCCGCAGCGCGTCCTTCATGCCCGCCACGTTATTGGCGTTGCAGTTCACCCGGATCGAGATCGCAAACGCCTCATCCGGCCGTTCCGCTCGGAATCGCTTCACCACCTCGGCCGCCTTGTCGGGCGCGACCCGGCTGCCGTGCCACCCGTCCATCCGCAGCGCCCGCTTGATCGCCGCGTCGGACGACCCGCCGATCCAGATCGGTATCGGGGCGATCGGCTGCGGTTGCGAGCGCATCGCCTCGATCTTCGCCGGGATCCATTTGGCCTCGAAGGTCACCGGGTCCTGCGACCACACCGCACGCATCATCGCGATGCCTTCGTCCATGCGGCGTCCGCGTTCCTTGAACGGCACGCCCAGCGCGTCGAACTCAGCCTCCAGCCAACCGACCCCGGCACCCAGGATCAGCCGCCCGCCGGACAGGTTCTGCAGCGTCGCCAGTTCCTTCGCCAGCGGCAACGGATGGCGCAGCGGCAGCACCAGGACGGATGTCCCAAGCCGAACGCGGGAGGTAACGGCCGCGGCCCAGGTCAGCGTCAGGACCGGATCCCAGAAATTGGGCGACGGCGGATAGCCGCCGTCTTTCGGAACAATGATGTGCTCGCTGACCCAGACGTCGTCGAAGCCCAGTTCCTCCGCCTGGATGGCGGCGCGGCGGATGCTGTCGGGGCCGGCCTTCCGGCCGATATGGGGCAGGTGGATGCCGAGTTTCATTGGGTGGGTCCTCCTGCCGTTATCAGTCCAGAGTTACTGCCCGCTGTCCATGGCTGACCCCAACGAACCACCCTTGCGCCCCCCGCCTTGCCTGAGCCACTTTGGGCGCACGCCACGCTGACAAGGTTCGTCCGATTCCCACCACCCCCAAACCGAAAACGCCCCGGAAAGTCGCCCGCAAACCGAAAGCGGCGGCGTTCGAGCCGCTGAAAACCGAACGGCTGACGCTGCGTCCGTTACGACCGGCCGACGCCGAGGCGCTGCACCGTCTGGTCAACGACTGGGAGGTGACCCGCACCCTGGCGGAAATCCCCTACCCATATCCCCGTGCCCTGGCCGACGAATGGATCGCCTCGACAGAGCGGCAACTGACCGAGGGGGTGGCCTACCACCTGGCCATCACCGGCAAGGAAGGCCGCAAGGAGACGCTGGTCGGCGTCGTCGGCCTGCACGTCGACTCCACCCGCCGCACCGGCCGGCTGGGTTACTGGGTCGGCCGAGCCTATTGGCGGCATGGGGTGGCGACCGAGGCGGCGAAGCGTCTGGTCAGTTGGGGCTTTGCCAACCTGTCGCTCGACCGCATCGCCGCCGAGGTCACCGAAACCAACGACGCCTCCCGCGCGGTGTTGCGCCGCATCGGCTTCCGCGAGACCGGCACAGCGGAGCGCGAGTCCCTCACCACCGGCGACACCCACACGGTGATGGTGTTCGAGGCCACGCGCGACGACATCTTTGGCCGCCCGGAAGCACCCGCCGCCGATGCCGCCAGCCCGGACGCCAAGCCATTGCTGCTGGTCGCCGCCTGCGCCCTGGTCGATATCGACGGCCGCATCCTGCTGGCCCGCCGACCCGAGGGTAAAAAGATGGCCGGGCTGTGGGAATTCCCCGGCGGCAAGCTGAACCCCGGTGAAACGCCGGAGGCCGCGCTGATCCGCGAACTGAAGGAAGAGCTTGGGATCGACGTGTCGGCTGCCTGTCTGGCACCCTTCGCGTTTGCCTCGCACGACTATGAGGGCTTTCATCTGCTGATGCCGCTGTTCGTCTGCCGCCGCTGGAAAGGCACGCCGACGCCGCGGGAGAACCAAACCCTGGCCTGGGTCCGCGCCACGAAGCTGACCGAGTATGAAATGCCACCCGCCGACAAGCCTTTGATCCCGCTGCTGCGCGATTTCCTCTAGGGAACCAGACCATGCCCGCGAAAAATCCAACCGCCTGCCTTCTGGTCATCGGCAACGAGGTCCTGTCCGGGCGCACCCGCGACGCGAACATCCAGTTCCTGGCGACCGGCCTGGGCAATTTGGGCATCCCGTTGCGGGAGGTCCGCGTGATCCCCGACGTGCCGGAGACGATCATCGGCACGGTCAACGAAGTCCGGCGGAAGTTCGACTACGTGTTTACCACGGGCGGCATTGGTCCGACCCACGACGACATCACCAGCGAGTGCGTCGCCGCGGCATTTGGCGTTCCGTGGGAGGCTCACCCCGTCGCCTGGCCGCGCATGGAAGCCAGCTACAAGCCCGGTGAGTTCAATGCCGCCAGGCAGCGCATGGCAACCATGCCACGCGGCGCGGCGTTGATCGAAAACTCGATCAGCGTGGCGCCCGGCTTCCAGATGGAGAACGTGTACGTCATGGCCGGCGTGCCGCGGGTCATGCAATCGATGTTCGAATGGCTGGCGCCGCGGCTAGAGGGCGGCGCGAAGATCGAAATGCGGGCAGTTCACGTCGTCGGCCTGCCAGAGGGTGTCATCGCCGAGGGCCTGGGGGCGGTGCAACAGCGCTATCCCGATCTGGATCTGGGCAGCTACCCGTTCTACCGAGCAAGCGGAAATGGCGTGGCGCTGGTAGCGAAAGGGCCGGACGGGGCCGCGGCGGAACGGGCGATTGCCGAGGTGACGGCGTTGATCGTCAGCCTTGGGAAGGCCCCGATCGCGGGGGAACCGCCGGAGGTTTGATCGAAGCCGATGCGGGAAATCTTCAACAAATCAATTGAATCGATAACGCTATCAGACGTTCAGGCCGTGATCGGATGGCCTGAATCCTTGGTTGTCGAATACAAAGAGCAACTTCCCGGTCGTGACGGCCGACTCGACGCATGGTTGACGGGCGGCAAAATCGAAACCTATGCGAAAGAGAAGCTGTTCAAAGAAGTCGTGGCCCTGGCCAATACCTCTGGCGGACACGTCGTGCTCGGTGTCGCCGAGACGGACGATAAGCCGCCGTGCGCCGCTCGATTGGCCCCGATACCGAGATGCGTCGACCTAGCTGAGCGGCTTGAGCAAGCTGCGCAATCGATTGACCCCCCCATACCCCTTCTTCTGGTACGAGGAATCCCAACCTCGGACGACGGCAGCGGAATTGTATTATTCCGCGTTCCACAGTCGTCCCGTGCACCACATCGTTCGATCGACAAAGACTGCTACGTCAGGAGAGGTACTAGTTCTGTGCCCGTCAACATGCGCGAAATCAACGATATGATTTTGTTGAACGATACCCGTGCCAGCCGCGTAGATAGCGCGTTCGGACGTTGCGACACCGAGTTTTCAGAACTCATGAACTCGCTGCCTCCAGAGCCTCGCGCAATGTTTCGTCTAAGCGCGGTACCGGTCGGGACGTCGTTCGATCTCGGGCGCGTTTACGGACGCACTGGCTTATTGGAGGTCAACGACCGGCATCGAATTGCTGTCGAAGGCAGACACGCCTCAGCAATCGCATGGCGTTTGCCTACCAATGGACGACCGATCGTGAGGGGGGTGCGCTATCTTGGATCGCACGAAGGCGATCTCACCTACATCGACATTTACTCGGATGGCAGGATTAGCGCTGGGTTTTGTATTGGCGCGCGGGACGAAAAGAGCCGTCTGTACATGGGGTGGGTTCTCGGCTACCTCATTGTGCTATTGCTTACCGTGGACCGGGTAAGGATCGCTGGCGGTGCCCCCGATTGTGAATACGGCATCGAGTGTTTTTTTTCAGGCTCACCGGCCCTCACGGTTGCCGATCTCGCGAATGAGTTCAGTCACACCGGGGATCTCGGCTCGATAGATCGACCATTATTGCTGCCGCGAACGAGCTTCGGGCCCATTTCGGACATCAATGACACCCTGGGTGCGGTTTACACTGATGTTTGCGATGCAATGGGCCTTCGGTACACGGATGCTAGATCGGTAAAACTGGCTCGATAACGGCGTGAATCGAGTCGATAGGCGTCGTACTTTCTAAATCTCGCCGACCTCGATATGGGGTATCGCCACGACGGTGGCCGCCATGCATCAAAATCTTGAATGACTGATGGCGGCCACTTTCCAGCTACAACTCGATTCCAACTGAAATCCGATCCGCCGCCGCCCGCACCATCCCCTGCGACCGATCAACCAGGCCAGCGTGCTCAAGGGCTCGGATATCCTCCTGCACGCGCCGCAAATGCCGTCCAAGATGCCGTGCCAGTGCCGAAACGGACGGTTCCGGCTGGGCGTGCAGATGCCGCAACAACCGATACCGCTCTCCGGTCATCACGGACGCCAGACCTTCCCAGGATTCAAACGCCAGAACCCGCTCCGGCTGAACATGTTCACCGCGCTCAGCCCTGACCCACGCCGAACGAAATGCCGCCAGATCGTCCTTGAGGCTACCCCCGACGGTCACCTTGATATCGTCAGCCACTGCCAGTCTCCCGCGCCCGCAAAATATCGACATCGGCCTGAAAATCCATCAGCAGTCGATCGAGCGATGTGAAGACATAAACCATCTCCTCATCATCCAGGTGCCGATGGTCCCCTTTGCCACGCTCGTTGTCATAGGCAACGGCTCGGCGCCCGGGGTAGCCGTAGAACAGGCTGTATTTGAACAGGTGGGCCGAACCCGGCACTGGCGCGGGCAACCGCCAGAGCTTGATCTCGGAAATCGCACCATCATCGTAGTAACGCTGGCGGTGCAAAAGGAGGACCGCCTTTGGCATCGAAATATCTATGACGTTTTTAGGCGTATGCTGTCAATAGTCTTACGACAAAAATCAGCACGGGACGCTGCGCCCTACGCCAGCTTCGGCGCCAACGCTGCTTGCCGCTGCTGCAGCCACAGCCATGCAACCGCGAACACTGCCACCAGAATCAATCCAATCGAGGCCTGGTTCAATGGGAGCCAGCCCAGCCGCTCCTGCAGGAAACCCGCCAGGAAGCTGGCTGTGGCGGTGGTGCCGAACACCAGGAAGTCGTTCAGCGCCTGCGCCTTGGCACGTTCGGACTGGCGATAGCAGGTCGTCACCAGCGTGGTCGCCCCAACGAACAGAAAGTTCCAGCCAACACCGTTCATCATCAAAGAGATGCGGAAGTTCCACTCCGACAATCCCATCAGGGCGGCGGCAACCCCAACAAGCAGAATCGCTGCACCCAGGAACATGATGTTCAGCACGCCAAACCGCGAAATCAGGTTCCCGGTGAAGAACGACGGCACGAACATCCCCATGACGTGCAGGAAGATGACCCAATGCGCCTCGGCATGCGACAGCCCGCATCCGACGATTGCCAGCGGTGACGCGCTCATCAGGAACGACATCGTCCCGAACGCGATCATCGCCGCAATGACTGAAGCCGCGTAACGCGGCTGGCTGGCGATCTCCCAAAGTGGGCGTGCGGGTTCGGCCCCCGTGCTGGAGGCAGCCGCCTGCATCGGTGGGAACTTAATGAAGGACATCACGGTAAACACCGTGATGTGCACCGCGATCATCGACAGATATGTGCCGAAGTAGAATGGCATCAGCTTGTCATATGACCAGTCGGCCACCGCCGGTCCGATGATCCCGGCCACAACGCCACCGGCCGTCACCCAGGAGATCGCCCTCGCTCGGTATTCCGCCGGCACCAATTCGACGGCCGCGAACCGGTACATCTGCAAACTGGCTACGGCATAGCCCAGGATCAGGCCACCCAGGCACATCAGCGGGAAATTCATGAGATACAGCCCGCTGCCGCATGTCAGCGCCCCGGTCATGCCGAACACCGACCCCACGCGAAAACCAAACCGCCGTCCCATTCGCTGCATCAGCAGCGCGGCGGGAAACACCCACAGCATCACGCCCAGGTGCTGCATCGTAACCGGCAAGGTCGCGAGGCTGCGGTTCGGGAAGAACGTCACCACCGACAGCGCGGTGGCGGTAAACATCATCGTATTCGCCGACTGACCGATCGCCTGGCACACGGTCAGAAGGAACAGATTTCTCTTCATCGCCCCATCAAGGTGCGATTTCGTCTTCAGGGTGGTTTCCATGGAGGCGTACGTAGCAAGCGCCGCCTGGCTTGTCACGAGGCGCGGAAGAACCTTGGCATCCGGTGTTGGGCTGCCAGCATCAACGCCACCCCGGTTGCCATCGCAAGCGCGGCGATCGCCACCGGTCCGCCGACACCAAGGATCGTGGTTTGCGATGCCTCACCCGGGGCGAACGCGACCTTGAACAGCAGCAGGAACATCATCAGGCTTCCGGCCGCGGGGATCAGGCCTTTCGAAATGAAACCGCCAATGCTTTCGAATAGTTCGCTTCGATAGAGCGCCACGCAGGCAAGTCCGGTCAGCCCGTAGTAGAATGAAATCACCAGTCCCAACGCGGCGATCGAGTCGGTCAGTATGTCCTGCGACAACCACGTCAGGCCCAGATACCAGACAGTCGAGACCGCCCCCATCGTCAGTGTGGCAAACCCCGGACTGAGGTGACGGGTATGAATGTGCCGAAACCGCACCGGAATCGCCCCGGCATGGGCCATCGACAGCGCCATCCGCGCAGCCGGCAAAATCGATGTCTGCGTTGATGCCAAAGCCGAACTCAAGACGGCGAAAATCAGGATTTTGCTGAACTGGATCCCCAGAACGCCCTGCCCGATCGGCGCCAATGCATCGTCCTTGTTGGCCGCCAACAGGTCGGGACCGCCCACCGCTACCGCGGCAACCACGACCAGAACGTAGATGCCGACAAGAACGATGGTCGAAACGACCGCGGCATATCCAGGCGCCGTATGCGGGTCCTTCGATTCCTCATTGACCGACAGACAACTGTCCCAGCCCCAATACAGGAACACGGCCAGGACCATCGCTTCGGCGAACTTGTTGAAATCACCTTGATGAAACGGATCGAACCAGGTCCGTGCGACAGCGTGGGCCTCGGCCGGCGGGTTGGCTCCGTACACCTGGATCAGCGCAAGAACGGCGAACACCAGAAGGATAACAAGTTCCGCGCCAAGTAGGATGTGCTGTGTGCGGGCAGAGAGGGCAATCCCCATATAACAAATCGCCGTAATGACAAGGATCCAGACAATACCGAGGGCACCCACGGCAACGGCGGACGGATCGCCGATCCCCACCAGTTGAAACGAATATCGGCCCGCGATGTCCGCCAAGCTGGGCATCACCAGGATGTTGGCGACGATCACGCTCCATCCACCCAGCCATCCGGACCGTGGTCCGATCGCCCGCCGCGCCCAGGAAAACGTCGTCCCGCAATCGGGATCCGCTCGGTTCAAATGATAAAACGCCACCGCGACGAACAGCATCGGAACGAACGCGATCAGCATGATCCCCGCCGATCCATACCCGACCACCGCCGCGATGGGTCCCAATGAAGCCGCGACGCTGTAAGCTGGCGAGGTAGAGGAAATCCCAAACGTCACGTTCGACAGAAACGAGATCGCGTCTTTCTTCAGGCCCTTGTCGACGGACATCGTAACTCCCAGCTCCCGGTCGAAGCGGGTGATGGTGCCGTATCCGCGCTGCCGCCACCAGCCCGGCCCCCCGCCTGAGTACGGGGGGCCGGTTTTGGTCAACTGTTGGCGTGGATGCTCATATAGGCGCTCCCGCAGGCCGCATCGGTGCCGAAGCTGACGCTCAGGCGGCCGCTCTTAAGGTCGGAGGTGGAGAATCCGGCCAGCGTCAATGAGGCGATCGGCTGACCCGGGGCCGTCGCACCGGGCAAATCGACGGTTGTGTAGAGTCCACCGCTATGGACGAAGCCGTGCGTCGTGCCGTTCGCGTCAACGAAAAAGCCGGTGCTGACGCCTTGGTTGTTGATCCCGACGACATCCGTCATCGCGGCGCCCGGCGGGTTTTCTGGGGGAAAAGTCGCTGGCAGGGTCAGGGAGAACCCCTGATTGGCCGTCCCGTGCAGCCCAACGATGGTGCCCTCGTTGTTGATGCCAAGCAGTTCGGTGAAGGTGTCGCCGGTGAAATCGACGGTCTGGATGTTGTAGGTGTTCATGGCGGTTGCTCCTGGTTGACTTGACCGCTCGACACCCTGTCGTCGCGGCATGTGGTGATCCTGACCGAACCGCTGCCGCGTGGATGTGACCCGGGTTACCTTCTGGTGCTTTCGGACCCCCTCTGCCCCGGCTATGCTGCCCGCGTGCCAGAACCCGATGACCTGTTCGGTGCCGCCGAACCCGCGGTGCCGCCTGAACCCGATGTAAACCGTCCCCTCGCGGACCGGCTGCGTCCCGCCGCGCTGTCCGAGGTCGTCGGCCAGGACCATCTGCTCGGTTTCGAAGGCTCATTGACCCGGATGCTGGAGCGTGGGTCGCTGGCGTCGCTGATCCTTTGGGGACCGCCCGGGGTGGGGAAAACCACGATCGCCCGGCTGCTGGCCGCACGGGCAAAGCTGGCGTTCGTCCAGTTGTCGGCGGTGTTTTCCGGCGTGGCCGACCTGAAGCGGGCGTTCGACGACGCAACGAAGCGCCGCCGTGCGGGTCAGGGCACGCTGCTGTTCGTGGACGAAATCCACCGGTTCAACAGAGCACAGCAGGACGGGTTTCTGCCGGTCGTGGAGAACGGCACGGTGGTGTTGATTGGTGCGACGACCGAGAATCCCTCATTCGCGCTGAACGGTGCGCTGCTGTCGCGCTGTCAGGTCATGGTCCTGCGTCGCCTGGACGATCCCGCGCTGGAACTGTTGTTGGCCCGGTCGGAGGCGGAGATCGGTCACAACCTGCCGGTGACCGACGACGCGCGCGGCACCCTGCGCGCGATGGCCGACGGCGATGGGCGGTATCTGCTGAACATGGTGGAACAGCTCTCGGCACTGCCGGCCGGAACGCCGCCGATGGACACCGCCGCGCTGTCCGAACTGCTGTCACGCCGGGCGGCGCTGTACGACAAGGATCGGGAAGAGCACTACAATCTGATCTCCGCCCTGCATAAGTCGCTGCGGGGCTCGGATCCGGATGCGGCGCTGTACTGGTTCGCCCGCATGCTGAATGGCGGCGAGGACCCGCGCTACATCGCCAGGCGTCTGGTGCGCTTTGCCGCCGAGGATATCGGGATGGCTGACCCAAACGCCTTGCCTCAGGCGCTGGCGGGGTGGGAGACGTATGAGCGGCTAGGCTCGCCGGAGGGGGAACTCGCGATCGCGCAGGTGGTGGTTTACCTGGGAACGGCGCCCAAATCGAACGCGGTGTACACGGCGTTCGGGCAGGCAAAGGCGGCGGCGAAGAATACCGGGAGCTTGATGCCCCCGGCGCATATCCTGAACGCGCCGACCAAGCTGATGAAGCAGCTTGGGTATGGGGCCGGGTACGAATACGATCACGGGACCGAGGATGCGTTCTCCGGCCAGAACTACTTTCCGGATGGGATGGATCGGATCGATCTGTATCGGCCGAAGGATCGAGGGTTTGAGCGGGAGATCGGCAAGCGGCTGGCGTATTGGACGGAGTTGAGGGCGAAGAAGTAACGTTTCACGGTCAAGGAAACGAAGCCTGGACGGGGCTGCGTGAATCAAGACGAGGTTTGGGTGGCCCTATACGAGCTTCTGGAAGCTACCATAAAGGCCCTCAAAGCCACCCAAATTCGGTTCGGTTAACATACTCGAGCGTCAGGGCGGTTGCTCCTTGGAGTCCGTCCGAAAACCACCCATTGGAAGCGCACGGCTTGCGTAACATCAGGCGGATGGATGCGGGTACAGCACGGTGCAAATTCTGGAAGTCCTTCGCGAGGCGGCGTTACGGCAGTGCCGGCCGTCCTTCAGGCCCGCGCACCCGGGGTAGCAGGATCATATCCCAGGGACTGGGCATCTCCCCGACCGGCACATGCACCAGTGCCGGGGCATTCAGCGCGAACGCCGCCCGCAGCGCCTGTTCCAGCCCGTCGGGCGAGTAGACCTTGAACGCCACCATTCCGAAACTCTCGGCGAACCGGACGAAATCCGGATTTGTCAGGTCGCTGGCGATCAACCGGTTGCCATAGCCCTGCGCCTGGATCCGCCGCACGTTGCCGAACGCCCCATCGTCGAACACCACCGCCACGACCGGCAGTTTGTGATGCATCGCCGTCGCCAGTTCCGCCGCCTGGAACATGAAGCCGCCATCGCCCGAGACCAGCACGACCTTTCGCCCCGGTGCGGCAGCGGCGGCCCCCAACGCGGTTCCGTATCCCCACCCCAACGTGTCCTGATATCCGGGCGACAAGAACAAGCGAGGCCCCGGCACGGGAAGCGCCAACCGGCTGGCGAATCCCACCTGAGTCACATCTTCCACATAAATGCCGTCCGCGGGCAGCGCCGCCCGAATGGCCCGCAAGAACCCCATCGGCGGCTCTTGCCGGCCCAAACGCTCCGCGTAAGCCGCCTTCACGGCGGGCAGGTGCGGATTGGGTTGCCACTGGTCCGGCGCTTGGCCCTTTAACGCCCGCCACAAGGCCCGCAACGTCACCGCCGCATCGCCCAACAACCCACAGGCCGGCTTGCGGAACCGCCCGATCTCGTCCGGGTCGATATCCAGCCGTACGATCGGCAGCGCGTCGTCCACACCCCAGTTGCTTTGTTGCCAATACAGCCTTGTGCCGATCGCCAGCACGGCGTCAGCCGTTTTCCATAGCGCGTGGCCCTCGGTGAACGACACGGCCAACGGATGGTCCGTCGGGATCGTTCCACGCCCGCGCCGAAACGACGACACGGGGGCGTGCAGCAGCTCCGCCACCGCTTGCACCTCCAACCCCGCGCCCAAGGCGCCGCCGCCAACCACGATCAACGGCCGCTTCGCACGCGCCAGGATCGCGGCCGCCGAAGCAATCGCGTCCGGATCAGCACAGGGCGCCGTGATCGGCAGCGGAGCGGTCAGGGAAACCTCGGCCGCCTGCCCCCAGACGTCGATCGCGCATTCCAGCGCCACCGGCCCGACCCGTCCTGACAGTGCCGCCTCGATCGCCCGAGCGACGCGTTCGGATGCCTCGGCTGGGGAGCGGATGCGTTCGCCGGACTTCACGATGTGCCGCAGCAGGCCGATCTGGTCGTGGATCTCATGTAGATGCCCGTGGCCCTGGTCGATGGCGAAGGACGGGATCTGCCCCACCAGCGCGATGACCGGCGCCCCCATCGCGTAGGCCAGCAGCAACGCCGCCGACGCGTTCAGAATCCCCGGCCCCGGCACCACCGCGAACGCCTGCGGCTTACCAGTGACCAACGCCGCCCCCAGCGCCATATAGGCCGCCGTCTGCTCATGCCGCGGGTGGATCACCCGGATGCGGTCCGACGCCTTATGCGCCGCATCGAACAGAGGGTCGTTATGCACGCCCGGCAGGGCGAACAAGGTGTCGATCCCGTGCGCCAGGAGGGATTCGATAACGGCCTCGGCCGTGGTCATACGAGGCATACCTACTCCGAAACTTTGCCAGCAGAGTATGATACGCCTGCCCAGACTCGGCCATACCTGCTACTCTGATGGAATGCCCCACGCCGACTTCGTCCACCTTCGCACCCACTCCGCCTATTCGCTCAGCGAGGGTGCCATCCGCCCCGACAAGATCGTCGCGCTGGCGAAGGACGCAGGCATGCCGGCCGCTGCGATCACCGACACCGGCAACCTGTTCGGCGCGTTGGAATTCTCCCAGTACTGCTCCGGCAAAGGCATCCAACCCATCATCGGCTGCCAGATCGGCGTCGCCCGCACCGACAGCCCGCGTCTGGCCCCCGACCCGATCGTCCTGCTGGCGCAGGACGCCGCCGGTATGGCCAACCTTCAGCGCCTGTCGTCCATGGGCTTCCTGGACACCGACCCAATCCTGAAACCGCAACTGCCGTTCGAAAAGATCGCCGAACACGCGGCTGGCCTTCTGCTGCTGACCGGCGGCACCACCGGCCCGATCGGCCGCATGCTGGCGGAGGGCCAGAAGGCCGAAGCCGAACGCCTGCTCGACGCCATGGGCGAGGCATTTGCCGGCCGCACCATCCAGGAACTGCATCGCCACGGCCTGTCGGTCGAGGCCGCCATCGAACCCGGCCTGATCGGACTGGCCGACGCCCGCGGCATCCCCCTGGTCGCCACCAACGACTGTTACTTCGCCAAACCCGACATGCATGAGGCGCACGACGCCCTGCTGTGCATCGCCGAGGGCCGCACCCTGTCCGAACAGGACCGCCGCCGCGTCACCGCCGAACATTGGTTCAAACCCGCCGCCGCCATGCGCACGCTGTTCGCCGACCTGCCGGAGGCCTGCGACAATACACTCGCCATCGCCCGCCGCTGCGCCGTGATGGCCGAAACCCGCAAGCCCCTGCTGCCCGTCTGCCCGAAGGTGCGCCCCGGCCAGACCGAAGAAGAAACCGTCCGCGCCATGGCACAGGAAGGCCTGGAGCGCCGGATGGACGCCATCGGCGCTGATGCCGCCACACGGGAAACCTATCGCGTTCGCCTTCAGTATGAGCTGGACGTCATCGCGAAGATGGGCTTCTCCGGCTACTTCCTGATCGTCGCCGACTTCATCCAGTGGTCGAAGGCGCAGGGCATCCCCGTCGGCCCCGGCCGCGGTTCGGGCGCCGGTTCCGTCGCCGCCTGGGCACTGACCATCACCGATCTGGACCCGCTGCGCTTCAACCTGCTGTTCGAGCGGTTTCTGAACCCGGAACGCGTGTCGATGCCCGACTTCGATATCGACTTCTGCCAGGAAGGCCGCGACAAGGTTATCGACTATGTCCGCAACGAATACGGCGGCGACCGCGTTGCGCAGATCATCACCTTCGGAAAGCTCCAGGCCCGCGCGGCCGTGCGCGATGTCGGCCGGGTGCTGGGCATGTCATTCGGACACGTCAACAAAGTCGCCGAACTGATCCCCAACAACCCCGCCAAGCCGGTCACGCTGCAACAGGCGGTGGACGGCGAACCCCGCTTACAAACGTTGCGCGACGAAGACGAAGCCATCGGCCGCCTGCTGGAAATCGCCCTGCGGGTCGAGGGCCTTTATCGCCACGCCTCCACCCACGCCGCCGGCGTCGTCATTGGCGACCGCCCGTTGGTGGAACTCGTCCCGCTGTATAAGGACCCGAAATCGGACTTCCTGGTCACGCAATACTCGATGAAGCACGTCGAGCAGGCTGGCCTGGTGAAGTTCGACTTCCTTGGCCTGACCACGCTGACCATCCTGCGCCGAGCGGAAAACTTCCTGAAAGGGTTGGGGACGCCGGTCGATCTCGATCGCCTGCCGCTGGACGACAAGCGAACCTACGAGATGCTCGCGAAAGGCGACGCCGGCGGGGTGTTCCAGTTGGAAGGCCAGGGCATGCGCGACACCTTGCGCCAGATGCGCCCCGACCGGTTCGAGGATCTGATCGCGGCCGTCGCGCTGTATCGCCCCGGACCGATGGCCAACATCCCCGACTACTGCCGGCGCAAGCATGGCGAGGCCTGGGACGCGCCGCACCCCGAAATCCACGACATCCTGTCCGAGACCTATGGCATCATGGTCTATCAGGAACAGGTCATGCAGATCGCCCAGAAGATGGCGGGCTACAGCCTGGGCGGCGCCGATTTGTTACGCCGAGCGATGGGCAAGAAGATCGCGGCGGAGATGGAGGCGCAACGAGCCATTTTTACCGAAGGCTCGATCAAGCGCGGCATCGACCCAAAGAAGGCCACCGAGGTCTTCGACCTGATGGCGAAATTCGCCGACTACGGCTTCAACAAATCGCACGCCGCCGCCTATGCCCTGGTCGCGTACCAGACCGCTTGGCTGAAGGCCAACCATCCCGAAGTGTTCCTGGCGTCGTGCATGAGCCTGGCGATCAGCAACACCGACCGCCTCGCCGCGCTGAAGCAGGAAGCCGAACGCGGTTCGATCAAGATCCTGCCGCCCGACATCAACAAATCCAACGCGGACTTCACCGTCGAGCGGATGGAGGATGGCCGCCTGGCCATTCGTTACGCTTTGGCGGCAGTGAAGAAAGTTGGCTTCTCGGCCATGGAGTCCGTTGCCGCCGTCCGTGGCGGCAAGCCCTTCGCGGACATCACCGACTTCGCGACCCGCGTCGATCCACGCCAGATCAACCGCATGCAGATCGAGAACCTCGTCCGCGGCGGCGCCTTCGACCGCCTGGACATCAACCGTGCCCGCCTGTTTGCCGGTGCCGAAACGATCCTGCGCCGGGCGCAGGCTGATCAGGAGGAAAAAGAGAGCGGCCAGATCGGGCTGTTCGGCGGCGCCTCCAGCAAGCCGGAAACCCTCCGCCTCCCGGACGTCCCCGATTGGCCTCCGCTTGAACGACTGGCATTCGAGGCCGAGGCAGTAGGCTTTCACCTCACCGCCCACCCCCTCGACGTCTATGCCCAGGCCCTCAAGCGGCTCGGTGTCACCCAATCCGTCCACATCGAATCCCGGGCCGCCGCCGGCGTCAGCCGGGTGAAGATCGCCGGCACCGTCGTTGCGACCAAGGAACGCATCACCCGCACCGGCAGCCGCATGGCCTGGGTGCGCATTTCCGACGCCGCCGGATCGGTCGAGGTCACCTGCTTCAGCGAAGTCCTGACCCGTTCCCGCGAATTGCTGGGTTCCGGCAACAACGTCCTGGTCAGCGCCGAACTGAAGACCGAGGGTGAGGCCGTACGGATCACCGCCATGGACGTCTCCGCGTTGGATCAGGCTGCCGCGGCGGCGGGTGCGTCGATCCGGATTTGGCTCCACGAAACCGCCGCCGTTCCTCATATCAGCACCATTCTCGGCCGAGAAAGCGGGGGCCGTGGGCGCGTCACGCTGGTGCCCCGCATCGGCAGCGGGCAGGACGTCGAAATCGCTCTCCCCGGCGGGTACAACGTCACGCCGCGCCTGGCCCAGGCCCTGAAATCGCTGCCGGGCGTGGATCAGGTGGAGGAAGTTTAGAACCGGTGGGACGGGGCGCGGCAACGCACGAATACCAGAACCGGCCTCGCGCCATCGTCGCGGACATTCGCCGGGATGACAGGGAGGCATCACCAGAGAGTCGACATCAACGCCGGCTGGTATAAGACCGGCGGGTTTTCAGACCCTGGCAACCACCGCCCATCCGGTGAATTTTCACTGGATCGACAACGTCTCGCTTGTGGAGGTCGATTGCCTGTTTCATCCGCGCGACAACCGGCTGGATGCCGGCCCCGCGGGCAACGACAGCGCTACGTGCGGAAGCCAGACGCGCTGAACCGACTACTCCGCCGCTGCCTCGGTGACCGCGTCCGCCCCGGTGAACAGATGCGGCCAGCGGCGCTTCACCAGCGGACCTTTCTCGTCATAGGCCAGGCAGGTGTTCAGGATCTTCCTGCCGCCGTCCCACTTCTCGGTGATGCGCTTGTCCAGGACGTCGCTGCCGGGTGTCTCGTCCTTCACACCCTCAGCCGCCATCTCATGCCGGGCCTTGGCGGCATTGATCGTCTGGAACGCGGTGGTCGCCATCTGCTGCAGCAGTTCGCGCAGGTGCGTGCAGCCGACCGTCCCGCCAACCTTGTGCGTGGCGTCCCGCAGGAAGCCGGGCTTGATCTGCATCCCCACCAACCGCGCGAAATTCGGCGCTGCGGTCGGGCACATCGCATAGGGGGTTTTATCGCTGACGGCCTCGACAGCCCTGATATACATCGTGTCATCCAGCGTCAGGCGCATCCACATATCGTGGATCGGCTCCCCCGCCTCGATATAGCCACGGTCGAAGTTGGTTTGCCCGAAGGTCTTACAGTCGGTCAGATGGGCTTCGATGTCGTAACAGCCGTCCACTCGGCGGTAACCGTTGATCTCAATGGCGCGCGTATGTAAACGCTCGCGGTCGGCGGGCTGGCTCAACGGCATGCCGGGCTCCTAGCAAGATGGCGGACAAATATTGCGACGCAACATCGCCATATGCCATTGCAGCGACCGATTGCAAAGCTTACGGGCGACATGCCTGCTCCGCGCCGGTGGGTCAGATAATTAACCCATGTTCATCAAAGCGATGCTCCCTTTGAAGAAACCCGCAAACGGAGCATGTTGCCGAACAGGCTGACGAATTGACGAACCGAGCGAGGTTGATACGGATCAATGATTTCCCGTAATCGTTCTGCGAGATGGACTAACGACGTTTTCAACGGATTGGCGAGCTGAAGGCTTCCTAAGAATGACTGCGTTCAAAGAACATTGCCGGCGTTCCCTTGAGGCTATCCGCGACCAGGGGCGATACAGGATTTTCACGCCGCTGCAGAAGCGGGCTGACGGCTTTCCGTACTATTTGCGCCCGGACGGGACGCGGGTGCTGGTCTGGTCGTCGAACGACTATCTGGCGATGGGGGGCCATCCCGTTCCGGTGAACGCGGCATGCGAAGCGGCCCAGACCATGGGCGCCGGCGCTGGCGGCACACGCAACATCAGCGGCACCAGCCCGGTTCATGATGAGCTTGAGGCGGAGCTTGCCAGCCTGCACGGGAAAGAGGCCGGGCTGCTGTTTTCCTCGGGCTTCGTGTCTAATCAGGCGGCGCTGTCCACGATCCTGAACAGTTTCCCGCACGGCCCCGACCATCCGTGGCAGGTGTACTCGGACTCGAAGAACCACGCATCCATGATCGCCGGCATCAAGGGCTCGCGCGGCGTGGTCAATATCTTCCGCCACAACGACATGGCGTATCTGGAATCGCTGTTGCGCGCGGCCCCCCCGGGTGCGCCCAAGCTGATCGCCTTTGAATCCGTCTATTCGATGGATGCCGACATCGCGCCGATCGCCGCGATCTGCGACCTGGCGGACAAATATGACGCGATGACCTACCTGGATGAGGTTCATGCCGTCGGCATGTATGGCCCCAGCGGCGGCGGGGTTTCCGAACGCGACGGCGTCGCCCATCGGGTCAGCATCATCGAGGGCACGCTCGCCAAGGCCTATGGTTGCCACGGCGGCTACATCGCCGGCGATGCCGAGGTGGTGGATTTCATCCGCTCCACCGCCCCTGGCTTCATCTTCACCACGTCCTTGCCGCCAATGACCGCCGCCGCCGCCCTGGCCAGCGTGCGCCACGTTCGGCAGGACCACGCCCGCCGTGCGAAGTTGTTCGAGCGTGCCGCGACGTTGAAGGCCCGCTTCGACGACGCTGGGTTGCCACGCATCGAGTCAGTCAGCCACATCGTGCCGTTGCACATCGGCGAAGCCGCGCTTTGCATGGACGTCAGCCAGCGCCTGTTGAACGAATTCGGCATGTATGCCACGCCGATCAACTATCCCACGGTCCCTCGGGGCGAGGAGCGTCTGCGGTTCACCCCTGGCCCGCTGCACACCGATGCGATGATGGACGAACTGGTGGCGGCGCTGCAGGCGATCATCCCGCTGGAGCGGCGCAGGGCAGCGTGATGGGAGCTGCGGCACCATTACATCGGGGTACGCTAGCACATGATCACTGAACTCGGCCACTTCGCGCTGATCCTGGCGCTGTTCGTTGCCCTGATCCAATCAATCGTGCCGATGATCGGCGCGGCCAGGCGTCACGTCGGCTGGATGGCGGTCGGACGGTCCTGTGCGCTGACCGGATTCGCCCTGACGGCGCTGGCGATGCTGTCACTGATGCACGCTTACGTCACATCCGATTTCACCGTGATCAACGTCATCGAGAACAGCCACACCGATAAACCGCTGCTGTACAAGATCACTGGCGTCTGGGGTAACCACGAGGGCTCCATGCTGCTGTGGGTCTTCATGCTGTCGCTTTGCGCGGCGGCGGTGGCCATGTTCAGCGACAACCTGCCCCCTGCCCTGCGCGCCAGGGTTCTGGCGGTGCAGGGCATGATCGCCGTCGGGTTCCTGCTGTTTATCCTGCTGACGTCCAACCCGTTTCTACGCACCTTTCCGCCCGCCCCGGACGGCAACGGCCTGAATCCGGTACTGCAGGACCCCGGCTTGGCCTTCCATCCGCCGTTCCTCTACCTCGGCTATGTCGGGTTCTCGGTCGCCTTCGCGTTCGCCGTCGCCGCCTTGATCGAGGGCCGGGTGGACGCCGCATGGGCCCGCTGGGTTCGTCCATGGACGCTGGCGTCGTGGTGCGCTCTGACCATCGGGATCGCGATGGGCTCGTGGTGGGCGTACTACACCCTTGGCTGGGGCGGCTGGTGGTTCTGGGACCCGGTCGAGAACGCCAGTTTCATGCCCTGGCTGGTCGGGACCGCGCTGATCCACTCCTCGATCGTGGTGGAGAAGCGGGACACGCTGAAATCCTGGACGATCCTGCTGGCGATCATCACCTTCTCCTTGTCCCTCGTCGGCACCTTCCTGGTCCGCTCGGGCGTGCTGACATCAGTGCATGCCTTCGCCACCGATCCGGAGCGCGGAACCTTCATCCTGCTGCTGCTGGTGGCCGCCATCGGCGGCTCATTGACGCTGTATGCGGTCCGCGCACCAGCCCTGAAAGGCGGCGGCCTGTTCGCACCGATCTCACGTGAAGGCAGCCTTGTCCTGAACAACGTGCTGCTGTCCTGCGGCTGCGCGACCGTGTTCCTGGGCACGCTTTACCCGCTGTTCCTCGACGCGATGGGCGGCCCGAAGCTGTCGGTGGGGTTCCCGTTCTTCAACCGTACCTTCGCGCCGATGATGGTGCCGATGATCATCGCCGTGGGCATCGGCCCAATGCTGGCCTGGAAGCGCGGCGACCTGCTGGGCGCGCTGCAACGCCTGTGGGTCGCCTATATCGCCACCGCCTTGGTTCTGCTGATCGCGTACTACGTCACTTATGGCGGCCCCGTCCTCGCGGTGTTCGGCCTTGGTCTGGCGGCCTGGTTGGGGGCAGCGGTACTGACCGAGTTCGCGGACCGTGTGCGCCTGTTCCGCGTCCCGTTCGGTGACAGCATCCGCCGAGCAATCCATTTGCCACGGTCGGCCTATGGCATGACGTTCGCCCATCTGGGCCTGGCCGTGTCGGTCGCCGGTTTCGCCGCCTCGGCCTATGACAAGGAAGCCATCGAGATCCTGAAGCCCGGCGGCACGATTGCCATTGCCGGTTATGAACTGACCCTGGAAGGCGTCACCCGAATCCCCGGCCCGAACTATGTGGCCGACGATGCCGCCATCCGCGTGACCCGCAACGGCGAGCTGGTGAAGGTCATGCACCCAGAGCGGCGGTTCTTCCCGCTCCAGAAACAGACCACCAGCGAAACCTCGATCCGTACCAACTTCCTGACCGATCTGTACGTGGCGCTGGGTGAGTCCGACAGCGAAGGCAATTGGACCGTCCGCGTTTACTGGAAGCCGCTGGTCCCCTGGATCTGGATCGGCTGCGTGATCATGGCGTTCGGTGGCGTGGTCAGCCTCAGCGATCGCCGCTGGCGGGTCGGTGCGGCGGCCCGGTCCCCGCGCCGCCGCGGCGCGGAGCCTCTGCCGGCCGCCGGAGAGTAACCATGAAACGCCTCGTTTATCTGCTCCCGCTCGTGTTGTTCATGGGCCTCGCGGGCTATTTCCTCGTCGCCCTGCGGCCCAACCACGACGTCCATGAATTGCCGTCCGTGATGATCGACAAGCCCGCCCCGGCGTTCGATCTGGCGGGTTTGGGTGATCCGAAGCCGCTGGCGCTGGAGGCGTTGAAGGGGCATCCGTTCGTTATCAACTTCTTTGCCTCCTGGTGCGTGCCATGCCGGCTGGAGCATCCCCTGCTGATGCGTCTGTCAGAGCAGAACCACATCCCGCTGTATGGCATCGCCTACAAGGACAAGCCTGCGGACTCGGCTCGCCTGCTGGCCAACTTCGGAGATCCCTATCGTCAGGTCGGTATCGACCAGGACGGTCGGGTCGGGCTGAACTTCGGGGTCTATGGGGTGCCGGAAACCTATGTCATCGACAGCAAGGGCATCATCCAGAAGCGGTTCGTCGGCCCGCTGACCGCCGAGGCGGTGGACAAAGAACTTCTGCCGCTGCTTAAGAAACTGGGTCAGTCATGAGACGTTTTGTCCTGGCGGCCCTGTTCCTGCTGACCGCCGTCGCCGCCCATGCGGTAGAGCCCTCGGAACGCCTGGCCGACCCCGCGCTGGAAGCCCGAGCCAGGGTGATCAGCAGCCAGCTTCGATGCCTGGTTTGCCAAAACGAGTCGATCGACGAGTCCGGTGCCGACCTCGCCCACGATATCCGCATGTTCGTGCGCGAACGGCTGACGGCCGGCGACACCAACGCGCAGGCCGTCCAGGCGCTGGTCAACCGCTATGGCTCCTTCGTGCTGTTGAAGCCGCCGGTGGAGCCGGCAACCTATGTCCTGTGGTATGGCCCCCCGCTATTGCTTGGGATCGGTCTTGTCGGCACGCTTGTCTGGCTTAAACGCCGCCAGACGACACCCGCCGAGGCCGAACCGCTCAGCGCCGACGAAGCCCGGCGCCTGGATGGATTGATGCGAGGGACCGACGTTTGATCCTGGCTTTTCTGCTGGCTTTGCTGGCCTTCGGCGCCTTGCTTCCGATCATCGCGCCGTTGCTGCGCGGTGGCCGGCCGGTGGCTTCGCGCGGTAGCTTCGATCAAGCGGTCTATCGGGATCAGTTGCGCGAGTTGGACAGGGACATCGCCCGCGGCCTGATCACGGGGGAGGACGCCGACGCCGCCCGGCTGGAGATCCAGCGCCGCCTGCTCGCGACCGACAAACTGCCAACCGCGCCGTCGCGGCTGTCACGCAGCCCGCTGCTGGCGATGGTGGTATTCGCTGTCATAGGTGCGGGTTCCGTGGGCAGTTACCTTTGGCTCGGTGCCCCGGAAGTCCCTGACGTCCCATTCTCTGGCCGCAAGGCCGTTGCCACGGTCGATAGTCAGGCGAATTCGCTGGACAAGGCAACCGAAGCGCTTTCGGCGAAGCTGAAACAGAACCCGTCCGATAGGGCCTCGTGGGTACAGTATGGCCGCAACCTCGCGATGCTGAACCAGTTCGACAAGGCCGAGGATGCTTACCGCCACGCCATGGCACTGGGCCAGAACGACCCGGATGTGATGGCCGACCATGCCGAAGTTCTTGTGCTTCAAGCTGGCGGGACCGTGACCCCGGCGGCCGAGGCCGCCCTGAAGCAGGTGCTCGCGCTCGATCCGAGCAACGGTTTGGCCCGCTACTACCTATCGATCGCCGCGATGCAGGCGGGTGAGCCGAAGCAGGCGATCGACGGGTTCCAGGCTTTGCTGGCGGAACAGCCGTCCGACTCGCCGTTACGGGCCCAGCTTGCGCTGAAGATCGCCGAGGCCGCCCACTCGGCCGGAATTCCCGTTCCCGAACTCGCGAAGGGCACGCCGCCAGCCCAGACGCCGGGACCGGATGCGAACGCTGTCGCGAACGCCGCCAACATGCCCGATGCCGAACGGGAGGCGATGATCCGCGGCATGGTCGCGCAGTTGGCCGCCAAACAGGACGCTGATCCCGCAAACCTGGATGGATGGCTGCGGCTCGGGCAGGCCTACGCCGTGCTGCACGAGCCGGATAAAGCGGCTGATGCCTACGAAAAGGCAGCGAAGCTGAAGCCGGACGATATTTCGATCCCGCTACAAGAAGTCCGCGCTCTACTCACCGACCAACCGCCTACCGAGAAGTTGCCCGGCCGGGTGGTGGCGCTGCTGAAGCGGGTTGAGGCGAGCGACCCGGATCAGCCCTTGGTGCTTTGGTATCTGGGAATGGCGGCGGTGCAGGATGGCCATGCCGACGAGGGTCGGCGGTACTGGGGAAAGCTGCTGACGAAGATCCCACAGGGAACCGAGGACGCCAGAATGATCCAGTCGGCAATGGACGCACTTCCCAAGCAATAGGCACCAACCGTCGTCATGGCTCGGTGCGTTCGGGCCATGACGACGGGTCGGCAGCGGTCGTGAGAGGCGGTCGATGGGGCACACAGCTAAGCGGCGGAGCGGGTCAGCTCCGCGACACGACCCATAAGCGGACCGTGACCCACGCTTGCGTGACCGATCTCGGTCGCCGCGCCATGGAAGTAGTTGGCGATATAGACCCGAACCGCGCTCGTGCGGCCCCCTGCGTGCCCGGCCGCTTCGATCTGACGCACCAAGGTGCTCATATCCTGCGCTTCGCGTTCGCAGATTTCGTTCAGCATTTCCCAGAGTTCGGGTTCCAGCCGCATGCTGGTCCGTCCGCGCTCCGCGACGACATTTCGGTTGATAAGACGACTGGCTGTCATGGCCACCTCCTGATTGCCGGAGGCGAGAAAAACAGGAAATGATTAATAGAAGGTTGATAAACCAGAAAAAACTTCAGGTTTTTGGCATGCCTTTGTAGGTGTGCCTTACACCGGCAGCGGCGCGGCCTTCATGCGTTCCATACTGAATCGGCTGCTGACATTTCGCAGCGGTATGGCCGCAATCAGCTTGCGGTAAAAATGGTCGTAGGACGCGATATCGGCCACCACGACGTGCAGCAGATAGTCAACATCGCCGCTCATGCGCCAGGCATCGACGATTTCCGGAGTGTTCTTGATGACATCGGCAAAGCGTCCAAGCCAATCACTGGAATGGTCGGCGGTCTCGACCGCGACGAAGACCGAGACAGGCAACCCGACCTTGTCGGCATCAAGGATGGCGACGCGACGCTGGATGATGCCATCCTGCTCCATCCGGCGGATACGCTTCCAGCACGGAGTTGGGGTCAGCCCCACCTTGGCGGCGATATCGGCCAGGGACAGCGATGCATCGACCGAGATCAACCGGAGGATTTCGCGGTCAACGCGATCAAGGTCCTTATCCGCGGCCATTGGGGAAGCCTTTCGCTCAGTGACGATCTACGACGCACCCATAGCCGAGTTTCGGAGAATTAAATACTCCACATGATGGATTTTTTCAGGATTTCAGAAATCATCTACCCTTCACAGCCTCATGCTCGTCCGGCGTACGAAGCGTCAGGGCCAAAGCGTGCATCCCTCCCTGCTCGGCCGGACCAAACTCCGCCGCCAGGGCAGTATGCACGGCACGCGAACGGGCGACGCGGTTCACACCCTGGAACGCCGCGCTGACCATCAGCACGCTGTAATGCGACTGACCGCCCGCCTGGGCACCAGAATGGCCGGCGTGGTGGGCACTGTCATCCTGGACCCGCAGAACAGACGGCGCGAACGCCTGCGTCAATGCGGCGTGCAGGCGTTCGGCGCGGGACGGAGATGGATTTGCCATGGGCGTAGTATCCCGCTTTCCAGCTTTCGCGCCAAGCGGATTGACGTCGATTAACCAACCTGCCGGATCAGGTCCGCCCAGCGATCGAGGATCGGCAGCACGACATCCTCTTTGGCCGCCGGCAAGCTGACCGCCACCCGGGCGATACCAAGATCGCGATAGCGCTTCAGGGTGTCGAGGTCCTCACCCGAACCAAAGATCGAAACCGGGCAGGACTCTGCGTCGCGGCCGGCTTCCGCCAGCATGGCGCGGAATTTGGGCACGGTGTCGAACACGTCGCCGTACTGGCCTGGACGGCCGGCCAGGGGAATCCAGCCCTCGCCGTAACGAACCGCGCGGCGGGCACCGTGCGGGAACGCTCCTCCCACGATCACCGGCGGATTGGGCTTTTGCACCGGCTTCGGCCAAGTCATCATCGGGTCGAAGTTGACGAACTCACCGTGATACTCGGGCTTCGGCTTCGTCCAGATTTCCTTCATGGCTTCTACCCGCTCCCGCACCAGCTTGGCGCGCGTGGTAAACGCAGTGCCGTGGTCTTCCATTTCCTCCGCGTTCCACCCCACGCCGATCCCGAACAGGAAGCGGCCGCCCGACACTTGGTCGATCGAGGCAACCAGTTTCGCCGTCTGAATCGGATCGCGCTGGTTCACCAGGCAGACGCCCGTGCCGATCTTGAGCGTGGTGGTCGCCGCTGCGGCCGCGGTCAATGTCACGAACGGATCCATGACGTCGTAATACTGCTTGGGCAGATCCCCGCCGCCCGGCCAGGGGGAGCGGCGGGACAGCGGAATATGGGAATGTTCAGGTGCCCAGACCGATTCAAACCCACGCTGCTCCAGCGCCTTCGCCAAGGCCGCCGAGGTCATCGAATAGTCGGTAAAGAACATGGAAGCGCCGAAATGCATGGTCCGTCTCCTTTTAAGTTGGGACCAGTGTGACACGGGCCGGGCATCCGGTCACGTCGGGCGCCCTATGCCCCCACATCGCTGGCCTGCCATATACTGGCGACGCCGTTCAACGCCGCAGCGGATTGCTTGCCCCAACCTTCTCCTCGACAAGCTTTCCGCCCTCGGCCGCGGCGATGTAATCGCGGGTCAGCGGCACCGAAGCCTGGTCGTGGGCAACCTGAAGCTGCCAGACCATGTGGCCGGAACGACGGAAAGTCAGTTCGGAGCCCGCGAGGTAAAATTCGAACATCCGACAAAACGTGTCATCGTACAGCGCCGCGATGGCATCGCGGTTCGCGGCGAAACGCCGGCGCCAGTGCCGTAAGGTTTCGGCATAATGCAGGCGGAGGATTTCGATGTCGGTCGCGACCAGGCCAGATCGCTCGACGGGCGGCAGAACCTCCGACAAAGCGGGCGAGTAGCCCCCCGGGAAAATGTATTTACGGATCCAGGCATTGGTGCTCCCTGGTCCGTCAGAACGGCCGATAGCATGGATCAGCGCGACGCCGTCGGACTTCAGGCAGCGTGCGACCGTGTCGAAGAAGGTCTGGTAATGGCCTATGCCGACATGCTCGAACATCCCGACCGAGACGATCCTGTCGAAAGTTTCGTTGATGGAGCGGTAGTCCAGCAACTCGAACCGGACACGGTCTGCAAGCCCCTCGGCGGCAGCGCGCGCGCGGGCTTCGGTGAGTTGCTCCTGCGACAGGGTGACCCCGGTAACCTGGGCGCCGAAATCGCGGGCGAGGGTCAGTGCCATGCCGCCCCAGCCACATCCGATGTCCAGCACGCGTAGTCCGGGGCGATCGAGGCACAGCTTCGCGGCGATATGGCGCTTCTTCGCCGCCTGAGCGTCTTCCAGGGTTTCATCGCCACGCGGGAAATAAGCGCAGGAGTATTGCCGGTCCCGATCCAGAAACAGACTGTATAGGCGCCCGTTCAGGTCGTAGTGATGCGCGACGTTGCGACGGGAGCGGCCGGCAGGGTTATGCTGAAACAGACGCCGGCTGATATCGGCCAGCGACTGCCGCAACTGCATCAGCGGATGGCCGCCCGGATTGTCCTGCACGTTCAGCAACAAAACATCCAGAAGATCGTATAGACCGCCATCGTCCACCGACAGGTCACCGGCCATATAGGCCTCGCCCGTGCCAAGCGCGGGGCTTAGGATAAGACGCCGGATGGTGCGCCAATCACGCAGCCGCATGGTGGCGGTAGGCCCGCCTTCGCCCCCATATGTTGATCGGGCGCCGTCGGGCCAGACAACCGTCAGGCGGCCGGTAGTGATCAATCGGCGAAAAATGGCATCAAGGACGGAGCGCATCGCTTTCCAATCCAGTGTCGTGACCCGAAGGGGGTACAACTCTGGAACAGAAGACGCGGATTCGTCAAAGCACGGACAAGCCAGCCCTGTTCAAGACAGCGTGGCTGTTTGCTTCCCCCGTTCCTTCACGAACAGGGGAAGCAACATGCGTTAGTTCCCTTGCGGGGTATCGCCTTCGAAGATGTTCTCTTCAGTGGGCGCCTGGTCTTCGTCTTCGTCCGCCGTGCCGGTGGCACGCTCGCCGCGGGCTTGGCGTTCCGCCTCCTCCGGGCTGCGGGCGACGTTCACGGTGACCGGGATCGACACTTCCGGATGCAGCGCCACGCGGACCTTGGTCAGGCCGAGGGTCTTGATCGGATGTTCGAGCACGACCTGCGAACGGTCGATCGTCAGGCCGGCAGCGGTGCTGGCCTCAGCGATGTCGCGCGACGAAACGGAGCCATACAGGCTGCCCGCCTCACCCGCCTGGCGGATGATGACGACGGACAGACCGACGACGCGTTCAGCCACACGTTCGGCTTCCTCGCGACGCTTGATATTCTGCGCCTCAAGTTGAGCACGCTGCTCTTCGAAACGAGCGCGGTTGTCCTTGTTGGCGCGAAGCGCCTTCTTCTGCGGCAGAAGGTAGTTACGGGCATAACCCGGCTTCACCTTTACCACATCTCCCATCTGGCCCAGCTTTTCGACGCGCTGGAGCAGGATCAGTTCAACGGCGGCCATGGAACCTGCTCCTTAGGCGACGATGTAGGGCAGCAGCGCCAGGAAACGGGCGCGCTTGATGGCCACCGCGAGTTCGCGCTGCTTCTTCGCAGACACGGCGGTGATCCGGCTCGGGACGATCTTGCCGCGCTCCGAGAGGAAGCGGGACAGCAGACGCACGTCCTTATAGTCGATCTTCGGCGCATTCGGGCCGGAGAACGGGCAGGACTTGCGACGGCGATAGAACGGCCGGCGGGCGCCAACGGCGGTGCGTCGGGCGGCTGGATTGACTTCTGTATCGGACATTGGTGCTTACTCCTCGATACCAGCGCGGAATTCGTCGCCGCCGAAACCGTCACGGGCGCGGAATTCCTCACGGTCATCGAAGCCACGACGGCGGCCGCTTTCGAAGCGTCCGGCGGGCTTCGGCCCACGGAAGCCACGCTCACGGTCATCGGACTTGCGAGACAGGATGGCGGACGGGGCTTCGTCGATTTCCTCGATGCGAACCGTCATGAAGCGCAGGACGTCTTCGTTGAGACCGAGCTTACGCTCCATCTCGGTCACGAATGCCGGCTTGGCGTCGAGGCCGAGCAGCATGTAGTGGCCCTTGCGGTTCTTCTTGATGCGGTAGGCGAGGCCGCGCAGGCCCCAATACTCACGCTTCTTAACGGCTCCGCCGTCGGTTTCGAGTTCGGTGCCGATTTCGTCGGCAATCGCCTCGACCTGCTGTTGCGTGACGTCATTCCGCGCGATTAGCACGGTTTCGTAAAGCGGCATGTGTGTACCCCCTATGGCTTGTCTCTGCCCCGGACCGGGTCTGGTCCACTTTCCACGATGGAAATGGGCATAGCCGAGCGCGATGCCGTCGCACCCGGCAGGGAAGCGCGGGCTTGAAGCATGGTTCGGGAGCGAATGCAACACCAGAGGCGGCGAATGACCGGGCTATCGGGTGGACGTTCGGGACGCGCCATTCGGATGTGCGGTGGTTGACCTCGCTTGGCCGGTGTCCCTGTGCCGTGATCCACGGCGTCTAACAGGCGCCTCAAAACCCACGCTATGGTATTTTGTCCTGTTTTTGGGAATTTTCGCTTCTCGAAAGCGACCAATGCCCGTACCGCATCGGCGGTTTGAACATGTACGCTGCAAGCAGGGAGGCTTGTCGTGATGTATAGAGTCAATTAGGAAAATAGTCAATTTCATTTCCGACGCACGGACAATCGGGCGAACGGTTACCGAAGCGTTGGCTTGCGGCCCATTCTTGCGTCACGCCAGGACAGAAGGGGCAATCGTTCGCCTCACGATCTTCACCCGATTGCCCTGTGCGGATGACGGGCGCCGCCTCCGCCGGATGCCCCGTCTGACAAGGCCGTTATCCAACCGTCATCTTAACCCAGGCGTGATCAATCGCTTGATCTGGATCAACCAGCCTGTCGGCCGCGAGACGAAAGTCCGCCCCGGTCGCCGCCCGCCATGTGGGCTGCTTACGATAGCGGAGTTCCATGCATGCAAATCGCCGGGTTCGGCTTTTCCGACATCGTGGCCATAGCCCGGTCCACCGTGTCTGGACCCGACCGCGTCGCCCTGTATCTGGTGTGGGGCACGATCGTATTCGCGGCCTTCGTCACGTATTGGCAATCCTCCCGTTCCGAGGGCGGTATCCGCGGCTTCCTGCATCACTGCGTCCCCAGCGGAATCCTGACGAACAGGTCCGCCCGAGCGGATTTTCTGTTCTGGCTCTCGCGCCGGTTGTTTATGCCGTTACTGGTCATACCGCTTGGATTATCGACGGTGACGGCGGGGTATGCGGCCTATTCGCTGTTGGCCCTGGTTTTCGGCCCGGCAACCCATGTCGGTCCGGCGTCCACACCGGTCCTCGTCGCATTCACTGTGTCGATGATCATCGCTTACGATTTTTCGTACTATGTCTATCACTGGCTTTGCCACACGGTCCCCATGCTGTGGGAACTGCACAAGGTCCACCACTCCGCCGAGGTCATGGTTGGGGTCACCAAGGACCGTGTTCACCCGCTCGATGAAATCCTGAACCGGTGGTGGAACGGCCTGATTCCTGGCGTCACTTACGGTGTTTGGCTGTTCTTCGCGATCGATCCCGTGGAACTAACCGTCTTCGGCATCAGCGCCTATATCATACGCGACCTGCTGATGATGGATGTGGTGCGCCACACGCACCTTGAGATGTCGTACGGCCCGCTGCTCAACCGGATCTTCCTCTGCCCCTACTACCACCAGCTTCACCACAGCATCGACCCTCGCCACTATAACCGTAACTATGGATTGCTGCTGTCGGTTTGGGACCGGCTGTTCGGGACGCTGGCGGTTCCGGAGCCAGGGCAGCACTTCACCTTCGGCCTGTCGAACAACGAGCACGCTGAATACCAGTCACTAACCCGCCTGCACGTCCTTCCGTTGGTCAAAATATATCGTCTGGCACGCGACTGGATGCGGCGACGACCGGCCCTGCCACCCGCCGTCGCGACGGATTTCCATAAGCCAGTGCAGCAAAAGTAATCCCCCTCCCAAAGGATCACGAACATGGGAACGATGACCGACATCGCCATTATCGGGGCCGGCCCGTATGGATTGTCGCTCGCGGCGCACCTGTCCGCCGCCGGTCAGAATGCGCTTGTATTCGGGCCGCCGATGGAGACGTGGCGCGACCATATGCCCGAGGGCATGGTTTTGAAGTCCGAGGGCTTTGCCTCCGACCTTTGGCATCCGGACGGGGTGTTCAGACTGAAGGACTACTGCGCCGAACGGCGCCTGCCCTATCAGGATTCCGGACTGCCGGTCCCGCTGAATACCTTCGTTGACTATGGTTCAGCGTTCCAACGCCGCTTCGTTCCCAATCTGGACGGGCGGTGGGTAAAGGACCTGGACCGCGACGCGAACGGCTTCGCGCTTCGCCTTCAGGATGAGGCGGTGGTGACGGCGAAGCGGGTCGTGCTCGCGACCGGCATCAATAGTTTCCAATACATCCCCTGCGAACTGGACGGGATCGCCGGCCCGCATCTTTCGCATAGCATAGACCATCACCGGCTGAACGGATTTTCGGGGCGAAAGGTCCTGGTGATTGGCGGTGGGGCGTCGGGTGTCGAACTGTCCGGCCTGTTGAGTCAGGTAGGTGCCGAGGTGACTGTCGCGGTGCGCTCCAACCGCATACCGTTCTGCGGTCCGCCCGCTCCGCGCAGTCTTTGGGATAAGATAAAGGCGCCGGAAACCGGTCTGGGGACAGGCTGGCGCTCGTGGGCCTGCGTTATGGCGCCCATGGTATTCTACCAGATGCCGCAGCGGTTCCGGCATATGGTGGTTCGCAAGCATCTGGGCCCCGCGCCCGGGTGGACCTCCCGCGAATGCGTGGAGCGGAATGTCAGGGTTGTTCTCGGCGCGAAGGTGGCAGGTGCCAGCATGCATGGCGATCATGCCGCCGTATCGTTCCAACTGGACGGTGGAGACTTACGCATGATCGAGGCAGAGCATGTGATCGCGGCGACCGGCTTCAAAGCCGATATCGGCCGGTTGCGGTTCCTCGCTCCGTCGATCACCGATCACATGGCATGCGTGGATGGGACGCCGGTGCTGTCGCGGTACTTCGAAACGTCCGTGCCAGGGCTGTTCACCGTTGGCGTGTTGGCCGCGAACAGTTTTGGCCCCCTGCTGCGGTTTGCCTATGGGGCCGGTTTCGCATCCCGCCGCTTGTCCGATTTTCTAAGCCGGACGAGGGTACGACGGCCGGTGCCGGCGGAATCAGCTATGGCGACGGCGTAAGGCTGTGGAAATCGGAGAGGAAGCCGATGCATTGTCCGGCTTCCTCTCGTTACGAGGACGGTAACCTTACTATCGTTCGGTGTCGCCCAGATCCGCCTTCGGCAGCTTCTTCTCCACGATCGCGCCATAGAGCGCGACGCCATACGGGATCGCATCGTCGTTGAAGTCATACAGGTGGTTGTGCAGGGCTGCCGAGTCGCCATTGCCCAGGTTGATGTGGGCGCCGGGAACCTGTTCCATCATGAAGCTGAAGTCCTCGGACCCCATCCCCGGCGGGGCATCGCGGCGGACGGCCCCCTCGCCCACCAGGTCGGCCGCGGCTTCGGCATAGGCCTCGAACTCGTCATCGTTATTGACCATGGGGGCGAAGATCACGCGGAAATCGACCGTTGCCTCCGCCCCAAACCCGGCCGCGACACTGGTGGCGAGGCGGCGCATATTGGCCTCCATCAGTGTCATGACCTCGGATTTCAGGGTGCGGACCGTGCCGGCCATGATCGCCGATTGCGGGATGACGTTATAGGCGTCGCCTGACTGGATTCGCGTGATGCTGAGAACCGCTGTGTCCATCGCCGAGACGTTACGAGAAACAATCGACTGCAACGCCGTGCCGAGATGGCAGGCCACCAGGACCGGATCGATGCTCTGGCTGGGATGCGCGCCGTGCGCGCCCTTCCCGGTGATCACGATGTCAAAGAACGCGCCGCCAGCCGCCCGGGCGCTCGGTCCGGTCATGAAACGACCGACCGGCAGACCCGGCCGGTTGTGCATGCCGTAAACGGCGTCGCAGGGGAAGCGTTCGAACAGGCCGTCCTTCAGCATTTCCAAGGCGCCGCCAATGCCTTCCTCGGCGGGTTGGAAGATGAAGTTGACGGTGCCGTTGAAGTTGCGGGTTTCCGCGAGGTATTTGGCGGCGCCGAGCAGCATCGTGGTGTGGCCGTCGTGTCCGCAGGCGTGCATCCGGCCGGGGTGTTGGCTGGCGTGCGGCAGACCGGTCGCCTCAAGAATCGGCAGGGCGTCCATGTCGGCGCGCAGGCCCACCGAGGCCTGGCCATTGCCGTTGCGCAGAACGCCGACCACGCCGGTCTTGCCGACGCCGCGGTGGACCTCGATGCCCCATTCTTCCAGCTTCTGCGCCACCAGGTCGGCGGTGCGGTACTCCTCAAGCCCTAGTTCGGGATGGGCGTGGATGTCGCGGCGGATGGCGACGAGTTCGTCCTGGTAAGCGCGGGCACGGTCGAGGGTCGGATTGGTCATCGGGTATCCTTGAACACAGGTGATGGGCCGACCATACCACGCGGCTCTTGCCATGCCAGACCGGTCGGGGTGTTGTTGGGATAACGCACGGGAGAGACGGCACGATGTATCTCAACACATTCGCCCACGGGTCGGACCCGCTGGACATGACCGGTTCGGACGAGTTCCGCAGCCTGTTGGCCAGTGCCGGCGACCTGGGCATTCCGCATGTTCGGGACGTGCCTTACCGGTCCTGCAACATCGTGCTGCGGCAGATGCGGTTCCACTTCCTGGAATGGGGGCACGCGGACGCGCCCACGATCGTGCTGCTGCACGGCGGGCATCAGTCGGCCCACTCGTGGGATCTGGTCAGCCTGCACCTGGCGCAGCGGTATCGCGTGCTGGCGCTGGATCAGCGCGGGCACGGCGACAGCGAATGGTCTCGGGATGTCACCTATTCCAACCACGAAATGTCGCTGGATGCCGAGGCGTTTATCGGCGCAATGGGGTTGCACAAGCCGATCCTGATGGGTCACTCGATGGGCGGGCGTAACACGATGCTGCTGCTGCGACGCAACCAGGCCCAGGTTCGGGCGGCGGTGATCGTGGATGTGGGGCCGGAGTTGTCGGAACGAGGCCGAGCGGCGATTGGCGGGTTTGTGCAGGCCAATCAGGAATTCGACGATCTGGACCATTTCGTGCGCAACGTGCGTCAATACGATCCGTACCGCAGCCGGGAGCACATCGAGCGGACGGTGAAGTACAACATGCTGGAGCGCGCGGACGGGAAATACGTCAGCAAATGCGACTCCACGCCGCGGCGGCTGGGGATCGTGCGCGCCTCGGGACCGCAGGAGAACATTACGCTGGATGATGCGGCCGGGTTCGACCTGCCGGTGTTGCTGGTGCGCGGTGCGAACTCCAACATTCTGGAATCCGACGCGGCGGAGCGGTTTGCCTCGGCCATGCCGCATGGGCAATTGGTTACGGTCCCAGATTGCGGGCACAATGTTCATGGGCAGAACACGAAGGGGTTCATCGGGGCTGTGGGGCCATTTCTGGAGCGTTCGGCCGCGGGGTAAAGGACCGGGAGAGGCTGATCACCGCGGCGAAGGCGGCGAAACCCGCGGCGACTTCCAGGCACACAACGGTCGCGCGTGTCTGCCATACCTCGAAGATCACCGCGACCAGAGCCGATCCCAGCGACCAGCCAACCGTTCGGGCCACCGCCATCATGCCGCCGGCGGCACCGGTTCGCGCGACTGGGCCGGCCGTCATGACGGTGATGTTGTTGGGGGTCTGATAGAAGCCGAAGCCAACGCCGCAGATCGCCATGCGCCAGGCGATGTCCCAGTCCGCCGGGTTTGCCGGCAGCACCACCAGCAACGTCAGGCCTGACGCCAGCACGGCCAGGCCGATACTGCCCAGCAGCGCGGCCGGATAACGCCCCGACAGCCGCCCGGCGATCGGCGCCGCGAACGCGACCAGCAGCGGCCACGGTGTCACCAAAAGCCCCGTCGCCACCGCGGAACGATGCATCACCGTTTGCAGCATGAATGGCAACGAGACGTAGGCCAGTATCTGCGCGGTGTAGGAGCATACCGACGTACCCAGCGACAGCGTGAACAGCGGAATGCGCAGCAGATCAAGCGGCAGAAGAGGAACCTTGCGCCGCTTTTGCTGCCACACCAGCAGCACCAACGCGACGAGCCCAGCGGCGAGTTCGGCGGCCGCGAGGTTCTTGTCGCTACCGCCCAGGGCATCGACACCGATTATGAGCAACCCGAGAGCCACCGCGCTGAGCAGCGCCCCCGGAACGTCGAATGGTCGGGAGGACCCTCGGCTGACCGGGGCGACGGCCAGGAACAGCGGCACGGCGACCAGGCACACCGGCAGGTTGATCAAGAACAGCCAGCGCCACGTCGCGACCGAAAGCACCAGGGCGGCGACCGTCGGTCCGACCGCGCCGGAAATGGCGACCGCCAGCGCGATCAAGGCAAAGCCACTGCCCAGGATGCGACGCGGGAAGATACCGCGCACCAGGGCGGGGCTGAGTGCTGACAGGCAGGCGCTGCCGACGCCCTGCGCCACGCGGGCGATGACCAGTGTGGACAGGTTGGGTGCCACGGCGCAGCCAAGGGACGCGGCGGTGAACACGATCAGGCCGATGGCATAAACGCGCTTGTGGCCGAAGATCTCACCCAGCGATGCGGCTGGCAGCAGGCAGACCGCTGTGGCGAGTTGGTAGCCGTTAACTACCCAGATGATGCCCGCGTCGCTGGCGGAAAGCTCCCGGGCGATGGTGGGCAGCGCGATGTTGGCGATGGCGCTGTCGAGGCTTGAGAGCACAACACCAAGCAGGATGCAGAACATGACCCAGTGCCGCTGCGGCACGGGTAGTCCATCTGTATCGGTCGGGGTGCTGTCGATGGGGCTCTTCAGGTCGGTACGCGCGGTTTGGCCTGATCCCATTAAGCACGCCTTCTCGTCGTCGGGTTAACGATGTGTCTGCCAGGACGCCTGACGATTGTCGATACGCTAGCCGGCATCAGGCGGGAAACACCTGATGATTGTGCTCGCCCAGCTTCGGTGAGTCACCTTGGGGATGCGGCCGCTGCCGGTCGAAGGTGATCGGCAGCCCGACGACCTTCAGATTGCTGCCTGGCAGGGTCCGCATCATGTCCATCGCCTGCAACTGTTCGGTTTCGGCCAGTTCGGCGATGTTGTTGACGGGGGCGCAGGGCACGCCGGCCTCACCGATGATACCCATCCATTCCTGGCGCGAACGGGTCAGCAGCACGGGTTGCATGGCGTTGACCACGGCGTCGCGGTTGGCGGCGCGTTTGCGGCCGTCGGACAGCAAGGGGTTCTCGCACCACTCGGGATGGCCCATCGCTCGGGCGAGCTTCACGAACAGGCGGTCGTTGCCGGCGGCGATGCAGATCGGGCGGTCGGCGGTTTCAAATATCTGGTAAGGTGCCAGCGTCGCGCTGGCGGCGCCGTGGCGTCGCGGCAGGGTGCCAGTGACGTTGTAGGCGTTCAGCGGGCCTTGCACCCAGGCGACCGCGCTTTCGAACAGCGAAGCGTCCATGACGCAGCCGACGCCGGTGCGGTCCCGCTGTTTCAGCGCGGCCAGGGCGCCGATCACGCACCACATGCCGGTGGCTGTGTCGTTGATCGCCGGGGCGCAGAAGGTTGGCGGATCGTCGGGGCGGCCGGTCAGCGTGACCACCGCACCGTAGCACTGTAGTAACGGATCGAACCCGGGGGCCAGCTTCAATGGTCCGGTATAGCCGAACGCCCAGATCGAGCAGTAGATCAGCCTGGGATTCACCGCCATCATCGCGTCCGGGCCGATGCCGACTTCATCGACGATGCCGGGGCGCAGGTTCTGGATCAGGATATCGGCGTCCCGCACCAGCCGCTTCAGCTTTTCGACGTCCGCCGCGCTTTTGATGTCGAGCGTAACGGACTTCTTGCCGCGGTTGTTGGCGTGGAAACTGACCGAATCGCCATCGACGAACGGAGGCCCCCACAGGCGGGCGTCGTCGCCGCCATCGGGTTTCTCGACCTTGATCACGTCGGCGCCCATGTCGGCCAGGATCACCCCGGCGAGCGGGCCGGCCAGCGCCTGGCCGATCTCGACGACCTTGATGCCTTCCAGCGGGCCGGGCATCACGCGATCCCCAGGCGGGTTCGGAATGACGGCTCGTTCAGGCTGAATTCCTGGCCGTTCAGGTCATCGGCGGCCGGGGTGCAGAGATAGACGATCGAGTCCGCGGGGAGATGAACCGGGGTCAGTTTCTCGCGCGGAATCTGGCTGACCGGGTTCACGCCGGAGGCGCGGATCAGCACCTGCATGTCGGTGTCGGTGGTGCCGGGCTGGAAGCCGAACACCCGGATGCCCTTCCCCGCCGTTTCCAGCGCGATCGCCCGGGTCAGCATGTGCAGGCCGGCCTTGCCGGAGCAATAGGCGCTCCATCCTTCCAGCGGACGGATCGCGGCGCCGGAGGAGACGTTGACGATCGTTCCGCCGCCGGCCGCCAGCATACCGGGCAGGACGGCGCGGATGGCGTGGTAGGCGCCGGTCAGGTTGATTTCGATGTTGCGTGCCCAGGCGACCGGATCGCTCTCGGCGATGGAGGCGATCGGCTCGATCACACCGGCATTGTTGATGAGGGCATCCAGTTTGCCGAAGCGGGATTTGGTTTCGGCGACGAGGGCCGCGAAAGCCGCGTAGTCGGAGACGTCACAGGCGCGGGCGGTGGCTGACGGACCGATGGATTTGGCGACTTGTTCCGTCAGCTTGCCATCACGGGCGGTCAGAACCACCGTCGCACCCGCCTTGGCCAGTGCCGCAGCCGCCGACGCGCCGATGCCCCGGCTCGCACCCGTTACAATGATGACTTTGCCGTCGAGACTGCCCATGATTTCCCCCTTGGTTCGTCCGGGAGGTTAGAGCATCGGTTGGCGATCGGCCAACCCGCGGCGGGGACGCTGGCAGGCTAATCGGGTGAACGGGTCATCGAAGCGTTGGCATGACGTCTATCCATTTGTCATGGCCGTGGCTCGGTTCGACCATGCTGATGGACGCAAATTCCGCCTGCCACGCTTCATCGGTTAGTGCCTCGGGTGCGGAATTTTCGGGCATCAGTGCCGGCCAACCCGGGGGGATTTTCGGCGCGCGCGGCCGGGGTTGGTTCGGCGGCGGCGAAAACCTGTAGCATCGTGTTGGCGGCAACAGTGCGGTGAGCGTGTGGACGAGATGGAGGTAGGCCTGGGCGGGGGGTCGATTGGCGGATTGGCATGGTGCGGCTGCAAACAAGTGTCCATGTCTGGCTTTGTCGATGAAAATGGGAAAATAGTCAATATACGTTGCGAATTCGGAAGAAAATGCGTTGCATTTGCCCCTGAAGCGCATCTGCCGCAGATTTGGCCGCGCTAAAAGGGAGGACAAGGATGCGTGTTTCAATCGGGTTGCCGGTCGAGGATTGGCAGGCATGCGCGGCGGCGGCGAAACAGGCCGAGGATGACGGCGCCGACGCGGTGACCGCCAGCGAATTGAAGCACGACCCGTTCACGCCGCTGGCTTTCGCCGCGATGGCGACGCAGCGCGTGGCTCTGGTGCCCTCGGTCGCGATCGCGTTTCCGCGCAGCCCTATGGTGGTGGCCAACCTGGCATGGGACATCAACCGCCATTCGAAGGGCCGGTTCGTCGTCGGCCTGGGTAGCCAGATCAAGGCGCATAACGAGCGCCGGTTCAGCACGCCGTGGATCGCGCCGGCGGCTCGTCTGGGCGAATACATCGAGGCGCTGCGGGCGATTTTCCGCTGCTGGGAAACCGGCGAGAAGCTGAGCTATCAGGGCAAATACTACAACTTTTCGCTGATGACGCCGGAGTTCTCGCCCGGCCCGCAAGGCTTGCCGATGCCGCCGATCGCAATGGCCGCGGTTGGTCCGCTGATGCTGAAAACTGCTGCACGGGTGGCCGACAGTGTCCGCCTGCACAGCTTCGCCACGCGGGATTATCTGGAGAAAGTGGTTCGGCCGCTGATCGCCGAGGAACTGGCTGCTTCGGGCAAGTCATTCGAGAATTTTGAGATCACTGGGGGCGGATTTGTCGCGACGGGGCCTGATGCGGCCTCGGTCAAGGAGGCGGCGGAGAAGGTGCGTTATCGGGTCGCGTTCTACGGCTCTACCCCGGCCTATCGTGGGGTTTTCGACCTGCATGGGGTGTCGGACCTGGGGGTGAAGCTGACCGAGATGTCGAAGCAGGGGCAGTGGAGCCAGATGGCGTCTCAGGTGCCCGATGACGTGCTGGATTTGTTTGTCGCCCGAGCGACTTATGATGAACTACCGGGGGCGATCGAGAAGCGGTATGGGGGGATTGTCGATACGGTTTCGATCGATTTTGCCCCCGGGACCAGCGCGGCTGCCCGGCGGGCTACTATTGAGGCTGTGCGGGCGATACCTAGCACGTTCAAGGGGTTCCGGTCTTAGACCGCGACGCCTGCCCAGGGGAAAGAAAGGGTTCATCACGGATTTTTGGGATTTCGGAAGGGATTTGCACGGAAGGTCGTTTCGGGTGCGTTGGCTCGGCTTTGTCGGTCCGTTAGTGATATGATTGGGTGTTTGGCGCTTCGCGCGGTTGTTTTGCCGGCGGGGTCCGTGGCCTCTTGGTTCAGGACTTGGGGCCAACCGCGCGATGCCCCCGAAAGCGACGACTTTCCGTGCAGATCCGTTCCTAAATCCTCAAAATCCGTGATGAACCCTTTCTTTCCCCTGGGCAGGCGCCCCCTCCCCGTCTCCCAAACAATGCGCTAGCATCGCCCACGCGAGGGCGCATGGGTGCCCGCTACGCACGGGCCCGTATCCCCAAGGGCGCCTTCGGAAACGAAGGAGGTGCGGCTATGTCAGGAACAAAAAACGGCAGAAGTCCCCGCTCGGTGGCTCTGGTGGGCCCCTACAGCAGCGGAAAATCCACGCTTTTCGAAGCTTTGCTGGACGCAGCAGGCGCGCCCCTCAAGCGACCGGCCGATCCGCGCAACCGCCCGATGACCACCGAGATCCGACTTGGACATTGCTCCTACCTTGGGGATTCCTGGACGATCATGGATTGCCCGGGGTCTATCGAGTTCTCCTTTCAGACCTGCTCCGCCCTGGCGATGGCCGATATCGCGGTGGTGGTTTGCGAACCCAGCCCGGCGAAGGCCGCGATGGTGGCGCCGCTGCTGAAGACGCTGAAAGACCAGGGCGTGCCGCATATGGTGTTCATCAACAAGATCGACACGCTGGAAGATGGGCTCGCCGACACGCTGGCGGCGCTTCAGGCGTTCGCCGCCAGCCCGCTGGTGCTGCGGCAGATGCCGATCTTCGATGGCCCGACCGTCACCGGATATGTCGATCTGATGAGCGAGCGCGCCTATCGGTACCGCAAGGGCCAGGCGTCCGAACTGATGCAGATTCCACCGGCGATGCTGGCCGATGAGCAGGCGGCTCTGGGCAGGCTGGTGGAAACCCTGGCCGACCATGATGACGTGCTGCTGGAAAAAGTGCTGGAGGACATCAAGCCGACGCCGGAGGAACTCTACCGCGACATGCGGAAGGACCTGGTCGACGGTGCGGTGATCGAGGTGCTGGTTGGCGCCGCCGAAAATGCCAATGGCGTGCGGCGGTTGTGGAAGGCCCTGCGACACGACACGCCCAACCCGGCCGAAGCAGCGGAACGGCGATCGATCATTCCCGGCGGCGCGCCACGGGTTCAGGTGTTCAAGACAGTCTATGCCGGCCATACCGGCAAGCTGTCCTACGCCCGGATCTGGAGCGGAACGCTGACCGACGGCGCCCAACTCGGCGGCACGCGGCTGGGCGGTATTTATCGTTACTACGGCGGCGAACTGACCAAAGTCGCCAGTGCCCAACAAGGCGATATCGTTGCGCTCGGGCGCCTGGACGGGGTGCGGACAGGGGCGACGCTGTCGTCGGGCGGACAGGTGGAGCAGTTGCCGTTTCCGGAAGCGAGCCCGCCGGTTTTCGCGATGGCGATCGCGACGACGGACCGGAAGGATGATGTGAAACTGTCCGGCGCGCTGCACAAACTGGCGGAGGAGGACCCTTCACTGTTCATCACCCAGGACGGCGAGACGGTGCTGCACGGCCAGGGTGAAATGCACCTGCAAACCACCGTGGAGCACCTCGCCCGCGATTACGGACTGAAGCTGACGACGCATAAGCCGGCGGTCGCGTACAAGGAGACGATCCGCAAACCGGTGCATGAGCATGGGCGCCTGAAGCGCCAAACCGGCGGGCACGGGCAGTTCGCCGATGTGAAGATCGACATCGCCCCCAGGGCGCGCGGCGAGGGCTTCCAGTTCGTCGATAAAGTCGTCGGCGGGGCGGTGCCGCGCAACTTCATCCCCTCGGTTGGCGAGGCGGCGGAGGAGGCCACTCGGAAGGGTCCGTTCGGATATCCGGTGGTGGATGTGTCGGTGACCCTGGTGGATGGCGGGTTTCACTCGGTCGATAGTTCTGACATGGCGTTCAAGACCGCGACCCAGATCGCGATGAAGGAGGGGCTGGCGAAGGCCGATCCGGTTCTGCTGGAGCCGGTCGATCACGTCACGATCAGTGTCCCTAACGACTATACCGCGCGGGCACAGCGGCTGCTGACCGGGCGGCGCGGGCAGATCCTCGGGTTCGCGGAACGTCAGGGCTGGCCGGGGTGGGACGATGTGGTCGCCCTGGTGCCGGAAGCGGAACTGCACGACCTGATCATCGAATTGCGGTCGCAGACGATGGGGCTGGGCACCTACCGGAAGAAGTTCGACCATTTGGCGGAGACGCGAGCAGCACCTTAGGATACGCGGCGAAATAAAC
>DNXO01000152.1:1666-3574 GCA_003506895.1 Acetobacteraceae bacterium | reverse complement strand
CGGAGAACACCACGCCGAATCCCCAAGTGGCGCCGGCGGCGTTCTGTTCAAACAGGTCGATATGGGCGTCCGGGTGGCGCTTTTTCCAGAGGTAGCTGAAATAGAGGCCTCCGGGGCCTCCGCCGATGACGGCGATGCGCACGGCGATCCTCCCCTAATCGACAGTATGCTGACGAATTACAGGGAGGATAATCCGTGCGGGGCGACCGCACCAGAAAAATCTATTTCCGAGCCGGGCGTCACACCTTGACCATCCGCTTGCCGCCGGCGAGCGGTCCGACCACCAGTCCTAAGGCTTGATGTGGAGCGCCGTTTTGGTCGCGCTGAGAGCGTTGTCGAAAGCCGCCTTGGTTTGACCGGCCAGTGTATTGGCCTCGTAAGTGGGGCCGGCGGTGAAGCCCGTTCTGGGTCCGAGGCCGACGGCATTCTGCACCTTGGACAGGGTGCTTGCGAAACTTGCCGTTGCCGCGCTCGCGGCTTTGTTCAGGTCGGCCGTTTGCCTTGCGACGTAGGCCGTGGCCGACGATGTCACGGACGAAATATCGGTCATGGCAGGCTCCCTGATTTGAGGAAACATCGGTCAATCATGGTTAACGCGCCGTTAACCCGCGGGGATCCAGGCCGGTTGTTGCCTCAGAAAAAATTCAGATCGCTTGGGCGCATGCCGCGGGCGACGGCGGCGAATTCGATCGCGGTGAACAACCCGCCGGCCACGTAAATTTTCCGGTTCAGCGATGCTGCAAGTGTCTGGCTGGCGCTGAAAGCATCCGCGACCGTTGCGGCGATCCGGACCATTGCCTGCGGGTTGACCTTCCGCGCGGAGGCGGCGATGGCCGCCGCATCTGCGCCCTTGTGGTGCGCCGTCGTGCAAATGATCGTGTCGAATGAGGGCGCCAACGCGCCAACGATCTCGTCGGCCTTCTTGTCGAAGGAAACGCCGACCACGAGAATCCACCCATGCGCGCCGTAAGCATCCTTGAGGCTTGCAAGCGATTGCCTGATGCCGTCGGGCGTATGACCGACATCGATGACGGTCAACGGGCTCTGGCCGACGGTTTCGAGACGGCCGGGCCAGCGCGTGTCGCGGAGGCCCGTTCTCGCAGCCGCCTCGATGCGGGCGGAAGGCTCGTGAGGCCGCGCCTGCTCCAGCCAGAGCAGGAACAGCGTGATCGCGATCGCGGCGTTGTTGAACTGGAATGCACCCAATAATGCAGGTTCGAGAGAACGGAAATCGTAATCCCTGAATCCGAAATCGAACCGCTGCGCTGAAGCCGAGGCGGTTTCGTCGTTGACCCCGATCTCGTCGCGGACGAACAGGCTCGTGACCCCGCGATTGCGGTTATATTCGAGAATATGCGGCCTTAAGCTCCGGCAATTCTCGCCATAGATGATAGTGCCGCCAGAGGCGCAAGCGTCGCTTTTGTCGGAAACGATCAAGGACAGCGAGTTACCAAGCAGTTCCACGTGTTCGTAATCGACCGAGGTCACGCAGGTCACGGGACTGCCCGCCAGACGAACCGGATCGTAGCGGCCGCCGATGCCGGCCTCGAGCACCGCGAATTTGCACCCGCTTTCCTCGAAGTAAAGACAGGCCAACGCGAACATGGCTTCGAAAGCGCCGAACTGTTCTCCACTGCGTCTCGAAACTTCGGCGATGGCGGTTTTGATCCGCGCAACGAGCCGCGCCAGATCATCGTCGCCAACGGGCACGCCATCGATCTGAAACCGTTCGTTGACGCGAAACAAATGCGGCGAGGTGAACAATCCCGTGCGCAAGCCGTAAGCCCGCGCGATGTTGGCGCAGAACGCGGCGGTGGAGCCCTTGCCGTTGGACCCCGTTACGACGACCGCAATGCGCCGAAGTCTGGCGCGGTCGACGGCGAGGAGATCGAGCAGCTCCGCCATCCG
>DNXO01000152.1:0-1400 GCA_003506895.1 Acetobacteraceae bacterium | reverse complement strand
GCACTCAGGTTCATTCGCCCCGGAATCTCCCAACGTTCGCCTGCGGGCAGAATGATATCGAGCGAGGGTTCGGGGATCGCTGCTGCGGAGGTTGGTGAGAGGCCGCGAGAGGGCAAAGCCGCGTTATGCGCGATCAGGAGNNGCCAGATTTTCAGGATCAGGTCGCCCCGATTCGAATCTTCCAAGAGCCGGATCGATGGATTGGAATTCACTTCGATGACCCGGATGGCATCCGGATCTCCGCCGATATCCGTAAACATGTCGATAGCGGCGACGCGCAGGCCAAGCGCCCGGGTCGCCTTCCTTGCCACCGTGAACGCCGCCCCGGAGCGCGGGGCCTTGAATACCATGCGCCCCCCGGCACTCAGGTTCATTCGCCCCGGAATCTCCCAACGTTCGCCTGCGGGCAGAATGATATCGAGCGAGGGTTCGGGGATCACTGCTGCGGAGCTTGGTGAGAGGCCGCGAGGGGGCAAAGCCGCGTTATGTGCGATCAGGAGGTCGCGGACCGAACGGACGCCGTCGCCGAGCACAAAGGGTGGATATTTTATGACCGAATAGGCGATCTCGTCGTCGAGCAGGAAAATCCGGTACTCGAGGCCCGCGATGATCGGCTGGATCAATACCGCGTCATAGTGCTGTGAAACTGCAAGGAGGTATCGCTCAAGCGCCGCCTCGCCGTGAACGATTTGGGCATAATCGCCGCGCGATCCCTGCAGCGGCTTGATGAACGCTCTCGCATCCAGTTCTCTGAAATGCGCGAATGCGTCTTCGCGCTCGTGTCCCGCGGGACGATGCGCGCGATGCCGCCCATGCAGGAAGAAATAGTCGCCGCCCGGCGTCGCAACACCGGCGTCTTCAAGGATCCTGCTGGTGAAATATTTGTCGGATGCGAGTGTCGCGGCGGTGGAATTGTTTTGCGGATACCACGAGCATCGCCCGGCGCCGAAATGAATGCTCCCGGACTTCGACGCAACGCTAAAGACCAGCCCTGTTCCGCCGTCGATATCCTGAAACCGAAGCCCGAAGGCGGCGCAGGCATATTCCGCGTAGACCGTCTGGTCCGGATAGAAGGCGGGCTTTCCCGCTCGAAATTCCCTTAAATCCTGCATGCATTATCCGGCGGTCTGGCATTCCGGTTTTATGATGTTTTATCTCTAACGGATTTTTCGATCTCGCACGGCAATTTACTGCTGGATTGGTATGAATTTCGGCAAGTTAATTGCGTGCAACCACGTCAGCGGAGAAGGTTCGTAACGGACGCTTGGCCATCCCGATCGCCCGGCGATTTTGAGCCGTCGACGGCGCATCAGTGCTTGTTGACTATCTCCGATATTGGGGTAGGTGAAGCACAAATGCTCAATCGTTGCAGGGCTTTTCGCCTCGCTTTGGGGCGGAAC
>DNXO01000103.1:950-8523 GCA_003506895.1 Acetobacteraceae bacterium | reverse complement strand
GGCCCATGGGGCCGCTGGTATTACATCGGCGGATTGATGTTAGCGGCTCTCCGCGCCTTCGGCTTCATACAATGAAAGACGAAGAAGCGGACTGGCTTTGGGGTTGGAGGCACGATTTCGGTGCCGGTTTGGCCATGGACATGGGAATCGCGCTTGGGAGGGCGCGGAGCAGACGCGCATCTCCCCGGGCCTCCGCGGTGCCGTTGCCCCTTTGTAAAGGCTTACCCCGCCAGAATTCCCGCGATCTCCGCCAGTGTCGGCACCCGTTCTGAAGGCCCTACCGTGGCCAATGTCGGCTTTGCACGGAAATGGCGGGCGGCCGCGCGCTTGATATCGGCCTCGGTGACGGCGTTGATTTTGGCCAGCACTTCTTCTGTTGAGAGCACGCGGTTGAAGGTCTGGATCTGTCGCGCCAACTGCTCGCACCGGCTGCCGGTGCTTTCCTGGGACATCAACAGGCTTGCCTTCAACTGCGCCCGCGCGCGGTTCAGCTCCTTTTCCGAGATATCGCCTTGGACCTTGCCTAACTCCTCCAGCATCACCGGCATCAGTTCGGCGACCTCGGATTCACCGGTTCCGGCGTATATCCCGAACAAGCCGCCGTCCTTGAACGGGGAGGCGAACGAGTAGATGGAATAGACCAGCCCGCGCTTTTCGCGGATTTCCTGGAACAGCCGCGACGACATGCCGCCGCCCAGCAGGGTCGAGAGCAGTACCGTGGGGTAGTAGTCCACATCGGCGTAGCCGACCGAAGGGAAACCCAGCACCAGGTGGACCTGATCCAGGTCGCGGTCTTCGCGGAACTCGCCACCGGTATAGGTCGCGTTTTCTGACGGCGGGGGGGCATCGCCGGGGAGATCGCTGAAGTGCTTTTGCACCAAGTCGAGGACTTCCTCATGTCGCAGCTTGCCGGTGGCGGCGACGACGACATTGTTGTTGGTGTAGTTGCGCCGCATGTATCCGGTCAGCACCGACCTTGCCATGTTCTTGATCCCGTCCTCAGACCCCAGGACGGGCCTGCCGAGCGACTGGGATGGGTAGGCGGTGGTTTGGAAATGATCGAAGATGATGTCGTCCGGGGTGTCGTTCGCCTGACCGATCTCTTGCAGGATCACGCCGCGTTCGCGCTCCAGCTCCTCCGGTTCGAAGACCGAGTGGGTCAGGATGTCGCCGATGATGTCGAACCCGAGCGCGGTGTCTTCCTTGAGCATCTTGACGTAGTAAGCTGTCTGCTCGCGCGCGGTATAGGCGTTGATATGGCCGCCGACGGCTTCGACTTCCTCGGCGATTTCGGCGGCGCTGCGGGTGGCGGTGCCCTTGAAGGCCATATGCTCCAGGAAGTGGGAGACGCCGTTTTCCTCGGTCGATTCGTTGCGCGAACCGGATGCGACATAGGCACCGATCGAGACAGTTTCGACGCGGTCCATCCGTTCGGTGACGACGGTCAGGCCGGATGGCAGGCGGGTCAGTTGGATAGGCTCATCCATGGAGCGGGCTTCTCTTTAAGATATGTGCCTCTGCATATGGGGTTGCCGCTGGCGGTGCAAATGCCCGTTTGTCATGGCGGGCGCAGGGCCGCCATGACGATGTTGGTCCTGTATCGCTCCGTTAATGCCCAGCGGGACAAGCGGCCGCCCGCCGCGGCACTTGGTCGGTGTTTAGAAAACCACCACCGATCGGATGGACTCACCCCTCCGCATCAGGTCGAAGCCCTCGTTGATCTGCTCGAACGGCAGGACATGGGTGATCAGGTCGTCGATGTTGATCCTTCCGTCCATGTACCAGTCCACGATCTTCGGCACATCCGTCCGGCCCCGGGCGCCGCCGAACGCGGTGCCCATCCAGGTTCGCCCGGTCACCAACTGGAACGGGCGGGTCGAGATCTCCTGCCCCGCGCCAGCCACGCCGATGATGATCGACTTGCCCCAGCCGCGATGGGCACATTCCAGCGCCTGCCGCATGACCTTGGTGTTGCCGATGCACTCGAAGGTGTAATCGGCGCCGCCCTTGGTCAGATCGACCAGATACGGCACCAGATCGCCCTGAACCTCAGCGGGATTGACGAAGTGGGTCATGCCGAACTTCTCGGCCATCGGAATACGGCCGGGGTTGAGGTCCACGCCGACGATCTGCTCCGCGCCGATCATCCGCAGGCCCTGGATCACGTTCAGCCCGATCCCGCCCAGACCGAACACCACCGCTCGGCAGCCGACCTCGGCCTTCGCGGTGTTCATCACCGCGCCGATGCCGGTGGTGACGCCGCAGCCGATGTAGCAAACCTTGTCGAACGGCGCGTCGGGCCGGATTTTCGCCAGCGCGATCTCGGGCAGCACCGTGAAGTTGGAGAAGGTGGAGGTGCCCATGTAGTGGAACAGCGGCTCACCATCGCACGAGAACCGGCTGGTTCCGTCGGGCATCAGCCCCTTGCCTTGGGTCGCGCGGATGGCCACGCAGAGGTTGGTCTTGCGCGACAGGCAGTATTCGCACTGCCGGCATTCCGGGGTGTAGAGCGGAATAACGTGATCGCCCTTCTTCAGGCTGGTGACGTTCTTGCCGACATCGACGACGACGCCGGCGCCCTCATGCCCCAGGATCGAGGGGAACAGACCCTCGGGGTCGGCGCCCGACAGGGTGTATTCGTCGGTGTGGCAGATGCCGGTGGCTTTGATCTCCACCAGCACTTCGCCTTCGCGCGGGCCGGCGAGGTCGATCGTCTCCAGGCTGAGTTTGTCGCCGGCCTTACGGGCCACTGCCGCGCGCGTCTTCATGATCGGTCTCCTGGAGAATGCTGCGCCAATCTTTCGCATTTCGGGGCTTTGCGATCAACCGCCCGGGATGCGGTGCGGCCGCCCCTGTTGCACCCGGCAGGCGATCGTCGAATACTGAAAATGCGACGCCCGGGGGTGGTAAGGCGCGTTTACCCCGCTTGCCGGCCATGGCGCCACGGCCCAACGAAGGCCCAGGATTGACGATCAGGGAGGACGATAAATGTCATTTTACCGAGGCATGACCTGCGAGAACGTGACCATCCACGGTCACGGCGGAACCCCGATTACCGCCTATGTCGCCAAGCCGTCGGGTCCCGGCCCGTTTCCGGGCGTGGTGTTGATCCATCACCTGCCGGGCTGGAGCGAACTGTATATCGAGACGACACGCCGCTTCGCGCATCATGGCTATATGGCGATCTGCGCCAACCTGTATGAGCGCGAGGGCGGCGGCAGCGACGGCAACCCGGACGACGTGGCCGCCAAGGTGCGTGCCGAGGGCGGCATTTCCGACGCGCAGATGGTCGGCGACACTGACGCCGCCGTGAAGTGGATGCGCGCGCAACCCCAGAACAACGGCAAGGTCGGCCTGATCGGATCGTGCTCCGGCGGGCGGCACGCGTTCATCTATGCGTGCCAGAAGAAGGACGTCGATGCCGTCGTCGAACTCTGGGGCGGCGGCGTGGTGATGGCCGCGTCGGAACTGAACGCGAAGAAGCCCGTCGCGCCGATCGACATGACGAAGGCTCTGAGTTGCCCGCTGCTGGGCCTGTTTGGCAACGAGGACCGGGCACCGAGCCCCGAACAGGTGGACCAGCATGAGGCGGAGCTGAAGAAAAGCGGCAAGACGTATGAGTTCCACCGCTATGACGGCGCCGGCCACGGGTTCTTCTACTGGCACCGGCCGTTGTACCGCCCCGAACAGGCGATGGACGGCTGGAACAAGATTTGGGCGTTCTTCGGCAAGTATCTCTCTAAGTAACAGGGGCGGATATGTGTACGTCGATCATCGAGATCGTTCGGGCGGAGGGCATGGCGAAGCGCGGGGACCAATGGTTTCCGCTGTCGCAGGCGGTGGTCGCGTATGACCATGCGCGCCATGCGCCGTTGGGTGACGTCATCACCCTGGATTTCCTGAACGGCGCGCTGGGTGCCGGCGCTCGGGCTGGGGTGGAACTGACGCTGGAGAGTGCCAAGGACCTGCGCGCGGCGCTGGACCGCGCGATCGCGGCGGCGGAGTTCGAGGAGGCGGAGGTACGCGGTAAGGGCGCGGTGCCCCGGCTGGTTCGGGCGGCCTGACCCAGCCGGGGCGTTAGCGGTGGTTAGCTGGCCTGGGCGGCCTCGGCGCGGAAACGGGCATAGGCGCGGACGCGCACGGGATATTTGTGCCAGGCGGACGTGCCCTCATACCGAGCGTAGGCGGGAACTTTCTGGCGGGGGGTGCGGCTGAGGGCGTTCGGCGACGCCTTGACGGCGGCTTGGGCGCTGCTGAGCCACTCCGGCGAGAGAGAGACCGTGGCGGTGAGGTTCGCCGGGGCCGGGATTTTGCCGGCGCGGATGGCGCGGCGAAGCACGCGGACGGGGACGCCAAAGCTGCGGGCTGCGTCGGGAAGGCCGAATTTGATGCTGTCAGTCATTCTAGTCAGTGATCCTGGTTAATGCGGGCGCTGTATGACCACTGCTGGGGGTTGGTTGCAAGGGTTCGGTGCGCGCTGGCAGGCGGGTTTTTGTGTCCGGCGGTTTGGGGCTTGCGGATCGGGCTGCCAGCCGCGAGAACGGGCGCTTCCTGATGATAGAGGCGGATATGGCCGACGGCGACGATGAGTATGTGTTCGACGAAGCAACGGGCGAATGGCGCCCGGCGGGGGACGTCGCGGCGGCCGCCGTTGCCGAACGCGGCTCGGTGCGTGATTCGGCGGGGAATGTGCTGGCCGATGGGGACTCGGTGACGCTGATCAAGGATTTGAAGGTGAAGGGGGCGAACCAGACGCTGAAGCAGGGCACGATCATCAAGTCGATCCGGCTGACGGACAATGATGAGGAGATCGACTGCCGCCACGACGCGATCAAGGGGCTGGTGCTGCGGACGGAGTTTGTGCGCAAGCGGTGAGTGGCTGACGCGCGGCTTGGGGAGCGTGGCCTGGCCCGGTTTGAAGTGCTTGGCCGAAGGCGGGCCAGAGCCCTCGCGGTTGCGCGTTGCCTTGGGCCAGTCGATCGCCGGGGAACCGCCCAAGACAGGAGGGACTCTCGTCGCGCTGCGCCGGTCTCGGCTTGTCGGCGCCGACCTTGATCTTCGACGCCCTCGCGAGGAAGGGCGTCAAGTCGCGATCTGATATTGCCTGTTCGTATATAATACGGTGTAGTCACCAGAAAATTACCCTAAAGGGTACCTTTCATGCGGGAAGCCGAGGCAACATTGCCATGAATATCCGGGATCGGTCGTATTGTCCGAGCGGTTTTCCAGCGCTCGGCACAACTCGCGTCAGTCTGCTCCACCGGCGCGCGGTCGCGCTCCGCCTGCTGCCGCGCAGTCCATCCTAGGGCCAGCTTCGCTTGCCACTCTATCCCGATGCCGAGGGCAAGGTTAGGGCCAATCTGCGAACCCTGGAGTCGGGCGGCAGAGCGATGCTCGTCGCTATCGGGACGTTTACGGAAAGGCAGTTGGACGACATCAACGCCGTCCGGCGCGGTTTGCGGTTGCACGAGATCAAGAGCCGGGAAATCGTCTTCATCGGGCGGCACCTCCATGCCAGCCGGGCGAAGGACGGATACACCCTTGACGACATTTGGATGCAGATTGAGGCCGCTCTTTCCTCGGCTTCCGTGGTGTTCGCCAATCCGAAAATGACCGCCTTGGAGAACCCACAAGGGCGGGCGGACGGATACGGCAATACGGTTCATGACCGCGCGATCTTCGAATGCACGCAGCGCAAGCCCCGCGCCGAACTATTTTCAGTCATCCCGAAGGGCGATGGTCAGAAGCCGATAACGAAAAAGGCCCACCCATGGGTGAGCCTTCCGGGGGATGATCTCGGGTAACTAGCTTATCCGACGCCCTCATCCGATGAACAAGGTAGGCGATCGCCGCCGGAGATTCAATAGGCATTCCCGCGACGCGTGATGCATCGCCGCCGATATCGGACTGGAACCTGACATGTCCACTAATGTTGCGGGCTTGAACCTGCCGCAAGCTGCCCACCAGGGGGCAGTGGTGGTGTCGCTCTTACGGTGGTAAGTCGTGTGCTTCCCCATTTTCGGCGTAAGCATATTGTAATGCGCAGGTCGAGGCCTGCTGTGATTCCATGCCTCGTTCAGGTCAGTAGAGGCCTTCTACTAGTAACGCGCATTACTGGTTCCGAATTCCGAATGGAATGTGGACACAAGGGGTATTTTCGGACGCAGGCTTCAGGTGTCCAATCTGGTCATCAAAAAATATCTGTGGCTTCATAACGTCAAGAATATTCTTCTTTTCGATTCCACCAGTTAGAAACAGCTCGTCGACTTCTATCCCCAAGGATTTCATCGTATTTATTAACCGCTCATGCGCTGGCGCATTCCGAGCCGTAACGATAGACACCCTTATTGCCTTCGCAGCACTATTCACACGGTTGGCGTTTTCCGTCTCAATTTTCTGGATGCCCGAGATACGTTGCATTAGTGGCATTAAGGGGCCATTTTTGAGCGGTTTATCTTTATTCTCGACCTCATGATAATGAAATAATGGAAGACCACCGTCGGCATACTTGGTTTCGGCTTCGTCGTCCACAAGCACCCCGTCGAAGTCAAATGCTATCCTCAACTGAGTGTCGTCTGTGTCATCAAATGATGAGCAAGGAAGTACATGTCCCGCAGGATACCCGCCTGCAATCGCGTCTTTAACCTCCTTTTTGTCAGTACTGAGGTATAGGCACGCATTGACTGCAGCCATGTATGGATACGGCGCCTGGCCAGAAAGAAAGAATGCTCTAGTGATGTCGAGGCCATAAGTTGGCATTGCGTCCATCATCCGAAGCCCTGCTTCGGGGTCATTCCGAGAAAGAATAACCACTTCGACTGGCATGTGATCAGGAAATATCTTGTTAAGATGAAGCAGTCGTTTAATAAATGGAAATGCCGCACCAGGCGGCGGCACAATTGCCCGATTCTCTTTCTGATACAGCCTGAATGCTTCCAGACCCTCGTTTAAAAAAATCGCATGCTCTGTCGAAAAATCGAAAAGTGCCGTGGAAGAAATGCCTACAACTAATTTCTTTTCAATCGGGTATGCCATCGAAATTCCGCCCAAAAGGAAGCTCCAACGGCTCTTTGCAGCGAGCCGTTTCGGTATTTATTCGATACCAATCGCACGGATCGTTCAAGCATGCAACCCCGGCGCCTCATGCCCCGTCCGAGCGACATACTCCGTATACCCACCCCCATACTGGTGAATCCCCTCCGGCGTCAGCTCCAGCACCCGGTTAGACAGTGCCGCCAGAAAGTGCCGGTCATGCGACACAAACAACATCGTTCCTTCAAAAGACGAAAGCGCCCCGATCAGCATCTCCTTCGTCGCGATATCCAGATGGTTCGTCGGCTCGTCCAGCACCAGAAAGTTCGGCGGATCGTACAGCATCAGCGCCATCACCAACCGCGCCTTCTCGCCGCCCGACAACACGCGGCAGCGCTTCTCGACCTCATCGCCGGAGAATCCGAACGCCCCCGCCAAGGACCGTAACGACCCCTGCCCCGCCATCGGAAACGCATCCTCCAACGTCCCGAATACCGAACGGTCGCCGTCCAGCAAATCCATCGCGTGCTGGGCGAAATAG
>DNXO01000103.1:0-684 GCA_003506895.1 Acetobacteraceae bacterium | reverse complement strand
CGAAATAGCCCATCTTCACGCTGCCACCCACCACGACAGACCCGGCATCCGGCTCCGTCGCACCCACCACCAGCCGCAGCAGCGTCGATTTCCCCGCGCCGTTCACGCCCAGCACGCAGCAGCGTTCCCGGCGGCGCACCAACAGGTCCAGCCCCTCGTAGATCACCCGGTTGCCATAGCGTTTATGCACGCCCCGCAACGCCGCCACATCCTCGCCAGACCGAGGCGCCGGGGCGAAATCGAACGCCACGGATTGGCGACGCTTCGGCGGCTCCACCCGATCGATCTTCTCCAGCTTCTTCACCCGGCTTTGCACCTGGGCGGCATGCGACGCGCGGGCCTTGAACTTCTCGATGAAATTGATCTCCTTCGCCAGCATCGCCTGCTGCCGCTCAAACTGCGCCTGCTGGTGCTTTTCGTTCAGCGCGCGCTGCTGCTCGTAAAACTCATAATCGCCGGAGAACGCGGTCAGCACGCCGCCGTCGATCTCGATCACCTTGTTGATGACGCGGTTCATGAATTCCCGATCGTGGGAGGTCATCAGCAGCGCGCCATCGAACCCCGCGAGGAACTGTTCCAGCCAGATCAAACTCTCCAGATCCAAATGGTTGCTCGGTTCGTCCAGCAACATCACATCGGGGCGCATCAGCAGAATGCGGGCCAGCGCCACGCGCATCTTCCAGC
>DNXO01000131.1:2146-3390 GCA_003506895.1 Acetobacteraceae bacterium | reverse complement strand
GGCGGAGAAATTATCAAGCCGCTCTGATTTTGAAGTCAGTCAGGAAAAATCCAGGCGCAAGGCGTACGGGCCTGCCGTGCCTGTGCTTGCCGATTGTCGGGTTCCCGAAGCGGATATACCGGCATAGAGCGAATTTTCCGTCATAACTGTGTGCTGCTTCACATCATGTCACCGCCGTTCGGTATATTTTGCCGGCCTGTTTGGGACGCGTGTGCGAGCGACGCGCAGCGGACGTCTCGATTACGCATCCCCCATTCAATTTGCAATGCCTTAGCCGGGCAGCGCCAATCGTCCAAGCGTCGCCCGCTGTGTGGGAGCGCATGACATGACCATTATGCAGGAAATCGTTACGAGGAGCGAATGGATCATTGCGGTACTGGCGCTCTACGTGGTCGCCTGGACGCGCTTCAACTCGCCACCTACCAACCGATCCGGTACGACCTTCGCGTTGTTCTTCTTCGGCGTCGTATTTTATTTTGCTTTGATCGTAGCGCTCTGGGTTCTGGTCATGATCGGTCTTGTCCAGGGCAGCATCGGCTTCGACTGGGTTGGCAATGCGCTGACAAAAGTGAATCCAGAGGCGCAGATCCAACTCGCTCAATACGCTCCGATCGTAGCAGCGCTCATCATCGTTGTTGCTTCGCAGTTCCCCAGGGTGTCGCAGATCGATTCGGCGGCGCGGACATTCTGCGTCAAGTTTGCGGCGATTCCGCGCGAAGCCGATCGGCTTGCAATCGAACTCGCACAAGGCGCCGATTTTCAGCCGGCGGTGAAGCTTCGGAGGCAAGTCGCTAACATCATTTCCGGGAATATCAGTCCGCAGGCATCGAACTTCAGCAGAGATGGCACGCTTCCCGCGCGTTTCACCAGGGCCGTTGCACTGTACAATCTGTTTGTTGGGCCCAGGAACGGCGGTACGGCACTTGAATTTGCCGCGAGCGGGTCTAGCCGATCCGCCTATGCGAGGATCATGCAACTCGGTGAAACGGTAGCCGCTCGCGCAGATGCCCGTTACGAAGAACTGATGCACACAGGCCTTGCCTTTTTCACGTCGTCGAAACCCACCCGGGAACTAAAAGAAGCGCTGAATTGCAACATTGTGGAGGTTTCGAATCTCACTTGCAGCCTTGTTGCGCGCTATGTACTTTTTTGCGAAAGGACCCACAACGGGCGGCTCCAGCGTCTCGCGGCTATGGGTTTCGATGCCCGCCCGACACCTTCGTTCGGGCCGGACCAATGGGCGA
>DNXO01000131.1:619-1903 GCA_003506895.1 Acetobacteraceae bacterium | reverse complement strand
CGTTCGGGCCGGACCAATGGGCGACAACGATCCTTCTCGTCATCCTCCTGAGCGTCGGCATGATGGTGTTCATGCCGGGGATGCAGCCGATCGAAGCACGCAAAGTCCTGACCATTGCAATCACGTTCGGCGTCTCGATCGGGTTTGCGGTCCTGGGGGCAATCGTGGTCGCGCAGCGTTTCATTGAACGGCAGGAAGGAGACCGGCTGGCATTTCCCCCTGTCGCCGAGTTGATACTGGCGGCCCTCATGGTTGCCGGACTGTCGATCGCCGTGCGAATTGGTATTCCGCTTGTGCCCGCGCTGATGCAAGGCGGGGGATTTCAGGACGTCCTCAATAATTTCGTTGAAAGGTTGCCCGGAGTTATCACTCCCTTCACTTGCACCATCTCCCTCGGGCTTCTTTGTTCCTACCTCGGATCCATGGACTGGAGGTGGTATCGCGTGTTGGGTGTTGGGGCGCTCGGGAATGGGCTCGCACTCATGGGCGCGGGGTGGCTGGTTGGACATCTCTTCGGCGGCACGGTGCTGGCGCAGTTCTACCAGAATCCGGAAAACGCGGTTCGAATTATCGCGCTGAGCACGGGGGCAACCGGCTTCGTGGTCGGTGCTATGGTTCTCGCTATGTTCAACAAGTCGGAGCGCGTACGCAGGGATACCGCCGAGCGCGCGGCCGAGGACCAGCACACGGATCTGCGCTTGCGCACCGCGCCCTCGCTCGCCGAGCACCTTGATGTCCCCTTGTCATCCAGATCTGAGGCCGCCGACGATCTCGGCCGCTACGCTCGCGCAAGCGTCGATGCGTTGGAGGGACGCTATGTCTGCTTCCGGCCGGCCTTCTCGTCCGCCGATGTTATCAATGCTTACCTTGTGTCCGTTCATTGGGACGAAGCCGCTTCCAGCCTCATGTTCGAGGAACGAGAACGTATCGATGCCGGACATACGCAAAAGGGTCGGGTCTACATCCCGGACGGGCGCCCGTTCATGAGCTTCGTGACAGTCGAGAAGGGGGCCATACGCCTGATCATGGTGTCTCGCCCCGAAGGCAGCGAGCCTGCACGTGGTCTGGTCACGACGTTGTCAAACCCGGGCGGCGCGCATTTTACGCCGGCGAGCGCGCCGATCGTACTCAGACGTGTGGTCGATCACACGCCCCAGCTTGGTTTCGTTCGGCCTGGCGCGCCCGACTACGAAACCTATCGCCGGGAACTCGAGATGGTGATGCCAGCTTTCGGCTTCTTCGCGAAGGGTCCGCAACCAATTCCGGACGAGTCCCAGCGGGACG
>DNXO01000131.1:0-250 GCA_003506895.1 Acetobacteraceae bacterium | reverse complement strand
GCCGGAAAGGCGATTGGTGTCGTTCGGTTGTCGTATCGCGCTGCTATCGCGGGTTCAAATGGGATGGGTCCGATTCGTGGTTAATGACAGCGCGACGCGGCGCCTCGGCGCTGGCCGAGGCCGAGGCGATCAGGGCGTTTTCGAGCGAAGCGGATACCGGTTCGCGTAAGGAAAACGCGTCAAAGGAAGCAGTCATCGCACTGTCATGGGAATCTGTTAGGGGCACGCATGGGAAGTGACTCGATGAGCG
>DNXO01000082.1 GCA_003506895.1 Acetobacteraceae bacterium | reverse complement strand
GGGGTTGGTGGGGCGGCCGCGCGCCAAATCAGTAGAATACCAGCCGCCCGCCGACTGACAAAAGAGCCGACGCTTCGGGCGGCTGGTATTAGACCGGGGTCGGGTCCAGCCGGTATCCGCCGGGCGCGGTCATCAGCAAATGACAGTTCGACGGATCGACCTCGATCTTTTGCCGCAGGCGATACACGTGCGTCTCAAGCGTATGGGTCGTGACCCCAGCGTTGTAGCCCCAGACCTCATCCAGCAGTACCTGGCGCGTCACGATCTTGTTGCCGTGGCGATACAGAAACTTCAGGATATCGACTTCCTTGGCAGTGAGGCGCAGACGCTGCTTTTTGTCCGCACCGATCAACAGTTTCGCCGACGGGCGGAACGTATAGGGTCCAATGGTGAAGACCGCGTCCTCGCTGGTATCGAACAGCCGCAGTTGCGCATGCAGGCGCGCCAGCAGTTCATTCGCTCGGAATGGCTTGGCTATATAATCATTGGCGCCTGCGTTCAGGCCGCTGACGACGTCGTCTTCGTCTGTCGCACCGGTCAGCATGATGATCGGCATCGTATGCCCCTGCTGGCGAATCCGAGCGCAAAAGTCGCGTCCGTCGCCGTCCGGCAGGTTGATGTCCAGGATGATGGAATCGAAACGGGCTTCCGCCGCACCCAGATGGCGGCTGGCCTCGTCGAGGGTGGAGGCCTCGATCGATTGAAAGACTCCGCTGGATGCGACCTGATCCGCCAGCACCTGCCGGAGCGCATCGTCATCCTCGACGATCAAAATTGGTCTCGCAGCCGACATGTGTTGTTCCTCGCGGTGATGTGGCGAAGTCATCCGCGTATCGGATTAGGTGTTTGATCGCAAAGAACATTTCTGTGATCGGCAGGCTGAAACACACTGACATGTGCGCGATCCGTGACCGTGGCCCGCCGCGATACGATGTGAAATGACGCGGCTTCAGCCTATCCCCGCGCGGTTTTGAGTCCCCGGGGTTTGCGATCCCCGCGCTTCGTCGCAAGTGCCGCGCCGGCGACATTTTGCTGGGCCCAGGATTGGGCGGGCATCGCGATCTCCTTCACACCATGACCTATAACGCTCAGATTGGCTGAAAGCTCGCCATGCCCTGAAGGAACCGGAATGACCGGCAAAAAGCACCGATATCGCGTCGCCGTCGAATGGACCGGTAACCAGGGATCGGGCACATCGACCTATGCCGGATATGGCCGGGAGCATGTGATCCGTGCGGGCACCAAGGCAGCCATCGCGGGGTCGGCCGATCCCGCATTCCGGGGCGACGCGGCCAGGTGGAACCCAGAGGAGTTGCTGCTTGCCTCGATCGCCGCGTGTCACAAATTATGGTATCTGCACCTTTGCAGCGCGGCCGGCATCGTCGTAATGCGCTATACTGATGAGGCGGAAGCCATCATGGAAGAAGATCCGACGGGCGCGGGACGTTTCGTGTCGGCGGAACTTCACCCGCACGTAGTCATCCAGGCAAGCGGCGACACGGCGAAAGCCGCCCGCCTGCATCACGATGCGCACCAATACTGTTTCATCGCGAATTCGGTGAATTTTCCGATCGGGTGCGTGCCGGTCATTACGACCGGGACCGATACGTAGCGATTCACTGCCTCCAGCCATCGCCCTGTTCGGCGCGGGAGAGGAGGACCGCTGGAACAGGACGATGGCGGAGGCCAGCCCGACGCCGGAGGGGGAGCGGCGCAGGACTATGGGCCAATGTTCCGAATACCACAGCGCGATCGCCTGAGGTTGATCCAACGTCGGACGTGAATCGCTCTCTCAAACAAGGAGAGCTAGAACGCGGCGGATACGGAACTGAAGACGCTGCCAAGGTTCGCGCCGAGGCTGGTCATGATGCTGACGGCCGATGTCGCGATCAGGGAGGCGATCATGGCATATTCCAGAGCGGTCACACCGCGCTGGTCGGCGGTGAGCGACCATAGTCCGTTGCGAAGATAATCCACGGCGGCGATCCCTTGCATGTGTCTGCGTTGGTTGATGCCCGCGGCAAGCATCCTGCCGCAGGCGCGATTTAGCGACCATGATTTAGACACGGCGACGGTTACAAAGCGCTTGCAGGCGGGAACTTTATTGCGATTTTTTTCAGGATTAATTCAGGTCGGTAACATCGGCCGTTCCCAGCCGGCGCGCCCCCCGCTGGCTAATGCCCCCCTGCCCCGATACGGCCTTCGCCATCCACCCGCGCGCCCGACCCGTCCGGGATTCTGATCGCGGCCGTTACACTTGCCGAGCATCCCTTTGCGAACGATAGCCTGTTCGGCCTGCTTCGCGCGGCCCTGGCGTTTCAGCTTGCAAGCTGAATACCGAATCAGTAATGTAGTTGACGTTTACGGAAATTAAAAAAACTAAATAGTCATGGGCACTGTCCCAAATGGCGGCCAACCGGAGGAAGCGCCAGATGCCCCGAAACACTGCCGGAAGATGCCGCGCATGGCGACCGCGCCCCGGCTGTCAGCCTTGGCGAAAATCTCGATTCTGATGGCGACGATCCCGGCCGGATCGAAACCGGCCGACCTTCCGAGGACAGGAATTGATGGATGCTATTTCGCATAAGCCGTTAGATGCGGTCCCGGTTCCCACGCTGCTGGACCGCTCGGCCGCCACATTCGCCGCGAAGACCGCGATGTCGTTTGAAGGGCGACGGTGGACCTATGCCCAACTCTCGGCCCTCGTGGATCGCGCGGCGGCCGGACTGCAACGCCTGGGCCTTAAACCCGGAGACCGGCTGGGGCTGTGCCTGCCCAACACGCCGTATTTCGTCATTTTCTACTATGCCGCACTGAAGGCCGGACTGGTCGTCGTCAACTACAACCCGCTGTACGTCACACGCGAGTTGCTGCATCAGATACAGGATTCCGGCACCACAACGATGGTCGTACCGGACCTCACGACGATTTACGAGAAAGTCGCCGACATTGTCGATTTGCAGCGGATCATCGTGTGCCCGTTCGCCGGCGCATTGCCGACGGTCAAAGGCATCGCGTTCTCGCTGCTGAAGCGAAGCATGGTTGTTAGGCCAGCCTACGGGGCACGCATCATCCCCTATCGCCAGGTGATTGCACCGGGGGCCCCGCTGATCCCAGTTAGAATCGATCCTTCTGACGTCGCCGTGCTGCAATACACCGGTGGCACGACCGGACGGCCCAAGGGGGCGATGCTGACGCACGCCAATCTCTCGATAAACTGCCAGCAGGGCACGCACCACATGCCCAGCATGCGGGAAGGCGAGGAGAAACTGATGGGCATCCTGCCCTTCTTCCACGTCTTCGCCATGACCTCCGTCCTGAACGGCGGCATCAGCATGGGTGGAGAATTGATCCTGCACCCAAGATTCGAGATCGGCGCGGTGATGAAGTCGCTGACCCGGGACAAGCCGACGATGATGCATGCGGTGCCGACGATCTATAACGCCATCGCCACCGCGGCCGAGAAAAGCCAGATCGATATCTCCAGCCTGAAGGTGTGCGTGTCCGGTGGCGCACCGCTGCCGGCGGAAGTGCGTGAGCGGTTCGAGAAACTGACCGGCCGCCGGATCATCGAAGGCTACGGACTGACCGAGGCATCGCCCTGTGTCAGCTCCAACCCTCCCGACGGCCAGGTCAGGGCGGACTCGGTCGGAATCGCGGTGCAGGGAACCGAAATTGAAATCCGAGCACTTGATGATGTCACGAGGATCGTGCCGGCGGGTGAGCGGGGGGAAATCTGCGTGCGCGGCCCTCAGGTAATGAAGGGATACCTGAACCGGGAGGCCGAAACCCACGCCGCGTTCGTCGATGGGGCACTGCGTACCGGCGATGTCGGCTACCTGGATAAGGACGGGTATCTGTTCGTCACCGACCGGATCAAGGATCTGATTATCTGTAGCGGATACAACGTGTATCCACGGGTGATCGAGGACGCGCTGTATGAGCACCCGGCGGTGGCCGAGGCGATCGTGATCGGCATTCCGGATTCCTATCGCGGCCAGGCGCCTTTGGCATTCGTCACGTTGCGCGCGGGTGAAGTCCGAACCCCGGACGAACTGCGGGACTTTCTGCGCGACAAGATCTCCGCGATCGAACTGCCGGTGCGGGTGGAAATTCGCACCAGCCTGCCGAAGACGGCGGTCGGCAAGCTATCACGCAAGGAGCTGGTCGCCGAAGCCCTGACATCGACGTGAGATAATTGACGTATAGGTTAATCCAGGATATCGGTCGGCTCATGCTGAATGAACGCCTCTACACCGTAACGGAACTCGCGAACGAGCTCGGGATGACCGCGCGCGCCGTTCGGTTTTATGAGGACAAGGGCCTCATCACGCCGCAACGGGCCGGAACCACACGGGTCTATTCCGCCCGTGACCGCGCCCGCATGATCCTGATCCTGCGCGGCAAGCGGTTGGGTTTTTCCCTCAGCACGATCAAGGAATATCTCGATCTTTACGATACCGATATCACGCAGCACGCGCAGCTCCGGCTGTTGCTGACGGCGATCGGCAAGCGGCGGACGCAACTCGTTGCCCAACGTCAGGCAATCGATGAGGCACTGTCGGAATTGGACGAAATCACCGCCCAGGCCGAGGCGGCGCTGCGGGTCCCTGCCCCACGCGCGAAACGCTCGGCTGCCGGGTAGGACAACGAGACTCCGAGGAGACGACAATGACAAACGCCGTAATCGCGGGCTATGTCCGCTCCCCCTTTCATTTCGCTTCCAAAGGCGGGCTCGCCCGGGTCCGTCCGGATGATATGGCGGCGCAGGTGGTGCGCGCGCTGGTCGTTCGCACTGGCGTGAAGCCGGAAGATATCGAGGACATCATCGTCGGCTGCGCCTTCCCCGAGGGCGAGCAAGGCCTGAACGTCGCGCGCCTGATCGGTCTGCTGGCCGACCTGCCGCTGTCGGTCGCGGGCGTCACGGTCAACCGCTTCTGTGGGTCATCGATGCAGTCGATCCATATCGCGGCCGGCCAGATCGCACTGGGCGCGGGCGACGTCTTCGTCTGCGCCGGCATCGAGAGCATGAGCCGGGTGCCGATGATGGGCTACAACCCGCTGATCAACCCCGCTCTGATGAAGTCGATGCCCGCCGCCTATATCGGTATGGGCGAAACGGCGGAGAACGTCGCGCGCAAATGGCAAATCCCGCGTGCGGAACAAGAAGCGTTCGCCGTCCGCAGCCACCGGCTCGCCGCGGCGGCCGTCAGCGCCGGCAAATTCGACGATGAGATCGTGCAAATCGTCAGCAAGGGCGGTTCGGTCGGGCAGGATGGTTGCATCCGTCCAGAAACGACGGCGGAGACACTTGCCGGCCTGAAACCAGCCTTCGACAAGGATGGCACAGTGACCGCCGGCACGTCCTCGCCGCTGACCGACGGCGCCGCCGCGGTGTTGGTGTGCAGCGAGGCCTATGCCGAGAAGCACGGCATCAAGCCGCTGGCACGCATCAAGTCGATAGCCGTCGCCGGCTGCGCCCCCGAAATCATGGGCATCGGCCCGGTCGCGGCGACGAAGAAGGCGCTGGCCCGAGCGGGACTGGAGATCGGAGCGATGGATGTTGTCGAACTGAACGAGGCCTTTGCCAGCCAGGCCATCGCGTGCGCGCGTGAATTGGGTATTCGTGACGAAATTCTGAACCTGGATGGCGGCGCCATCGCCCTTGGTCATCCACTCGGTGCCACGGGCGCCCGTATCACCGGCAAGGCGGCGTCATTACTGGCGCGCACCGGGGGCCGCTATGCGCTGGCCAGCCAATGCATCGGCGGCGGACAGGGCATCGCCACGATCCTGGAGCGCATCTGATGATCCGCCGCGTCGGAGTCATCGGCGCCGGCACGATGGGCGCCGGCATCGCCGCCCAGGTTGCGAATGCCGGCGTGCCGGTGGTGCTGCTGGATATCGTTCCAGCGGGCGCGAACAACCGCAATGCCCTGGCCGAGGGTGCCATCGCCCGTATGCGAAAGGCCGAACCGGCCGCATTCATGCACGACGGGGCGGCAAAGCTGATCGAGCCCGGCAACCTGGAAGACGATCTGGGCAAACTGTCCGACTGCGACTGGATCATCGAGGCGGTGCTGGAACGCACCGACATCAAGCAGGCGCTGTATCGCAAGCTGGAATCCGTGCGCCGGTCCGGCAGCGCGATCAGCTCCAATACCTCGACCATCGCGCTGAAGGTGTTGACCAAGGGCATGAGCGAGGCGTTTCGCCGCGACTTCCTGATCACCCATTTCTTCAACCCGCCGCGCTACATGCGACTGCTGGAGATCGTCGCGGGCGCGGACACGGCACCGGAAACCGTAACGGCGGTAGCGGAATTCGCCAATGTCGGGCTGGGTAAGAGCATCGTACGGTGCGAGGACTCGCCTGGTTTCATTGCCAACCGGCTGGGTATCTACTGGATGCAGGCGGCGGTGACCCAGGCTTTCGACCTGGGCCTTACCGTCGAAGAAGCCGACGCGATCGTTGGCCCGCCGATGGGCATCCCGAAGACCGGCGTGTTCGGGCTGATGGACCTGGTGGGCATTGATCTGGGACCGCATGTGAATGCCTCGATGCGGGCGGTGCTGCCGCCTTCCGACGCGTTCCATAGCGTGGACCGGGACATCCCGCTGATCGGGCGGATGATCGCGCAAGGGCTGACGGGACGAAAGGGCAAGGGCGGGTTCTACCGCATGGATCGCGCCGGCGGCGGGCGAAGCAAACTGGCGATCGACCTGCAAACCGGGGAATACCGGGCGGAGCAGAAGCCGGCGCTGCCGGAGATCGCAGCGGCGGGGCGGGATTTGCTGGCGCTGCTGTCGGCCAAGACCAAGGCCGGCACCTATGCTTTCCGCGTGCTGGCGCAAACAATCGCCTATGCCGCGACGCTGATCCCCGAGGCCGCTGCATCGATCGCCGATATCGATGAAGCGATGCGGCTGGGGTATGCCTGGCGCTGGGGTCCGTTCGAACTGGCCGACAAGCTGGGTTCGGCCTGGTTGGTGGAGCACCTGACCGCCGAGGGCATGACGGTGCCCAAACTGCTGGCGGACGCGGCCGGGAAGACATTCTACCGGGTCCACGAAGGCCGGCGGCAGTATCTCGCGGCGGACGCGGGCACGTATCGGGACATCGTCCGAGCGCCGGGCGTGTTGTTGCTTGAGGATATCAAACTGGCGTCGAAGCCGGTGCTGAAGAATGGCTCCGCATCGCTGTGGGATATCGGCGATGGCGTGGTGTGCTTCGAGTTCACCTCGAAGTCCAACGCACTGGATGAAAAGACCGTCGATCTGCTGAACAAATCGATCGAATTGGTGAAGACGCGGTTCAAGGCGCTGGTCATCTATAACGAGGGCAGCAACTTCTCCCTGGGCGCCAACCTGGGGCTGGCGCTGTTCGCCGCCAACATCGCCGCCTGGGGCGAAATCGAGAAGTCGATCGCCGCCGGCCAGAACGCCTACAAGGCGCTGAAATACGCCCCCTTCCCGGTCGTCGCGGCCCCCGCCGGGATGGCGCTGGGCGGCGGGTGCGAAATTGTGCTGCATGCCGACGCGGTGCAGGCGCATGCCGAAACCTATATCGGCCTGGTGGAAGCAGGCGTCGGCCTGATCCCCGGTTGGGGCGGCTGCGGCGAAATGCTGGCCCGCTGGCGAGCGGAGCCGAAATTGCCGCGCGGCCCGATGCCGGCACCGGCCAAGGTGTTCGAAGGGATCAGCACAGCGGACGTCTCCAAATCAGCGCATCAGGCAATGGAAAAGAAATTCCTGCGCCCGACGGACGGCATCAGCATGAACCGCGACCGTCTGCTGGCGGATGCGAAACAAAAGGCGCTGTCGCTGGTCGAGGGCTATCAGCCGCCGAAGCCCCCCGAATTCGTGCTACCGGGACCATCCGGGCGGGCCGGATTGTACGCAGCGGCGGAGGGCTTCCATAAGCGCGGACTGGCGACCGACCACGATCTGGTGGTGGCGGATGCCCTGGCCGACGTGCTGTCGGGCGGCGATACCGACATTATCGACGTGATGACCGAACAGCAGGTGATGGACCTGGAGCGCAAGGCATTCATGCGGCTGATCCGCACCGAACCGACTCTCGCTCGGGTGGAATACACGCTGGAAACCGGCAAGCCGTTACGAAACTAGGATGTTATGACACCGTTATGGTGGGCGACGGCCCGCCATAACACGGTAACGCAGAAGGATACCGCCAATGCAGACCTATAAAGCGCCCCTTCGCGACATGCGCTTCGTCCTGCACGAACTGCACGACAGCGCCGCCCTGACGCGCCTGAACGGGCTGGAGGATGTGTCTCCTGAACTGATGGACACCATCCTGGAGGAAGCCGCCAAGCTGGCCGAGGAAGTGCTGCTGCCCACCAACGCCGCAGGCGACGAGATCGGCTGCGTGCTGGAAAACGGCGTGGTCCGCACGCCCAAGGGCTTCAAGCAAGCCTACGACACCTTCCGCGAAGGCGGTTGGACCGCCGTGTCCGCCGACCCGCGCTATGGCGGCCAAGGCCTGCCGGAGAGCCTGAACAAGCTGGTTGAGGAGATGATCTGTTCGGCGAACCTCGCGTTCAGCCTGTATCCGGGCCTGACCCACGGCGCCTACCAAGCCATCGCCAGCCACGCCACCGACGAACTGAAGGACGCCTATCTGCCAAAGATGGTCGATGGCACCTGGTCCGGCACCATGTGCCTGACCGAGGCACATTGCGGCACCGACCTGGGCATGCTGCGCACCCGCGCCGTGCCGGTGGGCGATGGCAGCTACACAGTCAGCGGCTCGAAGATCTTCATCAGCGCCGGCGAGCATGACCTGACGGAAAACATCGTCCATCTCGTGCTCGCCCGTTTGCCGGATGCCCCGCGTGGAACCCGCGGGATCAGCCTGTTCCTTGTGCCCAAGTTCATCCCCTCCCCGGACGGACGGCCGGGCGCCCGCAACGGCGTGGTCTGCACCGCGCTGGAGCACAAGATGGGCATCAAGGGCTCCGCCACCTGCCAGTTGACCTTCGAGGACGCCACCGGCTGGCTGGTCGGCGAGCCGAACAAGGGCCTGGCGTGCATGTTCACCATGATGAACAGCGAACGGCTGTCGGTCGGCATCCAGGGCCTCGGCGCAGCGGAAACCAGCTACCAGAGCGCTGTCGCCTATGCCCGCGACCGGATCCAGGGCCGCAGCCTGAGCGGCGCGAAGGCCGCCGACAAGCAGGCCGACCCGATCATCGTTCATCCCGACGTACGCCGGATGCTGTTGACCGTCCGCTGTTACACCGAAGGCTGCCGAGCGCTTGGTGGCTGGGTGGCTCGGGAACTGGATGAGATGGAACGGTCGGACGACCCCGACGCCCGCAAACGCGCCGAGGATTTCACCGCGCTGATGACCCCCGTGGTGAAGGCGCTGTTCACCGACCTGGGTTTCGAGGCCACCAACATCGGCATGCAAGTCTATGGCGGCCACGGCTACATCCGCGATCATGGGATGGAGCAGTTGGTTCGCGACGCCCGCATCTCGATGATCTACGAGGGCACCAACGGCATCCAGGCGCTTGACCTGGTCGGCCGCAAACTGCCGCAAGGCGCGGGGCGGATGCTGCGGACCTTCTTCCATCCGGTCAGTGACTTCATCGAGCGCAACAGCCTCCACCCGAAGCTGGGCGAGATGATCAAGGGCTTCGGCAAAGCCTTCGGCGCGCTGCAACTCGCGACGGCCGAGGTCGCCGGCAAGGGGATGGCGGACCCGGAGGAAGCCGGCGCGGCGGCAACCGAATACCTGCGGTTGTTCGGGCTTGTCGCCCTTGGGTTCATGTGGGCGCGGACTGCTGTGATCGCGGTGGAGAAACTGGCAACGCCGGATGCGGATGCCGGGTTCTATAAGGCGAAGCTGACGACCGCACGGTTTTACATGGAACGCGTGCTGCCGCAGGTCGGCGGGCTGCTGGTGGCGATCAAATCTGGGAAGGGCGCTATGATGGAGATGGATGAGGCTGCGTTCTGATCGCGGCGTTGGCTTTAGGGTAAGTGGACACGAAGTTGCACTGAGTGCGCACTTATTTTCAATCCACCTCGAAAATTAGCAATCGGTAAACGAATTTCGCCGATCATTTCGCATGGCCCTGGCTCAGGAAACCGGCCTGACGCGACGGATCATCGGCCTGGCGATGCGAGTACACTCACGCCTCGGCCCAGGCATGCTGGAAAGCGCCTAGGAACACTGCCTCTGCTTCGAATTGGACAGAAACGAGATACCGTTCGCACGCCAGGTCGATATACCCGCGACCTATGATGGCTTGCAGCTAAACGCCGGATATCGCGTTGACATCATTGCCCGGAATGAAGTCGTCCTGGAACTGAAGTCCGTCGAACACATTTTGCCGGTACACGAAGCCCAACTCCAAACCTATCTCCGCCTAAGAGTCCGTCCGAAAGCTAACCATT
>DNXO01000016.1:2246-3332 GCA_003506895.1 Acetobacteraceae bacterium | reverse complement strand
CCGCCACCAGGATCGCCACGGCCGGCAAGGCGGCCCCGCGATGACGATACGGGAGCAAGCACGCCTGCTGGCTGGCATCGAAAGGCGGTACACGAATCGCATAGACGGGAAAGACACGTTAACTTAAGGTTGCCGCTAGTTCCAACTTGTGATTAGCCGGCGGCCGAGAGCATTATATGCTGTCACAATTTGGCTATGCGGTTATGTTCGAGATGCTTGGCATGAATGTCCGCGGCCCCGGTATGGCCCAGCGGCGCCTACCGCACAAACAGGCTAGGAACTTATGCGACTCAATTCATCCGTGAAGCCACCCGCTAAAAAAAAGCGGCGTAAAAACTGGTTTCTAAGTTTTCTAGGCTTCGCGTTCACAGCCGGCGTTTTTGTGTTTCTCGCCGCGGCCGGCGGCGCGGCCTATTTCCTTTGGCAGATCTCCAAGGATTTGCCGGACTACGAAAAGCTGTCGAACTATAAGCCGCCCGTCATTACCCGCGTGCACGCGGGCGACGGCAGGCTCATCGCGGAATTCGCGAAAGAGCGCCGCATCTACGTGCCCGTCCAGGTCATGCCGAAACTGCTCATCGAGGCATTTCTGGCCGCGGAGGACCAGCACTTCTACGAGCACAACGGCATCGACCCGCAGGGCATCTTGCGTGCGGTCTACAACACCGTCGTCCGGCATAAGAAGGAAGGCGCCTCCACGATCACCCAGCAGGTGGCCAAGAACTTCCTGCTTTCGAGCGAGCAGACCATGATGCGCAAGGCGAAGGAGGCGATCCTCGCCATCCGCATCGACCGCGCGTTCACGAAGGAACAGATTCTCGACCTTTATCTCAACCAGATCTATCTGGGCGCCGGCGCCTATGGCGTGGCGGCCGCTGGCTTGCGCTATTTCGGCAAGGAACTCCACGAACTGGATATCCACGAGGCTGCCTATCTAGCGGCGCTGCCCAAGGAGCCCTCGAAGTTCCAGCTGACCACGGCGCGGCCCGGAACCAAGCACTTCCAGGAAGCGCTGATCCGGCGCAATTCGATCATCGACAACATGGTGCGCTTCGGTAAGGAGAACCCGGCGTTCAGCAAAATCGA
>DNXO01000016.1:1779-1907 GCA_003506895.1 Acetobacteraceae bacterium | reverse complement strand
TCCACCTTCGCCGCGGAATATTTCGCCGAGGAGGTGCGGCGCTCGCTCGTTGACATCTACGGCACGGACGAGAACGATCCTACGAACTCAAGCCTTCTGACCGGCGGCTATTCGGTGCGCTCGACCCT
>DNXO01000016.1:0-1463 GCA_003506895.1 Acetobacteraceae bacterium | reverse complement strand
GGGCTGGTGAACTTCGACCGCAAGCATGGCGGCTGGCGCGGACCCGTTTCGCACATCGAGGTTGGGGACGGCGATTGGGGCATCAAGCTTGCCGAAGTGCCGGGACTTGCCGACGTAGATCCGTGGCACCTGGGCGTTGTGCTGCAGTCAGCCAAGGACAAGGCTGTCATCGGTTTGCAGCCGGGCAAGCTGCCGAATGGCACGGTCGATGCCGGGCGCAAGACCACCGAACTGCCGACCGAGGGCGTTAAGTGGGCTTTCGACGCGAAGCTCAGGGCCAAAGGCAAAGCCTCACTGGGCGTGAACGACGTTCTGTCCGTTGGCGACGTGGTCTATGTCTCGCCGCCCACCGAACTCGACCCGCCCGTCAGGGAGGTCAGGGAAACCCCGCCCGGCGGCAAACCGCCCAAGGGCGAGCCCAAGCTCATCCCCGCGCCATGGCAATTGGTGCAAATCCCGCAGATCAGCGGGGCCGTGGTGGTCATGGACCCGCATAACGGCCGCATTCTGGCGCTGGTTGGCGGCTTCAGCTTCGCGGAAAGCCAGTTCGACCGGGCGGTGCAGGCGCGGCGGCAGCCGGGCTCGTCCTTCAAGCCCATCGTCTATGCGGCCGCGCTCGACAATGGCTATACGCCGTCGACCATCGTGAACGACGCCGTCATCGCCATCGACCAGGGCAACAATCAGGGCCTGTGGCGGCCGGCCAACTACGACAAGCAGGTGCACGGGCCGCAGCCCTTGCGCATCGGCATCGAAAAGTCGCGAAATCTGATGACCATCCGCCTTGCGCAGGATGTGGGCATGCCGATCGTGAGCGAATATGCGCGGCGCTTCGGCGTCTACGATGACCTGCCGCCGCTGCTCTCGATGGCCCTTGGCGCTGGTGAAACGACGCTGATGCGGCTGACAGCGGCCTATAGCATGTTCGTCAACGGCGGCAAGAAGATCAAATGGACCTTCATCGACCGCATCCAGGACCGCTATGGCCACACCGTCTGGCGCCATGATGGCAGGCAGTGCAGCGGCTGCGACGCCGATGCCTGGCGCGGGCAGGAAGTGCCGCAAATGGCCGATGACCGGCAGCAGATCGTCGACCCGATGACGGCCTATCAAGTCACGTCGATGCTGGAAGGCGTCGCGCTTCGCGGAACGGGCGCGCTCATCCACAAGAGGGTGGGCAAACCGCTGGGAGGCAAGACCGGCACGACCAACGACGAAAAGGACGCCTGGTTCATCGGCTTTTCGCCTGACATCGCCATGGGCGTGTTTATCGGCTACGACAACCCGCAGCCGATGGGCCACGGCGAAACCGGTGGCGAGCTGGCCGCGCCGATCTTCTCGGACTTCTTCAAGCTCGCCTTGAAGGACAAGCCCGCCATTCCGTTCCGCACACCGCCGGATATCCGGATGGTGATGGTGAACAAAAAGACCGGCCTCAGAACGGACCGGAACGACCCCGACGC
>DNXO01000129.1:1063-2604 GCA_003506895.1 Acetobacteraceae bacterium | reverse complement strand
CACGAACGTCATCGCGCTATCGAAAGCGCTGGTCGAGAACCACGGCGGAACCGTGCCGCCAGACCGGGCCGCGCTCGAAGCGCTGCCGGGCGTCGGGCGCAAATCGGCTAATGTCGTGCTGAACGTCGCTTTCGGCCAGCCCACCATCGCGGTGGACACGCATATTTTCCGGGTAGCGAACCGCACCGGGCTCGCTTCGGGCAAGACGCCGCTCGCAGTGGAATTGGGCCTCGAACGCATCGTGCCGCCGGACTATCTCCTCAATGCTCACCATTGGCTCATCCTTCACGGCCGCTATGTCTGCAAGGCGAAGAAGCCCGAATGCTGGCGCTGCGTCATAGAACACCTCTGCAAATTCGAACCAAAAACTCCAGCGCCTCGCGCAACAGCAACGAAAGCAAGATCCTCATGAATAAGCCCCTGCAAGTAACCGGCATCGGCCACGCGCTTGTCGACATCATCGCCCCCTGCGAGGAGGCGCTGCTGCATGAGTTCGCGCTTAACAAAGGCACCATGCGCCTGACCTCGCCGGAGGAGGCCGCCGCGCTTTACGAGCGGATGGGGCCGGCGGTCGAGACGTCGGGCGGTTCGGCGGCGAACACCTGCGCCGGCATCGCCTCGCTGGGCGGCAAGGTTGGCTTCATGGGCAAGGTGGGCCATGACCAGTTTGCCAGGGTGTTCGCGCACGACATCCGCACCATCGGCGTGGTCTTCAGCGATGGCGAGGCCAAGAGCGAGACGCCGACCGGGCGCTGCCTTATCCTGGTGACGCCGGACGGCGAGCGCACGATGAACACCAATCTCGGCGCGGCCTCCGAATTCGCCGATGCCGATCTCGACCGCGCGCTGATCGAGCAGAGCCAAGTGCTTTACCTCGAAGGCTATCTGTTCGATCCCATCGAAGCGCGCGCCGCCTTCCACACGGCGGCGGACATCGCCCGCCCGGCTGGCACCAAGGTCGCTTTCACGCTCTCCGATCCTTTCTGCGTGGACCGCCACCGCGACGGCTTCCGCACCTTCATCCGCGACCGCGTCGATATCGTTTTCGCCAACGAGCGGGAGCTACTGTCGCTGTATCCGGGCTCCAGTTTCGACGAAGCCTGCGCCACACTCCGCACCGAATGCGAAATCGCCGCGATCACGCGCAGCGAGAAAGGCGCGGTCATCCTGCATCAGGGCGGAACCGTAAGCGTACCAGCCGTGCCCATCGAGAAGCTGGTCGATGCCACGGGCGCTGGCGATCTCTATGCGGCGGGCTTCCTGTTTGGGCTGGCGTCGGGCCGCGATCTCGAAGCTTGCGGCCGGCTTGGCAGCCTAGCGGCCTCCGAGGTGATCGTTCATGTCGGCCCGCGCCCGAGGCGGCCGCTGGTGGAGGCGGCACGCGCGCACGGGCTGCTTTAATCGGCTGCCATTTTTCGAAAACTATCGCTTGAGTACCGCGAGCGTGCAGGCTATGTAGAGGGACGGCGCGGCGAATCCGCTGGCGCCTTCCCTTATGCGGGGGTGTAGCTCAGTCGGTTAGAGCGCCGGCCTGTCACGCC
>DNXO01000129.1:0-769 GCA_003506895.1 Acetobacteraceae bacterium | reverse complement strand
CCCGTCACTCCCGCCATTTTCTCCAAAAGACAAATACGTATAGATTGCTCCTACGCGAGCGGTCTCCGCCGCTCAAATCAACGGCACAAGCATTTTGCCTGGCCCACGAGGAGATGGTGCCGCGACTGCCTACGCAACCAATTTTTGTACCTTCGCAAACGGGCTCAGCGTCAGCCACGAACCTACATCGGCCTCAAGCTGCCGGTTTCCGGTAAAAGCGAGCCTTCCCTGTTCTTTGGCCCGCGCAATCGCCGTATAGCCCATCCAGATTTCGGTCAGCGTTCGCAGGTCGGTCGAAAGGTAAAGGTCAACCTCGAAGCCTGGATCCACCGAGCACAAATCGACGTCTTGACCTGGCTGGACGATCAGCCACCAGTTTCGCCGTGCTTGGTGCAAATCCGCGAAGATGACCTGGATCGTATTCCGGCTGCGAGGCATGGGAGTGGGATCGATGTTGCGCCGGATATCCCACATCAGAAGATTGGGGTCTAGATTCTGCAGCGAGGCTTCCGTCTCAATCCATTGGTGCCCCCAAATACCGGCGGCCTCGATAACCGGCCTCAAGCCCCGTCCCGCCTCCGTCAACCGGTAATCGAACACGTCCGGTTCGCTGCTTACGGGCGAGCGCGTGAGTATACCCGCTGCTTCGAGGTCTTTGAGGCGCTTGGAAAGAAGAGCGGGCGACATTCTTGGAACCCCGCGCCGCAAGTCGTTGAAGCGGGCCGAGCCAGCGAGGAGGTCGCCGAGGAGGACGAGTGTGCAGAGGCGG
>DNXO01000065.1:2696-3351 GCA_003506895.1 Acetobacteraceae bacterium | reverse complement strand
TCCGCCAGCCCGGCGAGGCGAATACCTCGCTCCACATGTCGAGCATGGGCAGCAGGTAGTAGCGTCCGCCGGTATCCGGCACGCTGATCACGGCAGGCTCTTTCGACATGTCGAGCCACGCGATGGAATACAAAGTGTCGAAGTTCGAACGCACGACGCCTTTGAAGTTTGCCGGTGGGTATTCGGGCACATTGACGAACGTGTTCATCGGGCCCTTGCCGAATTCCTTGCCTGGTTCGACGTTGGTGAACTGCTTTCGCGTGACGTCCATCGTCACCAGCGGGTAGAAGTAGAGATAGGCATTGACGCCTATCGCGTGCGCTTCCTGCTCGGCGATGGTGCTCTGCGCTTGTGTAGCCAGGGGAAGAAGCGGAGAAAGGACAAGGCTCAAGGCCCAAGCGATGGCGTTTCTCTTCACGGCACCCTCCTGTTGAACGCTCCGTGCAACCGGGCCATTGACCGTCCGGAAATCGGTCGATTTTGCCAGAATGAGGGCCTTCGCAGGTGTGGCGTTTGAGCTAAATCAATCGGTTCTTGCGGGCGCTCGGAAGATCGACGGCCGGACCGGCCTGCTTGCCAATGTGACCCTCGGTGGCCGGGGTAATTCCAGCGCCGGTGCAATTGATCAGGGTCAAGGTGGGCGGCGTCGGTTCCT
>DNXO01000065.1:764-2310 GCA_003506895.1 Acetobacteraceae bacterium | reverse complement strand
CCCCCTGCGCCGTCACCTGTGGTCAATCTGCCCTCGTTCGTAACCGTCGATCGGGTCGGCCGCAGCATGATTGCGCGGTTCACCGCTGGCCTCTCGCCCCACGCGGAAGCCGCAGCCTGGTTCGACTGGCTATCGCATTTTTCGCGTGCCCCCGGGCGGCAGCTCGAACTTGCGGCACTGGGCGCCGTGCTGGCGGCGAGGCTTGCCACCTTGATGAGTGGGAATGCGGTTCCCTTGCTAAAGCCGCAGCCGAACGACCACCGCTTCGCTGCCCCGGCCTGGCAGACGTTTCCGTTTCTCTGGTGGCAACAGGCGTTCCTGGCGCAGGAGGAATGGTGGCGCAGCGCCACGCGACCGCTGCGCGGCATGAAGGCCAGAGACGTTGAGCGTGTCGGCTTCATGCTGCATCAGTTTCTCGACGTCTTTTCGCCTTCCAATGTGCCATCGATGAATCCGGTAGTGATCGAGCGCACGCTCAACGAAGCAGGCGCCAACCTCGTGCGTGGAATGGGCTACCTTTTTGACGACTGGAGGCGCGCCGTCACGATGACGCCGCCGGAACCTGACAAGAGCTTTAGGGTCGGCGAGACCATCGCGGCGACGCCCGGTCAGGTGATTTTCCGAAATGAGTTGATGGAATTGATCCAGTACAGCCCCGCCACACCTGACGTGCTGGCGGAGCCGGTGTTGATCGTGCCGGCCTGGATCATGAAGTATTACGTGCTCGATCTCGGGCCGCAGCGGTCACTGGTGCGCTACCTGGTCGATCGCGGCATCACGGTATTCATGATCTCCTGGCGCAATCCGACGTCTGCCGATCGCGACGTTACGTTCGACGCCTACCGCACCAAGGGCGTGATGGCCGCGCTTGACGCGGTTAATGCCGTGGTGCCCGGGCGCAAGGTCCATGCCTGCGGCTATTGCCTCGGCGGCACGCTGCTTGCGATTGCCGCCGCCACGATGGCACGCGACGATGACGATCGTCTCAAGACGGTCACGCTGCTCGCGGGTCAGACCGACTTCAGCGAGGCGGGCGAATTGATGCTGTTCGTGGACGATAGCCAGGTCGCCTTTCTCGAAGATATGATGTGGGATCAGGGCGTGCTCGATTCGTCGCAGATGAGCGCCGCATTTCGCGCGCTGCGCAGCGACGATCTGGTGTGGTCGAAGATGACGAGGAATTACCTGCTGGGCGAGCGGGAGCCGACGAGCGATCTCCTGGCGTGGAACGCCGACCCGACGCGGTTGCCCTATCTCATGCACTCGCAATACCTGCGCGGCCTGTTTCTGGAGAATCGGCTCACCGCCGGCCGTTTTGCCGTCGAGGGCAACGTGATCGCCCTGAAAGACCTGCGCGTACCCATGTTTGTGGTGGGGACCGAGACCGATCACATCGCGCCCTGGCAGTCGGTCTACAAGGTTCACCTGTTCACCGACACCGAACTGACCTTCCTGCTGACCAATGGCGGTCACAATGCCGGCATTGTTTCCGAACCGGGACACCCGGGCCGGCACTACGATATTGCCACGCGCCAGGTCGGCGACC
>DNXO01000065.1:0-471 GCA_003506895.1 Acetobacteraceae bacterium | reverse complement strand
GACGTGGCGTTCGCGCGCGGCGCGCATCGATGGGTCGTGGTGGCCCGCGTGGGAATCCTGGCTCGTCGCCCGCAGCGATGCAAAGCGGACCGCGCCGCCAGCCATGGGAGCGCCGGCGCGCGGCATCTCCCCGTTATGCCCGGCGCCGGGTACGTTTGTTCTGCAACGATAGGTGACATCGGGGTAGCATCCGAGCGGGCTTTGCGTGGCCCTGACACCTCCCAAATCTCCCAGGCCAGGCTTGATCCTGTCCATCCCGGAGGCGGTCATTGGCTGGGTCTTTCGCGACAGGCGCGGCAGATCCCGTGATTGGCGTGCCGTGCCCGTTGTCCTCGCCCGTCGTCGGCTGGCACAGAAGGTTGACAATCAGGAATCGAATCTCGTCAAAATGACGCTGGCGCTTTTTTTCGCGCCGATTGGAATAAAAATCAGCATGATTACCCGTTGATCTTGCTGGAGGTTTTCGTGTCG
>DNXO01000106.1:943-2515 GCA_003506895.1 Acetobacteraceae bacterium | reverse complement strand
CTCTCCATGTAGCGGCGGTTATGCAGGCCGGTCAGCGCGTCGGTAATCGCCATCTCGATGGAGTTCTGCACATTGTCGCGCAGATGGTCGGTATAACGCCGTTTCCGGATTTGGGTCCGCGCGCGGGCCAGCAACTCGTTCTTGTCGACCGGGCGAAGCAGATAGTCGTTGACGCCGATCTCCAGACCGCGGAGCAGCCGCGTATTGTTGTCGGCGTCGGCAATGGCGAGGATGGGCACGTGCCGGGTCCGCTCCAGCGACCGTGCCTGGCTGCAGAGTCGCAGGCCGTCGAATTCATCAAGGCCGAGCGAGACGATCAGAAGGTCGTAATCGCCGTCGGCGGCGCGAAACAGTGCTTCCGAGGGGTTGGTCTCGACATCGACGGTATGCTCCGTGCTCAACACCGGCGCCAGACGCTCATAGGACGAGGGCCGGTCGTCGACCAGAAGCACGCGGCCGCCCTTCCCGGTGTCGGCCACGGCGCTGCGCTCGGGCGCCTGCACGCCGATCTCGAGCGAGGTGATGGCGCGCATGCGCAGCTCATCGGTCATCATCTTTAGCCGCGTGAGTGAGCGTACCCGCGCGATCAGCACGATGTCGGAGACCGGCTTGGTCAGGAAATCGTCGGCGCCGGCTTCAAGCCCGCGCACCCGATCAGCGGGGCTGTCCAGCGCCGTAACCATCACCACCGGAATGAAATGCGTTGCCGGACTCGACTTCAGCCTGCGGCACACCTCAAAGCCGTCCATGTCGGGCATCATGACGTCGAGCAGAATGATGTCGCATTCGGCACGCGCGGAGACCGCCAGCGCCTCGGCGCCGTTGGATGCGGTCAGGACATCGAAATACTCGGCCGACAGCCGAGCTTCCAACAGCTTGACGTTGGCGGGGACGTCATCGACGACCAGAATACGCGCGGACATCCAACTCTCCCTATCCGATGAACCGTCGGACGGTTTCGATAAACTTGCCGACCGAGATCGGCTTTGAAAGATACGCCTCGCAGCCGCCTTCGCGGATGCGCTCCTCGTCCCCCTTCATCGCGAATGCCGTGACCGCGACCACCGGTATGGAACGCAACTCCGGGTCGTCCTTGATCCACCGCGTCACTTCGAGACCGGACACCTGGGGAAGCTGGATGTCCATCAGGATGAGATCGGGGCGAAGCTTGCGTGCAAGATCGAGCGCCTCGAAACCATTGCTGGTTCCGGAAGTCTCATAGCCATGCGCCTCAAGCAGATCGCGAAAGAGCTTCATATTGAGCTCGTTGTCCTCCACGATCAGGACGGTTTTTGCCATCCCGCCCCTCCAATCCCAGCTATAAAAGCTCAGCAGGCGGAGCATCCGGCGCCGCCGCCAAGCGTTTCAAAAAGTGAAATCAAACTAGCGCCAGATTCGCTCCAACCCGTTAAGCCCGGGTGCGTTCTATGCGAAGTGGTTTCCACTTGCTTGAACACCTTCCGCAGACTCGGGCATGATCTTTTCCAAAATAGAAACCATAAGTTAGGGAAAGGCAAATACGGCAGTTGAGAAAACCTGTTCACAATCCCCGGGAAGTAGCTGAAATCGTTG
>DNXO01000106.1:500-627 GCA_003506895.1 Acetobacteraceae bacterium | reverse complement strand
GCGTTCCTGGCTGAAAGCGGGATCGGCCCGGAGACCCTGCGGAAAGCAGCCTCCGACCCGCATTTTCTCGCAAGCGTTCTCGATTTCGTGATGCGGGACGATGCGACCGTCAAGGCGTTCGCATCGG
>DNXO01000106.1:0-155 GCA_003506895.1 Acetobacteraceae bacterium | reverse complement strand
GGGAGCGCGACGTGCCGTGACAGCGTTGGTGGAGGGAACAACCTGCTTCTGCCGGGACTGCCTCCACGATCTGGACATTGCGGCCAGGCGATGCAGCGAATGTGGCTCGCCGCGCCTTGCGCGCCACCCAGCGCTGCCTTCTCTCGCGCTAGCCC
>DNXO01000113.1 GCA_003506895.1 Acetobacteraceae bacterium | reverse complement strand
CGGGTGTAGCTCAGGGGTAGAGCACAACCTTGCCAAGGTTGGGGTCGAGGGTTCGAATCCCTTCGCCCGCTCCAGATTTCTTCAAGGAAATCAGGTTGTTAAAGCGGTCCTTCGGGGCCGTTTTTGCTTTCCCATCCGTGGCGCTGAAGCCGGGGAAGCATGGGGGATGCAGTGCAAATCGCACGATAGCGGGCTTCGTACATGCATTAAACAGGGGCAACTCCGCCAAACCGCCGTTTGCCCCTGCTTGACGATCCCCAATGCAAGAAGTCCCAGGGCCATCCAGCGGGCTCGCGTGGGACGTGTCCGCGGGCCGCCTCCGGCACATCGCCCGGGAGATTGCCTTCCGACGCACATCCTGGCCGGATACCTGACCGACCGATGCAGCGAGCGCCAGGAACGGGCGGACAAGGAGAGGAGGTGGACCTGGCAGCGCTGTCAGGGGCCGCAAGCGCATGGCACTCAGCAGCCCGGGATATCCGCGGACGGGTACGCGGGGTTCTCCGGTTCATCGCTGCGTGTGTTGCACGGCAGCGAACGGCACCAGCGCGACCACCAGGCCGATATTGACGACCGCCGCAATACCAAGAACCGCGAGCGTCGTTGTCGTTCCGAACCTGTCCAGCATTACGGCGCCGAGAAAAGGCGACGCTGCCTGCGCGACCAAGGTCGGCATCGCCAGCTTCCCCATCAGCACGGCATATCCCTCGCGGCCGAACAGGGCCAGCGGAACGGTGCCGCGCGCGATCGACCGTATCCCGCTTCCGGATCCGTACAAGACGATTCCGAACCCCACAATCCCGGGTGCGCCGACCAGCATACCCAGACCGACCGCCACAAGCACTGTGGACGCCACCATGCTCCAGATCGGGTGAACCTTGCGGCCGAACAGCGTCTCCAGGATTCGTGCGCCGACCTGGGACGGACCAACCAATGCACCCAGGCCGACCGCGGCGGCGAGAGCGATGCCGCGGGCTTGCAGAATGGTCAGCAGATGGATCGAGACGACCGTCATGATCACGGAGGCCAGCGTCAGCCCGGCGGCCAGTAGCAGGAAGACGGTTCTGTGGTCAGGACGAATGGTCTGAGCCGGACCGTGGGCGACCTGCGCTGTCGCTCTGGCGCCGGCTTCAGCTGGGAGGCCGAACCAGTACAACGGCAGGGTGACCAACAGATGAATGGCGGCATAGGCAGCACAGGCTCCGCGCCATCCGATGTGATCGACCATCAGGGCGCTGAGGGGCCAGCACACGGTGCTGGCGAAGCCGCCGAACAGCGTTACCTGCGTGATCGCTCCCCGCGCGCTGTCGCCGTAGATGCGGCCGAGCGTCGAGAAGGCCGGGTCGTACAGCCCGGCACCCATTGCGCCACCCAGCACGACCCAGGCTGCGAAGTAGATCGGAATATTCGGCGCGAGCGCGAGCATCGACAAGCCGGCGGACAGCAGCACTGCGCTGGCCGCCAGCACCGGCCTCCCGCCGTGACCCTCGATCAGATGACCGACCTTCGGCGAGACCAAGCCTGAGACCAGGAAACCGAGTGACAGGCCGCCGACGATCCATGACAGAGGCCAGCCGGTGTCGGTGCCAATCGGCTTCGCCAGCACCGAGATCAGGTAGTAGCTCGAACCCCAGGCCAGTATCTGAGCAAGGCCGACCGTCGTCGTGACGACCAGCCTCGACCGTTGGGCCGCAATTGCGACACTCATTCGCCCGCCACACGCTCCCTGGTGGGCGCACAACAGGATGCGGTCGGTGAAGGCGTGGCGCAGCAGGCCGCCTCCGTGATCGCCAGGTTCGAGCTGCACACCCCAGTCTCCGGCAGATCCAACTCGACGCGCCGAGATCCCTCGATATCCCCTGCCAGGTACGCTGCGATCGACCGCACCTGCTCGTAGCCAGTTGCAAGCAGGAAGGTTGGCGCGCGGCCGTACGACTTCATTCCGGCGATGAAGAAGCCTGTTTCGGGCTGCGCCAGCTCAGCCGCTCCATGTGGCCGAACCGTTCCGCAAGAATGTACGTTTGGGTCAATCAGAGGTGCCAATGCGCGGGAACACTCGAGTGCAGGATCCAGATCAAGACGGATCTCCCGCAGGATATGCAGATCAGGCCGGAAGCCCGTGCAGACGACGATCTCGTCAACACCGACGGTGCGGGTGCCGTGACCATCCGTGCCGGTCACGTTGAGGAAGGCATTGCCGGACGTGATGCGATCGATGGCAAACGACTTCAGAAGTGCGATCTTTCCGGCCTCGACCAACGTGCGGACGCCCGTGCCCAACGCGCCGCGCTCGACCAGACCATCATTGGCACCGCCTCCGAACGCTCTGGTCAGGTCCGCATTTCTGGCCGCCCAGAGGATCACGGTGCCCGGCACCCGCTCGGCCAAGCGCGCCAGTTCGATCAGCGTGCCCTTTGCGGAGTCGCCGGAGCCAACCACCATTGTCTTCTTCCCGGCGTAGCGCGCACGCTCGGTGCCTTGGACATCCGGCATTCCGTAGAACATTCGTTCGTGAGCAGCACGCTCCCCCAATGCGGGGATGCCGCTGGATCCGGCCCACCCGGGCGTCGCCCACGTGCCGGAGGTATCGATAACGGCGCCGGCAAGCAAACTGCCCTCGCAACCATCGGCACCGATGTAGCGGACATCGAACGGAGCGGTATCGCGCGCGGCAGTCCGGAGCTTCCCGAACCCGGCCCGTGCGATCGCGGTGACTTTCATGTTCAACCGCAGCCGAGATGCGATGGCAGGAAGCGCCGCCAGCGGCTCCAGGTAGCTGCTGACCAGGTCGTCCCCTGTTGGATATGCCTCCGGGTCGGGAGCCCGCCAGGCGCCCGCCTTCAGCAAGGAGAGAGCAGCCTTGTCTATGTTGTAGCGCCAAGGCGAGAACATGCGGACGTGGCCCCAGGAACGAGCGAACGTCCCAACGCCGGGGCCGGCCTCCAAGAGGACAGGGTCGATGCCTCGCGACAGCAGATTGGCGGCGGCAGCCAGGCCGACAGGCCCGGCGCCGATGATCGCGACGGGCAGTTTGCGAGCCTGGTCGGATTGCTCCGTCGAGCAACATGTGGGTGAGCAGCAGGAACTCATTGTAACCTCCTATGGTCGATGCATCTTGCATCGATGTATTGGGGCAAATGAAGGGCGTTCAGCATCCGCAACCGGCCTTTTCCTTAGATGCCAGGCGACGTGTCTCCAGGAGCGCATCGGTGACCTCGATCCAGGCATCGACGCCGACGCTGAAAGCCTGCCGCCCCTTATCCGTTAGCGTATAAGTTTTGCGCTCCCGGCCGGAGACGACCTCTAATTCCGCAGTAACGTAACCCCCCGCCTCGAATTCACGGAGCACGGGATACAGGCCGCCTTCTGTCGGGGAGCAGCAACCGCTTGTCGCGCGTTCGACAGCGCGGGCTATGTCGTAGCCATGGGACGGGCCGTCGTGCAGCACGCGGAGTACAAAGAACTTCGACAGCGACATCTTGATCGTGCCGGTCCAGTACGAGCGACTTGTGTAGTCAGGCGCCTCGCGGGGGACGGGGCGGACGGAAGATGCTTTGGACATATCGACACACTATGCATCGACGTACTATGCGTCAAGGGGTTCGAATTGATTGAGGCTCCACTGAGCCAGCGTCGGCAGCGGCGCCCGATGGCCGGCCCATAGAGCGACCGATTACCAGCCGGCGCGACTCAACAGGCGCATCCGGCTGCTTTTCGACTTGCTCGTGCGGTTCAAGGCGACGCCGATCCTTCGTTGCCATGAACGCGACCAGTATTCTCCGGGACCAGATGCTCCCGTCAGCATCACCGTTTTCACCTTCGTCTGGGCGGACACCGGACGAGGTGTGTTCTGAAGTCGCTACGACACCATTGCCATTGGCGGCACGGTTACGACTTGGGATTAGTTTATCGGGTGTCCGAACAAACGGGACCACCTCACCGCTTCGTCGCCCGCGCCCTCGCCGCCCAACCGACATTGGCAAGCAGGATAACGACGCAGCCGAGCAGCAGCGCCAAACCGCCGCCTGCCGGCGATAAGCCGGGCGCCACAACCACCCCGGCCCCCACGATCGCGCACCAGACCAGCAGTGCCAGCGCCAGCGACCCGTCGTCGACGAACAGCCCCACGAGTTCGCCGAGAATTGCGCGCAAGTTGCCCATTATCGTGCCTCCATCCGCAAGGCGACACGCGCCGCTGTTGCGCTGGCCACCCGCACGCCGGCCATTCCGGCGACGAGCATTGCACCGACCAGGGCCAGCAGCGACAGGTCCTGCCCCGGCCACGTGATACCCAGGCCCTCTCCGGTCCAATACACACCGAACGCGGATATCAGCACGCCAACCGCGAATTTCAGGGTGTTCTCCGGCACTCGCGCCAGGGGACGATGCACCACGATGGCCAGTCCTACGACGATCAGGCCGGCCGCTGCCGCGCCGGCTGCCGCGCCGGGCAGCAGACCGGCGCCCCCGGCGGCGACCGCGATCACGATGAACGCCACCTCGACGCCCTCCAGCAGCACCGACTTGAAGGCGGTGACGGTGGCGACAGGGTCGACACCCCAGCGTTCCGTTGCGCGGGCAAGGCGCAGATTCGCGCTCTCGCTGCGAAAGATCGCCTCCTCGTCATGCAGCGCGAGAACGCCGGCGCCGCGCAGGATCGCCTTGCGCAGCCAGCGCATGCCGAAAAGCAACAGCAGCAGTCCGACCACCAGTTGCAACGCCTGGTCGGGCACCCGCGCTAACGCCGGGCCGAGTGCCAGCACCAGCGTGCACAACACTGCCAGCGCCAGCGCGGTCCCAGTCAACGCCGAACGCCAGCCACGAACGGTGCCGACCGCAAGCACGATGGTCGCCGCCTCCACGAATTCGACGAACGAGGCAAGAAACGCAGCGGTAACGGATGGGGCAAGCTGTATCCAGGTCATGCGACGATCTCCAAAACGGCCGTGAACGGCCCTGTTTCATCCGGCATCGTAACGCGCGCCCGCGACCGCGGCGCGCAGGTCGTTCAGCCGTTCGAGAGCCACTACCGCGCGCTCGCCGCCTTGGGCGGCCAGGCCCAGCACCAGTGCCTCCAACACCACCAGCGTGGCGCCGTGCAGCGCCACCCGCTGGGCGCGACCGCGGCGGGCCGGCACCACCACGTCGGCCTGTTGCGCCAGCCGTGCCTCCAGGCCATCGGTTACCAGAACGATCGGGACGCCAAGCCGGCGCGCCTCGGTAAGCACCGCGACGACCTCGCGATAGGCCCGGCCATAGGCGAGCACCAACAGTGCATCCCCCCTGCCAAGATCGAGCAACTGATCGGCCAGCGCGATCCCCGTCGCATCCAGGGCGCGTGCCGCTCGACCAGTGCGGCCAAGCAGGATCGCCACATACCCTGCCAGCGGCGCCGATGGCCCGATTCCAAAGATGAGCACACGCCGTGCCGGATGCAGCACTGCGATGGCGGCAAGGATCGTCGCCCGCGCTTGCTGCGTGGATAGAGCCTCGATGGCCGCCTGATGCGTGCGGATCACCAGATCGACCGCGCTGCCCGCCTCCGTTCCAGTTTCGGCAAGCGTGCGCCGCATCGCGTCGGCGGGCGTCACTTCATTGCTGAGCGAGGTCGCCAGCGTTCGCTTCAGGTCGCCCAGTCCGGTAAAGCCGAGCGCCTGGGCAGTGCGCACCACGGTCGCGTCCGACGTGCCAACCCGGCTGGCAAGCTCTGCCGCTGAACATGCGATGGCCTGAGCCCGGTTGTCGGTCATGTAGCGGGCAACGCGCCGGGCCCCCGGGGACAGCGCGGCGCCCCGCTCACGCAGGCGCTGGGCGAGGAGATCCACGGCGTCGGGGCCCCGGTCAGTGGTGGTCTCGGCTTGCTCCATTCGGTTGAATTACTACATAAACTGGATTCATGCAATATTCACTACAGCCCACCCCCGCCGCGTCATCGCGGCGTCGTGCCATCAGAAATACGGGTTGGTGAACAGCGCGGCGGCTCCCAGTTCGCGCTCGATTGACAGCAGCCGGTTGTATTTTGCCACCCGTTCGCCGCGTGCCGGGGCGCCTGCCCTGATTTGCCCGCCGCCGAGCGCCACCGCCAAATCGGCGATGAACGCGTCCTCGGTTTCGCCGGAACGATGGGAGATCACGAAGCCCCAGCCGGCGCGCCGGCACAGCGCCACGGCTGCCAGCGTCTCGGTCACCGTGCCCACCTGATTGGGTTTGATCAGCACGGCGTTGGTGCTGTGTTCAGCAATGCCGCGGCGGATGAGGTCGGTGTTGGTGACTTAGATGTCGTCGCCGATCACCTGCACCGTGGCGCCGAGGGCCGCCGTATGGGCGCGAAACCCGTCCCAGTCGTCGTCGGCCAGACCGTCCTCGATCGAGACGATCGGATAGCGCGCCACCCCGTCGCCTAACAGCGCGGTCATCCCGGCGGCGTCCAGCCGGCCCTTTCCAGAGCGCGACAGGTCGTAGGCGTCCACGGGGGCTCGAAACATTACTGGTCAGTCCTTCAACGTCGATGGAGGCCTCATTCTGGATTAGGCGCGCAATCGCGGCTGAACCTTGGACTGCGGTAACCGTGGGAGAGCTCAAAACATTGCCCAGACGGCTCTGCATCGGCCATGCCGTGCCGCGGTCTCTGGCCCTGCGACCCGTCATTGGTCAGGGTGGCGAAGCAGGGAGGAGAAAGCGCCATGAAAGAAGACGAGGAATCAGCGATCCCCGAGATCGTCGCGACCGCCATACGGCTGGCACCCACCGTACGAGCGGCCCGCGACCAGGCCGAACAAATGCGCCAGACGCCGCCAGCCCTGGCGGCCGAGATCACCGCGGCGGGCATCTACCAGATGTATCTCCCACGCTCGATGGGAGGCCCGGAGACGCCGCCTCTGATCGCGTTCCGGGTCGTCGAGGAACTGTCGAAGGCCGACGGATCGGTGGGCTGGTGCGCCATGATCGCCACCGCCTTATCGCTGAACGTCGGACGTCTGCCGATAAGGGTCGGTCAAGAGCTGGCCGGCACCCCGGCCGACTATCGCGGCGCCGGCTCCGCCCGGCCGGGCGGACGCGCCTGGGAGGCCCCGGGCGGCTATCGCGTCAAGGGACGCTGGAATTTCGCCAGCGGCATTCAGAACGCGCGCTGGTTGTACTGCACCTGCATCATGATGGACGGCGACACGCCCCGTCTGACGGCGGCCGGCGCGCCGGTGCTGCGGGCGATGTGGGTACCCAGGGACTCCGTGACCATCGTGGACACGTGGTCGGTCATGGGGATGCGCGGCACCGGCAGCCAGGATTTCACCGTGGACGACGTCTTGGTACCCTCGGCGCGCAGCGCCTTGTCTGACGACCCGCCGAAAGAGACAGGTCCTCTCTACAATCCACGTGCCTGGTATGTGAACCTTTGGACGCCCTCGGCGGCAAATGCCCTGGGCATCGCGCGCGGGGCGATCGACAGCCTGGCCGAGATCGCTACCACCGAGGCCTCCACGATGTCGGCCAGCTTACTGCGAGACCGCCCTATGGTGCAGGCCCGCATCGCCGAGGCAGATGCCATCGTCAACGCCGCCCGTTCTTATGTTTTCGACGCCGTAGGGGCGCTGTGGCGCGGTTTATGTGCCGGAGAGACCCCGTCGGATCGCGCCATCGCGCAGGGCCGGCTTTCGCTTGTGCATGCGATGCATGAGTCTGTCCGCGCGGTCGACAAGGTGTTCCATGCGGCCGGCACTAACGCGATCTATACGCGCCTGCCGCTGGAACGCGCTTTCCGCGACGTTCACGTCGCGGTTCAGCATGCCGCGGGGCTGCCGAGCTATTTCGAATCCGCCGGGAAGGTGTTGCTTGGGGTGCGACCGGGCGACCCGGGATGGTGACCGACGATGTCATGCGGCACCCAATCGGGCCAACGACTCTTGCCCTCCGACCACGGCAATGGGATCAAATCAGCATAAGAAAAATCGAGGACCGCCATGCCCCTCTCCAGTTACCGCATCCTGCAACGCGGCTCCGGCATCGCGCTGGATTATTGCGGCAAGCTGTTCGCCGATTTTGGCGCCGATGTGATCAAGCTGGAGCCCCACGGCGGCGATCCGCTGCGCACCATGCCACCGATTGTCGCGGGGGGTGAGAGCGGCGTCTTTGCCTGGCTCAACACGAACAAGAAGAGTGTCACCGAAACGCCAGACCGCCTCGCCGCCCTGCTCGCGGGCGCCGATGTTCTGCTCGACGGACGAACGGCCGCTGCCATCGGGGAGTCGCATGACGCGCTGTTGGCCGAGCATCCCGGGCTCGCCATCACCGCCATTGATTGGTTTGGGCATCACGGGCCCTATCGGGATTTCTCGGGGTCCGAGGCCATTTGCCGTGCCTTGGCCGGTCTCGTCGCCTTGACCGGTTCGGCGGAGGGGCCGCCAATCCTGGCGACGGAGTGTCAGCAAGGGCCAATCGCCGGGTTGGCGGCGTTCATCGCGACGGCGGCCGGTCTGTATGGGCGGGAGAATGGCGCCCGTACCTTCTCGGTCAGCGTGCATGAGACCGCGGTCAATGTCGCGGAGTACGAAGCGGCGGTGGCTTGGGATGCCGGTGAAACGCGCAAGCGGACCGGGATCAATCGTTTCGGTCGGAACTACCCCGTCGGCATCTACCGAACCAAACAGGGGATGATCGGCGTCACCATCGTAACTCCCGGTCAGTGGCGGTCCATTTGCGCCATGTTGGGGATGCCCGATCTGGCGAAGGACCCTCGATTCTCGCTGAACACCGACCGTCTCGCGCGGTCCGCCGAGATCGACGCCTTGTTCCAGCCGGTGTGGGAAACCCGTTCGGCGGAGGCCTGGTTCGAACTGGCACTGGAATACCGGCTGCCGTTGGCGATCGTTCCCACTATGACGGAGTTGCTGGCGCAGTCCGTCCATCGCGAACGCGGCGCCTTCGTTCCCGTACGCATCGGTGACGCCACGTTCGACGCACCGCGTCTGCCGCAATATCTGACGGCGACCCCACCTTTGGCCGGCGGCACCGCGCCGCTGGCCGGGGAACACCGGCCGATCTGGTCGGTGCCCGCCCATGGCCAACCCGCCGGTCCCGCGCCGGTGGGTAGCTGGGCGTTGCAGGGGCGGCGGGTCATCGACCTGACGATGGGCTGGGCCGGCCCGACCGCGGCCCGGCATCTGGGCGAACTGGGGGCCGAGATCATCAAGGTCGAAGCCTGCCAGTATCCCGATTGGTGGCGCGGCACGGACCTGCGCGCCGCCTTCATCGCCGAACAGCGTTACGAGAAAATCCCCTGGTTCCAGTTGATGAACCGCAACAAGCTGGACGTCACCTTGGACCTCGCGCATCCACAGGGCGTGGCGCTACTCAAGCGCCTGGTCGCGACCGCGGATGCAGTCATCGAGAATTACTCATCCGAAGTGCTGCACAAGCTCGGTTTGGACTACAGCGTGCTGAAGGAGGTGCGGCCCGGACTGGTGATGCTGTCGATGCCGGCGTTCGGCTCTGGCAACACCTGGAGCGATTGCCGCGCCTATGGCTCGACCCTGGAACAGGCGTCCGGCTTGCCGACCCTGACCGGGTCGCCGGAGCATCCGCCTGTGATGAACCAGACCGCCTATGGCGACCCCATCGGCGGGTTCAATGCCGCCGCCGCATTGATGGTCGCGCTGTTGCACCGGCAGCGGACCGGGGAGGGGCAGAATATCGATCTCTCCCAGGTCGAGTGCATGTTGCCGCTGGTGGCGCCCGGATTGATCGAGCAATCGGCGCTGGGCAGGCTTTCTCCGCGAATCGGCAACCGGCACCCCGTGTTCGTGCCGCACGGTTGCTTCCGCTGTGCCGGCGACGACGCGTGGGTCGCGGTGGCGATTTGCGACGACCGGCAGTGGCAGGCAACCTGCCGCCTGCTGGGACGCGAGGATCTGGCCGCTCTCACCGCGGATGAGCGGCGGGCTCGGGAGGATGATCTGGAAGCGCTGATCGCCAATTGGACCGCGCACCGCCCAGCCGAGGACGCGATGAACACCCTGCAAGCGGCGGGCGTCGCAGCTGGGGTGGTGCGGCGCCCCGGTGACCTGCCGGACGATCCGCACCTCGCCGCGCGCGGCTTCTGGCGCCGGCTGAATCGGCCCTTCATCGGCATGCACTGGCAGTCCTCGGCTGCCTGGCGGGAGGGCCGGGATCCCTACCCGGTGCGGCGGGTCGCGCCGACGTTGGGCCAGGACAACGAAGCCATCCTCGGCGGGATGCTGGGACTTGATGCCGCGGCACTGGAACGTCTGGCGGCCGAAGATATTATCGGGACGATACCGAAACCACGACGCGCCCAAGGGGATGCATAGCCAGGGGGTGCATAGAATGCCGGCGCCTCCGCCCGGGTGCTCGCCCGCACGTAGTCCGTGATGCGCGCCGAGGTTGATAGCGGCAGCGTGTTCCCGGCGCTGATCCGCGCGACCGGCCGGCTGAAGGGTCCGGTCCAGCGTCCGCCGTTCTATGGCGGCGCACCAGGCGAGGGCGAGATGGCGATGTCGAATCGCAGCCCGCTGGAGCCCTCGCCGCTGCCCGATCCCACGCACCGCGACGTCCACGCATGCACTGCGCCGTCGAGCCAGCGCGCCACGGCCGGAACCCGATCAATACGCAGGTCGCCGCGGGGCTTGCCCGTGCCGGACCGGCGGCGGCCCGCATGGGTTCAAATCGGAGACACCCAACCGACGATCCCATCATTCGACCGTTGCGGTCCGGCGGTAAAATAGGATGAGCGCACCGATGCGTCTCATACCAGCCGCCCGAAGCCTCGACTCTTTTGTCAGTCGGCGGGCGGCTGG
>DNXO01000058.1:3110-3393 GCA_003506895.1 Acetobacteraceae bacterium | reverse complement strand
CGATTGCTCGAGCGGTGGATTGGCTTGAAAAGAATTGCACTTTTTGGTGTGCAGAACTACGACGGCGTATTGCTCCATCTGCGAGGTCGCACCAGGCAAATCTGCGGCGCCTTTTGTGGAAAAGGAGGGCCGCTTTTGGAACTCCGATCTGAACATCCTCGACTTCGAGTTGGTGCGTGAAACCGCCTTCAGTCCCTGGACGGCGCGCACTATATCGCGTCGTTTCCGCACAGCGACCGCCATCGTTAGTGATGGACGGTAAGCGGCGTTTGGAGACCATTGA
>DNXO01000058.1:1774-2895 GCA_003506895.1 Acetobacteraceae bacterium | reverse complement strand
TATCTGAAGCTTTTGCCGTTTCAACGTAAGCGGCGTTTGGAGACCATTGAGATTCCGGTTTTCGAAGCAACGGGGGACGTTGCATTCTGCGGCTGAGTCATGCCGGAGGATGGAATGGGTCTCGATGTTGGATCGGACGAGGAACGGGTGGTGGCCGGCTTTGCCGGTCGTGTTGAAGTCATCGAGGGCCCGAGCGGGCGTCGCAGTTGGCCGGATGTCGTAAAAGCGCAGATCGTGCGGGAGAGCTTTGAGCCCGGCGTCACCGTCAGCGAAGTTGCGCGCCGGCACCGGATGTCACCGCAACATCTGACGTTGTGGCGGCGGGCGGCTCGGGAGGGTCGGCTGACGCTTACGGCAGACCGGGATGATAATGGCGGTGGTGGCGGGTTCGTGCCGCTTGCCATTGATGCGAGCCGGAGTGAGGCAGCGCCTTTTGTGGACGAGGTCATTTCGGTCGAAGTGAGCGGGATTGTGCTGAAGCTGCCGGCGGCGACCACGGCGAACCGGATTGCTGAGATTATGTTGGCGCTGGAAGCACGGCGTTGATCATCCCCGGACAGCGCCTTCCGATCGTCGTCGCGACGCGGCCAGTGGATTTCCGGCGCGGCCACGACGGACTGGCGGCGACGGTTCAGAACGAACTGGGGCTCGATCCGCATTCCGGACTGACGGTGGTGTTTCGCTCCAAGCGCGGCGATCGGGTGAAGATCCTGGTGTGGGATGGTACCGGCCTTGTGTTGACGTACAAGCGCCTGGAGAGCGGGCAATTTGCTTGGCCGCAGGTCCGCGATGGGGTGATGCGGTTGTCGCGGGCGCAGTTCGAAGCGTTGTTTGAAGGGCTCGATTGGCGACGCGTCGCAATGCGTCGCGTGCGGCCACCAGCTGCGACGAATTGAATCAGCCAAACGTTTTGAATGGCCGCAATGGTGCAGATCGGTTATTGTTTCGGCGTGACCGAAGCACTTGATCCTGCCCGTCTGAGCAGCCTTCCCGAAGATCTGAGGATGGCATTCAAGACGCTTGTCGAGAAGTCTTTCGAGCTCGATATCGAGCGCGCGGCGCGTCTGCATCTCGAAGCGGACAAGTCCCAGCTCGCAGCGCAGAACGCCGATCTCGAAGCG
>DNXO01000058.1:0-1535 GCA_003506895.1 Acetobacteraceae bacterium | reverse complement strand
CGCCGATCTCGAAGCGCAGAACGCCTTTCTCAAAGAAGCAAATTCCCGGCTTGAGCATCTGGTGCAAGAGTTTCGCCGAACACAATTCGGACCGAGATCGGAGAAGCTCGATCCGGATCAGAAGCAACTGGCATTCGAGGACATCGAGATCGCGATCGCAGAAGTTCAGGAATCCGTCGACCGCCGAACCGGAGCCTCTCGCGAGGCCAATGTCGAACGCCAGCAGCGTCGCTCCCGCGCGCTGCCCAAGGAGTTGCCGCGCATCGAGCAGGTGATCGAACCGGCGAGTATTGCCTGCCCCTGCGGCTGCGGGACGATGGCCAAGATCGGCGAGGACCGCACCGAACGGCTCGACGTCACGCCGGCCCAGTTCCAGGTGATCGTCACTATCCGTCCGCGTTATGCCTGCCCCAAGGGGCGGGCCGGAGTGAGCCAAGCCCCGGCACCGGCGCATCTCATCGAGGCCGGATTGCCCACCGAAGCAATGCTGGCCCAGGTGATCGTCTCCAAGTATTCCGAGCACCTGCCGCTCTACCGCCAAGCCCAGGTTTTTGCCCGCCATGGCGTGCCGATCGAGCGCTCGACACTGGCCGATTGGGTGGGGCGGGCTGCATTTCATCTGGCGCCCATCGTCGATCGGATGGCCGAGGTGCTCAAGCGCTCCAGCAAGCTGTTCATGGACGAGACCACCGCCCCGGTGCTCGACCCCGGACGGGGTAAGACCAAGACCGGCTACTTATGGGCGCTGGCGCGCGACGATCGTCCCTTCGGCGGCGCCGATCCGCCGGGTGTGGTATTTCGTTATGCGCCCGGCCGCGGCGGCGTCCATGCAGAACAGATGCTCGCCGGCTTTGACGGCGTGCTGCAGGTGGATGGATACGCCGGCTATAATCGGCTCGAAAAGACCGACCGCCAGGGCGGCTCTCCAATCCGGCTCGCCTATTGCTGGAGCCATGGCCGCCGCGAAGTGATCAAGGCCATGTCGGAGGCCGGTTCGCCGATTGGCGACGAGATTCTGCAACGTATTGCCGCGCTCTACGCAATCGAGAAGCAAATCCGCGGCGCCTCGCCCGAGCTGCGCCGCGCCACCCGGCAGGACAGCGCCAAACCGCTTGTGGCCGAGCTCAACGCCTTTGTCCGCGCTCAGCGCGAACGGGTGTCGCGCACGTCCAAAATGGGCGAGGCGCTCGGCTATCTTATGAACCACTGGGACGGGCTCTGCGTCTATCTCGATGATGGCCGGGTCGAGATGGACAACAACCCTGTCGAGAATTTGATCCGACCGCTGACTCTGAACAGAAAGAATGCATTATTCGCCGGCCATGACGAAGGTGCGCAAAATTGGGCCCGCCTGGCATCGCTCATCGGCACCTGTAAACTCAATAGCGTCGAGCCGTTCGCCTATATGAAAGCCACGCTTGAGGCGCTCGCCGCAGGTCATCGCAACGCCGACATCGACATGCTGCTGCCGTGGCATTTTAGCGCGTTGCGCATCGCAGCCGCTGCATAACCGGAAGCCGGCCGGCACGACTTCC
>DNXO01000078.1:2138-2815 GCA_003506895.1 Acetobacteraceae bacterium | reverse complement strand
CGCGCCCGGATCGCATCCTCGACGCTGCGAAACTGACGATCCGGACCCAACAGCACATTGATGCCGAACCGCGCCATGGCGTGCTGGGCGCGGATGGACTCAAGCCGGGCGACGGCGAAATCGATGCCGTCTGCATGACACTTGCGTATGATATCGGTCAGGATCTGCGCCGCGGTAAAATCGATCTCGACGATGCCAGTGGCCTCCAGCACGAGAAGTTGCGGCTTTTGCGGCGAGGACTTCAGGGCATCCAGGACGTCGCTCCGGAAATGATAGGCATTGAGAAAGGACAACGGCGCCTGAAATCCAGCAACAATAATGCCGGGCTCCCGTTCGCCGGGAAGGCTGGAACTCGACGGCCACCAGATTGAGGTCCCCGGCACGCGTTCGAAGACCAGCAAGCGGGCGCGTGTCGTGCTCCATATGCCGTGCAGCAACGACATCGCAATTCCGATGCCCACACCCTGTTCGATTGGCAAGACGATGATCGCCGCCGCGGTCAGGAGGATCAGCAGGAACTCCCCAAACGACTGTCGGTAGATCGCCAGGATCTGGCGGACGCGAATGATTCTGAGTGCGACGAACAGCAGAACGCCGCCGAGAGCGGCATTGGGGATCTGATGCAGCAGCGAGGCGCCGAATGCCAGCAACGCGATCACAATCGCGACAGCAGCGAG
>DNXO01000078.1:969-1763 GCA_003506895.1 Acetobacteraceae bacterium | reverse complement strand
CCCGACAGGACGCTGCCGACGCCGGCGCCGAGGAAATCGCGGTCGACATCCGGTGGCTCGTTGGGATCGGACGGAAACGATCGTGTGGTCGCCGCCGTCTGCACCATGATGATCATTGAGATGATTAGACTGAGCGATATCAGGCTTGCGAGGTGCCCGGCCGAGATAACCGGGACCGTAAGCGCCGGTATCTCAACCGAGACTACGCCGAGAACGCTGACGCCCCGGCTCTCGAGCCGCAGCAGCACCACGGCCGCGCCGGCCAGCGCAAGCCCGATCAACGCACCGGGAATCCGCGCATCGATCTGTTCAGACAAGGCGATGATCGCCAAAACTCCGAGGCCGATGACGAGCGTAAATGCGTTTGCCTGGCTCAGATGCTCGGCGAGGATCGCGATGCGCTGCAGCATGGGCCCCTCCGGCGCGGGCAGTCCGAGTACCACGGGGAGTTGCGATATCAGGATGTGAAACGAGATCCCGGTGAGAAAGCCAATCGTCACCGGTATCGAGAGCAGGTCCGCGATCCAGCCAAGCCGGAAAAGCCCGGCGGCAACAAGGAAAAGTCCGACCATGAGGGCCAGCGCCGTGGCCAGCATCAGGTAATCCGGCGAACCGGACACGGCCAGCGCGGCAAGGCCTCCGGCAAAAATCGGCGTGATTGTCGAATCCGCTCCGCACGACAGAAAGCGGTTGCTGCCGAACGCCGCAAAGGCCAACGAGCCTGCCAGAAAGGCGAAAAAGCCGATCTGCGGGGTGAAGCCGCCGAGCCGTGCCGTTGCCATCTGCTCAGGGAT
>DNXO01000078.1:0-572 GCA_003506895.1 Acetobacteraceae bacterium | reverse complement strand
GCCATCACCCATTGCCTCCCCGATGAACGCCCGTTTGAATCGCCGCTTTTCCACGCAGCTTCGAACCAGTTCGGGTTTGCTCACCCTCGGCCGCAGTTTCGAAATCTCAATTCCACGCGCAACTTGAACCACGCTATCATGATGGTTCCGGGCCGGAAACAGAGGCCGAAAACCGGCGCCAGCGTAGGCCGACGGTTGATTGAGAACTTCGAGCATCTCCGGGGATGGGTCATGCGATGATGAGGAAGCCATCGGCTGGTGCAGAAATCCGCAGCCATGGCCTGATATCCCCGGTCTTCGGGTTGTCCACGCTGGTTTGTGCCGCCTCTCGCGTGCAGTGCTGATGCGGGCTCTCATGAGTTTCGGCCCCAAGCTACCCGTTAAGCCTTCAGTAACCGGATTCCCTAACGGCTGCGCCATCAATGGATAGTATGCATGTCCCCGAGGAGTTGGGGAATGCGGAAATTGGCTTCCAGCATTTGGAGTGGGGTTGGAAGGCTCCGGGCAACGGCGGTCAGATCATATCACGCTGCCGCGTCAATTCGGCGGGGACCGGTCCTGTGGCTCATCCT
>DNXO01000073.1:118071-175321 GCA_003506895.1 Acetobacteraceae bacterium | reverse complement strand
AACGGCCCTAGCCGGACGCTTACCGCGCAGCGGCAATTCCCATGTGAATTCCTCGATGAGCCAAGGCAACCGGAAAGCGACAATGGCAAGCGGCTGGGCCCCGGACGGGGCGGTGCAGGATCAGATCGACGACACCGTCATAGACGGGGTCCTCAGAGCGCGTGCGCGCATGCCAACGGGCGAAGGCGAAACCCATTGCGTGGAATGTGGCGACGAAATCCCGGACGCGCGGCGTCGTGTTCTCCCCGGCGTTCGGACCTGCATCCAGTGCCAGTCGGCGCGGGATCGTCGTCCGGTGACGATCGGGTTCAACCGCAGGGGCAGCAAGGACAGCCAGCTTAAATAGCGCTCCGGGTCGATGTGGTGTGGCTTGGTTTTGTTCTGTTCCTGACTGGCGAGCGTCGGATTTTTTGCTCGGCCCTTGCAGGGTTGCCCCCTTCGGCTGCCTTGTGTCACGAGGTCATTGGGCCGGGCCTTCTGTCAGGGCACATGAAGGCGTGGATGGCGGGCCTTCGCCCGCCATGACGGTTTGTACGGGGGCTTTCGCCCGCCTTGGCGGTTTGGACTGGGGCCTTCGCCCACCCTGACGTTTTGGGCTGGGGCTTCTTCCCACCCTGACGTTTTGGGCTGGGGCTTCTTCCCACCCTGACGGTTTGGACTGGGGCTTCTTCCCACCGTGACGGGTTGGGGCTGGGGCTTCTTCCCACCGTGACGGGTTGGACTGGGGCTTCTTCCCACCCTGACGGGTTGGGGCTGGGGCTTCTTCCCACCGTGACGGGTTGGGGCGGGGGCTTCTTCCCACCCTGACGGTTTGGACTGGGGCCTTCGCCCGCCATGACGGTTTGTACGGGGGCCTTTGCGCGCCTTGACGGGTTGGACTGGGGCTTTTGGCGGGCTGATATTCCTCGTTCACCCAATCGCTGGCGCCGTGATATCCAAACGCTCTGGACCGCCGCCCCAAGATTGGGCGATGCTTGGACTCCATCACCAAGGACGCCCATGACCCCGACCATCGACGCCGACCGCCTGTGGCAATCCATCATGGATATCGCGGCGATCGGGCCCACGCCCGAAGGCGGCAGTTGCCGGCTTGCGCTGACCCCGGAAGACACCGCCGCTCGGGCGTTGTTCCTGCAATGGTGCCAAAAACTGGGGTTGCGGCATGAGCAGGACGCCATCGGCAACATGTTCCTACGCCGAGCGGGGGCGGATGCAGGGGCCTCGGCGGTGGCGTTCGGCAGCCATCTGGATACGGTGCCGACCGGCGGCCGGTTCGATGGCATCGCCGGGGTGCTGGTTGGGCTGGAGGTTCTGCGTGCCCTGCACGACGCCGGCGTGACCACCAAGGCGCCGCTGGAACTGGTGAACTGGATGAACGAGGAAGGCAGCCGCTTCCGTCCGGCGATGATGGGCAGCCGCGTCGCCGCCGGGGAATTCCCGCTCGCCCAGGCCCTGGCGATCACCGATGACAATGGGGTCTCGGTGGCTCAGGCCTTGGCGGACAGCGGGCAGGCCGGGCCGTTGAACCCTGCCCCGCGTGACTGGAGCGCCTGGCTGGAACTGCATATCGAGCAGGGGCCGGTGATGGAAGCGACCGGTGCGGACATCGGGATCGTCACCGGGACCATGCACGCGCGTTATTTCCAGTTGGTGGTGACCGGCGAACCCAGCCATGTCGGGCCAACCGAGATGAACCGCCGTCACGACAGCCTGGCGGCCGCGGCCGAGGTGATCCTGGCCGTCGAACGGATCGGTCTGGGTGCCGAACCGGGCGGACGGGCCAGTGCAAGCTGGATCGAGAACATCCCCAACGCCAGGGGCAATGTTCCGCATATCACCCGCCTGCACTGCGACGTGCGCCATAATGACGCCGACGTGGCGGTGGCGATGGAAGCGCAACTGCGGCAGGCGATGACCGAGATCGCGGCTCGCCGAGGGGTTCGGATCGACGTCGATCCCTATGCCACCTTCGGGCCGATCACGTTCGATACCGGCCTGGGAACGCTGCTGCGGAACAAGGCCCAGGGCCGCCAGTTGTCCACGCGGGATATGATCGCGGCGGCCGGCCATGACTCGGTGCTGATGGCGCCGTTGGTGCCGAGCGCGATGCTGTTCGTGCCGAGTGTCGCGGGGATCACGCATAATCCGAAGGAATACTCGACGAAAGAGCAGATCGCGCGCGGGGCGGAGGTACTGCTGGATGCTGTCCTGGAGCTGGCGGGGGTTTAGCGAGGATCAATAGTTCGCGATAATATTGACCGGGCAACGAGACTATCGCCAACTTGCGGCTGTTCCGCGAAGTGGTGTGTATCGGTGTTGCGTTTACTCGTCCTGCTTGCTGTTTTGCTCTCGGCGCCGGCCGTGGCGTCCGGGGATGTGGTGTTGCCAAGCGTCGAGTTCACTGCGACCGCGGTGCATCAGGCAGGGGCGTTCGAGAGCAAAGAGACGATCCATTATGCGGATGGCAAGCTGCGGATCGATCGCGGCAGCGGGTTCAGCTCCACGATCCTGGACTTCACGACACAGAGCCAGTGCCTGCTGATGGTGAACCACACCTACCTGGTGATGCCGATGGATAACGAACTGTTCCGCCGGTACGTCGCCCGGCCGGTTGAGATAACCAACGCGCACAAGTTGAAGACCGAGCGGATCGAGGGGCTGGAAACCACGAAATACGCCGTCGGCCCCGATGGGGCGCTGGACGCAGCCGGATCGTATTGGCTGACGAAGACCGGCGTGATGGTGCGGCGGGAGTATGAGGACGGCGTGTTCGGCCACAATGTTCACCACCTTGAGTTCCTGACGAACATATCGTTCGAGAAACAGCCTGCGGCGTTGTTTGCGATCCCGGCCGGATACAAGCCGGCGAAGTGATTAGCCCAGCACCAGGTCATCCCGGTGGATCACCTCGTCCCTGCCCCGCCAACCCAGAATCGCCTCGATCTGGTCGGAGCGGTGGCCGGCGATGCGTTCGGCGTCGGTGCTGGCATAGGCGGACAGGCCGCGCCCTAACGCCACGCCGTCAGGACCGGCGATGGTGACCGGATCGCCGCGATCGAACGTGCCCTCGACGGACGTTATGCCGGCGGGCAGCAGGGACCGGCCGCTGGCCAGGGCCTTGGCGGCGCCAGCATCGACCGTCAGGACGCCAAGGGCGGACAGGGAGCCGGCGATCCAGCGCTTGCGGGCGGTGCGGCCCTCCGGCACCGGCAGGAACCAGGTGCAGCGGGCACCGTTCTCCAGCGATTGCAGCGGGCGTTCGACGTTGCCGATCGCGATGGCCATGGCACAGCCGGCCTGGGTGGCGATGCGCGCCGCGACCAGCTTGGTCCGCATCCCGCCGGACGAGTAGCCGGGGGGCGGTTCGCCGCCCATCGCCTCGATCTCGGGTGTCATGGCTTCGACGACCGGAATGTGGGTGGCGTTGGGGTCCTTGCGCGGGTCGGCGGTGTAAAGCCCGTCGATGTCGGACAGCAGAATCAGTTGGTCGGCCTGCACCATCTCGGCGACGCGGGCCGCGAGGCGGTCGTTATCGCCGAAACGGATTTCGGCGGTGGCGACGGTGTCGTTCTCGTTGATCACCGGGATGCAGCGCAACGACAGCAGGGTGTTCAGCGTCTCCCGCGCGTTGAGGTAGCGACGCCGATCCTCGGTGTCGTCGAGCGTCAGCAGAAGCTGGGCGGCGGTCAGGTCGCGGGCGGATAAGGCGTGCGCCCAGGCCTGGGCGAGACGGATCTGACCGACGGCGGCGGCGGCTTGCTTTTCCTCCAGTTTCAGGCGCTTCTGGGTCAGGCCGAGGGTGCGGCGGGCGAGCGCGATGGCGCCGGAGGAGACGACGATGACGTCGGTGCCCCGATCGCGCAGGGCCTGGATGTCAGCGGCGACGCTGTCCAGCCACGCGGCGCGCGGGGCCGCCAGCTTCTGGTCAACGACCAGGGCGCTGCCGATCTTGATGACGATCCGCTGGGCGGCGGCGATCGTGGGGATTACTTGGTCGCCAGCCAGCCTCACGCCGCCTGCTCCTGCCTCTCGGTATGGATGGTGTTCTGCAGCACACGCAGCAGTTCGGGAACGCCCTGGCCGGTGGCGCCGGACAGCAGGTAAACCGGACAGCCGGACGCCTTGCGAAGGGCCGCGAGACGGGCGGAGGTTTCCCTTGGGGTCATGGCGTCGGCCTTGTTCAGGCCGATGATCTCGGGCTTGTCGGCCAGACCGCCGCCGTAGGCTTCCATTTCGCCGCGCACGGTCCGCCAAGCCTTGACCACATCGCCGGCCGCGCCGTCGATCAGGTGCAGCAGAACCGCACAGCGTTCGACGTGACCCAGGAAGCGATCGCCCAGGCCGGCACCTTCATGCGCGCCCTCGATCAGGCCGGGGATGTCGGCGAGCACGAATTCTTCGTTGTTCGACAGGCGGATGACGCCCAGTTGCGGGTGCAGCGTGGTAAACGGGTAGTCGGCGATCTTCGGCTTGGCGGCGGAAACGACTGACAGGAAGGTGGATTTGCCGGCATTGGGCAGGCCAACCAGCCCGGCGTCGGCGATCAGTTTCAGCCGCAGCCAGACCCAGCGTTCCTCGCCCGGCCAGCCCTTCGTCGCCTTGCGCGGTGCTCGGTTTGTCGAGGTCTTGAAGTTGGCGTTGCCGAAACCGCCGTCACCGCCGCGCAGCAGGGTCACCTGCTTGCCCGCGACATCCAGGTCGGCCAGCAGGGTTTCCTGGTCGTCGGCCATGATCTGGGTGCCCAGCGGCACCTTGATGACGACGTCGTTCGCCCCTGCCCCGGTTTTGTCGGAACCGGCGCCGTTGCCGCCCTTTGGGGCGCGGAAATGCTGGGTGTAGCGGAAGTCGATCAGCGTGTTCAGGTTGTGTTCGGCGACAAAGATGATGTCGCCGCCCTTGCCGCCGTTACCGCCGTCAGGCCCGCCGAATTCGATATATTTCTCCCGACGGAAGGCGATCACGCCGTCGCCGCCGTCGCCGGAGCGCAGGTAGATCTTAGCCTGGTCGAGGAATTTCATAATAGGTCACCAAAACAGAACGGGGGCCGGCATGCACCGACCCCCGGTCAGACTTATATAGGGTCGATGCTACTCAGCAGCCAGCGGCAACGGCTCAACGGAGATATGCACCTTGCCCTCGGACCGGCGGGTGAACTTCACCTTGCCGTCCACCAGCGCGAAGATGGTGTGGTCGCGGCCGAGGCCGACATTGGTGCCGGGATACCACTTGGTGCCGCGCTGACGGACCAGGATGTTGCCGGCGATGACGCTTTCGCCGCCGAACTTCTTGATGCCGAGGCGGCGGCCTTCGGTATCGCGACCGTTGCGGGACGAGCCGCCTGCTTTTTTATGAGCCATTGCGGATTACTCCTGCGCTGCCGAGACGGGTTCGGATTCGGCCGGGGCCGTGTAGGTTTGGCCGTTGGCATTGATGCCACCGATGCGCAGCACGGTGACGTGCTGGCGATGGCCGTTGCGGCGGCGGCTGTTCTGCCGGCGGCGCTTCTTGAAGATGATGACCTTGTCCAGCCGGTCTTGCGCGATCACGGTCGCGGTGACGGAGGCATCGGCGACGTTCGGCGAGCCGATCGTCAGGCTGCCATCGACGCCCACGGCAAGCACGTCGTTGAATGTGACCGTTCCGCCGGCTTCGGCGTCCAGTTTTTCGACTTTCAGGACCGCGTTGGGCGTAACGCGGTACTGTTTTCCGCCGGTGCGGATGACAGCGAACATGGTGACAGACTTTCGTTCTAAACAATGCGGGCCGCAAAGGGCGAGCGTATGCCCTGGCGGCCGGTAGCGCGCCTTATAGCGATGGTTCGGCCGGTGTCAACCGCGAAAACATTAAGCGCGTCAGCAACTTGCTTATGTCACCGGGGGATGGGTTGATAAGCCCCTGCCTCTTTCTGGTGCTGGAACGCGAGCAGTTAGTCCAGCATCTTCGGCCACGGGCTACTGATAATTCACGACAGGGGATACCGTACACGAGACAGGAACCGCGTTCGCCGAACCAGGGCGAATGACGATGCGCGAAGGCACTTCATAACCGGCGTTCAAACCCGCTGCAAACCAGACACATTTGGACCAAATCGCGATGCACGTGGCCACCGGCAACTAAGGGATAACATTCACCACAAAGATTCCGAGGAACGGTGGCCGATATCCGGCGGATACCGCAGACTACTGATCAAGCCGGCATCGCCTTGATCTCCCCTTCTCAGCTATATGTCGTCGAACCCTACGAACAAATTTGATAGTCACTGCTCCGGGCTAGCCGATGCGTTGACGAATCCTTCAACGAAGGCGTAATCGTTCTTATGGTTGCTCGGCCTCACCCTTGTATTCTGGACGGTTTCGAATATCTCGGATTTGTCCATGGGCAGCAACGGTGGACCAGCGATAGGGCGAGTCGGCTTTATACGTGGGATAGCTTGCACGGTGAGGTCGAGGTTTTCAACGGCCGCGGCAGGCATATTGGGGTAATGCATGCGGTCACGGGAGAATGGATCAAGGAAGCAGTTCCAGGGAGATCGATCGATGTCTAGTCGTCAAACCTTTTTATCGCTTGCCCTTGCGGGAGATGCGATGACCGATGAAATCGATGACTTCATCGACCGGTGGCATGAGCAGCCAGTCGGTCTGGCGCTGCATGACTATTTGGGAATGAGCAGGGAAGAATTTGGCTTATGGCTGGACCAGCCAGACATGCTGCCACTGATTATTGCCAGCAGAAAGCTCAACAAGTCCCTAAATCTGATAGCAAACGATAATCTTCAGGAAATGCGACTCGCCGCAAGAACTGATGACTCGGGCAAGGTGAAGCGGCTTCAGGCTTGGCTACAACGGAGGGCTGCACTTTAGGGATGCCTCCGGAAATACGCTTGGCCCGGAGGTTGATCGAGCGACGCGGGCTACTTCCGCCCGTTGATGTTGAAAACATTTTGCGCGAATACGCTCATGTAGAGTTCGTCGATTTTCCCGTGCCGATTGATGGGTTATGCCTCAATTTGAAGGCACTTGGGCAAAAGCCCACGGTGCTGGTGAGTAAACGAATACCCCCATTCCGACGCCGCTTTACCCTGGCTCACGAACTCGGTCACGTTTTGATACCTTGGCACCTTGGCAGCATTATCGATGAGATCGACGGAGCCAATGGGGACGTCGATAATTTCCAACTAGAGGCCGAGGCGAACCGATTTGCTTCCGAACTATTAATGCCGTCGGACTGGGTCAAGGAGCAGATAATTCTGGCTGAAAACCCATTAGACGCGCTGTTCCTTGTTCACGATGTGGCGTCGGTGTCCCTTCAGGCCGCTTCCATAAAATTTGCCGACTGCCTTGCTCCCAACTACGTAATAGCATCGAGCAGTGGCGGTACGGTTGATTGGTCGGCGCGCTCGCGCGGTACACTCGCTGGAACCGTCCGCCGCGGGACCGACTTAAATCTCGCAAATCCCTTCCCGTTCCCGTGCGATCGTTGGAGCAGAGTCTTCCAAGGAATTTCCTACGACCTTTGGTATTTTGGTAAACTTGAAAACTTTGAAACGGACGGCGTCGAGGGCCCATGGCGGAGAATACTCGATCAAATCGTCGGGGAGATTATATCCGACGAGATCGGACAGAAGAAGTTCAAGTTATCTGTCAATGGCGTCACATCGAACGCGAACGGTATGGTGCGGTCAGAGAGACGATTAGAGGCTGTGATATCAGCCATGAGACAGCGGCTTTATGCTTCAGCGACGTCCGACAAACGTTACGGAGACCTCGTCAACCATACAAAATTCCGCGATTTTTGTGTCGCGCGTGCATCGGACTATATAGCGCGAAGAAGTCGACAATAGCGGGTTGGCAAAGTGAGCATCACCTCACTTTGCCGAAAGCCAGCCATAGCCACGCGACAGCGGAACTTAAAACGCCAGCGCCGTCGCCTGCATCACCAGCGGCAGGGTCCGAACCATCGCCAGCACCTCCTCCGGGATCGGCTCGTCCACCGACACCAGGCAAATCGCGTCGCCGCCTTGGCCTGAACGGCCCAGGTGGAACGTGGCGATGTTGATTCCGGCGCCGGCCAGTGTCGCGCCGAAGCGGCCGATAAAGCCGGGTTTGTCCTGATTCGTCACATACAGCATGTGCGGCGCGAAATCGGCCTCCACCTTGATGCCCTTGATCTCCACGATGCGCGGGCGAGAGCCGGCGAACAGTGTGCCGCTGACAGAGCGGATCAGGTCTCCGGTCTGGACGGTAACGCGAACCAGGGTCAGGTATTCGGTCGGCCGGTCATGCACTGTCTCCGCCACGTCGATCCCGTGATCACGCGCGGCGACCGAGGCGTTGACCATGTTGACGCCTTCCATCAGCGGCGACATCAGGCCGGCCAGCATCGCGGCGGTCAGGGGGCGGTGATTCAGCGCGGCGGCCTGACCCTCATACTCGATGGTGACCTTGCTGATGGCCCCTTCCCGCGCCTGCGTCAGTTGTCCGGCGAACGCGCCCAGCAAGCGGCAAAGTTCCAGATAGGGCTTCAAGCGCGGCGCATCCTCGGCGGAGACCGAGGCCATGTTGATGGCGTTCGTCACCGCGCCAGTCAGCAGGAAGTCGCTCATTTGTTCGGCGACCTGCAGCGCGACGTTTTCCTGCGCCTCGGCGGTTGCGGCACCCAGATGCGGGGTGCAGACGACGTTTTCCAGGCCGAACAACGGCGAGTCGACCGCCGGTTCGGTTTCGAACACATCCAGCGCCGCACCGGCGACGTGGCCGGTTTTGATGGCATCAGCCAATGCGGCCTCATCGACCAGGCCGCCGCGGGCGCAGTTGATGATGCGGACGCCCTTTTTGGTCTTCGCCAGCGCTTCCCGCGACAGGATGTTCTTCGTCGCATCGGTCAGCGGCGTGTGCAGCGTAATGAAATCGGCACGCGCGAGCAGCGAATCGAGATCGACTTTCTCGACGCCAAGCTCCAGCGCCTTTTTATCCGACAGATATGGATCGTAGGCCACGACACGCATTTTCAGCCCAACCGCGCGGTCGGCGACGATGGAGCCGATATTGCCGCAACCGATCAGGCCCAGGGTCTTGGCGGTCAACTCCACGCCCATGAAGCGGTTCTTTTCCCACTTGCTGGCCTTGGTTGACGTGGTCGCCTCGGGGATTTGCCGAGCGAGCGCGAACATCATGGCGATGGCGTGTTCGGCGGTGGTGATGGTGTTGCCGTGCGGCGTGTTCATGACCACGACGCCACGCGCGGTCGCGGACCGGATATCGACGTTGTCCACACCGATGCCGGCGCGACCGACCACTTTCAGCTTCGTGGCCGCGTCCAGCAGCTCTTTCGTTACTTTGGTGGCGGAACGGATGGCAAGGCCGTCGTATTCGCCGATGATGGCACGCAGGTCGGCGGGGGACAGGCCGGGCTTCAGATCGACGTCGATACCGCGATTGCGGAAGATCTCGACGGCGGCGGGGGAGAGTTTATCGCTGATCAGGACACGAGGCATGGGGATATCCTTGGCATGTGAACGCGGGAATAATGGAACGCGTGTCATTCCAGGAAGCGTGAGCGAGGCGGCAACCCGAAGTCGGACTTTGGATCAGATTGCCACGTCGCTAAGCCGCTCTTCGCAATGACAGTCGAGGGGCTTCAGGCGCTCGCAACCGACGCGGCGACCTGCGATGCGGCCCAGTCCAGCCAGGGCAGCAGCGCCTGGATGTCGGCGGTTTCCACCGTCGCGCCTGCCCAGATACGCAGGCCCGGAGGCGCATCGCGGTAGGCGGCGATGTCGTAGGCAACCCCTTGCTTGTCCAGCAGCGATGCCAGTTGCTTCGCCGCTTTCGCCTGGCCCTCGACGGGCAGCGCGGTGAACCAGGGGGCGGTGATCTTCAGGCAGATCGAGGTGCAGGAGCGGATGGCCGGGTCCTCCGCCAGGAAGGCGGCCCAGTCGGACTTCGCGACCCACGCGGCAACGGCAGCGAGATTCGCCTCCGACCGAGCGATCAATGCCGGCAGGCCACCAACACTCTGGGCCCAGCGCAGACCGTCCAGCGCGTCTTCCACACACAGCATGGACGGCGTGTTAATCGTTTCTCCCTTGAACACACCCTCGGCGATTTTGCCCTTGGAGGTCAGGCGAAACACTTTCGGCAGCGGCCATGCGGGGGTGTAGGTTTCCAGCCGTTCGACGGCGCGCGGTGACAGCGCCAGCATGCCGTGCGCGGCCTCCCCGCCCAGCACTTTCTGCCAGGACCAGGTCACTACATCCAGCTTTTCCCACTGCAACGGCATGGCAAACGCGGCGGACGTCGCGTCGCAGATCGCCAGGCCCTGACGGTCGGCGGCGATCCAGTCGGCGTTCGGCACGCGGACGCCAGAGGTGGTGCCGTTCCACGGGAAGACAACGTCGCGGGCGGGATCGACCAAGGCCAGATCAGGGAGTTTGCCATACGGCGCGGACAGCACGCGGGCGTCGGCCAGCTTCAGATGCTTGACGATATCCGTCGCCCAGCCTTCGCCGAAGCTCTCAAACGTGACGATATCGACGCCACGGGCGCCGAGCAGCGACCACAGGGCCATTTCCACGGCGCCGGTATCGGAGCCAGGAACGATTGCCAGCCGCCAATCGGCCGGCATGCCGAGGATCGATTTGGAGAGGTTGATGACTTCGGCCAGACGGGCCTTCGGTTCCGCTGCCCTGTGGCTGCGGCCGAGGAAAGCGCCAGAGAGTGCGTCCAGAGTAAAACCCGGGCGCTTGGCGCAGGGGCCAGAGGAGAAATTGGGATTGGAAGGACGAATGTCCGGTGTCGTGTTTGCCATTGCGGCTCTCCCTTTCAGAAGAGAAGCGTCCCGGTGGGGGGACGTGACCCGCCGCCGAAATTATGCCTCCGCCGCGTCCGCGTCAACCGTTATCGTTGCAGCGCACAGGGGAATCGCTTGAATGTCTCAGGCGGTTCGCCGGATGATTTTTTCCAGGTAATCCTGGTTCCATCCGGCCCTCTTACGGCGGTTTTTCAGGCTGGTGGTCGCTTTGGCCCGGGTCAGCAGGTTCATCGCCACATGTTTGACGATCGCCATGTTGGCGGGCCCATGGCCGGAGCGCAGGCGTGCGAGATCGTCATGGAAGACGACATCCAATACCCAATGGAGGCGGTTTTCGATCCCCCAATGGCCGCGCACGACGCATGCGAGGGTGTTAGCATCCAGCTTGCTTGAGCAAAGGTAATAGCGCCGGTCTTTTTCGATCACGCCGCCTCGTTCGGTTTCGCTTTCGATCATGCCGACAGCAGCCAGGCCGGGGAACTTAAATTCGCCCGGATAGCGGCGGTCGGAGAACAGCCATTCGACGGAGCGGCAGATGGTATGGCGGCGGGTTTCGATGCGGCCATGATCGCCATCGATGGTCTCACACCGTTCCAGTTCCAGTTCTGGCGGTTGATCGGCAAAGACCTTTTCAACGGCGGCATAGGTGGCTGGCCAGTTCTCCTTTAACGCCAAGACATAGTCTGCGCCTCCATCGACGATGGTTTGGGCGATCTCCTTTTGAGTACCCATGGCATCGATCGTCACCAGGGCGCCTTTCAATTCCAGACGACGCAGCAGCAGGGGGATGGCCGTGATCTCATTGGATTTCTCCGCCACGCTCTCCTGCCCAAGAACCAGACGCTGCCTTGTCGCCCATGCAGAAACCGTATGGAGGGGAAGGCGCCCCTTACGCCGGTCATGACTGCGCCGCGAGGTCTTGCCATCGATCGCTATAACGTCCGGTATATCGGCACGCAGACCCTCTACCCAGGTCAGGAAACAGGCCTTGAACGCGTCCGGATCAATGGCAGCGATCACGTCGCAGAGTGTGTCATGGCTCGGAATGCCATGCTCATACGGCAGAAATCGACGCAGGAAATCCTGACGTTCGCCGCCCCATAGCCCGATCTCGACGAAATCATCGGCGCCGGCGATCGTCGCACACAGCATCAGCAGCAGGATTTCTGCCAGCGGATACAAAACCTTCGTCGCTTGGCGCGGGTCTCGCAGCGCCGAGAAGTGCGACAGAAAACACGGTGGAGCCGAAGCAGGCATGGAGGAAACCTCAAGCAGTGAGGCTCCCTATGAATCGTACTTTCGCCCGCGCCGGAATCCCACGCCCGTTCAAGCGATTGCCCTGTTGCAGCGCAACAGACCTGTCATCATCCTCACGATCCCGTCAGATGTCCCGATTGTCTGTCCCCCGACCCGCTGGCCGGTGCTATGCAGCGACGCATCACCGCAATACTGGAGATGAAAGATGACGGAGAGCGAACAAATCTCTGCGCGCCTGACAGTGCTCGAAACCGTGGTGAAGCAGTTGATCACCCATATGGCGATACGCGATGACGACCCGCCCCGCTGGGTGCGGACGCGGCGTACGTTGGCGATGAGCGTGATCGACTCGGAGGCGCCACGGCGGGCTGCAAGCCTGTATGTCGCGACTGAGGCGTTCTTCGATCGGGCCGACGAGGTTGTGCGGGATTACAGCGGTCCGGCTAAATCGGGAACGGCCCGGGTCCTCGCGCGTTAGCGGGGTAGGACCCAAGGGTAAGGAGCCCCGATGCTTCGAAAGTTAGGCCTAACCGCGCTGTGGATGGCCGCGGACCTCGCGCTGGCGCAGACTTCGCGGTCCGCGCCGGCGCCCAATCCCGTGACGCCGGTCGCACCACTCAATGCCGCTTTGCCGCCACCAGAGAAGATCGCGCCCCCTGAACGCGACCCGGGCCATACGTTGTCCCGACAAAAGGGCACGATCACACCACCGAACGTCGATCCCGGAATGAGGGTCACGCCGCCTCGGAACGGCAGCACGGCAACTCCGGTGAGTCCGCCGCCCGGATCACCGCGCGGGAATGGTTCAGTCGTTCCGAAGTAGCGTCAATGCGGCGCGGATCGCGGCGACATCGGCGTCGGACAATTCCGGATAGATCGGCAGGCTGAGGATTTCCTTGGCCGCCGCTTCGGTTTCGGGACATCCGGAGGGGCCGAGCGCGACGCGGCCCGCATAGGCGGGTTGCAGGTGGACGGGGACCGGGTAGTGAATTCCCGTGCCCACCCCAGCTTCCCGCAGTGCCGCTTGGAAGCGGTCCCGCCGTGCCGAGCGGGTGACGTAAAGATGGAAGACGTGGTCGACGTCCTGGCGTTGCCGCGGGGCCGCCAATGGGTGGCCGGTAAGCACTTCGGTGAAAGCCGCCGCGATGTCCCGGCGGCGGGCGTTTTGGGCATCCAGATGGGGCAGTTTCGCGCGCAGAATCGCAGCCTGGATCTCATCGAGGCGGCTGTTCACCCCGACCTCATCGCTGATGTAGTGCTTATGCCACCCGTACTGGCGCAACGCCCCGATCTTCTCCGCGAGCGCGGGGTTGTTGGTCGCCACGGCACCGCCGTCGCCCAGTGCGCCGAGGTTTTTAGTGGGATAGAAGCTGAAGGTCGCGGCGTCACCGAAGGTGCCGACTCGCTGGCCGTGCAGGCGGGCGCCGTGGGCTTGGGCGCAGTCCTCGATCAGTGCGACGCCGTGGGCGCGACAGAGCGGAACGATCCGGTCCAGGTCGGCGGGTTGTCCATACAGATGCACAGGCACGACGGCTTTGATCGGCGGCAGGCCGGCCGGCGGGTCTTGTAGCACCGCTTGCAGCGCGGCCGGGTCCATCGTGTAGAAAACCGGGTCGATATCGATCAGTAACGGGGTCGCACCGGTCATCTCGATCGCGGCGACGGTGGCGACGGCGGTGTGGGACACCGTCACCACGGTGCAGCCGGGTCCGACGCCGAGGCCCCGCAGCGCCAATGCGATGGCGTCGGTGCCGTTACCGCAGCCGATGGCGTTGGAGACACCCAGCCAGGCGGCGAACTCGGCCTCGAAGGCACGAATTTCGGTGCCGAGGATATACCAGCCGGACGCCAGCGCACGACTTACCGCGTCGTCGATTTCCGCCTTCAGCGCGCGGTATCCGGCGCCGGGGTTGGCTTGTGGGATCATAGGTAGTCCGCCAGTCGGGTTTTGTACCATTCCAGGGTGCGGCCGATGCCCTCCTCCAGCGAGGTTTCGGGGCGCCATCCTGACGCTTCACGGAATGCGCTGTCATCGGCGTGGTAGCTACCGATGTCGATACGGGCGCGATCGGCCGGGAATTCCTTGGTGATGTAGTGGCCGGTTCCACCAGACAGGCGGATGACGATGTCCGCCAGTTCCTGCAACGAGGCCGGGGGAGAACCGCCGATGTTGTAGATGTTGCCGTGACAGGCGGGATGCTCCGCCGCGGCAAGGAAGGCGTTCGTGACATCGTCCACATAGGTCAGGTCACGCAACTGCGCGCCGCCCCAAACCTCGAACGGGCGGTTTTCCAGCACGCAGCGGATCCAGATGCCCAGGAAGGTCTGACGTGCATCTCGGATTCGCAGCCTTGGGCCATAGCAATTGGTCAGGCGCAGGGAGACGACAGGACGGTTGCGGACGCGATTTTCCAGCATCCAATATTGCTCGCCGGCGAATTTCGACACGCCGTTGGCGTCGGGCGGGGCGACGGGCTGGTTCTCGTCCACCGGGAGCTTTTCGACGCGGCCGTAGAACTGACGGGTGGAGGCATGGATGACGACGGCGTCGGGCGCGGCTTCCCGAGCTGCCTGGATCAGGCGCACCTGCGCGACGGCGTTGACCGCGATGTCGGCGAGCGGGTCGGCCTGCCCGCCCATGTGGCTGGTCTGTGCGGCGAGGTTGAAGATGACCGACGCACCCTCGCAGAGCGGACGCAGGTCGAGCTCGCGGATGTCACCGCGGACGAAGTCCACATCGGCGCCGTCGAGGTTGCGCGGGTTGGCGCCCCCGCCGAACAGAAAGCCGTCGAGCGCGGTGACCTTGGCACCACGGGCGGCGAGGGCGTGACAGAGGTTGGAGCCGAGGAAGCCCGCGGCGCCGGTGACGAAAACTTTTTGACCGGACCAGTTCATGGGCCTCTCCTTAGCGTGAGGTGAGGTTTGACGCCAGAAGATGGCGAGGTTGCGGCGGGTTGGTGATGCTTTCAGGCCTTGATCCACGAGCGCACCGGCTAGGCGTCAGGTATCGCCTGCCGCCAGAGGCTGTCGCGAGGTCCTGTGAGCAAGCTCAGCACCCAAAGACCGCCGGCGAACAACACGATCGCCGGGCCGGCCGGGATATCGAGATTGTAGGATAGAATCAGCCCGCCGACCGACGACAAACAGGCGACCAACACCGACACCCGCACCTGCCCCGCGAGCGAATCGGACCAATGCCTGGCGGCGATCGCCGGCAGCATCATCAGGCCAACCGACATCAGGGTTCCCAGGGCGACGAAGCCCGACACGACGCACAGCACGACCAGCACCAGGAACAGCAGGTGCCATAACCCACCTTTCCCCGCAGTCGCGGCCATGAACCCCGGGTCCAGGCTTTCCAGCACCAACGGGCGCCAGATCAGCGCCAACACCGGCAGCGTCACGGTTGCCACGCCCGCCATGCCGAACAGCGCGGCATCGTCCACCGCCAGCACATTGCCGAACAGGATGTGCGTCAGGTCCAGGCTGTGCCGCGCGGAGATCAGCGCCACGCCGGCTGCGAGCGCCAATAGGTACATGCCAGCGAGTTGACTGTCCTCTCGCCCGCCCGTCCGGCGGGCCAGCCAGCCAGCCACAACCGCGACCGCCAAACCGGCGACCACGCCGCCAAGGCCCATCGCCCAGACCGACAGGCCGGCCGCGATCGCACCGACGGCGATCCCTGGCAGGACGCCGTGCTGGAGCACGTCGCTCATCAGGCTCATGCGGCGAAGGACGAGGAAAACGCCAAGCGGCGGCGCGGAAACGGATAGCGCGAGGCAGCCAGCCAAGGCGCGGCGCATGAAGCCCAGCGCGAACGGCTCCAGCAGGAAATCGAGCATCAGGCTGCCTGCAATCCCGGATCCGGCATGGCATTCCAGTGTCCGGTTTGGCCACTGAGCAGCAAGGTGTGTGGAAAGTGCTCGCGCACAAGCTCCATGTCGTGCAGCACCGCGATCACGGTGCGGCCTTGTGCGTGCCAGTCCTGGATGACCGACAGCAACACCTGGGTGGTGGCGGCATCCACGGCGGTGAACGGTTCGTCCAGCAGGATCAGCCGAGCGTCCTGCACGATAGTGCGGGCGAACAACACGCGCTGAAACTGGCCGGCCGAGAGCGCCTGGATCGGCCGGTTCTCCATCTCGCCGAGGTCCACCCGCTCCAGCGCCGCGCGGGTGGCCGCCAACTTATCCTTGCCGATGGAGCGGAAGGGGCCGAGCCGGGTTGCGGCCAGGGCCACCACGTCGCGGCAGGTGATCGGGAACGACCGGTCCAGGTGGCTGCCTTGGGCCAGCAGCGCGATATCCCGCCGGTGGAAGCCGTCCCAGTCGATGCGGCCGCCAGCCAATGGATGCAGCCCGGCAATCGCACGCAGCAGGGTTGTCTTGCCGGAGCCGTTCGCGCCGATCAGCGCGGTTTGGCTGCCCGACTCGAAGCGACCGGACAGGCCCGTCAGGACCAACCGGTTGCCGTGACGCAATGTGATGTTATCGAGCGTGATCACAGTGCCCAGACCACGGCGGCCCACAGGCAGCAAAGCACGGCCGCCGCCAGGAACAGGCGGGACCCGGCACCGGCCGTGGGGGACAAGGGATCAATCATGGTTACAGTATAACATTGCGCTCGGTTGGACGGAAGGCCGCCGCGCGCTTAAACAGGGTCCCGATGACCGATCCTGATCCCGATATCCTCGCTCGGCGAACCCTGCGGAACCATCGCCTGTTCGCCACTGGCCTGCTGGTGCTGATGGCCGCGATCACCCTGGCGACCTATTTCGTGCCGCAGAACTGGTGGAGCGGCCTGGTGCAAGCCGCCGCAAAGGCTGGGTTCATCGGCGGGATCGCCGATTGGTTCGCTGTCACCGCGCTGTTTCGGCATCCCTTGGGCATACCAATTCCGCACACCGCGATCATTCCCAATCAGCGCGCCCGCCTGGGTCAGGCACTTGGACGGTTCGTCGCTAATCATGTCTTCACCGGCCAGGAGGTGTCGAACGTCCTTCGACGCCTGGATCTGCCCGGCATCGTGCATCGCTTCCTCGCCGACCCGGCGGCGGCCCACCCGGCGGCGGTGGCGCTCTCGGGCATGTTGCCCAAGCTGCTCGCGAGCGTCGAGGACGGACGGGCACGGCGGGTGCTGGCCCGCGTCGTCCCGCGCATCGTCGGCGGCCCCGCGTCCGGGAAAGTGGTCGCTCGGGCGCTGCATAACCTGGTCGATGGCGGGCGCCATCAAGAGGTGTTCGGCTTCATCCTTGGACAGTTGAAAACCGCACTGGCCAGCCGGGAAGATGCCCTGCGTACGGCGATCGCGGAACGGGTTCGCGAACAGGGCGGCCGGTTGGTCGGCTGGGCGATCGGCGCCTCGGTCGCGCGCCGGGTGCTGGGGCTGATCAACGCCGAACTGGATAAAATGAGCCCGGATGGATCGGAACTGCGGCTGGCATTCGACGAATGGGTGCGGCGGGAAATCGACCGCATGGAGACCGACCCGGCGCGCGCGGCGGAAGTCGGGGCGGCGATCCGGCGGGTTGTGGCGCATGAAACCATCCAGGCCTGGATGTGGGACGTCTGGGCGCGCATCCGCGTTGGGTTGGAGGCGGATATCGCCCGGCCGAATGGACGCGTCGTGGCCTATGTCGAAGCGGCGCTTGGCAATCTGGGTGCGATCCTGGAAGCGGATCCCGCCGCCCGGGCGCGGCTGCAATCGGCGGCGGAGGGCATTATCCGGTCCTTGCTGCCCACCGCGCAGGTTCGCATCGCCGACTTCATCGGCCAGGTGGTCGCGAACTGGGACACCGCAACGGTGGTGGACCGGCTGGAGCTTCGTGTCGGGCGCGACTTGCAGTATATCCGGGTGAACGGGACGATCGTCGGGTTCCTGATCGGCGGCCTGCTGTATGCGGTGCTGGACACGTTGGTTGGGGCGCGGTTCTCGTTCTAGCGCGTAATCCGCGTGGGTGGACTCACCGACGCGGATCACGTGATTACACATAGGTCAGGTAAGGCGGGGTTCATGGTTCGGCTGTCGGTTCTCGACCAATCCACGATCGTCTCCGGGCGCTCGCCCCACACGTCCATCCGCGAGAGCATCGCGCTGGCCGCCCATTGCGAGGCGTTGGGGTATGACCGGTACTGGTGTGCCGAACACCACAACTCCGACAGCCAGGCCGGAACGGCGCCGGAAATCCTGATCGCGGCCATCGCGGCCACCACCAATCGTATCCGCGTGGGGTCGGCGGGCGTGATGCTGCCGCATTACTCGGCGTTGAAAGTGGCGGAGCAGTTCCGGGTGCTGGACGCGATCGCGCCGGGCCGGATCGATCTGGGGCTTGGACGGGCGCCGGGGTCTGATGGGCGAACGGCCTATGCGCTGAACCCCAGGGCCGAAACCGCGGCAGACCAATTCCCGGCCGAGGTGCGCGATCTGCTCGCCTGGGTGGCAGGCGAAAAGCTGGTTGAGGGGCATCCGTTCCGGGATATCCGGGCGCAGCCGTCTGGTCCGACGAAGCCGCAGGTTTGGATTCTTGGCAGTTCCGACTACGGCGCCCAGGTGGCGGCGTATTTCGGCCTGCCGTTCTGCTTTGCCCATTTCATCGGCGACGGACAGGGCGCGGCCCAGGCGCTGGCGATGTACCGAGAGGGTTTCAGGCCAAGTGCGGACCTCCCTGCCCCCCATGCCGCGATCTGCGTCTGGGCGATGGCGGCGGAGACTCAGGAAGAAGCCGCCTATCATTTCCGGTCACGCGAGATGTGGCGGCTGAACCGCGACCGGGGCGTGTTCACCGCGCTGCTGTCACCCGAGGAGGCGGCACAACGGCCGTTGTCCGACGGTGATCAGGTTCGGCTGGACCGGCTGCGAGCAGGCGCTTTCTACGGCACGCCAGATGTCGTCGCCGGGAAACTGAATGCCTTGGCGGCAGAGCACGGGGTGGAGGAGATCGCCATTCTGACGACGCTGCACGATCCCGAGGTTCGGCGGCGGTCGTATGAACTGCTGGCACGGGAGATGATGCCGCGGACCGCTTCCGCGGCGGCGGTTGTCAGCGCCTAGCTACGGCGCCACAGATTCCGTTGGCCGGACAATGCGCTTTGCATGCGCCACAGCCGGTAGCGATAGACGCCGTACGCAACCGCCCCCGCGCCAACCGCGACGGGCAAGATCATCAGTGCGAACCACAGCGCGAGTGCGGCGATCGACAATGCGCCGGCCAGCACCGCCACGACGATCGCCCACAACAGGATGCGGTTCGCGATCGGGGCCGATCGCGGCTCGACAAACTCGCCTTCGATCGTCATTTCCAATTCAGGCGGCGGGTGATCTTTCATGCGTGGAATGTGGCGCGCGGTTTGCGCGGGTTCAAGCCCGGCCCTAATTAGGGCGCCGACACTTTCATCCGACGTGGACAGTAGTCCGGCTGGGTGGTCCAAAAACGACGATGACCAAATACGACCAATGGTTGGCAGACGCAGCCCCAACCCGTGCTCGACCCTCCCCGAGGGGAGCGTCTGTGCCAATGGACCCTGGTTGCCCTGGGGCACCACGGTGCCCGGTTTCGAACCGGCTCTCGAAATATTTAGAGGAGTCTTCCCCTCAAAGCTTCATGGAAACCATATGTTTGAATTTGAATTCATCTGGCAATGTATCGTGAGATAAAAATTTAGTAAATCCCGCAGAAACAAGCTCGTTCCACAGAGGATGTTTGCTGGCCTTTTTCTCATTCAATACGAAAGCTCCAAAGAAGTTTCCTTCTTTGATTTGGCAGGCCTTGCAGACTACTAGGCGCAGGTGAACTGCCGCTCCATTGAATGATTTTCCGGGGACTCGAAGCATTCCTCCACCAAGGACAGGCAGCAATACGGCACTCAACGCGATGCTTGCGGCCACCTCTCCCCAATTTCGTCCCGAGTGCTCAACCCGCATGAGCGCGAAATCAAACCTCGAAAGGTTGTCTGTGGCGCCGCAATAGTGGCATCCGCTATGATAGCCTAGGAACGCATTTTCCAACTTCCGCTTCTGAATTATAGCAGGGGCGAGCGCCTCCAACACTTCGGGGCCGATTATAGAGGCCGCGTCATCAAGGCTTGGAACTGTGCCTCTCGCCTTCAGCAGAGTTTTTACCGCAAACTCGGAGTTCTCTGGGGGCCAAAGAACGTTCTCGCGGTCGTTAGCCGCTAGCACCAAGCGGAGAAAGCCTATCTCCGCCTCAAACGAAACAGCCTGCGTCTCCATTATTAGACGCCCTCCCTTTCGAAGTCCAACCCGTTTGAGATGAGTGGGCGAGTCGGCCAAGCCGGATGCAGGACATTCACAGAAAACGGGCGACCTAAGGATAAAGACTGCATTCTTACAATCACCCAACGTTCCTTGCAAGCGGTCTCAATTTTTAGTAATGCCTTAGTTCGACTTTAGCCACTATCGCGGTGAGGGACGAACCGATGGCAAGCACGATTGGCTGTATTGATTTTGAGATTACCGAAATGGAAAAAGTCGGGCCGGAACGGCAATTACCCTTCAAGCCATTTATACGCCTTTGCCTTGCCCATTGGGGGCAAACAGCACGCGATGGCTCACCTTTGTTATCGAGCACTCTTATGTCGGACGCCGAAATTGATGAGTTTGTTTCAACATTGAAAGACGACCTAGACGCCGTCGCGAAACGCGCAAAGCGCGCGTTGGCTAAGGCGCGGAGAATCTAATCCCAAACTGAGGACCCATCCGAATTTTCTGTTGCGCGCCAAGGTTATGGGACTATGGGACCTTCCGCGTCGGTGTCTGTTCCAGTGTCGGTTGGTTATCCCCATCAGGTTCGGCAACAGACGAGATTGGCCATACGCCAAGCGTAGGACCGGGGTTACGTTGCTCGAAAGCGAGGCGTTGACGCATCCCTATCTCACGCGCGCCTGGGCGAAGTCCGGAGCAGACTTGCGCGTCCCGGCGTCGGGACAAGCCAAGAAGGTGGCGGTGCTGGACTCGCTCGATCACGTCACGCGCCAACTCATCGTCCATACCAGCCCAACCAAGCGCAGCACCGACTTTGTGGCCCATCTCGAGCAACTCGACGACCTCTACGGCCCCAAGCCCGGTAGGCCCGCCAAGCCGGTCGTGCTGGTCGGGGACAATGGGCCGATCCACGTCAGTAAGCTCTCGCTCGCGGCCCTCGTGGCGCGGTCGCGCCGGCTCACCGTCGAATGGCTGCCAAAATATGCCCTAGAACTCAACGACATCGAAGTCGTCTTGCACGACCTCAAGGCGCATCACCTCGCCCATCAAACCTTCACCGATGTCGCCGCGCTCGACCAAGCCATCCACACCGCCGTCCAGGACCTCAACCGTGAGCGAATGGCTGTTCCGTTGGCCAAGCTACGAATCTCTGCTTAGCATGGCGATCACGCAAAGGGGATAGGTGCCATGAAAGTCGGGCTTTTCATCAATACCCAGTGGCCGGAGGAAACCAACGTCGCGGCGCAGGTGCCGATGTTGGTGGAACAGGTTCGCGTGGCACGCGATGCCGGATACGCCTCGCTATGGTTCCCGCACCATTGGCTGACATACCCGATGCAGATGTTGCAGATCATGCCGGCGATGGCTTACCTGGCCGCCGAGGCGAAGGGCATGGTCATCGGCCCGAACATCCTGATCCTGCCGTTGTTGAACCCGATGCACGTGGCCGAGGAAGCCGCGACGCTGGATGTGATCACCGGCGGCAATTACGTGCTGGGTGCCGGGCTGGGCTACCGCGAGCCTGAGTTCACCGCCTTCGGGATCACCCATGCCGAACGGGCCGGGCGGTTCAGCGAGAGCGTGACGCTGATGCGTAAGCTATGGGGCGGCGGACGCATCACCCATGAGGGCAAATTCTTCACCGTCCGCGATGCCGGCATCAGCGTGAAGCCGGTGCGTGCCGGTGGTCCTCCGATCTATGTCGCCGGCCTGGTGGATTCCGCGGTCCGCAGAGCGGCTCGGATTGGCGATGCGTGGCTGATCGCGAACGCGTCTTCGATCCAGGAGATCAGGCCGCAGATGAACACCTATCGCGCGGCGCTGAAGGAGTTTGGGCGCCCTCCGCTGGAGTTCCCGATCGCTCGGGAGTGCTATGTCGGGGAAAGCCGAGCATCGGCGTATGCGGAATGCAAGGCGGCGTTGGAATACAAGTATGCGGCCTATGCACAGTGGGGCATGACCAGCCCGCTGGAGGGCACCAACTTCGACGATTTCGCCAAGGACCGGTTCATCATCGGCGACAAGGAGTCGGTGAAGGACGAAATCATCCGTTACACCGAACTGCTTGGCGTTGACCATTTCATCATGCGCAGCCAGTGGCCGGGGCTGGAGCAGGACAAGGTGCTGGGATCGATCCGGAAGCTGGGCGAGATTTTCGCGACGTTGTAGCCGGGGCAACCCCTTGTCCCGCACATCCGGGACAAGGGGAGGGCTGGGTTACAGCAGATCGCCGACGGCGTTCTGATACCGTTTCGCCGCCGCCAGATGGTCCGCCATGCTGGTGCTGGCGATCGCGTGGTGATGGCGGCGGTTGAATGTCGTGGTCAGGCAGAGATGGGTCGCCCCGGCCTGCTTCCAGAAAGCGGCCTCCTTGCGCCAATCGGCCTCGGTGCCCTGCCCGCATGACGTCCAGACCTCGATCCCGACGCTGGCCGGATCGCGGCCCGCTTTTTCGGTCAGGCGGCGGAGTTCGGCGAACACGTCCAACGCGGTTTGGTCCGGCGGATAGGCGTTGGGCATCCAGCCGTCGCCCCATTTGGCGATGCGCGGTAAGGTGTGCTCGTGGTGACCGCCATACCAAAGCGGCACCTTGCCAGCGGCCGGGCGCGGGTTGATCCCGGCGTCGTCGATGGTGTGGTACTTGCCCTTGAAGTTGACGTACTGGTTCGCCCAGAGGGCCTGCATGACCTGGGCCTGCTCTTCCGAGCGGCGGCCTCGGTTGTGAAAGTTTTCGTTCAGGCCGGTGAACTCGACCGGGTTCCAGCCGACACCGATACCAAGCCGGAAGCGGCTGCCGGACAACACATCCACGCAGGCCGCTTGTTTCGCCACCAATGCGGTCTGGCGCTGGGCGACGATCAACACCCCGGTGGAAAACGTCAGCTTCGTCGTCGCGGCTGCCAGGAACCCGATCAGCACGAATGGGTCATGGTAGAGCGCGTCCGCGACCGAGGCGCGCGGATCGTCGGTGGCGGGTTTACTGCCCAGGACGTGGTCGGGAACTTCCAGGAAATCGTAGCCCATGGCCTCCAGGGTCAGGGCATAGTCGCGGACGGCCGAAGGTCCTCCGCCGGTCGCGTTCTGCGGAATGAGGGCGCCTAGCTGCATGGTCGGGACTCCTTTGTTGCCCGTAACGGTACGTTGCTACTTTTGGTCTGCCTCAAACACCGCCCTGATTTTTTCTGGCGGCACAGCGATCGGCGGGATGCCGGCGCGTTCCTGTTGCAGCAGTGCCGCCACGCGAGAGTCGCGCGCACCCCAACCCCGGTTCAGTCCCTCGGTCAGTTCCATCAGCGCCATGTTGGTCAGGCGCATCGGCACCTGGACATCGCGGGCAAGCTGGCAGGCGAGGCTGACGTCCTTGTGCAGCAGGCGCAAGGCGAAGTCGGCGGGGTCGTAGCTGCCGGGCAGGAAGTGGTCGGCCAGGCGATCGAACAAACGGCTGCGGCCCGAGGCGCCCTGACGAACCGCCTCGAACAGCGCCAGCGGCTCGACACCGGCCTTGATGCCCATGGTGAAGACCTCGGACAGCACCACATTGACGGCGGCGGAGGTGGCATTGTGAACCAGCTTGGCGATCGACCCGGCGCCGATCGGCCCGATATAGGCCGCCTGATCGCCCATGGCCGAAAGGGCCGCGTGGTATTTGTCGAACACGGCCTTGTCGCCGCCAACCCAGATCGCCAGACGGCCGCTGTTGGCACCTTTCGGGCCGCCGCTGACCGGGGCGTCGAGGAAGTCGATCCCCTTCTCCGCGAACGTGGCATGCAGCGACCGAACCACGTCCACCGCGTTGGTGGACAGATCGAACCAGGCGGCGCCGCTGCGAAAACCCTCGATCAGGCCGTCAGTGCCGGTGCCGACCCGCTGCACGTCGGCTGGGGTGGGCAGCGAAGTGAAGACGATGTCGCACGCCTGGGCGACGGCGCGTGGAGAATCGGCCCAGGCAGCGCCGGCGTTCAGGTGTTTGGACGCGGCCTGCCGTGTCAGGTCGTGCACCACAAGCTCATGCCCGGCCTTTTGAAGGTTCGACGCCATGCCGGCGCCCATCATGCCCAGCCCGATGAATCCGATTTTCATTGTTTCCTCCTTGGGATTTTTTCTACGCCCCGTTCCATTGAAGGATGTACAGGCCGGCGTCGTAGTCGGTGACGTACATCAGCCCGTCCTCGGCGACGAAGATATCCGCCGTGTGCCGGACTTTCGCGCGTCCCCGCATCGGCTCCATCCATTTCGTCGGCTGGGGCGGCACGAAGTAACCGATTTCCTCCGGCCGGTAGGGGTTTTCGATGTCGAACACACGCACGCCCGCGCTCTGCCATGTCGCGAAGATCGTGGTCGAGGACCGGAACGATCCGGGGCGGTTCTCGTGCAGGTTGTGCGGCCCGAACTGGCCACCGATCTTGACGTAGTCCTGATCCGATGGCGTGGGCATCGTGGAGATCGAGATCGGGTTGGATTTTTCGCGGATGTCGAACACCCAGGTGCGCTTCATCTGCTCCTGGTCGATGTTCAACGCTGCCTCGTCGGCGACCACCAGCAGGCCGCGATCGTGCAGAGGAAGGGCACTGTGGGTGCCGCCGGCATAAGGCGGCGACCAGTTGCGATGCGCGATCAGCGACATGTTCGCCGGATCCTTGACATCCAGGATCGTCAGTCCGCCGTTGCGCCAGCTTCCATAGGCGATGCCGTCCTCCACCACCGCGTGATGCAGCGCCCAACGGCCGGTCCAGGTGGCGGTTTCCCCGGCCGCCGCGTTCATACCGGGGATCCACCAGCGGCCCACCTCTTTGGGCTTCGTCGGGTCCGCCATGTCGATGCTGATCAGGATGTGGTCCAGGAACCCATCCAGCAGCGCGGAGGCATAGGCGTAGCGACCGCCGGTCCACCAGATTCGGTGCAAACCCAGCCCCTCGACCTCCATGAAGCCGATCGGGCGGGGATTGGCGGGGTCGGAGATGTCGTACACCCGCATCCCGGCGGAGAAATCCTCGCCGCGCTTGCCATAGCGCGAGGAATCGACCTGGTTCGACCCGCCATAATAATCCTTCAGCGACAGCAGCGCCTTCAGGTCCAGTTCCTCGATGCACAGCAGCAGGTCGTTGGCGGTCTGCAGGTGCATGCACCAGGAATTCGGATGGATCGGCATGAAGTTGACGGGCTTCGGGTTGCGCGGATCGCGCACATCCGTAACCACGACGCCACGGCTGACTCTTGTGCCGATATACGCGTGGCCACGATTGACCATGACCTGGACGCCATCGCCGCGCCCGCCCTGGTCGGTGTGACCGACGAACGAGATGTTGCGCGCACCCTCTGGCGTGATCATGCCCTTGCCTCCCTGTTGATTCGGCGCGATCACATTAGCCAACACATGGGAAAGGGGAAGTGACGCATGGTTTCCGGGGCACTGACACCGCTGACGGTCGATCTGACCGGCTACAAGGTGGCGATTTCGGCCGGCGCGAACGGCATCGGCAAGGTTATGGCGGATAGTTTCGCCTATTGCGGCGCGACGGTCTTTGTCAGCGACGTCGATACGAAGGCGCTGGAGACCTGCGGCCATGCCGGGATGAGGGCCGATGCCGGCGATCCGGCGCAGTGCGAGGCGTTCATCGACGCCGCCGTGAAGCACCTGGGCGGGCTGGACGTGCTGGTCAACAACGCCGGCATCGCGGGTCCGACCGCGCTGGTGGAGCATGTGACGCCCGAGGAACTGGATGCCACGCTGCGGATCGACGTCGGCTCGATGTTCCATATGTCGCGGCGGGCGATTCCGGCACTACGGGCCAATGGCGGCGGGGCGATCGTCAATCTGTCCTCGGCGGCCGGACGATTCGGGTTCGCGCTGCGGGCGCCGTATGCCGCGGCGAAGTGGGGCGTGATCGGGTTCACCAAGTCGCTGTCGATCGAATTGGGGCCGGATGGCATCCGGGTCAACGCGATTCTGCCGGGGCCGGTGGATGGCCCGCGGATTCGGGCGGTGATCAAGGCGAAGGCTGAAGCGGCATCGATCTCGGAAAACGAAATGACGGAGCGGACCGTGGCCACGACCAGCCTGAAGTGCTTCGTCACGCAGCAGGATATCGCCAACATGGCGCTGTATCTCGCCAGCCCGTTCGGCGGCACGATCAGCGGTCAGGCGATCAGCGTCGATGCGGATATGCAGAACACGATGTGACGTCCAACGAACAAAACAGGGGAAACGACAGGATGTCTTCGACAATTGACTACAACCGGCTGTTCAGCGCCGATCTGCCGCCGGCCGCGCCTCGTTGGGCGCCATTTCCGAAATACTACTTCGTTGGCGGCAACAACGATCCCGAACAAATCCCCATTGAGGGCTTGATCGAGGCTGCCACCTCGGTCCTGCGCCGCGAGGGATCGAAGCTGGCGATCTACAATCTTGGCCTTGGACCGCAGGGCTATCCTGGTCTGCGTCAGTTCGTCGCCGACAAGTGCGAGCGGCAACGCGGCATCACCGCGCCGATCGAGGACATCCTGATCACCACTGGGTCCGGCCAGGGTCTGGACATGATCAGCAAGCTGTTGGTGAACCCGGGCGACACGGTGCTGACCGAGGAATACTGTTACCAGGGCGCGATGAACCGGTTCCGCAAACTGGGCGCGAAGCTGGTCGGCATGAAACTGGACGGCGACGGGATCGTCATCGACGCCCTCGCGGCCCAGTTGGCGGACCTGAAAGCGCAGGGGATCACCCCGAAATTCATCTACACCATCCCGACCATCCAAAACCCGACCGCCAGCATCCTGCCGCTGGACCGCCGGCACGCGCTGATCGCGTTGGCGAAGGAATACAACGTCGCGATCTTCGAGGACGAGTGCTATGCGGACCTGCTGTGGGAAGGAATCGAAGCCCCGCCGGCGCTTTACGCGCTCGATCCCGGGTGCGTGATCCATCTTGGGTCGTTCTCGAAGTCCCTGGCCCCTGCCCTGCGGCTTGGCTACGTAATCGCGCCATGGGACATCATGAGCCGGTTGCTGCCGCTGAAGGGCGACAGCGGCACCGGTGCGTTGGATCAGATGGTTGTCGCCGAGTATTTCTCAAAAAACTATGACAGCCACATAGGCCATCTGAACGGCGTCCTGCACGGGAAGCTGGAAACCATGACCGAGGCGGTGGCGCGCGAATTCGGATCGTCAGCGGAATGCTGGGCGCCGAAGGGCGGCATCTTCCTGTGGATCAAGCTGCCGCCGGAGGTCGATGTCCGCAAGCTGGTGAAGCCCGCAGCCGATGCGGGGATCGTGTTCAATCCGGGTCCGGAATGGGCGGTCAGCGCCGATAACTCCAGCAACTGTCTGCGTCTGTGTTTCGCCATGCCCAGCAAGGAAACCATCAAGGCCGGCGTGGCGGAGCTGGCCAGGGTTTGTTACGAAGAGACTGGCATTCCGGTGCGTAGTGGGAACGTGATCCGGGGTTAGCCGGTTACGGTGAAAGTGCTGTCAATTGTGTCATGGCCGCGCCACGCACGGCCATGACACAGGTACACAGGACCTGCCGTCACTTCATATGGCGTTTAACCCGACGCTCAGCCCAGCTACTCAGCGTTCTCGGCGATATCGCGGAAATAGGGCTCGACCGGACCCGTTGCCTTCAGGGTCAGCGGATTGCCGCGCCGGTCCAACGTCTTGCCGACGGCGACGCGGACCCAGCCTTCGCTGACGCAGTACTCCTCGACGTTGGTTTTCTCCACGCCCTTGAAGCGTATGCCGACGCCTCGGCGCAGCGCAGCCTCGTTATAGAACGGGCTGGCCGGGTTGTTGGACAGGTGGTCGGGCGGAACGTCGGACATACGGGCACCTTCAGGCGATCTGAGGGCTGCCCGATACCGGGTTGGGAGCCGCCTGTCCATTCATCGCGCTGGAAGGTGTTGCCGATACCACGACAGGGTTGGCTCGATGACCTGGCGAAAGGCCTCGCCGGTATAGACTTCATAGTGGCCCCAGCCCTTCAGCGTGATCAGCTTCTTGGGTTCACCGGCCTTGGCATAGAGTGACTCGCTTTCGTCGGGCGGCACCAGGCGGTCGTCGTCGCTGGTGATGAACAGCACCGGGCGCGGGCTGATCTTATCGACGATCCATTCCGGGTGAAAACCGAGCGTGTCGTCGATGTATTCAAGCGGGATTTCGCCGACCGCGTTGGGATTGTTCTTGCGGGCAGCGGTTGCCAGCTCCAGCGACTGGCGATCCGGCAGCAGGACGGAATTGCGATCGACGTATTCCGACTTTCCAGTCAGTACGCGCTGGATACGATCCTGTTCCGAGCGTTTTAGCAGATCGGCGAACTCATCGGGATGGCGGACGCTGCGCATCCAGCGGCGGCCGTTGCCGATGCCGACGACGGAGACGACGGCCTTTACCCGCGGATCGACCGCCGCCGTCCAAACCACGGTCGCGCCGCCATAGCTGGTCCCGTAGATGCCAAGCCTGTCCGCATCGACCATCGGTTGGGCGCCCAGAAAGGTGAGTGCGGCCTGGGAGTCTATGACACGCCCATAGGGCGACAGGCGGGCCTTCGGGCCGTCGCTGTCGCCCCACCCTTTGTAGTCAAAGGTCAGCACGACATAGCCGCCGTCGGTCAGCGCCTTGGCGGTGTCGGGGAGATAGAGGTTCCGCACGCCGGTGTAGCCGTGACAGAGCAGTATGCCGGCGCGTTGCTCGCCGGGGTTCAAATCCTCGGGCAGGAACAGGTCGCCGGACAGCCGTGTGCCCTCGCTATAGAAACCGACCGTCTGGCTCGCCATGGCGTTTCCCCGTTTGCTGTGCTGATGTTGTGCCCAGAATGAAGGGGAGACGGCCAAAATGGCAACCTATGTGCTGCTGCACGGCGCCTATCAGGGCGGCTGGATCTGGAACCGGGTCACGCCGCATCTGCGCGCCGCCGGCCATAACGTGTTCACGCCGACCCTGGATGGATGCGCCGAACGCCGGCACGCGCTTCGTCCGGGGATCGATACGGAATCGCAGGCGGCCGAGATCGTCGAGATGCTGTTTTTCGAGGACCTGCACGACATCGTCCTGGTCGGCACAAGCTGCGGCGGCATGGTCGCCGCTCGCGTCGCCGAAACCGCACGCGACCGGATTGGCCGGATCGTGATGGCCGATGCCCTGGCGCTGTTCAACGGTGAATCCGTCGCCGACCACGTCAAGCGTCCCGGCGCCGTGACGGACGCGATCGGCACCGGCCCGACGCGGGAGGATGCGGCGAACCGCATGTTCATCTCCCTGGACGGGCCGACGAAGGAATGGGCGCTGGCGCGATACACCCCGCATCCGGTCGCGGCGATGGCCGCCCCGGTGAAGCTGGACAGTTTCTGGCAGCAAAGTTGGAACGCCTCGGTGATCTGGTGCAGGCAGAGCGTCAATCCGCCGGTTTCGCACCAGAAGCGCGCCGCCGAGACGCTGAAGGCAAGGTGGTACGAACTCGATACCGGCCACTATCCGATGCTGACGGAACCAAGGGCCTTGGCCGGGCTGATGATGGCGGAATAGCCCCGGCCCGTGGTTCAACTATGTGGGGTTACGGCCAGGGTGTAACCGGCGGCAGCCGGGGACAAGGTGGACATGTACGCCGTATGCGCGGAATCCTGCGAAGCCATAACCAGCATATCCGCTCGGGATAGGCTTCCATAAGCAATCGATCGAATATCTTTCATTTCGACCCACGCATTCGCCGGGATGTGCGCTTCAGCAAACACCGCGTGAACAAAGCTGCTGGGCGTCTTATCGCCTCCATAAACCGCGCTGTACTCGGGGTCCTGCATGAAGGCCATGGCGACCTGGTTCAGGCTGCCGCCGCCGATCACGATGGTCGCGGCCGCATCGAACTCCGCCTGCGTCGGCGCCGCGCCGAAGGTAACATTCGCAAGACTGAGAATCCGCGCCTCCTGCGCCGCGGATAACGCCGGCGTTGAAGTGGGCGTTGGTGTCGGAGCGGGTGTGGACGTCGGTGTCGGGGTTGGCGCCGGGATTGGCGCACCTGCGATCGTGTAGCCCAGTGTATCCAGCAGGGTCTGATCCGTTTGAGTCATGACCATGGTCTGGCCGGTGTACCCGTCGCCGAACGCGTCGCTGCGAACCGACGTCGTCCAGTCACTGGGGTCGCCGATGGTGTTGAACGCATTCAGGTTGGTCGCGCCGCCATTGATTGAGAAATAGGCTGGCGCACCCACTGACAGTCCGTTGACCCCCGGACTGGCGTAGCGCATCAGATCCAGCGGCGAGTACCAGCCCGGCGCGGATAGCTGCAGCCCCGGAAACCGCCCAATCGCGTGGGTGATTTCAGCCTCGGCATCGCCGATGAAATCATAGGCGCCGGCCGCGGACCGATTATTGGGGTCGAAGGTCCAGTTTACGGTCGCGCTGAAACCGATATTCCCGTCGATCTCGGCACCGGTCGCCGGCAGCAGTCCCCACGCCTTCTGTTGCGCGGCGGTGATGTAGAAATTGCCGCCATTGGTGGGGTCGGTCGCGGGCATATTCGCCAGCATCGTCTGATCCGCCGCACTGGTCGCGTTGGTGGTCAGGGCGGCTTTCAACTGGGCGTAGGTCATGCCGATTCCGGCCTGCCGCGGCCCCCCGGTGGACAGGCTGTTGGGCGTAATCGCCGCGCCATTGTCCTCGCCCCAGCCGACCTGAATGTTCACCGTGATGGTGTTGGTGATCAGGCTGTCCAGATAAGCGGCTGCCTCGGCCAGTGCCGTTTTGAAGGCGGCCGGAGCGGCGGCCACGCTGCTGTCGTAAATGAAATTGATCCGCACTTGAGTGTCCCCGTTCGTGCTTTGATAGAACGATCTTTGGAGACAAATACGAACTAAGTATTGTTAAAACATAAGAACTCACCGTTAAGTGTATGATCGGACTTATCTCACGATTTACTTACTTCCTGCAACAGGTCTTTGCCGGAATGTTGCGATGAAACTCATCGAAATAAGACGCAATCCCGGATGGATAGGCCGCCCCGCCTCGCCATGCAGCTCCCAATCCGCTAATCTTCCGTGAAACCGCACTCCCAGGAGGGACCCACATGACCGAAGCCTGCATCGTCGGCTGGGCGCATACGCCCTTTGGCAAGCTTGAGGACCCCGATATCGAGTCCTTGATCGGTCGCGTCGCCGGCGCCGCCATCGCCGATGCCGGCATCGCGCCGCATGACATCGAGGGAACCTTCGTCTCGTTGTTCAACAACGGATTTTCGGCCCAGGACTTCCCTGCGTCGCTGGTGCTGCAACACGTCCCCGAACTGCGGTTCAAGCCGATCACGCGGTATGAGAACGCCTGCGCCTCCGGCTCCGCCGCCGTGCATGGCGCGCGTGACTTCCTGCTGTCCGGCCGCGGCCGCTTCGCGCTGGTGATCGGCGTGGAAAAGATGACCGCCACATCGGGCAAGGAAGTCGGCGACATCCTGCTGAAGGCCAGCTACCAAAAGGAAGAAGCCGATATCCCCGCCGGGTTCGCCGGCGTGTTCGGCCGCATCGCGGAGACCTATTTCCAGCGCTACGGCGACCAGTCCGATGCGCTGGCAGCGATCGCGGCGAAAAACCACAAGAACGGCGTGGACAATCCCTACGCGCAGATGCGCAAGGACCTAGGGTTCGATTTCTGCCGCAACGTCAGTGAACGGAACCCATACGTCGCTCCGCCGCTGAAGCGCACTGACTGCTCGCTGGTCTCCGACGGCGCGGCCGCGCTGGTGCTGGCCGACGAGGACACCGCTCGGGCTATGGGCAAGGCCGTCCGCTTCCGTGCCGCCGTGCAGGTCAACGACTTCCTGCCGATCAGCAAGCGGGACATCACCCAGTTCGAGGGGGCGGCCCGAGCATGGGCGGATGCGCTGCGGTCTTCGGATACCAAGCTGTCGGATCTGTCGTTCGTGGAATCGCACGACTGCTTCACCATCGCCGAACTGCTGGAATATGAGGCGATGGGTCTGACCGCCCCCGGCCAGGGCAAGCGCGCGATCCTGGAGGGCTGGACGCAGAAGGACGGCCGACTGCCGATCAACGCGTCCGGCGGGCTGAAGGCGAAGGGCCACCCGATCGGCGCCACCGGCGTGTCGATGCATGCCATCACCGCGATGCAGCTTACCGGTCAGGCACCCGCCGGCATGCAGTTGCCGAAAGCCGATCTTGGTGCGGTGTTCAACATGGGCGGCGCCGCTGTTGCCAACTACGTCTCGATTCTGGAGCCACTCCGCTGATCCCCACCGCTAACCTCGCCTCCTTTCTGATCCAGACCGCTCGGCGTTTTCCCGAACGGCCCGCGATCGTTTGGCGTGAAACCACCTGGACCTGGGAGTCGTTTCGCGACCGGGTCCAGGCCGCCGCCGCGGCACTGGCTGAACGCGGCGTGCGCCACGGTGACCGCGTGCTGCTCCATGCCCGCAACTCCAATGCGGTGATGGAGACGATGTTCGCCACCTGGATGATCGGCGCCACCTGGGTGCCGACCAACTTCCGGCTGACCCCGCCCGAGGTTGCCTATCTGGCGCAGTCGTCCGGCGCCTCGGTGCATATCTTCGACACCGCGTTCCCCGACCATGCGACGGTCGCTCGGTTGGAAAATCTGGCCTGCCGGCTGGAGATTTCCATCGGCGGCGAAGGTGTGGACGATTGGGAATCCTATGCGGCGTTCCCGTCGAAGCTGACCCAGCCGGCTGACGTCGATCGTGACCATCCGGCATGGTTCTTCTACACATCGGGCACGACGGGCCGTCCGAAGGCGGGTGTGCTGACGCACGGGCAGCTTGATTATGTCGTCTGCAACCATCTGTGCGACCTGATGCCGGCGACGACCGAACAGGATGCCTCGTTGTGCGTGGCACCATTGTCGCACGGCGCCGGTATCCACGCCCTGCCTCAGGTTGCCCGTGGTGCCGCGACCATCCTGCTGTCCGGCGAACGGCTGGATTGCGAGGAAGCGTGGCGGCTGGTCGAACAGCACCGCGTGACCAACATGTTCACCGTGCCGACGATCCTGACGATGCTGACCCGCCATGAGGCGGTGGATCGCTACGACCATTCCTCATTGCGCTATGTCATCTACGCCGGCGCCCCGATGTATCGCGCCGACCAGGCCCATGCCCTTCGCAAGCTGGGTAAGGTCCTGGTGCAATACTTCGGCATGGGTGAAGTTACGGGTAACATCACTGTCCTGCCCCCTGCCCTGCACAGCGAAAGCGACGACGAAATGCCGGTCGGGAGCTGCGGATTCCCGCGCACAGGCATGGATGTCGCGATCCTGGACGACGCCGGACGAATGGTGGACCCCGGCGTGTCCGGGGAAATCTGCGTGCGCGGCCCGGGGGTCTTCGCCGGTTACCACGACAATCCGGAGGCGACAGCCAAGGCCACCGCTCATGGGTGGTTTCATACCGGCGATCTGGGCCACATGGATGCACGCGGGTTCGTCTATATCACCGGGCGCGCGTCGGACATGTATATCTCGGGCGGGTCGAACGTGTATCCGCGCGAGATCGAGGAAGCCTTGCTGCTACACCCAGCCGTCGCCGAAGCCTGCGTCGTCGGCATGCCGCACGAGAAATGGGGCGAGAGCGGCACGGCCGTGCTGGTACTGGAACCGGGTGTCAGCACCACGTCCGAGGAATTGCTGTCGCACCTGGACGGGCGGCTGGCGAAATACAAATGGCCGCATCAGTTCGTATTCTGGTCTGAGCTGCCGAAGTCCGGGTATGGCAAGGTCACCAAGCGCGACGTCAAACATCTGTTGCAGAAGGACGCGTAATGCAAGTCGATCCCGCAAGGATTAATGACTATCACATGCACGTCTATTACGATCCCGAAACCCGTGAGCGTGCCGCCCAGCTACGCGCCTGGGTCGAGGAACGGTTCACCGTCCGCATGGGAAGGTGGCACGATGTCCCGGTCGGACCGCATCCCTCGGCGATGTACCAGATTCAGTTCTTGCCGGATCAGTTTCCCACGCTGGTGCCATTCGTGATGATGAACCGGCAGGGCCTGACCGTCCTGCTGCATCCGGAGTCAGGGCGGCCGCGCGATGACCACACGCTCAACGCGACCTGGATGGGCGAAATCCTGCTGTTGAAGACCGATATCCTGCCGGAGTCCGATTAAACCCCGATATCAGGCGAACCCCCGTGTGCCGCAGTTTGGGCGCAGGGGGCGCCAACCATAGGCGTCAAAGGATATCCCACGCTTGCGATCATCGAAGCCTTCGCACCCGGCTTGCATGGCATCGACCGTCTCATCGAGTTCGATCTCCAGCCGGACGAAATCGCGAACCGAGCAGGCATCGACGGTCAGAAGGTCGGCGTAACCGCGGCAGGGGGTCAGGTGATGCACCGCCGGGTGGCCATCGACCCTGACCCGCAACTGCTCACGCTGGCGGTCGGCGGCGTAGCCCCGTATCCACACCAACAGCGACACCTGCATATCCGGCGGCGTCGGGATATACAGCGTCGCGGTGGTCTCGGGTCCTGTCCACACCGCGCAGACCGGTTCCCCGGCACGGTCGCGCCCGTGAAAGCCTGAACCGATCAAGGGGGCACGAACCGAGTAGCGGGTCGCGCCATCACGATGGCCACCCTTCAAATGGCCCAGCAAGCGCGAAGCGTGGTCGCGTTCGAACGTCCGCGCGTCATAGGTTTCCCCCAGCGTCCGGTAACGGTCGTCAAACAGGGCGCGCGCGCGCTGATAGACGATCCGGTCCACCCGGGTGGCCTCCTGCAGGATATCCCGAGCGTCCTCGATCTCGGGATCGATGGTCCGATCCGGCCGGGACACATTCAGCGTGGCGATCGGGCGCGCCGGCGGCAGACCGGCGATCGCGCAGAGCGCATTCCGGCTGATATCGAACTCTTCCAGAAGGCCGACCAGGTCGTAATCCTGCTCCAGGATGTCCAGCGCGACGTCCAGCAGCGTTTCGGCATTCTCCGCCCGCAGGACCTGCCGTCCGATCCGCCCCGCGGCGAGCGACCGGGTCAGGTAGTTGTCCAACTGCATCCGGCCCTCGCGATTCCAGTAACGTTCCAGAAACGTCCGGATCGGTAACCGCCCCGCGTCGGCGCCCAGTTCCCGTATCGAGTCCGGCTCCGCTACCGTATCCGCCGGCACCAGCCGCCGCCAGTCGGCAATCTGGGAAGCAACCCTTTCCACCGGGTCGCGCAGTATCGTGAAGCAGAGCGTGCCAGGAGGCGCAAACCGACGCAGCGCGGCGTGGGAATGAACCACATCGGCCCAATGGAACAAGGCGTGTTGCGTTGCGGTGTCGCTGGCAGATGGGAAGATATTCATCTCAGTCCGCCAGTCCCCCAGCAGCCAGGACGATTGCCAGGTCGGGTCGAACGTCCTGTCGTCGGATGTGAGCGAATCCAGCCACCGATTCAGGGTGGACCCGCCGCATTTCTTCAGGTGATAGTGGTAAATCCTGGCGTATTTTCCCGGAAGCATGACAGGCCGTTCCCTTAGTCCAGATGGTCGCGGATACCGTGGTAGATCAACTGAAGCAGGCACCAAGCGGCGAAGCCGACCACCGCCGCTTCCAGCATCACGCGCCAGCGCAGCGGATACATGGAATCCTGCGGAAGTGACGGCCGGACGAATGCGGTCAAATACACGCCCTGCTCGCTGGCGGCATTCCGCGCATCCTGCAGCGACATCAGTGCCCGCTCGTAGACCCGGGCGGCGATCTCTTCGCTGACCTTCAGTATGCCGTATTGGGACATGACCGATGCCAGCGAGTTGGCGCCATCCAGTTGTGCCATTCGCCCGTTCACGCCGTGCAGTTCGCTTTCCATCGCGGCGATGCGGTTTGCCAGGATGCGCATTTGCATCGAATCCCGCGAAACCCCCTGCGCGAGTTGCGCGCTGAAGGCCGTCTTTGCCTCGATCAGGCTTTGCTCCACCAGGCCGCCGACCGTGGTACTTTCCGTTGCCTGCATCTCGGGAAACAATACCGCATGTTCGTTGCGGTAGGCTGACAGTGCCGCCTGCGCCGCCTTCAGTTTGACCTCGCTGTCCGCCGCCTCTTTTTCGGCGTAGGCCAGCACGTCACGGTGCGAACGATCGGAGATTTCGTTAACCAGCTTTTCCGCCAGCGCCAAGGTCCGGGACGCCACCAACTGGGCATCTTCCGGGCGGAAGGCACGCACCTCCACCGATACGATGCCGGTGGTCATGTCGAAGAACGGATCGACCATGCGACGCCAGTACCGCAACCGTTCCTCCGCCGCCGCGCCTTGCCGCAGATGCGCCAGGAAATCCTTGTCTCCCGCACCATAGATCGCGTCCAGGTCGATACCCGTCGCGGCAATGTCGTCGATGATCTGCCGGCTCTTCAGGTATTGGATGACGATCTGCGAATCATTGATCACGGCCAGCGCGGTTCCGCCGCCGCTCAGCGGCCCCGCCATCGAGGATGCCGTCATTGCTTCCATCCGCAGCGGCGCCTGATGGCGGACGCTGAAGCGGAATTCCGTTATATATTGATCGTCCGCGAAGCCGTAGAGATAGGCCCCCACGACAAGCAGCGGCAGCAAAATCGCCGCCAGCAGGGAGATCAACCGTCTGGACCCCCTTGGGTGCAGCCCCAGCGGCATAAGGCCGGGCGAAACGACGACCGTGGTACTCATGTCAACTCCATGACGCCAGCGTGGCTGTTGCGGACAATGCGTTCGTGTTGGCGAATGGCGTCTTCCAGGGAGTCGAACAGCGTCAGCCGCCCGTCGGCCAGGACCGCGCCGGTATCGCAATAGGCCCGCATCGTTTCGTAGTCGTGCGAGGCCATGATCACGTCGGCCCGCTCCATTCGTTGGCGAAACGCATCCAGGCAACGGACGCGGAAGCGAGCGTCGCCGACCGCGGTGATTTCATCGATCAGATAGACATCGAACTGGATCGCGAGGCAGGCGCCAAACGCCAGCTTCGCCCGCATGCCCGACGAGTATGTGCCAACCGGCATGGTGTAGTACGGGCCCAGTTCGGCGAAGTCGGCGACAAAATCCACCGCCTGCCGCGGATCGACGCCATAGAGCCGAGCGAGAAAGGTCACGTTCTCCCGTCCGCTCAGCGCCGGGTGCAGCGTGCCGCCAAAACCGAGCGGAAAGCTTACATTCCGGCCACCGCGCGCGATCCGGCCGGAATCGGGCCGTTCAGTCCCGGCCAGCAGCCGGATCAGTGTTGACTTGCCGGACCCGTTCGCCCCCAGCACGCCAAGGCCCCGCCCCTCGGACAGCCTGACGCTGACATCGTTCAGCACGATGCGGCGGCCATGGATCGTGCGATATCCCTTGTGGATGTGGTCAAGCACGATCACGTCGGCACCTCCATCCGCCCGCGCAATGATCGCTCCATCGCGAAGCCAATTCCAACCGACGACAAGACCCACAACAGCAGGTAGTTCACATCCAGCCAGTGCGGCTGGTACTGGGCAAAGAAGCCGCTGCGAAAATACTCGATCGCCTGCAAGACCGGGTTCCAGGTCAGATACGCCCGCACCCAGTCCGGCATCGCGATCGGCGAGTAATAAATGCCGGATCCGAAATACAGCAGCCGGATTACGGCTTCGTAGAAAGTGGCGTAAGAGGGAAACAGCCCGACAATGACCATGTTGATCGCGCCAACCCCAACGGCCAGCAGCCACAGCGCCAGCAGGGCGACGATACAGGTCAGGATGTCCGCCGGCATGGCCTGCAATCCAGCCAGCCCCGCGGTGCCGAAAATCACCAACTCCACGCACAGCTCGGTCGCCACCTGTCGCAGCGCCTGGGCGACCATCACGTCGGTTCGCCTGACGATCGGCAGCATGAACAGCATGGTATTGGAGTCCGACGCCGCCATCACTTCATGCGAGACGTGGGAGAACATCAGGAACGGCAGCAGACCGGAGATGTAGAACAGGAACAGATTGTCCCCGATCGGAGGCGGCGCGGTGTTCAGCAGGAAAAATACCGTGCCCAGCGTCATCAAATGGGAAATCGGCTCCAGAATCGCCCACAGATAGCCCAGGCGCGTGTGGCCGAACCGCGTCCGGATGTCGCGCAGCATGATTGCGTAGGCGACGCGACACCGGGTCGCGATCGCGCTTCCGAACGGGCGAACGGGGCGCTCCACAACCCGGCGACGGGGTTCGATCGTCCATTGGCCGGGATCCGTCACCAACGGCAGGCCGCACAGCCCGGAAACGTGGTCAAGGTCCGCCTGGCAGTCCGGGTCGCCCGGGGCGAGGTGGACGGCCTGCCGTGCCGCTTCCAACGCCTCTCCCAGGCGGTCTGAGGCGGCGAGGGCACAGGCTCGCGCCCGCCAGACCCTCGCATCGTCCGGCGCCTCGGCGAGCACATCCAGCGAGGCGTCGAACAGGGCGCGGGCAGACAACATAGACGCCAGATGCAGCCGGTACTCGATCGCCTCGGGATCGGCCGAGACAGCCTGTCGTGCCGCCTCGGTCGCCCGTTCGGCGTCACCCGCCTGATGCAGCACCGACGACAGAAGCCGCCATCCCTGCGCCCTCGCTCCCGGTGAACAGACATGAACCGCCAGATGGTCCGCCGCTTCCTGCCAGCGTTGGCTGGCCGCCAGAAGACTCCCAAAATGGAGCCGAATTTCGGGGTCCAACGGCTCCAGGCGGACGGCTTCCTCCGCCCATCGGATCGCCTCCCCCCTAGCGCCGCCCGCATCCAGAAATCCGCTCAAGGTCCGGGCCGCGCGGAAGCTTCCTGGTGCGGCCGCCACCGCGTCACGAGCGAACGCCGTCGCTCGACCGATGTCTCCGGCACGCAGGAACATCTCCGCGGCGTAGAGCAGAACATCTACATCAGTCGGTGCCGCCCGCGCCGCGGTAGCCGCGGCTTCTGCGCGGGCCTGGAAATCGGCGGTCAATACTGCGCGCCCATGTTGCGCGGCATCGCACCGATGTTGCTGACGCCGATCAGCAGTTGAAAGACCTTGGCGGCCTCGGCGATCGGTGCATTGCTGACGTAGATCGTGTCGTTGGGCAGAACGGGGAAGGCTTGGGCGACAAAGAACCCACTGGGGTCCCGCAGGTTCAGCCGGTAGATGGTCTGCGCCGCCGCGTCTCGCCGGTAAACGAAAACCGCGGCCGGGTCGGCGCGATCGTCGGAAAGCCCCGCCAGGCGCGCGAGCACGTTGGACAGGTTCAGCTCATCGGCGTCATAGGGTTGTTCGCCCGGGCGGTTGACCGCCCCGAACGCGTAGTAATTGGCGGTCCGCGGCAGCACCAGAATGCGATCACCGGGCGCGAGATCGCCTTCCAATGTGCGGTCGCCGATCAATTGCGACAACGTCCGGGTGACGGCATGACCGCCACGGGTGATGCGCACCAAACCTTGACGGTTCGATGTGTGCGCCCCGCCAGCCATGGCGAGAATATCCAGTACGCCGCTGGAGCCGGGAACCACGGGATAGCGGCCGGGTCTGCCGACATCGCCTTGTACGATCACGTCATTGGTCAGGTCCTCCGTGACAAGCACCGCCACCTGGGCGCCGGGTGACACCGATGCCAGACGCCCCTGGATGTCGCGCTCCATCTGCGCCGGAGTGCGTCCGGCGGCATGAACCCGGCCGACATAGGGCACGCCGATCGTCCCATCGATCCCGACGCGCGCCGCGATGTCGATGCCGGCCTTGTCAGCGGTTAGTGAGGTGCCCGCCGGATTCGGCTCCCACAACGCGATTTTCAGCAGGTCCCCTGCCCCGATCAACCCGTTGACACGGCCGGGCGGCAGTTCCGGTTTCGGCGCGGTCGCGACAGCGGCAACGGATCGGACATTGACCGCGTTGAGATCGATCAGCGTGTACGATCCGTCGCCGTGCTCGATATCCACCGTGCGTGGTCCACTGCCGGGCAAAGCGGAGCAGGCGGCGAGAGCCAGGCCGGCGGTCAAAAGCGTGACCGGCCCTAGTCGCGATCGGCCCCGCTGGTGGAACGACGATGTCATGCCACTGGCTCCATCGCGCCTTTTGCATCCGTTCGCCTGGCGCTCCAGCGGAGGCGGGGCTGGTTGGCTTTCAAATACAAGGCGACATTTGTTTCTGTATTGAATGCAAGTTGCCGCTCGCGGCCGGGCGCCGGTGTCCCGGCGCGGATCAGATCGGCCAGTTCGGCATAGTTGCCGATATCGAAGAACTCGACCTGGTCCGGATGGTACCGGGCGTATTGCAGGAACGCCAAAGTGCGGGACGCCAGCACGCGGCATCCCATCTCCAGCGCCATCGCGATCGGGCCGGAACTCGACTGGCCGACCTCCAGGTAAGGCAGCACAACGGTGTCGCACAGCGCCATGGCACGCAGGAAACCCTCGTCGTTATGGACCCCGAGGAAGTGAACCCGGTGTTGCAGATCCTCGGGATGACGGGCGAGCAAATCCCTCGATGCCGCGTCCAGGTTCAGCGTCATCGGCGTCCCCTTTTCGCTGACCGTATCGAGGATGGTGCGGCCGATATGGCTCGCATCCAACAGGGTTTGGATATACGGATCCACCGCCTGCTCGCGCTTGATCGTCTGCGGATGGATCCCGCCGAAGATCAGCAAATGATGGTCCTCGGGCAAATAGTGCAGTGCGCGCAGGGCAGTTTCGAAGCCTTTGTAGCGCGAAAGGAACCCAAACGAGCCAATCAGCTTCGCGTCGGGCGGCAGGGTCCGCAGAATTGGAAACTGGTCCCGCGTAGCTGCCTGGCGTACGCGCTCCGCCTGTTCGGGGGAGACATAGCTCAGCGGATGGTGATCGACGTTCCGGATACGGAACACGTCGCGCAGCAGGCGTGCATCGCGTTTTGTATGGACGATTACATTGACTGGGTGGGTCTTCTGCCGGGCATGCAGCAACCGGTAGGTACGGGCGCCGAGTTCACGGCCGCGCCGGAATCCCTTCACTATCTGTACCGCTCGGTTTACCTGGCCTGTCAGCAAGCTCCGGCCGATCGCCGCCCAGTCCAGGGGCTCGTGGCCCAGTATCGTATGGAATGTGACCGACACCGCCGGCGCGGCGTTTACCAGCCGGCGCAAACGCCGGTTAATTTGATGCTCGGTCCGCCCAAGCGTGCCGTACTCAAGCTGAATATTCACGCTGTCGAATTCATGCAGGTTCGCCGCGACGTTCTTGATGTACAGGTCCGCCAGACGCTGCACCCGGGCGTGCGGGCTGCGCAACAGATACTGGTCCAGGTCGAAGACTGTCACTTCGGCGTGCGGACGTAACTGCTGTTCCAGCGCACGCGTGTAGCCGGCAATGCCGCACATTTCGTCATAGGTACTCACAATCGCCAGGCGAAGCGGGCCAGATCGCGGTGGGGTTGCTCCGTCGAACAAACGAGACCTCCTGTCCCTCGCGAAACGCCCCAGGTGTCCGCAAATGGACATACTCGGCGATGCGTTGACTGCACTTGTACCGGCCTAATCCTTTACGAATAGTTAACGCGCCGCCGTTGCCGCAGAAAAAAATCATGCGGGGTTTTGTGTCTTACCGGCCCTTAAAAAAGGTTTTGTTAACCTGTTTCGCTTACTTTCCGGAAATGGAACCAGACAGGCATCTGCTTTGACTGGAATTTGATAAATGATCTGGAATATGAGCCCATGAAAGCAGCTTCGTTCGAAGCCGCCACCTTCGATTCGGCCGCACGCATACGATCGCTTCATTCCGTCGTCCGGGCTTTTCCCCGACGGCGGTTTCTCTTTCTACAAGGCGTCCCGGGCGCGTTCATGCACGCGCTTGGTCAGGCGCTGAACGGGCGCGGCCACGGCGTGCTGCGGGTGAATTTCAATGGTGGCGACCGGCTGAACTGGCCGGTGCTGCCGTCCACCGACTTCCGCGGTCGCCCGGGGGAGTGGCCGGCGTTCCTGCAGCGGCTGATCTTGGATTTCGATCCAACCGACCTGGTTCTGCATGGCGACTGCCGCCCCCTGCATCGGGTGGCTATCGAGCTGGCTAACCGGCGCGGCATCACCGTCCATGTATTCGAGGAAGGCTATCTGCGGCCCGACTGGATCACGTTGGAAGTAGGCGGCGTCAACGGCTATTCTCGCCTGCCGCGCGGTGTCGCCGCGTATCATGTGGCGGCGGGGCTGTTGCCGCCACGACCGGCGCTTCCTCATGTCCCGCCTTTGGTGCGGACCCGAGCGCGCGACTGCATTGCCTATGGCGCGGCCTGCCTGGCGCTGCGGCCATTCTTTCCGCGCTATGCGACCCATCGCGGCTGGTCTTTGCCGCATGAGGCGGCCGGCTGGATCAAGCGCACCGTGCGGGCGCCCTTCGCGAAACGCCGCAGCAAGACGGCGATCCAGACAGCACGCGCGGCCAAGGGCGGGTTCTATGTACTGCCAATACAGATGGATAACGATTCACAAATCCTCTGCCACTCCGAAATTGGTGGCATGATGCATGCGATCCGGCTGGTGGTAGCATCCTTCGCCCATCACGCCCCGCCGGACACCGTGCTGGCGGTCAAGGAACATCCGCTGGACAACGGGGTGATCGACTGGCGTGCGGTGACCCGGGCCGCGGCGCGCGATGCCGGTGTTACCGGCCGCGTGGTGCTGGTCGAACAGTGCGATCTTCAGGATCTGCTGGACAGTGCCCTGGGAATGGTCACGGTGAACAGCACATCGGCCACCTTCGCGCTAGCCAGCGGTGTCCCGGTCATCGCGCTTGGCCGTTCGGTTTACGATCTGCCCGGGCTGACCCATCAAGGCTCGCTGGAAACCTTCTGGTCCGGACCTAACCCGCCGGATGCGGGACTGTTCGACGCGTTCCGGCGCGTTCTGACCCATGCCTGCCTGCTGGAAGGCGACTTCTTCACCAGCGACGGGGTCGCACGCGCTGTTTCGGGTGCGGTCGCCCGTATCGAGGCCGGGCGCGATGCCATGACCCGGATCGACGATATCGTTACCGAAGCAGTAGCCCGCGCGTGACCATGATCTGGCTCGACGTCGCTCGGCTGCTGGAGCGGGCCGTGGTTGGATCCTTTACCGGCATCGACCGCGTCGAACTGGCCTACGCGGAAAACCTGCTGGCGATCGCGCCGGAGCGGACGCGGTTCGTGATGCTGAACCGCTGGTCGAGCCGATTTTCGCTCTTGCCTGATCGGGCGATACGACGGTTCCTGGCACGGGTGCGGCAAGCGTGGAACGATGGCCAGATCCAGTCGTGCCGGGCGGATGCGCTGCGATTGATGGGCCGAGCGGTGGTCTCCCCGTGTCCCGCCGATCCGGCGGCGGTGTATCTTCTGGTGTCGCACCGGCATTTGCAGCGTCAGGCCGCGCTGGAGACGGCGCTGCGGCGGTCAGGGGCGGCGTTCGTGCCGCTGATCCACGATCTGATTCCGTTGGAATTTCCGGAATATGGCCGGCCGGGCGAGGCAGACCGCCATCGCCGCCGCATCGCCACGGTTCGCCGGCTCGCGAACGGCGTGGTGGTCAATTCGGCGGCGACCGGCTCCGCGCTGGCGTCCTATCTGCCGGCCGAGCGACCGGTTCTGGTGGCCCCGTTGGGCGTGGACGTGAAATCGCTTGATGTTCCGATCGACGCGCCCGACGACGCCCGCCCCTACTTTCTGGCCGTCGGCACGATCGAGCCGCGCAAAAACCACCTGCTGCTTCTGCACCTCTGGCGCCGCCTGATCGCGCGCTACGGTGAACGCGCTCCCCGATTACTGATCATCGGCCGGCGTGGGTGGGAGAACGAAAATGTTCTGGACCTGCTGGATCGTTGCGAAGTCCTGCGCGGCCATGTGACGGAATGCGGCAACATCCACGATTCAACCATGGCTGGCCTGATGCACGGTGCTCGGGCACTGCTGATGCCAAGTTTCGCCGAGGGGTTCGGACTGCCGGTGGCCGAGGCCTTGGCATGCCGAACCCCGGTCCTGTGCAGCGATCTGCCGGCCCTGCGCGAGGCCGGCGGCAACGTGCCGGACTATCTGGACCCGCTCGATACCCCCGCGTGGCAAGCCGCCGTCATGGACTACGCCGTCGAACCGTCACCCCGCCGCGCCGAGCAGAAAGCCCGGATGCCGGAATGGCAGCCGACCAGTTGGAAAGCGCACGTCAGCGCCGTGTTGGACTTCGCCGCCCGTCAGTCGAACGGCAGGCCGACGTAGTTTTCCGCCAGCGAGCGGGCCGACGCCTCCGACGTGCGCACCAGATCGAGGTCGGCGAAATGAATCCGCTGCTCGAAGTCTGTCTCGTGCTCGTTTTTGTGCAGCATCGTGGTCATGTACCACGAGAACCGTTCCGCCTTCCAAACGCGGCGCAGGCAGGTCGCGCTGTAGCGATCCAGCGAATCCCGGCGGTTGTGCTTGTATTGGGCGTCCAGCGCCCGCGACAGCACCAGCACATCGGCGACCGCGAGGTTCAGGCCCTTCGCGCCCGTGGGCGGAACGATGTGCGCGGCGTCGCCGGCGAGGAACAACCGGCCGTACTGCATCGGCTCGCAAACGAACGACCGCAACGGGATGATACCCTTCTGGAAGATCGGCCCCTCGGTCAGTGTCCAGCCGTCGTTGGTGGCAAGCCGAACTTGCAACTGATCCCAGATCCTGGCGTCGGACCAGTTGGCGATGTCGTCGGTCGGGTCGCACTGGATATACATCCGCTGCACCTCGGGTGAGCGAGTGCTCAGCAGGGCGAAACCGTCCTGCTGGTTGGTATAGATCAGTTCGTGCCATGAGAGCGGGGCGTTGGTCAGGATGCCCAACCAGCCGAACGGATAGACCTTCTGGTATTCCTTGCGCAGCGCCGCCGGAATCGCCTGCCGGCCCGGACCATGAAACCCGTCCGCGCCAATCACGTAGTCGCACTGGATGACGTCTGGAGCACCGTCACGGGTGAAGACGATCGACGGATGATCGGTATCGACGTCGCGGAACGCCGCGCCACTGACACCGAAGATGATCTCCCCGCCCTGCCCCAGCCGTCCGGCGATCAGGTCCTTCAGCACTTCGTGTTGCGGATAGACGGTCACACCCTTGCCGCCGGTCAGGCCTTGGATGTCAACGTGGTGGCGTTCCCGGTTCCATTGCAGCGTGATGCCGGAGTGGAAATGGCTCTCGCGCAGCATCCGCTCACCCAGGCCGAGGTCCTTCATCAGGTCCACGACCCAGTGTTCCAGTACGCCCGCGCGGACGGTTTCTTCCACATCCTTTCGGCTGCGCGATTCGATGATGACCGATTCGATGCCGACGCGATGCAGCAGCAGCGAGAGAAACAGTCCAGCGGGGCCAGCGCCGATGATGCCAACCTGTGTGCGCATGACTAACCCTTCGTCCCGGTTGCGCGGGCCACGGCGTCTTCCAATTTCAGAATACGGATGGCGTTTTGGTGGAACAGCTTCTCCACGATGCCCGGCTTGAACCCTTCCATCTCCCACTCATCGCAGCATTGCCCGGCGCTCCAGCCAGGATAATCCGACCCGAACAGGACCTTGTCCTGCAGGCGGCGCTGCATATCGTGCTTCAGCGCGGCGGGGATGTATTTCGGTCCCCAGCCGGAGATATCGATCGACACGTTACCCTTATGGATGGCGACCGCGATCAACTCCTCGGTCCAGGGCCAGCCGGGATGCGCGGCGACGATGTTCAGCCGCGGGAAATCCGCCGCGACGTCGTCGATGTTCGGGATCGGGCGGGCGTGGCCCAGCTTGTAGCCCAGACCGCCGGGTTCGCCGGCGCCGATCGCGGTGGTGCCGCAATGGATCAGCACCGGTGCGCCCAGCGACTGAAGCAAATCCCAGATCGGATAGAACTGCTTGTCGTTCGGCGAGAACCCCTGCACCGGCGGTTGATACTTCACCCCCATCAGGCCGAGGTGCTTGATGGCATGTTCGATCTCCTCCAGCCCCTTGCGGCCGCGCCAGGGATCGACCATCGCCCAGCCCGGCAGGAAGACATCGGGATAGTCACGGGTCAGGGCGGCGAGGTCCTCATTCGAATAGCGGCCGCCGGCCGCGCCGTGTTCGGCGTCCCAGGCGATCGGGATCGCCAGCGCGTCGTCTCGTCGGAAATCCTCGGCGATCTGGGTGTCAGGCCTGGCAGCGAACTTGCCTTTGAACATGCGCTGGGCGGCGGGCATGAAGGGCGCGCTGGCCTCGACATAGGCCGGGTTCATCGGATGGACGTGGACGTCGATGGCACGCACGGCTTGTTCCTCCTATTTTGGCGCGGTCATTCCAGGAAGCGCTTCTATCCAGCTTTGGCGCGCGTCGTCGATGGTGGCACGATCCGCGATCAGGACAAGCCGAGATTTGCGCTGACCCACCGGCCATGTGTCGAGTTCGACCGGCGCGTTCAGCACGTGATGGACGCCTTGCACGACCACCGGGCCGGCGGAGCCTTCGATATCCAGCATCCCCTTCACCCGCAGAAGCTGTTCGGCGTGGGCGACCCGTATTCGGCGCAGCCAGGCCTCGAACGGCCGCCACAGCAGCTTGGCCTCGGCGATCAGCGAGACCGAGGCGAAACGGCTGGTGTGGTCGGGATCAACGCTGTCGGCAAAGAAGACCGATCGCGGTGTCGCTGGAGCGTCTGGATCGAAGAACGACGGCGGGAACAACGTGGCGGCATCCACCGAACCATGCCGCGCCTCCAGGATCGGCGCGGCGGGGTTATGGTCGCGTAGTTCGAGCCCGAGTGCATCGGTGCTCGCGAGGTCTGCCTTGGTCAGAACCAGTCGGTCGGCCAGGGCCACCTGCTTGCGGGTTTCCGGATGGCGCGCCAACTGGCTTGTGCCGAACAGGGCATCGACGGTGGTGACGATCGCTTCCAGCCGGAACACCCCGGACATCACCGGATTACGCAAAATCGCCTGGGCGATCGGGGCCGGGTCGGACAGGCCCGACGGCTCGATGATCAACCGCTCGAACCGAGGCACCTGGCCGCCTTCACGGCGGCTGAACAGGCGCATCACGGCGTCTTCCATGTCCCCGGCGAGGTTGCAGCACAGGCAGCCATTGGCCATGACCACGGTCTTGTCGTCGCCGTGGTCGATCAGGTCGCGGTCGAGCGGCACGTCGCCGAACTCGTTCACCGCGACCGCGGTGCCGGCCATGCGCGGGTCCTTCAGCAGCGCGTTGATCAGGGTGGTTTTGCCGCTGCCCAGGAAGCCGCTGAGCAGCACCACGGGGATACGGGCTCGATCGGCGGTTTGAGAGAGGAAGGCGAAGCGGTTCATGCGTGATCGCCTAGCGCATGGCAAGGCCCGTAAGCCCGCGAACCATTCCCCTCCGTGGTACTCCACGTCCTCCCACGCCGCATCCCATGCCTACGCCCGCTCCGGCGCCGAAAGGTGCTGCCATCCACTCACACCGCCTCTGTCAGGAACCGGTCCACCAGCCGGTCCGCCTCGGTCCGGTCGGCGCGCATCTGCACGTTTTGCCGGTTCCTGGCGCCAGAGGTCAGATAGAACCGCTCATACTGCTCGTTCCGGCTTGCCAGCGCGCTTCCGGCGAAATCCCAGCCGAGGCGGAAGATGCGGGCGCGCTCCTGCGCGGTCGTATCCCCAGCCCCGCGCAGGTACTTGTCGATCAGCGGTCGTAGATACGGATCGTCGAATGCCTCCGCCGCCGGGGTCGCCAGCACGTTGTGCGAACCGATCAGGCGGATGATCTCGTTCACCCTTGGGAACCAGTACGGCAGTGAGGTCCGCAGCGCGTCCATCGGCCGCCCATCCAGGAACCAGGCGCCGTTGCCGTGGTGATAGGCGCCCTCCTCGCCCGCCATAACGGCAGACCGAGCAAGTTCGGCGAAACTCCAGATTTCGCCCAGCATTTGCAGGGTGGCGGGATCGGACGCCCCGATCGCCTCCGCCATCCGGCACGCCAGGCCCCAGGCGAATTCCAGTTTGGTCCAGGCCCGGATCATCGTCTGGTGCATGGCGTTGGCACGCCAGCTCGCCGACATGACGGTGTTGTAAACCTTCAGGTTGCCGTCGCAGAAAATCCGGTTGCGTGGGATTTCGACGTTGTCGAAAATGACGAACGCATCCTGCTCGTCGAAGCGGCCGGACATCGGGTGGTCGAAGCGGTTGTCGGGCAACGAGACACTGTCGCGGCAGATGAACTTCAGGCCCGGCGTGTCCATCCGGATACAAAACGACAGCGCGTGGCGGTGGCTCGCATCCGGCATCGGCTGACTGGGATAGACGGCGATCTCATCGGAGAACGGTGCCAGCGTCGCCAGCACGCGCGCACCCCGGACCAGGATACCGTGTTCGGTATCCTCCACCTTATGCAACTGGGTCTCATCCAGGCCAGTTGGCACATGCCCCTTGGACTTGTCCGACATCGCATGAATCAACGTGTGGGTCAGGCTCAGGTCGTTGCGGCGCATCTCCTTCTGGAAGGCGACCAGATTTTCGGCCCCCGCCTCATTGCCATTCACGCCCCATTCGTCGCTACGGCCGGCGAAGCCCGCATAGGTGACGTTCATATAGTCGGGCGTGCGGCCCATCAGCCCGACCGAGAACTCGGCCACCCGGCGCAGCGCCTTGTGCCGCCGCCGAAGATCTTCCTTCGAGCGCGGGATCATATGGCTGACCGCGATCAGCTCTCCGGTTTCCGGGTCCGGCATCAGGCAGTCTTCCGCGTGCTGATGGTGCAAGTCGAAGGTCGCCGCGATGGCCTCGGCCGCCCCCCGCAACCCTGGATGCTCCATGGGATCAGTTACGCGCTGACCACCCAGCCAAACCTCGCGATTGTCGCGTAGCCCGTTCAGGAATTGGGTGCCGGTGCGAGCTGGCATCGTCTTATCCTCCCTGTCAATGTCCCACCTTGGCTTTGTGCCAATTCGCCGACCAAACACAAGACCCCGCCCGCCGCGATGGTGGGATAGCCCTTCTCCAACACCGCGCTTCCAGATAATGAACACACAAGATCGGGAGGCAACGAAAACATGAACGCTTCGGACAATGGGCGCCTGCACATCCGCGTGGCATCGCTGTGTTTCATGGTTCTGTTCCTGGAGGGTTACGACATCACCTCCATGAGTTATGCGATCCCGTCGCTGATCGACGCCTGGCACGTCAAACCGCCACAGTTCACCGTCGCTCTGACCGCCGGCAGTTTCGGCCTTTTGTTCGGCGCGCTCTCCGCCGGACTCCTCGGCGACCGGCTTGGACGCAAGCCCGTGCTGATTGGATGCACCGCGGTGTTCGGCCTGTTCTCCCTGCTGACCGCATTCGCCACCGGCCTGCAATCGCTGGCGGCGATGCGGTTCTTCACCGGCCTTGGCCTGGGCGGCGGCATCCCGATCGCCATCGCCCTGGCAACCGATTGCGCCCCGCTGAAAAGCCCCCGCCGCCTGGTGATCCTGATGAGCGCGGGTATCTCGGTCGGCAACACCGCAGGCGGCTTCATTGCCTCGCAGATCGTGAAAATGGCCGGATGGGAGTCGATCTTCGTCGTCGGCGGGCTGCTGCCGCTGCTGGTGATCCCGCTTCTGGTGTTTTTCATGCCCGAATCCCAGGCCCTTCGAGCGGTTGACCCGCGGGCTAGAAAGACCACGCCGGTTGATCTGTTTCGCAACGGCCTGGCGCTGCGCACGGCGATCCTGTGGATGGTCAATCTGTTCAACCTGGTCGGGAACTACTTCATCCTGTTTTGGCTTCCCGCCATCCTGCATGCGAAGGGCCTGACGCCATCGGCGGCGGTCCTGGCCACCACGATGTATGCGCTCGGCTCGATCATCGGCGCGTTGATCACGGCCCCGATCGTGGACCGGTTCGGTGTGGAGCGGATCATTGCCGCCATCCTTTGCCTGGGCGCGGTGTGCGTGCTGGCCGTGGGACTGTTTGAACTGCCGTTCCCGGTGCTGTGTGTGGTGATCGGCGGTGCCGGCATCGGGATCGGCGGCTGCCAGCACGGGATCAACTCGGTGTCCGGTGCGATGTATCCCGCCGCCATTCGCGCCACCGGGGCGGGATGGGCGCTGGGCTTCGGACGGATTGGCCAGATCGGCGGCCCGCTGGTCGGCGGGACACTGCTGGGTCTTGGCTGGGCGTCACGCGATATCTTCCTGGCCGCCTCGGTCCCGGCAGCCTGCGTCGCGATCGGCATGGGGACGCTGGGGTGGCTGCGGCACCGCCACGATGTGCGGGCCGCGACAGTCACGGTGTAGGCACACAGGTCTGGTCCGCTGGTCGCGGCGCGGGGGCTACGGCGTTTTCTTCGTTCGAGAGCGGCTGCTTCTGCGCTTCGGTGCGGGCGTGACCGCCCCTTCCCCCTGGTCGGTCAGGTGACTGGGGAATTCCCCAAGATTTTCCTGAATCTCGGCTTCCTCGATCCCAGTTTGGCGAGGCGAGTCCGGTTCACTTTGCGGGTTGGGCAGCAGCCCGCTTCCCACGCTTTCTTCCATGCCGACCAATTCCCGGGCGCGTTCCCAGTATTCGATGTCGCGGCCATGCGGTTTGCCGTCTGCTTCCCACATCAGATAAGCGCGGTCGCGGATACGGTGTTCGCGGCGCGGATCGGTTTCCAGCGGGTTATGGGGCGGTTTGCGTGCCATGGGGCCTCTCGGTGATACTCAAGCCGGCCCATAACGAACGGTTCGGCACACCGTTGCATCCGCCATGGCGGCAACCGAATGATGCGCCGCAACATGGGGTTTGGCCATGTGGTGAGCGAACACGTGCCGGTGAGGCCAAGGAACAACGCCGACGGCGCTCGCACCGCCGTGGATATCATCCGCCTGTGGCCCCCGGGCTGGCAGGCGAGCGTCCGTCACCCCGCCTGCCAAGAAGCCTACCCGTGGTATTCCGGGGTTGTCTGTAGCAACGGAAACGCACTGTGTGCATGCGGCTGCGCGACCTGGGGGGCGTTGCGGTACACATAACCCGGATGCAGTTCGTTCAAACTCCTGGCGCCGGCGAGCGCCATCGCGACACCGAGTTCGTGCTCCAGCAGTTCCAGCATCTTATGCACCCCGGCATCGCCATCGGCGGCCAGCGCGTAGCAATACATCCGCCCCATCGCCACGGCGTCAGCCCCGAGCGCGATCGCCTTCACCACGTCCGTCCCGCGGCAGATACTGCCATCGACGATTACCTTCGCCCGGCCACGCACCGCCGCCGCGACTTCCGGCAGCACGTCCATCGAACCCCGGCCGTGATCGAGTTGCCGGCCGCCGTGGTTGGAGACGTAAACGCCATCCACGCCATGTTCGCAGCACAGTGCCGCGTCCTCGCCGGTGGCGATGCCCTTCAGGATCAGCGGGATGGCGTGCTTGTCCTTGAAATGCTTGACGTTGTCCCAGGTGAATCCGGCCTGATAGCTCTGACCGGTCGCGACCGCGCGCCATGGCTTGACGAAGCGGCCGGCGATATCACGCTCCCGCCGCGAATACGCAGCCGTATCGACCGTGATCGCGAACGCGTCGTAGCCGGCATCCACCGCCCGCTTCACGATGTCATCCATCCAGGCGTTGTCGCCACGGACATAGAGCTGGAAAATCTTCGGCCCCGGCGCGGCGGCGGCGGCTTCTTCCAGGCCCGGATGGGTCACCGAACTCACCATGATCGGCACGCCGAACGCCGAGGCCGCGCGCCCGGCGGTTGCCGCACCGCCGGGGTGGAACGACTCCAGGGACCCGACGGGCGCCAGCATCACCGGCATCCGCAGCTTCTGGCCGAACAGGGTGGTGGTGACGTCGATCTTCGACACATCGACGCAAACCCGCGGCCGCAGCGCCAGCGAATCAAGCGCCAGACGGTTGCGGCGCAGCGTCGTCTCGGTCTCCGTCGCGCCGACCAGATAGCCCCAGATGTGGTCCGACAGCTTCGCTCGGGCGGATGGGATGAACTCATGCAGGCACTGAAAATCGCCCGTCGGTTCAAAGAGATGTTTGGCTTCTGCCTGGTCCATGGTTTCCCCCTTTAGTGGAATTTCGGCCGACATCTGGCCTTGGCGGCGGCGAACGCGCAAGGGCGGATCAGACTGGCTGCATTGCTTTGAGTGCATCCGGGACGCGCGCTGGGCGGGTCTCTGGCATCGCCAACCACAGCAAGGCGATTGCGGCCACCCCGACCGCCGCCAGGAACAAGAACATGGACTGGACGCCAAACCGCTCGGCAATCAACCCCGCGATAACCGTACTGAACGTCGCCCCCAGACCAGCGGCGAGGCCAAGCGAGCCGATGGCCAGATTCAGATAACCGGTACGCTTCGTCACGTCGGCGGCGATCAGCGGCAGCATCAGCCCGAAGACCGCCGCGCTGACACCATCCAGCGCCTGGAAAACCGCCAGCGGCAGCGCGCCGGGCAGGAATGCGAACAGCAGCGCCCGAACGGGAACCGCGGCAAAGCCAACGATCAGCACGGGGCGGCGCCCAAGGCTTTGAGCCAACCGCCCTGCCCACGGCGCGAAGATGGCGGTGATCACCTGGGGGACGATGATCGTGGCCGAAACCAGAAACCCCGGCGCCTCGTTCCGGCGGGTCAACTCGTTCAAGGCAAACGGCACCAGCGACGCGTTCGCGAGCTGAAACAGCACCGTCGCCAGGGCGAAGATATGCAGCGAGGGTTCAGCGAAAATCTGCCAGGGCCAGTGCTCCCGCTCTTTGGGGTGCTTCAACGCCGAATGGTCGTCCACAGGGTCCATCGCCCCGTCGCGGCGGATGATGAACAACGACACCATCGCCGGCACCACCAGCGCGGCGGTGACGAGGAACACCGACCGTTGGGAGATATAGGAGGCTGCCGCGCCCAGCACGGCGGCGGCGGCGGCATTGCCGAGTGCCGCATAGCGGGTGTTCAGCCCCAGCCGTTCGCCGAATGCGTCATGGCCGCAGACCGTCAGCGTTAGCGCGGCGATGGCCGGGGTCATCACGGAACTGGCCAGCGCGTGACCGATTTCAGCACCCCACACAACCGCCGGCAGCGGCGAAACGCACAGCGCGACAGCGGAGGCGCCCATGACCAGCAACGCACCGGCGGCGGCGAGACGCTTCGCGTGAACCTGATCCACCAGCATCCCGCCCGGCAACTGCCCGACCAAGGCGGCGAACGTCCCGACCGACAGCGCAATTCCAAGAGCGGTCACGCTCCAGCCCTGCTGGGTGAGCCAGACGGCGATGAAAGGCCCGAACCCGGCCTGGACCGAGGCGGTGAAGAAAGTCAGGCCGTTCAGGCCGAACTGGCTGCGCATCAAGCAATCCCAACAAAAACGCCGAGCAGCAAGGTGCCCGGCGGTTCTGTTTAGATCATGTCATGCGTGACATCATAGCCGGGTTCGCCGCGACCGTTAGGCCAGTGCGGCTTCCCGCACCCGAGCCGGTTGCATCAGGCTTTCGTAAACATCGACATAGTCCTCGGCCATGCGGCGAGAGGTCCAGCGGCGATCGAACGTGGCGCGGACCTTGGTGCGATCCAGGGTGTGGATCTTGCCGGCGGCGGCCACGGCCTCGTCGATATTGTTCACGATGAAGCCGGTTACCCCGTCATCCATCACTTCCGGCACCGAACCGCTGTTGAACGCGATCACCGGGGTGCCGCAGGCCATCGCCTCGATCATCACCAGACCGAACGGCTCCGGCCAGTCGATCGGGAAGATCAGGGCGTGGGCACCGGAGAGGAAGTCCGGCTTCTGCGCGTCATTGATCTCACCGATGAATTCGACGTCCGGGTTGCCCTGGATCAGCGGCTTGATCTTGCTGTCGTAGTATTCCTTGTCGGCATTATCGACCTTGGCGGCGATCTTGAGCTTCATGCCGGCCTTCATGGCGATGTGGATCGCGCGATCGACGCCCTTCTCCGGCGAGATACGGCCGAGGAACGCGCCGTATTCCTGCTTGACCGGTTGCGGCGTCAGCAGATTGGCCGGCATGCCGTGCAGGACGGTCCGCACCCAGTTCAGGTTCGGGATCGGGCGCCGCTGGCTGTTCGAGATAGATACGAACGGTGATTCCAGGTAGGTGCCGTAAGTCTCGACGAATTCGGGGATATCGAGGCGCCCGTGGATCGTTGTCAGGTACGGCACCTTTTGCCGGCTGAACAGCGACAGCGGGAAGTAGTCGATATGGAAGTGGATGACGTCGAACTCATCCTTACGGCGGTAAATCAGTTCCACCATACGATAATAGGTTGCGACCCAATCCTTGACGGTGGGATCGAGGCGCAGCGCCTGCTCCCGCATAGGGGCCAATGTGGCGGATGTGATGGAGTCACCACTGGCGAACAGCGTGACATCATGGCCCATCGCGACCAATTCCTCGGTCAGCGAATAGACCACCCGCTCGGTGCCGCCGTACAACTTCGGCGGGACCGCCTCGAACAGAGGCGATATTTGAGCAATACGCATAAGTAAGGTGCCCCGGACTGGACTGTGGGTTTAGTGGATCTAGGCACCTTTTTCTTGTGATCTAAGCCGGATAACTTCAGCTTGACTTCACAATCCAGTGGCGCCTATTAATTGTAGGTTATAGATTTCGAATGTGGCGAAAAGTCGGCGTGTTCAATGCGAGATCGGGGCATTCGCACCGATCGGCGGGCATGGCGAAACAAAACCGCGCGTGGTCCGGGTCCATGTCCTTACCCCGGTCGGGAGTCCTCCGTCGTCATGCGGCACAAGGTTGGAACCAAGGTTCCAGGCGCTGAAAACCTGCCGTCCCTGCGGGGCCGGCCGCTGGCCTTCCTATATTCTTACGTCCGTCGCCACCCCGCGGGGCACCTGACGGTGCTGATCTCGGTGCTGGTCGCGGTGACGTGCAGCGTCTCCACCCAATACGGCATGAAGCATCTGATCGATATCGTCGCCACCGGTCAGCAGGCCGCCGGCGACAAGGTATGGGGTGCCTTCGCGCTGCTATGCGGCCTGGTCGCGGCTGACAATCTTTCTTGGCGGGTCGGCGGCTACGCCGCGCATCGGACGTTTGTCGCCGTGACCGGGGACATCCGCCGCGACCTGTTCCGCCATCTGGCGGGCCATGCGCCGACCTATTTCGCCGAACGCCTGCCGGGCGCGCTGGCCAGCCGGATCACCTCCACCGCCAACGCCGCGTTCACGCTGGAGAATACCGGCGCATGGAACGTGCTGCCCCCAACGGTCGCGGTGGTGCTGTCGATCTGCTTCATCGGGTCGGTCAACCTGGCTTTGGCCGGCACGCTGATGGGGATCGCCCTGGTGCTGGGCGCCATCGTGTTCGCGCTCGCCCGCAAGGGATCGGAACGGCATCGTGACTATGCCACCAAGGCCGCCGCCGTGGACGGGGAGCTGGTGGACATTATCGGCAACTTCAACGTGGTCCGAGCGTTCGGGGCGACATTCCGGGAGCAGTCGCGGATCGGCGAGCGGATGGAGACCGAAATGGCCTCCCGCCGCCGCAGCCTGTACTATCTTGAACACATCAGGTTGATCCACGCGATCCTGACCGCGATCCTGACCGCCGGTGTCGTCGCCTGGGGCATCATCCTCTGGCAAAACGGCCAGGCCAAGGTCGGCGACCTGGTGCTGATCACGTCGCTGGCGTTCGGCATCCTGCACGGCACGCGTGACCTCGCGGTCGCCCTGGTCGATCTGACTCAGCACGTCGCGCGTCTCGAAGAAGCGATCGCGGCCCTGTTGACGCCGCATGAGCTGAAAGACCTGCCCGACGCGCAGACGCTGCCAGCCGGCCCTGGCGAGGTGTCGTTTGAACAGGTTCGCTTCGCCTACGCCGGCCGCCCCGCGGTGCTGAAGGACTTCGACCTCGTCATCGCCCCCGGCGAACGCGTCGGCCTGGTCGGCTTCTCCGGCGCCGGCAAGTCCACGGTTCTGGCTCTGTTGCAACGGTTCTACGACGTCAGCGGCGGCCGTATCTCCATCGATGGCCACGACATCCGGGACGTGTCGCAGGAGAGTCTGCGCAACGTCATGGCGGTGGTGCCGCAGGACATCTCGTTGTTCCACCGTTCGGTGCTGGAGAATATCCGCTACGCCCGGCCGGACGCATCCGAGGAAGACGTACTCGCCGCGGCCGACATGGCGCACTGCCGCCAGTTCATCGAGGCGATGCCCGAGGGATTCGAAACGATGGTCGGCGATCGCGGGGTCAAGCTGTCGGGGGGGCAACGCCAGCGCCTCGCCATAGCCAGGGCGCTTCTGAAGAACGCGCCGATCCTGTTGTTGGATGAAGCCACCAGTGCCCTGGATACTGAATCCGAACAGGCGATCCAGCAGGCGTTGGACCGGCTGATGACGGGGCGCACGGTGATCGCCATCGCGCATCGGTTGAGCACGCTGCAAAGCTTTGACCGCATCATCGTCATGGATAAGGGCCGGATCGTCGACGATGGCTCCCCTGCCGCGCTGGCAGCGAAGCCTGGACCGTATCGGGACTTGCTCAGAAAGCAGCGGATGGAACCGGCCGCGGCGGCGTAGGGATGCCGAACCTGCTGTTAAGGCTTAAATCTACAAGATCGGTGGGGCCGCGTGACAGGGGTAGCCGCATGCAAACGCCCTACCTGATCCGCTCGTTGGTCCGGAGATAAGGGTTTGGTCCGCCGGCTTCTGTTTGCCCTGTTGCTGACGCCGGTGTCGGGGTTCGCTCAAACGCTGTCCCCGCTTTCGCCCAACGCCAACGCACCGATGCCGCGGTGCGGACCTGATCTGGACGGGCAAACGATGTGCCGATTCGGGGTTATCTACGAGTGCGTGTTCATCAGTCCAAACTCGATGGAGCGTCGTACCGGATGGCGATGGAAGAGCGACGTTCTGCGCGCCTGCGATCCAGCGGCGGCGCCGGCCGATCTTCCCAGCGGCGGAGACGGGGGTGTCCCGCCCGGTTTCACCTATGCGCCACAAACCGGTCAGTACGGAACCCAATCCGGCATCCAGGCTAAACCGGGCTCCCGACCGTTCGGCCAGCCCAACTAGTGGATGGAGTCCGACGGATTTTGGCCTCTTGTACCGCCCGCCGTTGATGTCGACTCTCTGGTGATGCCTCCCCGTCGTGGCGACGAAGGTTGGCATCCACGCCTTCGGCCTGACAG
>DNXO01000073.1:39946-117802 GCA_003506895.1 Acetobacteraceae bacterium | reverse complement strand
GGCGGGCCTTCGCCCGCCACGACGGGGAGAGGCCGGTGCTGGTGTGTCAGCCTTTCGGCGGATTGGATTAAACGTACAGCATCGCCGGTGGCTGCCCTTTTGGATGCGCGTGGTCGAACACCACCCAGGCGTGATGATGCTGGGCCGCGTTCGTCCGCTCTCCCATATCGAACCATCGAATCCGCTGGGTCAGCACGATCACCGCCGAGAACGGCCCCGCCGAAAGCGTATCTGCCGCCCGCCTCCCGGCTATCCACTGCAGCCGCACCAGCAGCGCGAGCTGCCCCTGAACTGACTCCGTCAGCGCCATCGCATGCCGCAGGAACCCCAGCATCGCCAGCGGCGACCGTGACTGCCCCTTCTGCGATCCGGTATCGCCATAGGGCGGGTTCGTCACGATGGTACGGCAACCATCGGGCACCGACCGGCAGGCCAGAAAATCGACGCCCGGCGTGCCGAAGCCACGATCGACCAGATCGGTCGAAACCACATCATACCCCCGCGCCGTCAGCACCGACGACATCGCGCCATCGCCGCAACACGGCTCCCAGATCGAGCCACGAAACGTGACGTGCTTCAGCAGCGCCTGGGTCACCCAGGCCGGCGTGGCATAGAAATCCCGTCCCTCCCGCTCATACCCCGAGACGTGGATTGCCCGGCGCATGGCGGGCTCAGCCTCGGGCACAGTGTCGATTTCAGAAAGTAGCGATCCATCCTGGGAGATCATCAAGGGGTTGCGTCCGATCAGTTCCGACTCGAGAGGAGCCGGTAGTTTACCCGGCCGCCGGCCAATATCGTCAACGGACGCCGGCAACCGCCACGGGTGGCACCAAAGTCATATTCGCCCTAAACTGCGGGCACCAAGCGCGGGACCTGACCCGCTCCGTTACCGGGGAAGCCGATTCACCCATGTCCCGCCTTGTCGTCGTATCCAACCGCGTCGCCCCGATCCAGGAAGGCGAGGCAACCGCCGGCGGCCTCGCGGCCGGCGTACTGGATGCGCTGAAACAGAAGGGCGGTCTGTGGTTCGGCTGGAGCGGCGAGGTCAAGGACGCGAGCGAACCACAGCCGGAGCGAACGGTCGGTCCGATCACACTGTTCACCATCGACCTGTCACGAAAAGACTACGACCAGTATTACCGCGGCTTCGCCAACGACACGCTCTGGCCAGTGCTGCACTACCAGATCGGGCTCGGTCATTTCGAATGGCCGGAGTTCGAGGGCTATCGTCGCGTCAATGACCTGTTCGCCGCCGGGCTGACCCCCCTGGTGCGGCCGGACGACCTGATCTGGGTACATGACTATCACCTGCTGTGCCTGGCAGACTCGCTGCGCGCCCAAGGCCTGACGAACCGCATCGGCCTTTTCCTTCACACCCCCTTCCCCGCGCCCGGCGTGTTCATGACGATCCCGTCCCATGCCGAACTGATCCGGGCGATGTGCGCCTACGATCTGTTGGGATTTCAGACCGAAATCGATCGCGCCGCCTTCATCGATTACGTGCTGCGCCATGCGGACGGCGTTCGGGTCGAGACCGAGGGTGGCCGCAAAGGCATCGTCTCCGTATTCGGCCGGATCGTGCGCACCGGCGTCTATCCGATCGGCGTCCATGTCGATGAGGTCCGCGCCCAGGCCGAAACCCCGATCAACCGGCGGCAGGCGACGCGGATGCGCGCCAATCTGCTGGAGCGCCTGATCCTGTCGGTGGACCGGTTGGACTACTCCAAGGGTCTGCGGCAGCGTTTTGCCGCGTTCGAACGCTTTCTGGCGGAATTCCCGGCGCAGCACGGCTTGGTGACGTTCATGCAGATCGCCCCGCCCTCCCGATCCGACATCGAAACCTATCAGCGCATCCGGCGCGAACTTGAAGGCGAGGCCGGGCGCATCAACGGCCGCTTCGCGGAAGTGGACTGGGTGCCGCTGCGCTATCTGAACCGCGGTTTCCCGCGCAACGTGCTGATGCCCCTGTATGCGGAGGCGCAGGCCTGTCTGGTCACCCCCTTGCGGGACGGCATGAACCTGGTGGCCAAGGAATATGTCGCCGCGCAAGATCCCGAGGAGCCCGGCGTGCTGATCCTGTCCGAATTCGCGGGGGCAGCCCGCGAACTGGACGCCGCACTGCTGGTGAACCCCTACGACGAGGCCGGCATGGCTCGGGCGATGAACCGCGCGCTGTCGATGCCGGTCGAGGAGCGCCAGGAACGCCACCAGGCCATGTTGAAAGTGATGCGCACGAACAGCCTGGAACGATGGCGCGACCGATTCGAGGCCGACCTACGCGGGGCGTGACGGCGTCCGGCGTTGGCGCACCACTGAACAGTGCCCCGCTTACGGCCCGTCCAGCAATCCCTCCAGATCCGCTCTGGGGACCACAAAGTCCGCGCCCGAGAGAATCCGTGAGTCGTCCGTCGAAATCAGCTTCAGACTGACATAAACCTTTTCGAAGCTGGCGGCGTATGTGCCCGCAACGACAGCGGCGGCCGGAGGCGCCGGCATCAGCACATTCCGGTTCCGCGACAGAAGGAACTCCCCGGTGCCCTTGCCGAGGCTGACCGACCCGCGCAGCCGCATCTCCGATGCCGAGTGGCCGGTCTGGGCCAATCGCGTCCGGATCATGTCCGCGACGATATTTCCCAGCGGGGAACTGGAATCGAGCTTCTCGGTATTCGCGATCGAGGCGACCACGAGCGGCGTCGCGGACGCCACCTGCGGCGCCCCGGCCAGCATGATATCCACGGCCCGATACGTCAGCGTACCAAGATCGCCGTTTGCATAAGGCGACGCCCCCATCCCAACCGAGCTTTCCGCCAGCATGTTGGGGTCGGTAAGGCAGCCGGTGACCGTCAGTGGCAGCACGAGCAAAATATGACGGAGTCGCAACATAGTCCTACTCCGCATAACGCACGGTCCTTGTATGCAATACCGCGCCAGAGCCATCCGACCCCACGGGGCCGAGGCTGGTCGTTTTTGCGTATAGCGGAATATCGTCCGCCCTGATGTAAATGGGTTTTTGCACTTTCATGATGACACGATCACCCGCCAGTATCGTCGCTTTCCAGATTGCCTCGGCATTCATGGTCGGTGTCGTGGCGATCGCGAGATCGACGAGGCCGCCAACGCCAATCGCCGTGAAGGCCGCCGCATCCGCCGCCGCCCAGGTGGACATCGGGTAAGACGCCCCGGTCAGAATGCCAGGCAGCGTTGCCAAGCCGGCCGCGGTTCCCAACAAGCCGGGCGGCTTATCGCGCGGGCCCCAACGGACGAAGTCAACGTCAAGGTTGACCACCGTGGCACCTGCCGGCGAGCGCGCGATCGTCCCACCCTGGGTGAGGATATCGGATTCCAACGCATCCGCGACATAGTGAATGAACGCTGAATCCGGCGCTTGCTCGCGGATAAACAGCGGCCTGTCAGGCGCCAGCAAGCCCCGCGCCTGTATCTCGTGGGAAACGGCAATCGCCACGTCGTGCCAATCGTGGACAGTGTTCTCGCTGCTTTGAAACACTGGCGGCTTGAGGGAAACCGCGGGTTGATTGCAGCCCGCAAGGCTGCCGGCCAAGGCGGCCAGCCAAAAAACCGTATGTCCGCGCATCCCGCCCCCTCGCTGATTTCAGGGTGAAATCAGATGGCCTGGATAGGCGTCAGCCCTTTACAAAATAATTACATTCCATGGCAGTATTCATATTTGTTTCCGGTCGCGATCTCAGCCAACCGCTGGCAGGCTGTAGAACCGCGCGGCCGTCCGATGGAACAGCGCCGCCTTCTCGTCTTCGGAACAGTCCGCCGCCAGACGCTTGAACGCGTTCCACAGCACCGGGTAAGCGCACATTCCCTTGTCCACGGGGAAATTGCTCTCGAACATGCACCGATCGGCGCCGAACGCCTCGATCGCCGTTTCCACATAAGGCCGCCACGCGGTTGCCATCTCGCCGGATGACGGGGGCAATGGCTCATGATGAAAGTCAAACCCATTCACGTTCATGGCGAGGCCGCCCAGCTTCAAACACAGGTTCTCACAGGTCGCGAGTTCCTTGATATAGGCTCGCCACTGCGCGAACACCTCCGCCCGGCGCCCTTCATAAGGCCCGACGCCGAGCGGACCGCCGAAATGGTTCAATACGACCTTCTGTTCCGGGAACGCCCACAGCAGATCCAGAAGGTCACCGAGTTGCGGATGATACAGCCATGCCTCGAACGTCATCCCCAGTCTTTGGAGCCGCGCGAAGCCTGACCTGAACGCGGCATCGCGATACAGCCCCGGCGGCGCACCCGGAGGCGCCGTGGGTTCGATCCCCGGGTCATAGGTGCCGCTGTGCCGGATGCCTTTGAACCGTCCGCCGCCGGCCTCGATATGGGCCTCCAGCACTGCGTCGATCCGGTCGCCCATAAGGCAGTCGGCGTGCCCGACGATGCCGGCGCAGGCCCGCAGTGCGCCGTAATCGCCGCTCTCACATTCCCGGGCCGCCGCGGCGACGAATTCGGTCTCGCCGACCGGCTTCATTTCCTCCGGCCCATCCGCCCGGTATTCGGATCGGCACTGGATAAACACCGTCGATAACACATTATGACCCGTGCGCAGGTCGGCCACCAAATCCGCCAGCAGATACCGGTCCGGACGGGCCTTCCAAAGATGATGATGCGGATCGATGATGGGTTGGCCTGGATCCAGGATTTCCTCCGTCAGCTTCCCCAGCCAGTCAGGCCGGACCCGAGGATGATGGAATGGTTGACGTTCCGGCGTCTGGCTGGCCATCGCGTTTGCTCCTTCGCTCATACCGGTATCCAGCCATGCACGCTTCGATATGGCAATGCGGGCTTCAGGCCGTGCGAACATCCAGCGCCGCCAGCAGCGACTCCCGCATCGCCCGTCGGGAGAACCGCGCCCTGGCGAACGCGGTCTGCTGGAGGCTGCGCTTTTCCCACTCAAGGTCGTCCCGTGCCAGGGTGACGACCGCCGCCGCGAACGTAGCTGGATCGGCACATACCGACGCAACCTCGGACAGCCCGGGCAGGCCTTGTGCCCCGACCGGCGTCGTGACCAAAGGCAGGCCTGTCCGCAACGCCTCAACCACTTTCAGCTTCACGCCGGCACCGCACCGCAGCGGCACCACGGCAACGCGCGCTCGGGCGTAGGCAGCCTGTAGTTCCGCGTCTGTCACGTCGGCGTCTATGGTCACGCCGTCCCGCGCCAATGCCCGCACACGCTGCGTTGGGTTGGAACCAATGATCGACAGCCGCGCCTCCGGCACCTCCGTTCGGATCAGCGGCAAGATGTCGGTGGCGAACCAGACCGCCGCGTCCTCGTTCGGTGGGTGGCCGAAACCGGCGATGAACACGATCTCCTGGTTCGTTGGAGCGTCCCGCCTGTCCGCGAATTGATCGAAGCAATACGGGATCACCGCTCGGATTCGGGCTCCGGGCTGCAACGCTGCCGCCATCTGGGCCTCCTCCTCCGAGAGATACAGCGACACATCGGCCTGCCGCCAAATCGCGCACTCCCGCACGCGCATCAGTTCGGCCGCCCGCCGCAGTGCATTGTCGCTGGTTACGGCGGCCTGCAATCCCATCCGGCGAAAATGCAGGTCGTGACCGTAATAGATCACCGGCGCCGCCGCATGCCGCCGGATAACCGGAATAACGTCCTCCGCGACGTCCGGCCGGCTGACAAGAACCATATCGAGTTCCTTGCCCGCCTCCTTGATCCACGCCTCGAACGAGGGGTGGCCGGGGCCATGGAAAACCTCGATCCCCATGGCTTGCAAGGCCTCGGTATAACCGGGGCTGTAAGCCAGGTTATGCGGCCAGAACTTCACGACCCACCCGGCCTCCAGCAGGATTTCAAGGCAAGAGATCATCGTGCGGGACCCGGCGTCCCGGTCCGGGGTCGGGACATAGTGGTCCACCACCAGCGCCACGCGGCGGCCTTGCGACCGCTCGCGTGCCCGGAACACGTTTTCACCGTTCCGGCCATGCGTCCGCGTCAGTTCATCCGCCCAGACTTCCGCGAACAACCGCCTGTTGCGGACTTGATACGATTTAATGCCGACCGTGGTGTCCCGCCCGTGCGAAATGCCTTCGTAATGGATCACCCTGGCGGCGGGCTGATACAGCGTCTTGAGGCCGATGCGCCGCAGGCGGAAGCAAAGATCGGTGTCCTCGTAATACGCGGGTGCGTAACGAGGGTCGAAGCCGCCCAGTTCGGCGAAAGTCTCCCGCTGAACCATCAGCGCGGCGCCGGAACAGTAATCGACCTCGCGCACATAGTTGTAGGCTGGCTTGGCTGGGTCCTCCAGCCGGCCGAAGTTCCAGCCCGAGGCATCTTGCCAGATAATGCCACCGGCTTCCTGCAGCCGCCCATCTGGATACAGCAGCTTGGCGCCCACCGCGCCGGTATCCGGCCGCTGACGGAACAAGGCCACCATCGGCTCCAGCCAGTTCTCCAGAACCTGGGTGTCGTTGTTGAGGAAACAGAGGTAGCGGCCTTTGGCCAAAGCCGCCGCCTTGTTGCAACTATGGAGAAATCCAAGATTGGTGTCATTGCGAACCAGTCTGATTCCCCGTACGAGATCAAGCTCCGTCGCACCGGCGGCGTCATCGATGACGATCGTTTCGATCGGCAGGGGGCCGGAGTTCCGAGCGATCGAGGCAAGGCAGCGCAGGGTAAACGGCACTTGGCCAAACGTGGGGATGATCAGCGAAACCAGCGGCTGTTCCGCCAGCGGCAGAACCAAGCCGCCTGGATCGACATCTTCCAGGATCGGAGCAACCGTGGCGGCTGGCGCGATACGGCGCAGGCGCCGCGCCCGAAGCCAATACCGGGCATGAACGTGAAGCTGTAGCGTCACCGTCCACCACAGCAGCAGCACGCCTCGCCGGAGCTGTTTGGCGACCCGGGGCGACCGCCCGTTCAATGACCGCGCGAATGCCAGCGCACGCCACAGCGCGGCATCGAAAGCAGAAACGCCTATCGAGTGGCTCACAGGGGCCTCCGTTCTGGAAGCCCCTGTCTTAAAGTCGAAGTGTTAACGAGGGGTTAAGAACACCCTGCCGCGCCGCGGCGGTCAGCGGGCCTGGAAGTTCGGTGGCCGGCGCTCACCCATCGCCTTGGTGCCTTCCTTGAAATCGGCGGTATTCCGCAGCCAATCCTGCTCCTCGTATTCGCGTTCCGTTGCCGAGGCGACCGCATCGGCCAAGCCGCGCCGCAGTGTTTCGCGGGTGGCAACGATCGCCAGCGGTGCCGACCCGGCGATCTCGGTCGCGACCTCGATCGCCTTTGCCCGCACATGATCCTGCGCCACGCAATAGTCCACCAGCCCGATGGCCAGCGCTTCCTCGCCCGTCAGGCGCCGGCCGGTGTACATCATCATCGCCGCGTTCTGCGACCCGATCAGACGGGGCAGCGTGCAGGTGAGACCGAACCCGGGATGGAAGCCAAGGCGGGTAAAGTTCGTGGAAAACCGAGCCTCGGGGCATGAGACGCGGAAGTCCGCCATGACCGCGAGGCCGACGCCGGCACCCACGGCCGCGCCATGCACCGCCGCGACGATCGGCTTGCCGGTGCGCCATAGCCGTTGGGCTTCCTTGTATAGATGCCGGCCACGCTTGGCGCCGCGAGCCACCCCATCCGGCCCACGGCTGCCGAAATCGGCACCCGCGCAGAAGTGCTTGCCTTCGGCGCAGAGGACGATCGCGCGGACCTCCGGCGTGCGGTCATACACTTCCAGCGCGTCGGCGATTTCCGCCACCATGTCGGTGTCGATGAAGTTGTTCGGGCCACGCCGCACCTCGATCGTGGCGACGTTCCCCGCCGTGGAGACGGCGATATGTTCGTAGGTCCCGTGTTGCATGGTGGTTTCCTGCCCCTTTTGGTCGATGGCGGGAATTGTAGAGCGGTTTCCGGGTAAGGGGAAACGGGGTGGGGGTGCCATCAGGATGGGTGGTGGTTTGTACTACCGACGCAAGGATTTTGAACCAATAGAGTCGAGAACAGGCGCGGTTCCAAATTTTTTCTGTTAGGCGATCCACGCATGCACGCCCACCAATCACCCCCCGTTGCGCTTGCGTGCCACATTCTTCCGCAACAAGAACTCGCGCCCGATCTTGACCATTGGCACGCCGTCATACTCCACGATATCCGCGGTCGCGTAAGTCTCATGCCATGAGTCCGGAATGAAACTCCCCGTCCCCACCAAGTCAACCGGCGCCTTGGCATCCGCCATGACCCGACATTTCTCGACACCGAATCCGGACGAAGCGACGATTCGCACTTTCGGGTATCCGGCTTGATCCAGTGCCTCCCGCATCCGCCAGATGGCGGCTGCCGACACGCCGGTGCCGACCAGCGAACGCAACTCCGAATCGCTGCGGTAACGACGAATCGCGCCGGGTGCGTACCGTTCCAGGACCGCATAGCTTTCCGCGGGATCCAGGCCTTCCAGGAACCGCCCGCCGTGGGTATCAAGCCGGAACGACAATTCCCCGGCCGCCGCGACATGAGGAAACCGCGTACACACCGCCAACGCGTCGGTGATCTCGCGGCCAAAATAATCGACCAGCACGGTCATCGGCTCATCCGGAAACGTCTCCCGGAACATCTCGGCGGCACGCACCGTCGATCCCGCATACCCGATCAACGAGTGCGGCATCGTCCCGAACCCGAAAGCAGCACCGAACCAATGGGCCGTGCCATCGTTGGCGTTGCCGATGAAGCCTTTCGCGCCTTCGCGCCTGGCCGCCGCACTGCCGACCGAGGCCGCATAGGACATCATGTCCGCCATTTCGGCCCCGGCGCAGTGCCTTGCCTCCATGGCCAGAAACGAAACATTCGGCAGCGACAACGCCATCTGATAGGCGTTGTGCGCTGCGACGCAGGCTGGGCCGATCTTCTGCAGCAGGATCGTTTCCAAATCAGACAGATGGACCATGCTGCCGGTCAGATAGACGATCGGCTCGCCCGCCCCGACCCAGTCGCCTTCCTGGTAGATCAGGTCAACGTCGATCTCCGTTCGCCGCATCGCCGCCACGGTGTTCAGCCAATCCAGCATCAGCCGTGGGGCGCAAATAACCGGGCGCCGCAGAAACAGCGCGTAGGTGACCCGCTTGTCGCCGAACTTCGCGACAATCTGCTTGGTGCGGTTGAAATAGCTGTCGGTCCTGGCGGTTATATCCGCCGCCAGGTCCTTCCCGTCGCCGCCCACCGCGATCCGCTCACTGCGCCGCGAGCGCGGGTGCGGCGGCCGGCTGGCGGCGCCGTTTCAACTCCTCGGCCACCAGGAACGCCAGTTCCAGGGACTGTTCGGCATTCAGGCGAGGGTCGCAGAACGTCTCATACCGCTCCCCAAGGTCGGCTTCGGACAGGCGATGCGCGCCGCCGATGCACTCGGTCACGTCCTGGCCGGTCATCTCCACATGCACGCCACCGGCCCATGTGCCTTCGGCCGCATGCACGTCGAAGAACCCACGTACCTCGGAGAGGATTGAGTCGAAGTTGCGCGTCTTCACCTTCGCCTGGGTGCTGATGGTGTTGCCGTGCATCGGATCGCACAGCCACACCACCTTGTGGCCGGAGCGTTCCACCGCGCGCACCAGCGGCGACAGCTTCGCCGTCACCTTGTCGGCGCCCATCCGGCTGATCAAGGTGATCCGGCCGGCCTCATTGCGGGGGTTCAGGATGTCCAGCAGCTTCAGCAGATCGTCCGGGTCCTGCGATGGCCCGACCTTCATTCCGAGCGGGTTTTGCAGGCCGCGGAGGAACTCGACATGGGCACCGTCGGCCTGGCGGGTCCGGTCGCCGATCCACAGGAAGTGGGCGGAACAGCCGTACCAGTTGCCGGTCGTGGAATCGACACGCGCCAGAGCCTGCTCGTATGGCAGCAGCAGCGCCTCGTGGCTGATGTAGAAATCGGTTTCCCGCAGGTCGCGGGTGGTCGCACTCGTCATGCCGCACGCCGCCATGAACGACAGCGTCTCATCAATGCGGCCGGCCAGATCCTGATAGCGCGCGGCCAGCGGCGAGCGCTGGGCAAAATCGAGATTCCAGCGATGCACCTCGTGCAGGTCGGCATAACCTCCCGACGAGAACGCCCGCAGCAGGTTCAGAGTGGATGCCGACTGAAAATAGCCGAACTCCATCCGCGCCGGGTCGGGAATACGGGCCGCAGGGGTGAACTCCGGCCCATTGATGATATCGCCCCGGTAGCTCGGCAGCGTCACATCGCCCTGCGTTTCGTTGTCCGAGGATCGCGGCTTGGCGAATTGCCCCGCCATGCGGCCCATCTTCACCACCGGCAAGGACGCGCCGAAGGTCAGCACGACCGACATCTGCAACAGCACGCGGAAGGTGTCGCGGATGATGTTCGCGGTGAAGTCCGAGAAGCTCTCGGCGCAGTCGCCGCCCTGCAAGACAAACGCCTTGCCTTCGGAGGCCAGCGCCAGATGCGCCTTCAAACGGCGCGCTTCGCCGGCAAACACCAGCGGCGGATACTTGCCCAGGCGCGCTTCCATATCCTCCAGCTTCGTCACGTCCGGATAGGTCGGGACCTGACGAATGGGGCAATCGCGCCAGGAATTCGGGTTCCACGGACGCGGGGAAGCAGCGTTGGCGGGGGTCGTGGTCGGCATTAACGTTCTCCTCAGAACGGCTTTATGTCGCGAAAACGTCGGAATGGCTACTCCCGGATGCAAGCTCCGCTTCTCGGAACGGTCGCGTGGCGTGACATCCGTCATGGCGGACGACGGGCCGCCCTCACCCGCCATGACACGGAGAAAGCCCTCCGTCCCTTGAGACTTCCCCCAACACCAGATAAGACAGCCGGATAATGAGAAGCCGCCCAAATGGGCTGCCGGCCCCAGGGGGAACGGAAACCAAGTGGACCTCGAGGTTCTTATCGAGAACGTGTTGAACGCGCTTGCCGCGGGCATCACGATCGGCTGCATCTACGGGCTGATGTGCATCGGGCTGGGCTTGATTTTCGGCATCATGCGCATCGTCAACTTCGCCCAAGGCGAATTCCTGATGCTCGGCATGTTCTCCAGCCTCTATCTGGTGACCGGTGGCGGCATCCTCGCCTTCCTAGGCCCCTACATCGGCCCGTTCGTCGGCGCCCTGCTGGCTGGCCCCATCGTCTTCGCTGGCGGCGCACTGGTTCATAAACTGCTGATCGCGCGCGTCTCCGGCCTGCGCACCACCGGCTCCTTGGATGAGGGCCATTTCGGTCAGCTTGTCGTCACCCTGGGTATCTCGCTGATCCTGCAGAATGGCGGCCTGATCCTGTTCGGCTCCACCCCGCAGACCGTCCGCACGCCGTTGGCATCCAGCGCCATCGAGGTCGGCCCGATCTATGGCGATGCGACCGTCTTCCTGAACAAGGCCCGCCTGATCGCCTGCGCGATCGCCATCATCGTGGCTGTCGCGCTGTATTTGCTGTTGGAATACACCCGTATGGGCAAGGCCCTGCGAGCAGCAGCCGACAACCCGACCGCCGCGACCTACATGGGTATCGACACCGACAAGACCTACCGCTTCGCCTTTGCCCTGGGAAGCGGCATCACCGCCGTCGCCGGCGGCCTGATGGCGGTATATCTGTCGTTCGGCCCCTTCGTCGGCCTGGACTACGTCATCATCATGTATTCCGGCGTCGTGCTGGGTGGCATGGGCAGCATCCTGGGCGCGTTCTGGGGCGGCCTGACGGTCGGTTTCGTCCAGCAGTGCTCCGCCCTGGTCCTGCCGCCGCAATTGCAGAACGCCGCGATCTTCGTCGTCTTCCTGATGATCGTGTTGCTGCGGCCGCAAGGTCTGTTCGGCCGTTCGGCGGAGCGGGCCTGAAATGCGCTACGGCTCCGCCCCAAGACTGAAACGAGACCTCACCGCGCTCGCCATCGTATCGGCCGCGTATCTGGGGCTCTCAACCCTGGTGTCCAACAGCTACTACCAGCTTATCATGACGCTGGTGCCGATCTGGGCGATGTTTGGCGTATCCTGGAACATCCTGTCCGGCTACGGTGGTCAGCTTTCTTTCGGCCACGCATCGTTCTTCGGCATCGGCGCCTATGTGGTCACGCTGTCGCTGGTTTACTGGCACCTGTCGCCCTGGCTGGGGATTCCGCTGGGAATGGTAGCCGCGGCCGCCGCCGCCATTCTGATCGGCCTGCCCACCTTTCGCCTGAAGGGGCATTACTTCGCCCTGTCGATGCTGGCCTATCCGCTGGCGATCCTTTATTTCCTGCAATATCTCGGCTTCCAGGAAATGTCCCTGCCGATGCACCGGGACAATCCGATCGAGTTCTTCCAGTTCACCAATCCGCACACCTACACCTTCGTCGCGGTCGCCTTCCTGATCGCCGGCATCTTCGTCTGCATGCTGGTGGAGAACTCCCGCTTCGGACTGGCGCTGCTGGCCATCCGCCAGAACGAACTCGCCGCCGAGGCCGCCGGCATCAATGCCCGGCTGTGGAAGATGCGCGCCCTGGTCGTTTCGGGTATGATCGCCGCGGCGGCGGGCGGTTTCTATGCCTGCGTGCTGCTGGTGGTCACGCCTGATTCGGTCTTCGGCATGCTGGTGTCCGCACAGGCGGTTGTCGTGACGCTGTTTGGTGGTGTTGCCTCCATCTGGGGGCCGGTTATCGGCGCCGCCATCCTGGTGCCGCTGGCCGAATCCCTGAACGCCGAACTGGGCAATATCCTGCCGGGCATCCAGGGCGTGGTTTACGGCGTGGCCATCATCGGGATCATGCTCGCGTCCCCCGACGGGCTGTTCTGGACCATCCGCGACCGCTTCTTCACACCGAAAGCCCCTGCCCCGCTGCCAGCCTCGCTCGCCGCCAACGCACCCGCGATGCGCCCGTCCGCCGCCGGCACGCCGCTGCTGAAAGTCGAGGGCATTTCCCGCTCCTTCGGCGGCCTGCGCGCCGTCAGCGGCGTCAGCTTCGAGGTCAACGCCGGGGAAATCCTCGGCATCATCGGCCCCAACGGCGCCGGCAAGACCACGCTGTTCAATCTGCTGAACGGCGTGCTGGCATCCGACGCCGGCAAGGCGACCCTGGCCGATGAAACCATGACCGGCAAGAAGGTTCACAACGTCTGCCGCATGGGCGTCGGCCGCACCTTCCAGGTCGTCCGCAGCTTCCCCAGACTGCCGCTGCTTGATAACGTCATTGTCGGGGCTTATGGCGCCGGCTTCGCCGACGCTGAAGCCATCGCCTCCGCCGCGCGAGCGCTGGAGCGGGTGGGCCTCGCCGACAAAGCCGGGGTTGCCGCCGGGCAACTGACCAACAAGCAGCTTCGGCTGATGGAGTTGGCCCGAGCGCTGGCGGGGTCACCGAGGCTTTTGTTGCTGGATGAGACGCTGGCGGGATTGGGCCGGGACGAATGCGACGACGTTCTGGATGTCCTGGTCCGACTGCGGTCCGAGGGCATGACCGTCGTCATCATCGAACACACCATGCACGCGATGATGCGGATCGCCGACCGCTTCGTGGTGCTGGACCACGGCCGCGTCCTGGCCAGCGGACTGCCGCGCCAGGTGGTGGAGGACCGCGCAGTGATCGAAGCCTATCTCGGCAAGAAATGGGCGGCCAAACAAGATGCTTGAGGTCACCAATCTCTCCGTCTCCTACGGCGGGCTGCGGGCGCTGACAGACGTGACGTTGTCGGTGAAAGAGGGGCAGTTCGTCACCGTCGTCGGCCCCAACGGCGCCGGCAAATCCACGCTGTTCAAGACGATCTCCGGTATCGTCCCGGCTGCCAGCGGTGAGATCACCTTCATGGGCCAAAACCTGTTCGGGCTTCCCCCGGCACGGCGCGCCCATCTAGGGATCGCCCACGTCCCCGAAGGGAGGCAGGTGTTCAAGACGCTGACCGTCCGCGAAAATCTGGAGATGGGTGCTTATCCCAAGGCCGGGCAGGACGCGTGGCATCACACCCTGGACCGCATCCACACCTTGTTCCCGATCCTCGCCGAACGCGCGCTGCAACTGGCCGGCACGCTGTCTGGCGGTGAACAGCAGATGGTCGCCATCGGCCGAGGGCTTGCCTGCGCGCCCCGGCTGCTGATGCTGGATGAACCGTCGATGGGCCTTGCCCCGGCGGTCGCGGATACGATCTTCGAACGTGTCTCCCAGATCCACAAAGAGGATGGCGTCACCATTCTGCTGGTGGAACAGCGTGTCGCCGAGGCGCTGGAACTGTCCGACCACGGCTACGTCCTGGAAACCGGCCGCATGGTGCTGGATGGGCCGTATGAGACGTTGCTGCGGGACGATCGGGTTCGGAAGTCCTATCTGGGGCTGAGTTGAGCGATGGGTGTGTGCGAACCGCATCGGCGACCGTGTCTGCCCGAAGACCGCGATTCAACACGGAGGAAATGGAGGGCCATAGAGGGCCACGGAGTTCTTCCTACCCTCGCGGTGGAGGGCGGCATCCCAAGGGAGCCGCAAATAGCCAACGCAACGAAACGACGACCAATAGACTCTGGGTCGAGCAGCGACGCAGAACCCACGCCGTGCGAAGCGTCCAAATACTTCCTCCGTGTTAAAAGCGGATTTTCCACACAGCACCACCCAACCAATAAACGCCCAAGACAATCACCAACTCCAAAGAGAGAACCCCAATGACCAAACTCTCCCGCCGTAACACCATTGGCCTAGGCCTTGCCGGTGCCGCCGTAGCCTCCACCCGCCTGAAAGCCCAAACCCCCGCCGAAGTAAAAATCGCCATGCTCGTGCCCCTATCGGGTCCGTGGGCACGCCAGGGCATCCTGGAACAAATGGGCGCCCGCCTCGCCATCGAGGACGTGAATGCCGCCGGCGGCATCAAATCCATGGGCGGCGCCAAGCTGAAACTGGTTGAATACGACGCCCAGGATTCCGCCGAAAAAGCCAAGGACGCCGCCCAGCGCATGATCGCGCAAGAGCCCGAACTGGTCGGCGGTTTCGGCTGCTGGCTGTCTTCGTTCACCCTCGCCGCCACCGAGGTCACCGAACGCGCCGGACTGCCCTGGCTGACGCTGTCGTATTCGGACCTGATCACCTCGCGCGGCTTCAAGCACGTCTTCCAGTCCTCCCCCACCGCCGACCGGCAGGCCGAGGAAGAACTGCCGATGATCATGGAATTGGCGCTGAAAGCCTCCGGCAAGAAGCCCACGAAGGTGGCCTTCGTCGGTGACAACACGGCGTCGTCGGTCAGCTTCATGAAGGCGATGCGGGACCATGTCGTGCAGCAGCAAGGCCTGACGGTCGTCGCCGATGAGGTCTTTACCCCGCCGCTGACCGACGCCACCACCATGGTGCAGCACGTCCGTTCGGGGCGGCCGGATTTCGTCGTCTTCCAGTCCACCAACGTCCCCGACGACAAGCTGCTGGCCGACAAGTTCGCCGAGTTCAACATGCGTAGCGACCGCCTGCCCAAGATCGGCGGCGGCGGCCACTGGGCGGTGCCCGAACTGCTGAAGAACGCCGGCGCCGAGAACCTGGAAGGCATCATGGTCGGCCTGGCGAACTGGCCTGGCAAGAACCAGGCGGACCTGGAAAAGCGCTTCATGGCCAAGACCGGGGAGCCGTGGTTCGGCCATGACTCGATCTTCGCGTACGTCCACGTGATGATCCTGAAGGAAGCCCTGGAACGCACGGGCGTCGCCGACCGGCGCAAGGTCAGCGATGCGATCCATGCCCTGGACATGACGGATGGCCCTGCCCTGTTCTTCCCCGACGGCCGCCTGAAATACGACGAAGCCGGACGCCGCGTGGGCGCAAAATTGTGTGTGGTGCAATGGCGTGGCGGCAAACCGGTGCCGGTCTATCCCCCGTCGATCGCGACCCACGAAGTGCTGTGGCCGAAGGCCTAACCTGCTTCACCGTGATGGCTCGGTTTGTCCGGGCCGTCACACGAACAACAAAATCCAGAAGTTACCACGCCCCGTTCGAACGTCACCGGTAGAGCGGCGGAAGCCGCGTCGTCATCAAAAAAACCCGCCAGCATTAACCCGTCGTTAACCGCTCGTCTGCTAGCGATGCCCAGGTGACATTACCTGGGAGTTCTTAGCTGTGAGCATGCTTGCCAACCTGTCGATTCCACGAAAGCTGATGGTTGCTTTCGGTGTCCTGCTTCTCATCATGGGCATCACCAGCGGCATGAACTACATGAAGCTCGGCTTCATTGAGGAAACCAACCACTGGACGGATCACACCTACGCGGTGCTTGAGGCCGAGGCGGGGATCCTCGCCGGCATGGTCAATCAGGAAACCGGCGTCCGCGGATATCTTGTGTCCGGGGACAAGAACTTCCTGCAGCCGTACCGGGACGGGATTACCGCGTACGAGCAGGCATTCACCCGGATCAAGCAACTTACCTCCGACAACCCGACCCAGCAGGCCAGGCTGGACGAAATGAACCGGTTCGCGGCCGCATGGCGGAACGACGTCGCGGAACGCGAGATTTCGCTGATGGCGCAGCCCGACACCCAAGCCGACGCGCACAAGCTGGAAGCCAGCGCGGCAGGGAAGAAGTCCATGGACGGCATCCGCGCCAAGGCGGCCGAAGTGGAGCGCGATGAACGCGACTTGCTCGCCAAGCGTGCGACGGCCGAAGCCGATGCGTTCTCCAGTTCGCGGCTGACGTCGATCGCTGGGGGAACGATTTCGGTCATCTTGGCGGTCGCGCTGGGTTGGCTGGTTTCGCGCGCGGTTGGCGGTCCGTTAGCGGCCATGACGTCCGTAATGAGCAAGCTCGCGTCCGGAGACACCGACGTGACCATCGAGGGGATGGGACGTGGGGATGAGGTCGGAGCGATGGCCAAGGCGGTAACGGTGTTCAAGGACGCCCTGGTCGAACGCAACCGTCTGGAGGCGGTACGCAAGGAACTGGGCAGCCAGGAGGAGCGCAAAGCCGCGCTGCGGAAAGTAGCCGACGAGTTCGAAACCAACGTCAAGGCGATCGTGCTGGAAGTCGCCGCGGGCGCATCGCAGGCCGAGAAGGAAGCTCAGACAGTGGTCGTTTCGGTCGAGCAGACGAGCCAGCAGACGAGCACGGTTGCGGCAGCCTCGGAGCAGGCGACGGCAAATGTGCAATCTGTCGCGTCGGCGGCGGAAGAGCTTGCAACCTCGATCGGTGAAGTGGCGATGCAGGTTACCAAGGCGGCGAGCATCGCAGCGGAGGGTAACACGGCGGCGAGCCGGACGGACAGCAACGTGCAGGCGCTCGCGAAGTCGGCGGTGAAGATTGGCGAGGTGGTCAACCTGATTAACTCGATCGCGAGCCAGACCAATCTGCTGGCGCTGAACGCGACGATCGAGGCGGCGCGCGCCGGAGAAGCCGGGAAAGGGTTCGCGGTGGTGGCCAGCGAGGTAAAAAGCCTGGCGAACCAGACCGCTCGGGCGACGCAGGAAATCGCCGGACAAATCGACGAGATGCAGGAGTCAACCCGCCATGCGGCCGAGGCGGTCACCGGCCTGGTGCAGATCGTCGGCGAAATGGATCGGGTTTCCGCGTCGATTTCCGCCGCCGTCGAGCAGCAGCGCATGGCGACGGCGGAAATCGCCCGCAACGTGCAACAGGCGGCCTCCGGGACGCATGAGGTCTCCAGCAACATCGTTGGCGTGAACCAGGCGGCGGAATCGTCCGGGGCAGCGGCGCACCGGGTGCTCGGCGTTTCCAAGAATTTGTCGGGACAAGCCGGCCAACTTCGTTTGGCGGTCGAGGACTTCGTGGCGCGGACACGCGCGGCCTGACGCCGGCTCGCCCGCGTCCGTTTCGCTCTGGACTACCAATGGCCGGCGGTTGCGCCGGCCATTTGGCGTGCCGGGTCCATGTCATCCGTTACGCCGACAACTTGAACACGAAGCGGCTCCAACACCTTCATCGGCGCCTTCCCCACCGCCAACTGCCGCTCGGTCGCGGAACTGTTGACACAGGCCTGCCTCCGCGCCGCCCTGAGCTTTACGCCCGCACCGGCCTGCTCGCGCTGGTCGAGACCCGCATCCGCGGCGCCTATGACATGATCGCCCCGGGCGAACGCGGCAAACCCGATCCGGCGCCTCTTCCTGGAAGCAGCGGCAGCCGCTTGCGTGCCAACTGATGCCTGCGTGGTGATCGAGGACTCCCTCGCTGGGGTCAGCGCGGCGAAGGCCGTGGGGATGGCCCGCCTGGGCTAGTGTCCGGAAGACGATGGCGCCCATGTGCGGGCGGCTTGTGCCCTTCCCTTCGCCCGGATGTTCGCGCTACCAGACCAGAGGCGAACCATTCTGACCGGACCCGCATGACCATCCAGGCCTTCAGCTACCTGTATCCGTGGACCAAGGCGTTCCATGTGATGTCGATGATCGCCTGGATGGCGGCGACGTTCTACATGCCGCGGCTGTTCGTCTATCACTGCGGCCTGAAGCCCGGCAGCGCGGAATCCGAACGCTTCAAGGTCATGGAATACCGGCTGTTCAAGCAGATCATGAACCCGGCGATGATCGCCACCTGGCTTTTCGGCATCATCCTGGCGCTGACCCCCGGCATCATCGACTGGACCGCCGGATGGTGGCACGTAAAACTGCTGTGCGTGCTCCTGATGTCCGGCTTTCACGGCGCGATGTCACGCTGGCGCAAGGATTTCCTGGCCGACGCCAACCGGCGCAGCCACACATTCTACCGTATTGCCAACGAAGTCCCCACGGTCCTGATGGTCGTCATCGTCATCATGGTCATCGTCCGCCCATTCTGAGCAAAGGCCCCGTCATGCCGATCCGTATCACCGACGTCCGCGAGGTCACCAAGCCGATCAGTTCGCCGATCCGCAACGCCTATATCGACTTCAGCAAGATGACCACCAGCCTCGTCGCCGTGGTCACCAATGTGACGCGCAACGGTAAACCGGTCATTGGCTACGGCTTCAACTCCAACGGCCGCTACGGCCAGGGCGGGCTGATCCGCGAGCGCTTCGCCCCCCGGATCATGGAGGCCGACCCCGCCGCCTTGGCGGATGACACCGGCGACAACCTGGACCCCGACAAGGTCTGGGCCACCATGATGCGCAACGAGAAACCCGGCGGCCACGGCGACCGCTCCGTCGCCGTCGGCACCATCGACATGGCGGTGTGGGACGCGGTGGCCAAGATCGCCGGCAAGCCGCTGTTCCGCCTGCTGGCCGAACGGCACGGCCTGACCGCCGACCCCAATATCTTCGTCTATGCCGCCGGCGGCTACTATTACCCCGGCAAGGACGACTCAGCCCTGTGCGCCGAGATGCGCAGCTACCTGGAACGCGGCTACAGTGTGGTGAAAATGAAGATCGGCGGTGAATCCATCACCGACGACCGCCGCCGGATCGAGGCCGTGCTGAAGGAAATCGGCCCCAAGAACCGGCTGGCCGTGGACGCCAACGGCCGTTTCGACCTGGACACAGCCATCGCCTACGCCAAGATGCTGCGCGACTACGACCTGTTCTGGTACGAGGAAGCCGGCGACCCGCTGGACTATCAACTCCAGGCCGCCCTGGCCGAATTCTACCCCGGCCCGATGGCAACCGGCGAGAACCTGTTCAGCCACCAGGATGCTCGCAACCTGATCCGCCACGGCGGCATGCGCCCCGACCGCGACTGGCTGCAATTCGATTGCGCCCTCTCCTATGGCCTCTGCGAATACCAGCGCACCCTGGCGATGCTGAAAGACCACGGCTGGTCGTGGAAGCGCTGCATTCCCCACGGTGGCCACCAGATGTCGCTGGCCATCGCCGCCGGCCTGGGCCTTGGCGGCAATGAGAGCTATCCGGACGTGTTCCAACCCTATGGCGGCTTTCCCGACGGCACGGTCGTCCGGGACAGCATCGTCACCCTGCCGGAACTTCCCGGTATCGGCTTCGAGGGCAAATCCGACCTCTATTCGATCATGCGGGAACTGGCGAGCTAGGAGCCGGCTTTGGGGGCGTGGGCAAGAAAAGCGTCCCTCACGGATTCTCCGGATTTAGGCAGGGATTGGCACGGAAAGTTGCCACGCCAAATCGTCGCGGCTTGCATCGGGTTCGCGGCCTGGTTGGGCGGCGGTCGCTGCCAACGGTCCACGGGTTCTACAGTGGATCCAGCCGCGAAAGCCGTGATGAACCCATGCTTTCCCTCCACGCACCAAGGCGGCGAACAGGAGCACTTCCGGATACAACCGGAACTAAACCCCGGTATCACCGCCGATTTTCGCCTCAAGATGCCAAAATCAGGCGTGTAACCGAGCGATATCCAGCAGGACGTTAGCTTCCAGCGCCTTCTCGTCTAGCCGATGCTTCACGAGGTCGCCGATACTGACGATCCCAACAAGTTGACCGCCCTCGACAACCGGGAGGTGACGGATCTTCGCCATCGTCATCGCGGCCAGCGCGGTGTCCACCCGGTCGGACGGCCGGCAGGTGACGACGGCCGCACTCATGATCGTCTCAACCGGGAAACTCAGTGCCTGGGCACCATGTTCGGCAACCGCATTCACGAAATCCCGTTCCGAAAGTATGCCCGCATGGCGCATCCACTGATTCTCGACCACCACGGCGCCGATGCGCTTCGCGGCCATTTCATTTACCGCCGACTGCACGGTGTCGGTGGTGCGAACCTTGACGACATGGTGGCCCTTGGCATGAAGAACGTCGGAGATGGACATCGGACCCGCTTCCTTTCTGACAAACCCATCCCGTAGTTGGGCATGGTGCAGCGGTTCCCCAAGCGGATGACCGATTGTTCAGATCATGGAAAGACTGCCGGCGGCCGGCCGGCTGCTCAGCCCGGAACGATGATGATCCGGCGGTTCTGCTTGCCCTTGTTCTCGATCTTCTGCACGCGGATTGGCCCGATCTCCCCGGTTCGCGAGACGTGGGTCCCCCCACAGGGCTGCAGATCGACCAGCCCGTCGCCGTCGCCGATCCGCATCAGCCGCAACCGGCCGGTGCCCCTGGGCGGCTGCACCGACATGGTCCGCACCAGACCGGGGTCGGTATCCAGAACCGATTCATCCACCCATTCGATCCGCACCGGATGGTCCGCCGCGATCAGGGCGTTCAATCCCGCCTCGATCTCCTCTTTCGGCGGTGGGTTCGGCAGGTCGAAATCCAACCGGGACTTGTCGGCGCCAACCGACCCGCCGGTCACGGCCGCGCCTTTAATCAGGCTGCACAACAGATGCATCGCCGTGTGCATCCGCATATGCCCATGCCGCCGGTCCCAATCGATTGCCGCCTCAACGACGGCACCAACCGGAGGCACCGCCGATTCAGGTGGCACAACATGCAGGATCGCGTCGCCCTCGCCCTTTACCGCCTCGGTCACCGCGACCTCGCCGCCATTCCAGCGCAGCAGGCCACTATCGCCAGGCTGACCGCCGCCCCGCGCGTAGAACACAGTGCGATCCAGCACCACGCCTTCTGGCCCGCTGGCCAACACTGTCGCCGACGCAAGCGCCAGCGCCGGATCGTCCAAAAACAACCGTTCGGTCATACTGTCATCCACTTCCGCCGCAGTTCGGCCCGCTTGCCCGCCAGCCAAAACAACCCGATCGCCGTGATCGAGTTGGTGAAACATCCGGCAAATGCCGCCTGGATCGCTTCGTCCGCGTCCCAGACCCGGACCCGGATGTCCTCGTGTTCCGAGGCCTCTCCAGCGTGCCCGGCGATCCCCTCGCCATCCGTCGGCGGGGCGACCACGCGGCCGATATAAAGATGGCAGAACTCATCCGCCCCACCGGCCGTCAGCATGTACCCGCCGATGCGCTCTGTCAGGTCGGCGTCGAGGTTCATCTCCTCGCGCATTTCCCGCTTGATGGTGTCCGCCGGATCTTCGTTGTCCTCGCACAGGCCCGCCGGCAGTTCGACCAGAACGGGGTCGATCCCGGCGACCAGCGCCGGAAACCGGAACTGCTCGATCAGCACCACAACATCCGCCACGGGATCATAGGGCAACAAGGCCGACGCGTGCCCTCGCCGCCAAACCTCCCACGTCCGCGTTTCCGACATCGCACCGTCGAACCGGCGGTTGCGGAACTTCACCACGTCCAGAGGAAAGCGACCGGACCAAACGCGCTGTTCGGATTCAATGACGACATCCGGGTGGGCGGGGATCGGCAGGGTCGTGCGAGGGGCCATGCGCCTTACTATACGACCCCAGGTTCGCCGTCAGCCCAACCAGCGGATAAAATCCAACGGCGGGAACCGTCCGGTTTTATCCACTGGTCCTTGTTTGGGTGGGCCGATTCACCCGACCGCAAGGATGCTTCTGTCGGGATCGGACCACTACGCCCGCCGGAACACGCTCACGCTCTCCAACCGAGCGGACCAGAGGAATTGGTCGATGGCTGTGGTCTGGACCAGCTTGTACCCCGAACCGAGCAGAACCTTCGCATCGCGCGCCAGCGTCGCCGGGTTACAACTGACGTAAACCACGCTCGCCACCCCGGCGGCCGCCACCTGTCCGATCTGCGCCGAGGCCCCGTTATGCGGCGGGTCCAGCACCACCGCCGCGAACGCCCCCAACTCCTTCGCCGACAGCGGCTGGCGGGCCAGATCGCGCTGAAATACCTCCACGCGCCCGGCGACGCCACTTTGGTTAACGGCCTGTTTCAATGCCCCGACCGTGGCGGTATCGCCCTCGAACGCAGCCACCCGTACCACGCGGGACAGCGCGAAGGTCAACGTTCCGCACCCGGCATACAGTTCCGCAACGCGGGTCTTGCTGGTGATCTTGGACGGCATGCCCGCCAGCACCGCCTCGATGATCGCCCGCTCGCCCTCCGCCGTCGCTTGCAGAAAGACGCCCGGCGGCGGCCGGATCGATACGCCCGAAAACGCCGTCACCGGCGGGCGCAACAGGCCGATCGTCTCCGGCACGTCCTGTCCGCGCACCTGGGACACGCGCGGGCAACCGTGGTCGTGGGCGAATGCCGTCAGCGCCGTCCGGTCCTCCAGCGTCATCGCCGCATCGGTCCGCAGCAGCAGGTCGGGGCCGGAATCCAGCAGGTTGATCAACACCGATCCCTCGCGCTGGATCGCCCGCATGCCCAGCAGCAGCGTCCGCAGCGGCGCCATCAGCGCCATCAGGGTTGGGTGCAGCACCAGGCAATCGGTCAGGTCGATCACGTCGGCCGATCGTTGCTCATGCAGGCCCAGCACGATCTTGCCGCCCAGGCGCCGAACCGCGAAATCGATCCGTCGCCGCTCCCCCGGCAGGCCCGGCACGAACGGCAGCGGATCGGGCGGGGTGAACCCAGCCTGCCGCAGCGCATGCGACAGCATGCTGCCCTTCCACGCCCGATACTCCGCATCCCGCCAATGTTGCAGCACGCAGCCGCCGCAGCGCCCGAAATGCGCGCACGGCGGATCGACCCGCGCCTCGGAGGGATCGGCGATGATTCCCGCGACCGCATGCCAGCCATCGGCCCGAGACTGCACCGGGTGGGCGCTGACCATTTCTCCCGGCAGCGTGAAGGGCAGATACAGCGGGGTTCCATCGGGCAGGTGCGCGACGCCGTCGCCCTCCGACCCGATCCGTTCGATACGGACATCAGCCGGTTCGGGTGGCTTGCGCCGGGTAGGTTTTGATCCGCGTTGATTCATCGGGTGGCAATGCCGTTGTTGGGGTTGGAAGACAAGCGCCCCGGCGCCCTATATACAACGCGCACCCGAAGAAAGCCCGTGAATGACCGACTCAACGACCGAGATCGCCCGCCGCCGCACTTTTGCGATCATCTCCCACCCAGACGCCGGCAAAACGACCCTGACCGAACATCTGCTCCGCGCCGGCGGGGCGATTCAGCTCGCCGGTAACGTGCGGGCGAAGGGCGAACGCCGGCGCACGCGATCGGACTGGATGGGGATCGAGCGGGACCGCGGTATCTCCGTCGTCACCTCGGTGATGACCTTCGAATACAAGACCTGCGTGTTCAACCTGCTGGATACGCCGGGCCACGAAGACTTCTCGGAGGACACCTACCGCACCCTGACGGCCGTTGACTCCGCCGTCATGGTGATCGACGCGGCCAAGGGCATCGAGGCGCGCACCCGCAAATTGTTTGAAATCTGCCGGTTGCGCGACATTCCAATCATCACCTTCATCAACAAGATGGATCGCGAGGCGCGCGACCCGATCGAACTGCTGGACGAAGTCGCCAGCACCCTGGCGCTGGATACCTGCCCCGTCACTTGGCCGATTGGCCGAGCGTCGGAGTTCGCGGGAACGTATGATCTGCGGACGCGGAAGATGCACCTGATCAACGACCTGCCGCAGTCCGATCCGCGCATGCAGGCCGTTGCGGACGAGGTGGACCTGATCCGCTCCGCCCTGCCCGAGTTCGATCTGGAAAGCTTCAATGCGGGGCATCTGACGCCTGTGTATTTCGGCAGCGCGATCAAGGATATCGGCGTCAACGACCTGCTGGACGGGCTTGCCGAGTATGGCCCGCGCCCGCGCGCGCAACCGGCGGACAAGCGCATCGTCCAGGCCACCGACGAAGGCCTGACCGCGCTGGTGTTCAAGATCCAGGCGAACATGGACCCCAACCACCGCGACCGCATTGCGTTCGCCCGCGTGTGCTCCGGCAAGCTGGTGCGCGGCATGCGGCTGAAGCAGGTCCGCACCGGCAAGTCCATCCCCCTCCACGCCCCCCAGTTCTTCTTCGCTCGGGAGCGGGAGATCGCCGACGAAGCCTTCGCCGGCGATGTGGTCGGCATCCCCAACCACGGCACGCTGCGCATCGGCGATACGCTGACCGAGGGTGAGGACATTCAGTTCACCGGCGTCCCCTATTTCGCGCCCGAAATCCTGCGGCGCGTCCGGCTGGACGACGCAATGAAGGCCAAGAAGTTGCGTCAGGCACTGGTGGAACTCGCCGAGGAGGGCGTGGTGCAGTTGTTCCGTCCACAGGACGGTTCGGCGCCGTTGGTCGGGGTTGTCGGCACTTTGCAGTTGGACGTTTTGCAGGCCCGCCTGGGTGCCGAATATGGCGTGGCGATCGGCTTCGAAACGTCGTCGTTCTCCTTGGCCCGCTGGGTGACCTCCACCGACAAGGCCGCGCTGGCGAAGTTCATCGGCGACAACCGCAGTGCGATGGCGGACGACGTCGATGGTGACCCGGTTTTTCTGGCTAGCTCCAGCTTCATGATGCGTCGGGCGGAAGAACTGGCCCCTAATCTGACGTTCCGGGACATTAAGGACATCAGGGCCGACAAACTGGCTGCGTAAACGGGCGAGGCTGCGTTTTATCGTTCGCGGGGGTTGCGTCCGTGAGGTCTCTGCGTTCCCCGGCCAGACGAGGCGGGCCACGATCGGCGCCATCCCTTTGATGGGCCTGAGCTTTGGCAACAGCCAGATGAAAACGCCAAGGCGCCAAGGTTCCAAGAATTTGTGTCGCGGACTGCCTTAGCGCCGGATGAGCCAACGCCTGGGCATGAAATGCCGGACGTTCCAGGCAAGGCCGCACATCTTCTTGGCGTTCTTGGCGTTCTTGGCATCTTGGCGTTTCCACTTGAGCCGTCATAACCACGCGCTGCTGGGATCAGGCTATTCCCGTCCTTCAAGCATGCTCGGTCTCGCCCGTGTCGCCTGAGGCCGACGAGATCCCTCGCCGGGCCCTCATTTGCCCCCTCCCCAAGGATTGGCAAAATCCAGCGCATGGGGGTTATACTCCCCAGTAGAAAAGACAGGAGGAAACCCGGTGGACATCACACCGCTGACGCGAAACCCGTCCGGGGATTTCGTCGGGGACGTCACTGGAATTGACCTGACCAAGACACTGACCGCCCAGCAGGTTGCCGCGATCGAAGCCGGCATGGACCGGTTCGCCGTCCTGATCTTCCATGACCAGCATTTCGACGACGACACCCAGCTTGCCTTCAGCCGCAACTTCGGGGATCTCGAAATCTCCTCGGGCGGCGAAATGAGCAAACCGGAGGACCGCCGCCTGAAGCTGGAGATGGCGGATATCTCCAACCTGGACCGCGACAACAAGATGCGCGCTGCCGATGACCGGGTGCGTCTGAACGCCCTGGGAAACCGGCTGTGGCATTCGGACGCGTCGTTTCGGGCCATCCCCGCCAAATACTCACTGCTGTCCGCCAGGGTCGTGCCCGGCGCCGGCGGCAACACCGAGTTCGCTGACATGCGCGCCGCCTACGACGCGCTCGACGACAAGACCAAGGCCGAGATCGAAAACCTCATCACCGAACACTCCAACGCCTATTCGCGGGAGATCATCGGCTTTCCAAAGGAAGATTACGGCCAGCAGAACCAGGACAAGTTGCGCCCTGTCCGCCAGAGCCTGATCCGCACCCATCCGGTCACCGGCCGGAAGTCCCTGTATCTATCCGCCCATATCGGCACCATCGTCGGCTGGCCGACGCCCGAAGCTCGGGCGTTCATCCGCGACCTGATGGAGCACGCGACGCAGCCGCAATTCGTTCACGCCCATGTCTGGCGACCCTGGGATTTGGTGATCTGGGACAACCGCACCACGATGCACCGAGCCCGCCGCTACGACGACCTGCGCGAAGTCCGCGACATGCGGCGATCGACCATTCGCGGCGACGCAATCACAGCCCCTCAACAACAGGCAGCCTGACCATGAACATCACGCCCCTGCATCCCGGTTTTGCCAGCGCTCGATTTGTCGGCGAGGTTTCCGGCATCGATATCAGCGTGCCACTTTCCAAGGACCAGGTCGCCGCCATCGAGGCGGGGATGGACCAATACGCGGTACTGGTGTTCCGCGATCAGCCGCTGACCGATCAGCAGCAATGCGACTTCAGCCGCAACTTCGGCGAACTGGAAGCGACGCTGATCGCGCAAATGTCCAAGCCCGACGACCGGCGCCTGGGCCCGGTCGAGATGGGCGACATCTCCAACCTCGATGCATCCGGCAAGCTGCGTCCCCGTGATGACAACCGCCGCATGTATGCGCTGGGCAACCGCTTGTGGCATGCCGACGCGTCCTTCCGCGCCACCGGCGCCATCTATTCCCTGCTCTCCGCTCGGGTTGTCCCCGGCTATGGCGGCAATACCGACTTCGCCGATATGCGCGCTGCCTACGACGCGCTTGACGACAACACGAAAGCGCTGATCGAAGGCCTGGTGACGGAGCACTCCATCGCCTATTCCCGCGCCGAACTCGGGTTCGAGGACTACGGTCCCGGCAACGAGGACAAAATCCGTCCTGTGCGTCACAGCCTGGTTCGCACCCATCCGGTGACCGGGCGGAAATCGCTGTATCTCTCGGCCCATATCGGCACCATTGTCGGCTGGCCGATGCCGGAGGCCCGCGCCTTCATCCGCGACCTGACGGAACATGCCACGCAGCCGCAATTCACCCATGCCCACAAGTGGCGCGTGAACGATCTGGTGATGTGGGACAACCGTACGACAATGCACCGGGGGCGGCGCTACCGCGATCTGCAAGACGTCCGCGACCTGCGGCGCACCACGATCCGCGGCGTCGGATTGACAGCGGAACAGGTGCCGGCGCTGGCCGCTGAATGAAATCCGCAAAGGTAATCTCGCTTGTTCCGAGCATAACGGAGGAAACTAAATGTCCATCTCGATAAAAGAACTAACGCCGGGCTTCGTCGGCGAGGTCTCCGGCATCGACATCACCCAGCCATTGACGCCGCCTCAGGCCGCCGAACTGGAGGCCGGCATGGATCGTTACGCTGTGCTGGTTTACCACAACCAGCCCTTCACCGATGACCAGCAGAAAGCCTTCAGCCTGAACTTCGGCGCGCTGGAAAATACCGCCGGCGGCAATGTGACCAAGGCGGCGGAACGCCGGCTGGATTTTCAGATGGCGGACGTGTCCAACCTCGGTCCAGACCACAAGCCGCTGGCGCGCGACGACCGGCGCCGGCTGTTCAACCTGGGCAACCAGTTGTGGCACTCCGACAGCTCGTTCCGAGCGATTCCGGCGAAGTTTTCGCTGTTGTCAGGGCGAATCGTCGTCGATGCCGGCGGCAATACCGAATTCGCCGACATGCGCGCGGCCTATGACGCGCTGGATGACAGGACCAAGGCGGAAATCGAAGACCTGGTCTGCGAGCACTCGCTGATCTACTCCCGCGGCGCGCTGGGCTTTACGGAATTGTCCGACGAGGAGAAGCAGATGTTCAAGCCGGTGCGGCAACGCCTGGTGCGAACCCATCCGGTGACCGGGCGCAAGTCGCTGTATCTGTCATCCCACATCGGCACCATCATCGGCTGGCCGATGCCGGAAGCCCGCGCCTTCATCCGCGACCTGACCGAACATGCGGTCCAGTCCCGGTTCACCTATTCACACAAGTGGAAGCAGTACGACCTGGTGATGTGGGACAACCGCACCACGATGCACCGCGTCCGCCGTTTCGACGAAACCAAGGTGCGCGATATGCGCCGCACCACCGTTGCTGGCGACAGCGTGACCGTCCAACAAATGGCTGCCTGATATGACCAATCCACGCTGGAAGCGCCGCCCCGAAGGATCGACCTGGGGCGATTTCGGGCCTGACGACCAACTCGGGCGGCTGAACCTGGTGACGCCCGAAAAGGTGCTGCAAGGCATCCGCGAGGTTAAGACCGGCAAGACCTTCTGCCTGTCTCTGCCGCTGGATTACCCCGGCGGCAACGTGATCAATCCACGCCGCCACCCGCCGGTGCTGAAACCGACGGAGCGGAACGGCCGTCCCAACATGAACTACCCGCTGCGCTGCGACGACCCGACGGCGCTGGACATCGTGTGCGACGATCAGGTGCTGCTGACGCTGCAATACTCCACCCAGTGGGACAGCCTGTCGCATGTCGGCCAGATGTTCGACGCCGATGGCGACGGCATCCCCGAGGACGTATTCTACAACGGCTACCGCGCCGGCACCGACATCATCGGCCCGGTTCGCTATGACATGCAGGGCAATCAGACCCCGACCGGCGAAACCTCCGGCGCCCGCAAGCTGGGGGTCGAGAATATGGCGGTCTCCTGTGTCCAAGGACGGGCTGTGATGATCGACCTAGAGGCGCATTTCGGCCGGTCAGGCAAGATTGTCGGCTACGAGGACCTGATGATGGTCCTGGAGAAGGACAAGGTCGTCGTCGAACCGGGCGATTTCGTCTGTATCCGCACGGGCTTTGCCCAGTTGCTGCTGGATATGAAGAAACAGCCCGACCCCAAGGTCTTGTTCTCCACCACATCGGCATTCGACGGCCGCGACGAACGGTTGCGGCAATGGGTCACCTATAGCGGAGCGGTCGCGCTGCTGGCCGACAACTATGCTGTCGAGGCCAGCCCTGCCCGCCCCTGCGCCGACGATCATTGTGCGATGCTGCCGCTGCATGCCCACTGCCTGTTCAAACTCGGGTGCTACCTCGGGGAGATGTGGTACCTGACCGAACTCGCGGACTGGCTGCGAGCGAACGGCCGCAATCGCTTTCTGTTGACCGCACCGCCCTTGCGGCTGCCGGGCGCGGTCGGATCGCCCGCGACACCGGTGGCGACGGTGTAGGATCTTTCAATGGATGTGGCCCGGCAGGGTCCGGGTTGTCCGGCCCGGATTCGATAGCGGTGAACACGGTCCCTGGCGGGCTGTGGTGACGACCCCTGGCGTTAACTCACCCCATCTGAAAGAGCCGCCGACTTGATCCGCAGACTCTCCGCCAACGCCGGGGCGCCGCCGCGCGCCATCAACCGGCGGAAGTCTGATCGCTGCACCGCTACCCGACTAATCGCGCCATCGGCCAGCACATCGACCACACGCCATCCGCCCCCGGTCTGACGCATAACGTAGTCCAGTTCATGACTATCGCCCGTCCTTGGGATAACCTTCGTTTGGACAACCTGCTGGCCGCCGACCGCCCGCGTGTTCGGGCTGACCTCAAACCGCTGCCCACTGAACTCGTCGAAGCTGTTAACATAGGACGCTACCGTGTATCGCCGGAAGGCGTCCGCCAGCATCTGCTTCTGATTCGCCGGCAGTGTCGCCCAGGTCGGACCGACCGACTCTTCCAAAATCGCCTGCAAATCAAACGTGCGATCGATGACCGGTCCCAAGAGGTTGACGCGCTTTTCGAACGACGTGGCCGCACCTGCTTTCATCACCTCGACCAGGCCGGCGATCAAATCTTGGACAGGCTTGATCGCCGCTGGCGCATCTTCCGTCCGGCCCGGCATGGCCGAACCGAGAAAAATCGCACAGGCCGCCGCGAGCAACCCGCGACGGCCTAACTGAATCACCTGCATTCCAAATGATCCCCTCGAACTGACATTATGGACATCACTCCCATGTTGGGCGTGCTGCTGACATCATCCAGATACAAAGACGCGCTTCTGTTGCAACGTTACTTACGGGATCGCATTGGATCACTATTTTGTGTCCCCGCTGGTGACCGGACGGTCCTAACTTCATTATGTTGGTGAAAGATCAGGCCGCAGTTAAGTGGAGATTTGACTTTGAGCATATTAACGCGCGCTCTGCACCTCTCGGATGTGGCCGCCGGGTGGTTTGGCGGGCTCGATCGTCCGATTGAGCCCGATGATCTGATCCGAATCGCTCGGCGTCAGACGGGCCTACACGATTTCGGCGACACCTCTATCATCGGTCCGCTGACACGGCTGCTTGAATCATGCTCGTCCGAGTCCGCTCTGAGCCTGGTTGGACGTAGCGCGACCCGCTGGGACGTTGTCCGCTTCCTTTCGAACCTGCTGACCATCCAGGCGGCGACCGCATCGCAGCCCAAAATCGCCGATGGCCCTGTCAGCCAGCCGATTTTCATCACGGGTCTGCCGCGCAGCGGAACCACGTTCCTGCATCGGCTGATGCTGACCGATCAGGTGAATCGGGCCCCCACGGTCTGGGAGACGATCTTTCCGTCCCCCCGCGCGGGAAGCCGTGCTCAACGGATCGCCCGGGTGGATCGGCAGCTAAAAGCCTTCGAGCATTTGGCGCCGGGATTTCACGCGCTCCATCCGTTGGATGCCAGATCGCCGCAGGAATGCAGCGAGATTACCGCCCATGTGTTCCGCAGCCTTCGGTTCGATACCAACTACAACATCCCATCATACCGGGCCTGGATGGATGCCGATGTCGTGCGGCATCTGCCGGCCTACCGGTTTCATAAGCGCTTCCTGCAATACCTTCAGCATCAGGACGGGCTGGAACGGCGCTGGGTGCTGAAATGCCCCGAACATATCTTCGCACTAGAGGCCATCAAGACCGTCTATCCGGATGCCCGCCTGATCTTTGTCCATCGCGACCCGGTCAAGGTCTTGCTTTCGCAAGCTCAATTGACCGAGGTTCTGCGCCGGCCGTTTACACGCAAACTGGATCCGAAAACCCTGGGCCCGCATGAAAGCCGCCGCTGGCTGGACGGCACCAAACGGATGATGGCGGTTGGCGACGATGCCGGTCTGCCGGAATCCGTATGCCACGTTCATCACCTCGACCTTATCAGCGACCCTGTCAGCACCGTGGAGGGCGTCTACAGACACTTCGGCATGTCGTTACCGGCGCAGGCCGTACAGACAATAGAAGGCTACGTCGCCGCCAAGCCCAAGGGGGGCTACGGCGCCCATTCCTATCGGTTCGAGGATCACGGACTCGATGAGGCGGACGAGCGCGCCAAGTTTCGTCCCTATATGGTGCGATTCGGCGTTACGCCCGAGGACGCGCCAAGCACAGCGCCGAACCGAAGCCGGGATCTGGTATCAACCCCCGGTGCGTCATCGCCGTAGTCCTAGACCGAGGTTTCAAGCAAGGCCGTCAGTTCCGCCTCGTGCTGGTAGTCCGGCATCAGGCGGGCCAGCACGGCATCCCTTCTGGCTGCTGGATGGAAATAGATTTCACTGTCTCCATCCGGCAAGTTGGAAAGCAGAAGCCGGACACGGTCGGTTGTCATGTGCCCGCTCCAGGCAAGACCGAAACAATGATCGTTCGTCGACACGCCCGCGGCTTTCGCCTGACGACGCAGCAATTGGCTCCAGCCATACAATAGCCTGTCACCAAGTCCGGTGCGGGTCCCGCACCGTTCCATCACCGCGGGCGGTTCGGCCGGAACCCGGATACGACGCAGACCGAAATCCCGCCCCACGTCCAGCATCATTGCCCCGACGGTGGGATGCAGATGCATGTGTTTGTGAGCGTTCGCATGATCCAGCGGCAGGCCCGTGGCGGCAAAGGCGGCGAACTGTGCCCGTATCTCCGCACGCAACTGGGCGCGCACGCGTGGACGGAAGAAGTAGTTGATCCCAAGTTTCAATTGGTCGGACGGAAACCGCCCGGCGGGATCGACCAGGTCCGGAATGTCGGAAGGCCCGGACACTGCCGGTCCCTCGATCACGACAAGGTGCAATCCCACGCGTAGAGCTGGGTTCGCCCGCGCGATCCGGACGGCATCCGCCGCTGCCGGCGCGCCCACCATCAGGCTCGCGGCCTGAAGGACACCCTCGCGATGGGCTCGTTCGATGCCCTCGTTCACAGCCTCGGTCAGACCGAAATCGTCCGCGGAAAAAGTAATCGTCTTCAATGGATCCCACCAGCGAGTGTCCCGTCACGGACACCGCATCTGCCCTCGTTTCTAGTCGGATAGATAGATCGTATGGCAGGGCGCGAAGCAAGCCTACGCGTAGGGTCGCTAACCGGCGGACGCCACGTTACCTTTGCCCAGGGGTGGCCGATCCGCGAACGGACCGGCCTTTGACCCTACCGCTTCTTCCAGATGATCTTGACTTTTACGTTCAAGATCACAATGATCAGCGGTAGGAAAGTAAGATGATGGTGCATCTTTCCCTTCCTCTGGTTAGCCGGCGGGGCTATTCCCGCCGGCTTTTCTGTTTAATGGATGAAACCTTAACAAACCGTTGATGGTTTGGACCGATGTGCGGCCCGGATCGGCCCAGCCTCGACCATCCCCCCTATCCATGCGACATTTCCCTCGGACACCAAGACCACGAGGAAATACCGCATGACGACAGGCCCCAACGCCGGCCCCTTGGCCCGTTTCAAGGTCATCGACCTGACCCGCGTTCGCGCTGGCCCCACCACGGTGCGGCAGTTGGCCGACTGGGGCGCCGATGTCATCAAGATCGAATCGCCCGAAGGCGACGCCGGCCTGGGTGGAGAACGTCATGGTCCCGACTTCCAGAACCTGCATCGCAACAAACGCAGCCTGACGCTGAACCTGAAAGCGCCCGAGGGCGTGGCGATCATGAAGCGCCTCGTCGAGAGCGCCGATGTGGTGGTCGAGAACTACCGCCCCGATGTGAAGTACCGCCTGGGCGTTGACTACGAGAGCCTGAAGAAAATCAACCCTCGGATCGTTTACGCCAGCATCTCCGGGTTCGGTCAGGACGGCCCGTATATCGACCGTCCCGGCTTCGACCAGATCGCCCAGGGCATGGGCGGGCTGATGTCGATAACCGGGGAGCCCGGCCGTGGCCCGATGCGCGTCGGTATCCCTGTTGCCGACCTGACCGCCGGCATCTTCGCCGCGATGGGCATCCTGATCGCCCTGCTGGAACGCGAGCAATCGGGCGAAGGCCAGTGGGTCACAAGTTCGCTGCTGGGTGCCCAGATCTCCATGCTGGATTTCCAGGCCGCCCGCTGGACGATCGGCAAGGAAGTTCCTGGCCAGGCCGGCAACAACCATCCGACCAGTATACCGACCGGGGTGTTCCAGACGGCGGATGGCTACATCAACATCGCCGCCGCGGGCGACGACATCTATCGCCGGCTGTGCAAGGCCCTGAACGCCGAGCACCTCGCCTCCGACCCGATGTATGCGACCGGCCGCGCTCGGTCGGACAACCGCGACGCGCTGAACGAGGCGATCGGCGCGCTCACCATCGCCAGGACCTCGGCGGATTGGATCGAGGCGCTGAACAAGGCGGGCGTCCCGTCCGGTCCGATCTACAAGATGAACGAGGTCTTCGCCGATCCGCAGGTCAAGCATCTGGCGATGACTCGCGTGGTCCCGCACAAGGTCATCGGTGACGTGGAGGTCATCGGACAACCGATCGAACTCAGCCGTACGCCCTGGAGCATCCGCAGCGCGACGCCCGAACCCGGCGAGCACACCGACGCGATTCTGGCGGAACTCGGCTACGGGGCGGACGAGATCGCCCGCCTGCACGAGGGCAAGGTGGTTTAACGCACCAGCGCGGCAGGCCCCGGCCGTCATGGCCGGGGCCAATGAAAACAGGAGGAAACACAATGGATTTCACCGGTAAGGTTGCCTTGATCACCGGCGGCGGCGGCGGGATCGGCAGAGCGACGGCGCTGGGATTCGCGTTGCGTGGGGCGAAAGTGATGGTGGTCGATGCGGACGCGGAGTCCGGTCAGGCGACCGTCGATATCATCGCCCAGCGCGGCGGGACCTCGGCTTTCGTTCAGGCGGACGTAACCAAATCCGCCTCGGTCCGGGACTATGTTGAAAAGACCCTCGCCGCTTACGGCCGTATTGACGCGTTCTTCAACAACGCCGGGATCGAAGGCCATGTCGTTCCGACCCAGGACTACGATGAAGATGTCTTCGACAAAGTCATCGCCGTCAATCTCAAGGGCGTGTTCCTGGGCATGCGCCACGTCCTGCCGGTGATGCTGAAGCAGGGTTCGGGTGCGATCGTGAATACCGCCTCGGTGGCGGGTTTGTTCGGTTCGCCCGGCATGCCGGCCTATGTCGCCTCCAAGCATGGGGTGCTGGGCCTGACCAAGGTTGCTTCCACCGACGTTGCCGGCCTGGGCGTGCGGGTCAACGCCGTTTGCCCCGGGCCGGTTGAAACCCGGATGATGCGCTCGCTGGAATCGCAGCGGAACCCGAACAATCCGGAAAGCGTCCATACGGCCTATGCGGCCGGAATTCCGACCGGCCGTTACGCGCTGCCTGAAGAAATCGCCGGGGCGGTACTGTATCTGTGTTCCGACCTGTCCGGTGACGTGACCGGCACGCATATTGTCATCGACGGCGGACGTTCCGGTTCCGGCGGTGTCGCACCTCAGAAACGAAGCTAAGGACAGAGACGTCACATGCAGGACATTTTCGACATCATCGGTACCACGCGGTCCATGCGCCGGTTGAAGCCCGATCCCGTGCCGGATGAGCTGATCAAGAAGATCCTGATGGCTGGTACCGCCGCCGCCAATGGTGGCAACAACCAGACCTGGCGCTTCCTGGTGGTCAAGGATACCGCGATCAAGAAGGCGGTGCAGGTTTGGTACAAGAAGGCGTTCGACGAAGTCATTGGGCCGCGCTACGCGAGCAGCGCGCCGCCTCCGGGCGTGACGGGTGAGAAATACAACCGTCAACACGGCGCGGTGGAATACCTGACCGACCATTTCCACGAAGCCCCGGTGTGGATCGTTGCGTGCCTGAAGGACGGCGCGAACCCCGGGCGCGGCGCGGGCGCGTCGATCTATCCGGCGGTGCAGAACATGTTGCTGGCTATTCGGGCGTTAGGGCTGGGCTCCACCCTGACGACACGGCACATGCTGTATGAAAAGGAGGCTGACGCCGCGCTCGGGCTGCCGGAGGGCGTACATTCATATGCCATCCTGCCGATTGGCTATCCGATGGGCAAGTTCGGCCCGGTTGGCCGGGGGAAGCTGGCCGATTTCGTGTTTCTGGATAAGTGGGAACGGCCCTATCCGGCGGTGACGGGTGACTGAAGGCCCATAGAGGGCTAACAAAACCGGTTTGTGCAGGTCCTGCCTATCATCGTCCTGGCGGGCGCAGGGCCGCCATCCACGACTTGCGGTGCTGGCCCCGTGAAAGGTGTGGATGGCGGGCCTGTGCCCCATAGCCATTAAAATGCCCGGCCAATCCGTAGGCTTTTTGTCCCACCAACGACGCGGGTGTCCGTCGGTGAGTTTTCGCCACAAGCCCTAAAGCCCTGGCCAAGCAGATACCGACTGACGCAGCCGCAAAGTACATCTCCGCGATCTCGGCGGTTCTCAGCGATCTCTGCGTTACAAAAGGCGACCGCACAGCTCTATCCGTTAATGTCCCGTAACTATCGCCGTAGATCGACCCCGCGAACTTCAATCCCCGCTGCACCGTGCGCGACAGGAGGCGGCGGAGGCGGGTGATAGTCCACTTTTTTTTGTGACGCAGAGACCGCCGAGAACCGCGGAGATCGCTGAGAAGCGCTTTTTAAGGGTTGTCGCGCGTGAGCGAAGCCGACCAAAGCCACGGCTTCTCCGCACTGACGTTAAAGCAGGGGTGATCCATTGGCTCTTTTGGCACTCCAGTATGTGGGGACCGCCAACGCCTTATCCCTATGGGCACCGCAGCCTGAGCACTGTCCCTCCCTACTTTTGTTCTGTGCCCACCATAACGGCCTCCACCGACCAAGCGTCAGTCGGTCCCCACAGACCCCTACCCGCCCTCGATACGCGGAATAAAGAACACCTCCGCACCCGGCGGAACAGGCTGAAAATAGCCGGTTTCGTGGTACTCGCCGTTGATGGCGACGGTGGTTTCTTCCTCGAGATGTTCACCAAGCCCGGGGAACATGTCGTCCATCGCCTTCAACACGCCACGCAGATTTTTCGCCTCCACCTCGAACTCCCGCACGCCGCTGGTGTAGCGACGTGCGAAGCCCGCGGTGAAAACGATCCGAGCCATCAGGCCGACATCGCCGCCAGCAGGCGCGGCGGAGACATCGGCAGTTCGTACATCCGGGTTCCGGTTGCCGCATCGATCGCGTTGGCGATCGCGGCCATCGGCGGGCAGATGCAGGCTTCGCCCACGCCTTTCGCCCCATACGGATGCGTCGGGTTCGGCACTTCCACCAGGATCGCATCCAGCATCGGCAGATCGGATGCGACCGGGCAGCGGTAGTCCAGGAAGCCGGCGTTATCCAACAGGCCCTTGGCGTTGTAGATGTATTCCTCGCTCAGCGCCCAACCCACGCCTTGCGCCACACCGCCCTGAATCTGCCCCTCTACATAGCTGGGATGGATCGCCCGACCCACATCCTGGGCCGCAACGGCGCGGAGGATCTGGACGTGACCCGTCTCTGGATCGACTTCCACGTCGAAGAACTGGGCCGCGAAACCCGGTGCCTGACCGCCGGCATTGACGCCGGCCGACGCGGTGATCGGCCCACCCGTCGCCGCCGCCTTGGCCGCGATTTCCTTCAGTGACAGCGGCTTGAAATCACCGACGTTGGACGAAGCCGGCTTGGCCTCACCGTCTTCCCAGACCACGCCTTCCTCATCGACGCCCCAGATCAGGGCGGCGCGCTTGCACAGGTCGCGGACAACGGTCGTGGAGGCATTCACCACGGCCGTGCCGGTGGCGAACGTCACGCGCGAACCGCCGGTCACGTGCGTGTAGCCGACCGACGCGGTATCGGCGACGATGGCGCGCACCGTGTTGTAATCAACGCCCAGCGTTTCCGCCGCCATGATCGCCATGGAGGCACGCGAACCGCCGATGTCCGGGCTACCGGTCGCCACCAGCACGGTGCCGTCGTTGTTGACCTGAATGGTCGCGCTGGACTCGCCGCCGCCGTTGAACCAGTAGCCGCAGGCCACGCCGCGGCCCTGGTTCGGGCCGAGCGGAGCCTTCCAGGCCGGGTGGTTTCGCAGCGCCTGGAGGGTCTCGGCGAACCCGGCGTGGGCATGCTTCGGGCCGCCCAGGGTCGGCGTGCCGATCCGGGCGACGTTCTTGATCCGCATGTCCAGCGGATCCATGCCGATCTCCTTGGCGCACAGGTCCAGCACGCTCTCGACCGCGAAGTTGGCGATCGGCGAGCCGGGCGCGCGGTACGCCGCCGCCTTCGGGCGGTTGGACACCACGTCGAAACCGACCGCACGGGCGTTCGGAATATCGTACGGCGCGAAGGCGCACAGGCAGCCGTTCATCACCGGCGAACCCGGGAACGCGCCGGCCTGGAATTTGAACAAGCCATCGGCGGCCACGATCGTGCCGTCCTTCATGACGCCAATCTTCACCTTCATCGACGCGCCCGAGGTCGGGCCGGAGGCGCGGAACACCTCCTCGCGCGTCATGTTCAGGCGCACCGGCAGACCGCACTTCTTCGACAGTACCGCCGCGACCGGCTCCAGATACGTCACCGTCTTGCCGCCGAAGCCGCCGCCGATCTCCGCCGGGGTGACACGCAGGTCGCCCAGTTTGGCGCCGATGATCTGCGCCGTCAGCGCGCGCATCGCGAAATGGCCCTGGCTGGACGACCAGATTTCGCACTGGCCGTCCGCCTCATACTTCGCCAGGCAGGCGTGCGGCTCGATATAAGCCTGATGCACGGCGGCGGTCTTGAATTCCTTCTCGATCACCACGTCGGCCTGCCTGAAGCCGGCTTCGAGGTCCCCCATCGCGAAATCGAGGCGCTTGGAGATGTTGGACGGCTTCGTCGGCGCGGGCTCGATGCCGCGGGTGATCATGTCGTCGAACAGCAGCGGCGCGTCGGGCGCCATCGCCTCATCAACGTCGATGACGTGTGGCAGGACTTCGTATTCGACCTTGATCAAGGAGATCGCGTGGTCGGCGACGGAAGCGCTGATGGCAGCGACGGCGGCCACGGCATGGCCTTCATACAGCACCTTTTCACGCGCCATGATGTTGCGGGTGACGTGCCAGAAGTTAACCGCCACGCGCTCCGGCCCAATGTAGTCGAACTTCTGGACCGGAAGATCGGCGGAGCTCATGACCGCCTTCACGCCGGGCAGATTCTGTGCGGCGGAGAGATCGATCGACTTGATGCGGGCATGCGCGTGCGGGGAGCGCAGGATCTTGCCATACACCATCCCCGGCAGCTTCAGGTCCGCGCCATACATCGCTCGGCCGGTCACCTTGGGGATTCCATCCGGGCGAATCGGGCGCGTTCCGACCCACTTGAAACGCTTTACTGAATCGGTGACGATCGTCGTGTCGTTCACGGCATCCTCGCTTTGCTTATCCTGGACTAATCGGGTGGTGTAAGAGTCGCCCATGGGGACCAGAAAGGCAAGAGGCGGCCGGGGCTGAGCGGGTGAACCCGAAGGCGCTGCATTCGGAACCGCGGCATAAGCGCCCGCCGCCCGGATGTTCAGCCACGCAGCCGGTAGGCCAGCGCCTCCGCGATATGCACCCGTCCGACTGTCTCCGCATCGGCCAGATCGGCGATGGTCCTGGCCACACGGGTCGTGCGGACATAGCCGCGCGGAGAAAGCCGGAGGCGTTCCATCGCCTGTTCCAGCAACGTCTGCGCATCGGGCAGCAGCCGGATCAGTTTGCCATCCGCCTCGGCATTGCACGCCGGCCCGTCCGCCCCATACCGCTCGGCTTGGACCTTTCGCGCGCGGGCAACGCGGACTGCGATGGCGGCGCTGGGTTCGCCCGGCGGCGCGCGCGACAGTTCCGCCGCCGTTACGGGCTGCACGTCCACCGCGAGGTCGATCCGATCCAGCACCGGACCGCTGACACGGTTGCGGTAATCCTCGCCGCACCGAGGTGCTCGGCCGCATTCACGCCCCCCCTCGCCCAGATACCCGCAGCGGCATGGGTTCATGGCCGCGACAAGCTGAAACCGCGCCGGATACGTGATGTGAGCGGACGCGCGGGAGACGGTGGTTCGGCCGGACTCCATCGGCTGACGCAAAGCCTCCAGCGTCTGACGCGGGAATTCCGGCAGTTCGTCCAGGAACAACACGCCGCGATGCGCCAGACTGACCTCGCCCGGCCTGGCCCGATGGCCGCCGCCGGACAGCGCGGCCTGGGACGCCGAATGGTGCGGTTCGCGGAATGGCGGGCGCATCACCAGCCGGCCGCCATCCAGCATGCCGGCCACGCTGTGGATCATGCTGACTTCCAGCGCCGAACGCGGGTCCAGGTCCGGCAGCAGCCCCGGCAAACGGGCGGCGAGCATCGACTTGCCGGCGCCAGGAGGACCGACGAGAAGCAAATTATGCCCCCCGGCCGCCGCGATCTCCAGCGCGCGACGCGCGGTTTCCATGCCTTTGACGTCGCTCATGTCCGGGGCGGCGGAGACCTCCGCGACGCCCGCCGTACTGGGCGGGGTCAACACCTGGGTGCCACGAAAATGGTTGATCAGACTGATCAGATCCGTCGGTGCCAGCACCTCGATCCGCCCCGCCCACGCGGCTTCGCCACCCTGGCTGGCCGGGCAGATCAGGCCCATATCCCGGCTTGAGGCCCCAATCGCCGCCGGCAACACGCCGGCCACCGGGTTCAACGACCCATCCAGCGACAACTCCCCCAGAGCCGCATACCCAGCGATCTCATCGCGTGGCAGCACGTCCATCGCGGCAAGCAGGCCCAAAGCCAAAGGAAGGTCGAAATGGCTGCCTTCTTTTAGCAGATCGGCCGGTTTCAGGTTGATCAGCACGCGCTTCAGCGGCAGCGACACACCCATGGCCGCGAAGGCCGCCCGGACACGCTCGCGCGCCTCGCCCACGGCTTTATCGGGCAGACCGACCAGCACCAGGGCCGGTGTGCCGGGGGCTATCTGCACCTGAACCTCCACTGGCACCGCCTCGATGCCGTTGAACGCGAAGGTGTTGGCGACCGCCATGGTCGAAGATTGCAAGCGTTTGGTCATGGCGACAGTGTCGCCTTCAATGGTAAACAAACTCATAATGTCTGAGGATTTTGCATGCCATTCGATGAAAGCGGCCGGCGCCCCGGCAGGCGGCCCTCGCGCAACGTGCTCGGCGGCCCGATCGGAGTGTGTTCCAACGACCCGATGACCGGGTTCTTTCGCAACGGCTGTTGCGAAACCAGCCCGGAGGACCTTGGCAGTCACACGGTCTGCGCGGTGATGACGGCCGAATTCCTGGCCTACAGCAAGGCCCAGGGCAACGACCTGTCCACGCCCCGGCCGGAGTTCGGCTTCGCCGGCCTGAAACCCGGCGATCGGTGGTGCCTGTGCGCGCCGCGCTGGCAGGAAGCATTCGAGGCGGATGCAGCGCCGCAGGTGGTGTTGAAATCAACCGAGGAAGGCGCGCTACGCCACTGCCGGTTGGCTGATTTGACGCGGTTCGCGGTCGATCTGGGCTAGGCCGGATCGTCCTCCCACACCAACCGAAGCCGGGAATGCGGTGTCACCTGAACGCGCTCGTACAGCGATGAAACGGTGACCGACAGACCCAGCGCCGGCATGTCGATGGCCGCTTCCATCTCCTGGAAGTTCGCACTGTGCCAAACCCGGCCGGCGTCCCGGAACCAAAACCCGACATCCACCCGGGTGGGGTCGATAACCACGATGCAATCGAGTGCATCGATCGCCTTGTATTCGTCTAGCTTGATGAGCCTGTCCACGCGCTCCGTCGATTCCGACAGAACTTCCACGATCAGGCGCGGCGCATCGGCCGTCGTGGACTCCTCGTCGAACGGCGGACACAGAACGCTCAGATCGGGGCGCCGCACGTTTCCAACCGTCGTCCGTATCCCGATGTCCGCGGTGAAGGCGTCGCACGGGCTGCCCACACTTCGGAGTTGCCGCCTGATCTCGGAGAATGCGTTTCCGGTCACGCGGTCATGCCGCGGTTTCGCGCCTGCCATGGCGACGGGTTCGCCATCGACAAGTTCGTAACGCTCGCTCTGACTTGCTTGCCACGCGAGAAACGCCTCGATGGTCATCCGGCGGATTGCTTTATTGCCCATACCAGCCTCGGAAGCCGTTAGAGACCATCGTAACACCAAACCGGGCACCCTGGCACGAGCCACGTTCGACGCGCGGGGCAATCGGGTGAACGGGGTATCGAAGCGCTGGCAGGCCCCGCTATCGCTATGTCTGACTGGCCCGGAACAAGCAAAGTCGTGGGCGGCCGCGCCAGACTCGGCCATGACACCAGGGGTACATCCGGCCTCACAACCTTCAACCGATTTCCCTGTTTCGGCGCGTACCCTTACTTCCCCCAGCGCAGGACCATCGCATCCAGCCGCCGTGCGATTTCCAGCAGCCCATCCCTGGCCTCGGGGCGCAGCGGCGGGATCGGGTGCCGCAGGGCGTCGGAGGCAATCACGCCGCCCGCCTTCATCAGCGCCTTGCACGCCGCCAGTCCGCACTGCCGGTTCTCGTAGTTGATCAACGGCAGCCACCGCTCATAGGCGGCCACCGCATCCTGCCGCCGGCCGGCGAACCAGGCGTCGGTGATCTGGCGGATGCCGTCGGGATAGCCGCCGCCGGTCATCGCTCCGGTCGCACCGGCCTCCAGGTCCGCCATCAGCGTGATCGCCTCCTCGCCGTCCCACGGGCCGACGATCTGTTCCCCGCCCAGCGCGATCAGGTCCCGCAGCTTTGCCGCCGCCTGGGGCACCTCGATCTTGAAGTAGCTGACGTGCTCGATCTCTTTCGCCATGCGCGCGAGGAACCCGGCCGACAGCGGAGTCCCAGCCACCGGCGCGTCCTGGATCATGATTGGAATGTCGATCGCGTCGGAGACGACCTGGAAGAACCCATGGATCCCAGCCTCCGGCACGCGGATCGTCGCACCATGGTAGGGCGGCATGATCATCACCATCGCCCCGCCCGCCTCCATCGCCCGGCGGCTGCGTTCGGCACAGACCCGGCTGCTGAAATGGGTGGTCGTGACAATCACCGGCACCCGGCCGGCGACATGGTTCATCACCACATCCATGATCCGCTCGCGCTCGTCATCGGCCAGCACGAACTGCTCCGAGAAGTTCGCCAGGATGCACAAGCCCTCCGACCCCGCATCGATCATGAAATCCGCGGCCCGGCGCTGGCCTTGAAGATCCAGCTCGCCACGTTCGTCGAAAACCGTTGGCATGACCGGGAAAACCCCGCGCATCGGCGCCTTGGCAATGGACATCTCACTTCCCCCTTATCGTTGCGCCTGCCGAACCGCGGCCCTCGCCGCAATGAGCAAAGCGGCCCGGCTCGCGCCCAGATTGGCAATACCCTTGCCGGCGATGTCATACGCCGAACCGTGCGCGGGCGTGCAGATCGGGAACGGAAAGCCGCCGATCAATGTCACGCCGCGATCGAAGCCGATCAGCTTCATCGCGATCTGCCCCTGGTCGTGATACATCGTCAGCACCGCGTCGAACTCACCCTTGGTCGCCCGGACGAACACCGTGTCAGGCGGATACGGGCCGATGGCGCCAATCCCGCGCGCCTTGGCATCGGCGACCGCGGGGGCAATCTCATCATCATCCTCGTGCCCGAAATTACCGCCGTCTCCGGCATGAGGATTCAATGCGGCAACACCGATCCGCGGCTCGTCGATCCCGGCATTCCTAAGCGATTCATATGTCAGAACCAGGCTGCGCAGCACCCGCTCTCGGGTGACAAGCCCCGCCACGGCCGACAATGGCACATGCGAGGTCACGCGCGCATTCCACAGCCCTTCCAGGATGTTGAATTCACTGGCGGGGGTGTGGATGTCCAGCACGCCAGCGACAAAGCCGATTTCATCGTCATAGGACGGGTGCGCCATCCGCATCGCCGCCTTGTTGAAGGGGGTGAAGCAAACCCCGCCGACCGTGCCGGCCGCGGCAAGCCTCAGTCCGGTACGAAAATTCTCCAGCGCGAACTGGCCGCCGGCCTTCACCGCGACACCGAGCTTGATCGTGGCGGGATCAAGGTGCCCAAGGTCCATCAGCACGCTTCGGTCCGGTCGCAGCGCGTCGGAGGAGGTCACAACAGGCAAATCGACCGCGACGCCGGCGACCTCGGCACCCCTTCGCAGCACGCGGGCGTCGCCGATCACGACCAGATTGGCCGCGGCGCGGACCTGGCTGTCGGCGATCAGTTTCGCCGCTAGTTCAGGCCCGACCCCCGCGGGATCGCCTATCGCCAGCGCAAGCAGGGGTTTTGCCGCGTCTGCCATTGTTTCCTCCGTTTATGGTGCCTGTTGCCTACCGGTCCACCATAGGCGGCAAAAGCGCCGCCGCGTAAGCCGCCGGGTTGGAAATCAGCAACCGCGCGGCCTCCAGGTCCGCCGTTCGGCCCTCGGAAGCCGGACAAGGAGCCCTGATCTCCAGCACCTCCGACGCCCGGACTGGCAAACGGGCCGCGCGGGAGCGCCGGATCGAGTCCGCCATCGGCTGAAATCCGGTGGACAGCGACGCCAACTGGCGGTTCAACGCGTCCTGACCCAGGCTGGTGCAGACTTGCGGCAGCACCCCGAGCCCCTGGATGGGCCATCCCAACGGGGCCAGCGTTTGGCTCCAGGTTACGAACAACTCGCCGCCGTCCGGCAGCGGATCGATGGTCTGCACCATCCCCTTCCCCACCGTCTCGCTTCCCACCACCACCGCTCGGCCGCGATCCGCCAAGGCGGCCGCGAGGATTTCCGCGGCACTGGCAGTCCGGCCATCGACCAGGATCACCAGCGGCACATTCTCGGCCAGTTCGCCCTCGGTGGAGCGCCATACATTCATCGAATCGGGGTCACGTCCGATTGTCGTCGCCACCAGTCCGGCCGGCAGAAACGCGTCCGCGGCCGTCACCGCCTGACGCAACAGCCCGCCGCGGTTGTCGCGCAAATCCAGCACGATTCCGTCCACCGGATGCGGCTCGGACAAAGCATCCTGAACCGACAAGGCAAGATGGGAGGCGGTGCTGTTGCTGAAGCTGCTGATCCGCAGGACCAGCACGTCCTCGAAGCGCTGCGCGAACACGGTTTCCGGCGGCACCATCACCCGCACAACCTGGGCATCCCGGGTCCGTCCATCACGGCCGCGCCAGGACAGCGTCACCGGCGACCCTTCGGCACCCGCCAGCAAAGCCGAGATCGTGACAGGGTCCTGGTCCTGGGTTCGCTGACCATCGACCGCCGCCAGGATATCCCCCTGTCGGACCCCGGCGATCGCCGCCGGACTGTCCCGCACGACCGACCGCACTTCGATCAGCGCGCCCTTTTGCCCAACGGTGATCCCAAGGCCTGCCCGGCCACCACGCCGAGCTCGGTCCTCGCTTGCCTCGACCGGAGGGACGTAACGCGAATAGGGGTCGAGCCGGCCAAACATCTGGTCGAAGAAGCCCTGGATGATTCCCTGGGTACCCACACGCCGTATTGGCGCCGAGACCGGCATGCAGTCGGCCGTGATCGCGGCGGCGAGCTTGGCCCAGGCCGTTGGGGTGTTGTCCTTCGGCGCCACGATATCAGATACCATCTGATCCTGACGGAACAACTGCACCCGCGCGTCATTGGCGACGACGCGCATATTCGCATCCAGGGCCGTAAGTCCCTGCAGCCCCCAGATCGTCAGCCGCCGCACGGGAACCGGTTCGAGGATCCGGGGTGCGATAAACGTCAACGCCTCGGTATAAACGGCGGTCAGCCGCTCTTGATCGAATCGGCCGCCAAATTGCGTCTCTGCCTGGGCACGGCCGATGACAAAAAGCACCAGAAAGAGACTGATCCGGATCACCGCCGACGGGACCGCTTCCCCGAAGGAGCGGCGCGCGCGGGCCCAGTGTCGCTTTCCAGCACATGGAAGGCCATGCCGCCGGTCACCGGATTGGCCTCGGACAACAGTACGTCCACTTCCTGTGCCAAGCGAAACACCTTTTGCGTGCGACGGCCGGTCAGGGTCTGCTCTCGCTCATCATATTGCCAATAATCGTCCGGTAAGGTCGCGAATGGGACAATACCCGTGGCACCTGTCTCTGTAACAGTCACGAACAGGCCGAAACGTGTCACACCTGATATGCGTCCGGCGAAACGCGCGCCGATCCTGGCCGACATAAAGGCGGTCAGATAGCGATCGATAGCATCGCGTTCGGCCTGCTGGGCCCGCCGCTCCGTCTCGGTAATCCTATCGCCAATCTCTGGAAATATCGAGACCTGGTCGTCGGAAATGCCGTCGCGCCCGAGCTTCAGGCCTTTGATAAGGGCGCGGTGGACCAGCAGATCGGCGTAGCGGCGGATCGGGCTCGTGAAGTGGGCATAGCGCGGCAGTGCGAGGCCAAAATGACCAATATTGTCGGGGCTGTAGGCCGCTTGCGACTGGCTGCGCAACATCACCTCGCTGATCAGTTGCGATTCGGGCGTGTCGGCGTAGCGCCGAAGCACCCGGTCGAAGTCCCGCGGATGAAGCTGGTTTCCTGCCGGCAACGATACGCCAAGCGTGGACAAAAAGCCGCGCAGGGCATCGAGCTTTTCGTCCGACGGCGGCGCGTGGACACGATACATGCACGGTTTATGCAGCCGTTCCAGTTCCTCGGCCGCGGCGACATTCGCCAGCACCATGAATTCTTCGATCAGCCGATGACTGTCCAACCGAGGCCGGGGCGCGACGCTGGTCACATGCCCCTCGTCGTCTAGCACGACCTTTCGTTCCGGCAGGTCTAGGTCAAGCGTCCCACGCTCCAACCTCGCGGCCAGCAGTGCGCGATAGGCGGCGTAGAGGTGAACCAACGGTAGGCCAGCGATGTCTTCGTGCGCGTCCTCGGCCGCCTGCACTTCTTCATACGTCATGCGGGCGGCGCTGCGCATCAACCCGCGCCCGAAACGATGATCGGTCTTGCGGCCGGAACGGTCCACGCGCATTTCGACGAACAGGCAACCACGGTCTTCATTCGGACGCAGGCTGCACCAGCCGTTTGACAACGCCTCGGGCAGCATCGGCACCACCCGGTCGGGGAAGTACACGCTGTTGCCCCGAATGCCCGCGGAATGATCCAGTGCCGAACCGGGCTTCACATAATACGCGACATCGGCGATGGCGACGATCAGACGGAACCCGCCGGGCGCATCCGGGTCAGGTTCCGCGAACACGGCATCGTCGAAGTCGCGTGCGTCGGCGCCATCGATGGTGATCAGCGGCACATCGCGCAGATCGGTTCGACCGCCCAGTTTGACACCGCGCGCCTTCTGCGCCTCGTCCAGTGCGGCGTCGGGAAACGTCTGCGGGATATCGTGGGTATGGATCGCGATCAGGCTGATCGAACGGGCATCACCCAGCTTACCCAGCCGCTCCAGAACGCGGGCCGGCTTCAGGCCCAGATGCTGATGCTGGGCGACGGGTTCGGCCAGCACGATCTCATCGGGTTCGGCCCCCCTGTCGTGACCCAGCGGCACGAGCCATTCGGCCTTCGACCGGCGGTCGGTCGGCACGATCCGGTTTTCGGTACGCACCCGCTTGAACACGCCCAGGATACGACCGGGAGTCTCGCTGACACGACGCAACGTGCGGGCATCGTATCGGCCGGGGCCCATGGGCTTTAGCCGAACCAACACCCGCTCTCCGGGGGCCAGGGCGGGCGCCCCGTCCCGTTCCGGCTGCATGATGATCAGCGGCGGCTGTCCGGCCGAACGCTCCCAGTCCACGGGACGCGCGATCGCGTCGCCGTCCCGGTCGGTGCCGGTGATCTGGACGATGGCTGTTTCTGGTAATCGAATACCTAGGCCACGGGCGGGCGGCCGAGGGGGCGGCTTGCCTTTGGAAACGGGCTTGCCTCGATTCTTGACGCGTTTAACCACTGATTTCGCGACCGCGATACTGTATGCCGCATTGTGCCACGTGCATCACGGCCGTGCCATAACAGCGCGGCTTTTCGGTCAGCCGGATATCCTTGACGGCGTTATTCGACCGCTTGCGTTGCCAAACTATCGCAATCGCTGGACGGTATAGTCGGCAACGCCACACAATGCTCGGCGCACCGAGCTGTCGGCGAACACCGTCAGCGCCTGTTTCGCCTCTTGCACGAAGCACTGGGCGCGATCCAGCGTGACCCGGATGGCGCCATGGTCGGCGATCAGGGTCATGGCGCGATCAAGGTCGGCATCCGTCTGTTCCAAATCCTCGACCGTGCGGCGCCAGAAGGATTTTTCAGCTTCGTCGCCCGCCAGGTAGGCCGTCAAAACCGGCAGCGTGATCTTGCCCTCGCGGAAATCGTCACCGACCGTCTTACCCAGGGTGGCCTGATCGGCGACGTAGTCCAGCGCATCGTCCACCAGTTGGAAGGCTATGCCCAGCTTCATACCGTATTCCGCCAGAGCGGCTTCCTCGCGATCGGGCCGATTCGCGACAACCGCACCAATCTGACAAGCGGCGGCGAACAAGGCGGCGGTCTTGCCCTCGATGACTTCGAGGTATCGGGATTCGGTGGTGGTAAGGTCGTTCTGCGTGACGAGCTGCAGAACCTCGCCCTCGGCGATCGTTGCGGCGGCCTTCGACAGAATCGCCAGGACCTTCAGCGACCCATCATCGACCATCAACTGGAACGATCGGGCGAACAGGAAGTCCCCGACCAGCACCGATGCCTTGTTGCCGAACACGGCGTTGGCCGATGCCAGGCCGCGGCGAAGCTGGCTTTCGTCGACGACGTCGTCGTGCAGCAGCGTGGCAGTATGGATGAATTCCACGCACGCCGCGAGATCGACGTGCCGCGAACCGCCTTCCGGCCCCGGATAGCCGCACAGATGCGCGGCCGCCAGCGTCAGCAACGGACGCAGGCGCTTTCCCCCAGCCGCCACGATATGGGCGGCAAGCTGTGGGATCAGGGCGACGGGGCTATCCATACGGCTGACGATGACCCGGTTGCAGGCTTCCAGGTCGGCCTCGACAAGGCTGACCAAGGCCGACAACGCGTCTTCGCCGCTATGTGCCGACGAACCGGACACGAGCGCCACATCTAACTCAAGGGGACTGGCGACGCCGCCCAACTGGTTCTCCCGACTTGCATAAGGAACCCGCTTCATATCGGTGGGTATCCGGGGGGGTCAAGCCGACATCGGCGGCCGAAACACGACCGTCTGGCTGGCCTTGGAATTGGTTGGGACCACCGTGATCCCGCTCCGGCGTCAGAAAATTGCCGATAGCCTTGTGAAATCAATGAGACAGCCCACCATACCCACCGGTCGCGGCGGCAAAACCCGGTTGCGCCGCGGCATCATCCGGCTCACGATCGCTTCATGCGTGTCGTGGCGACCTCAAATAATATGATCCGGCTGTCGTTTTTGACCGCCTTGCTGGCGGATGCGGGAATCGAGGCGACCCTGCTCGACGGGCATACCAGCGTGCTGGAAGGCAGCGCGGGCGCGATTCCCCGCCGGCTGGTCGTCAGCACCGACGATTTCCCCAAAGCGGAACGGCTGCTGCGCGACGCCGGCGAATGGTGACGACCGACGGACACCTCCTCGGCGGCCGAGTTCTGTACCGACAGCCGGCACAGGGCTTCCGCAGCGGAATCGAACCTGTCCTGCTCGCCGCCTCGGTTTCCGTCCGAACAGGTGAGCTTGTCCTTGAGGCCGGCACCGGTGCGGGCGCGGGCCTGCTTTGCCTGAGCCATCGCGTTCCGGGCGTCCGCGCCGTCGGTGTCGAGGTGAACCCGACGATGTCCGCGATCGCCATGAGCAATGCGCAACGTAATGGGTTCGGCGGCATCGACATCGTGACCGGCGACATCGCGTCGGCGCCCCTGCCCCGGACGTTCGACCACGCGATCGCTAATCCGCCGTATCACCCGCCCGATGGGTCGGTCTCGCCCGAAGCCAGCCGCGAGCTGGCCAAACGTGGGTCGCAGGCGCTGATCGACGTCTGGATTGGCCGGATGAGCGGCCTGCTGCGGCGACGGGGCAGCCTGACCTTGATCGTGCCTGCGTGGCTGATTCCAAGATGCCTGACGGCGATGGCCGATTCGCACAGCCCGTGCGCTGCGATCTTCCCGCTATGGCCAAGGATTGGCCGGCCCGCCAAACTGGCCCTGTTGCGCGGCATTAAAGACGGCCGTGGTCTGATGCGGGTGCTGCCAGGCCTTGTCCTGCACCAGCCCGACGGGTCGTTTACCGGGGAAACGCAGGCAATCCTGTGTGACGCTGCCGTCCTGCCATTAGACCACTAAGCCCGGGGACCACTCACCAGGGCGACGGCCGCACCCGAACCGACCGCGATCCCGCACCAACCTGAACGGATCAGAGATGGTCCGAGTTCGGATGCCGCAGGTGCCACAGTCGCTCATGGGCCGCCACGAGGCTTTCCATGTTGCGCCGGCGGGTACCATCTGGAGTCAACGGACGACGGGTCAGCATCATCTCCAGAATATGGAGAAGCTGTTCCGCGACCTCGAAGTCCGCCTGGTCGCAGGCGTGATGGAACGCGATCAGGATCTTATCCGAAAGGCGCCGGCTATATCGGGGCGCACCGGCAGTTCCGGCCTCACGGCTAGGTTCGTCCTCAGTCTGGCTCACCGCCACCCCTGACATGATGGTACTCACCATCGAAGCCTCCAACTGGTGCAAAATCGCACCCTCCTCGCACGAGCATTCATGATCCCGATCTACTGCCCGGAGTGACCCCGAGCACGGTAAGATTCATGCACATGGAAACATCAAGCCCGTGAAAAAATCGTTAACGCCAGCGTGAATATCATCAAAAATGCCGAGCAGCCTCATTTTCGTGGCTTACGTGATGCAATAACCATCCTAATTGCCAGATTATCTCAGAACAGGGATGGTGACCAGCACTCAGCGGCCTTGCGGTTAGCCGGCAACCGACAATTCAGGGTATGGGCCGCGGGGCGATGGCGAATCGGCGAACGCATCTTCCCAGGACCCGGCAGTCGATGCCTTGCTGTATTCGGTTGCCCGATTCTCAAAGAAGTTGGCGTGCTCCACGGCGTTCAGCATCTCATCCAGCCATGGCAGCGGATTCTTGGCGACGTGAAACAGTTCGCTAAGCCCGAGTTCGATCAGCCGGCGATCGGCGATGAAGCGGATGTATTGTTTCACCTCACGCGGGGTCAGGCCTTCCACCGGCCCTTGCTCGAAGGCGAGATCGATGAACGCATCCTCATGTGACACGATGGTCGCACAGGTGAGATAGATCTCCCGGCGCAAATCCTCGGTCCACAGTTCGGGATTTTCCTGGATGAAAGTCCGAAACAGCTTGATGACCGACTGGCAGTGCAGGCTCTCGTCGCGCACCGACCATGTGACGATCTGGCCCATCCCCTTCATTTTGCCGAACCGCGGAAAGTTCAGCAGGATCGCGAACGAGGCGAACAACTGCAAGCCCTCGGTGAAGGCGCCGAACGCGGCCAGCGTCTTGGCGATTTCGAACCGATTCTCGACCGAGAATCCGTGCATATAATCGTATTTGTCCTTCATCTCCTTGTATTTGAGGAAGGCGGTGTACTCGATCTCCGGCATGCCGATGGTATCGAGCAGATGGCTGTAGGCCGCGATATGCACCGTCTCGATGTTGGAGAACGCCGACAGCATCATCAGCACTTCGGTGGGTTTGAACACCTGACTGTATTGCTTCATGTAGCAATTGTTCACCTCGACATCCGCCTGGGTGAAAAAGCGGAAAATCTGGGTCAGCAGGTTCCGCTCCCCATCCGTCAGGTTGCGGTGCCAGTCTTTCACGTCATCGGCGAGCGGAACTTCCTCGGGCAGCCAATGGACCCGCTGCTGAGTCAGCCATGCCTCATAGGCCCAGGGATACCGGAACGGCTTGTAGACGGGGTTTTCAGTCAGAAGGTCAAACCGGATCGGGTGTTCGTCAGCCGCGCGGATTATCCCGTCCATGTTTGTGCAATTCCCTTCGTGAGAAGCCTGTGCGCCACCGAATCGGAGGCATCACCGATCCCACCCATTGTGGTTTGTTGACGATCCCGACGCAACCGATAGTGTCACGCGCCGATGATAGAGGGATCATACCATGTTCCGTCACGATAGGGGGCATGATCGCACCTCCGGGAATGTTGCCAGACGTCCGGCCCGGTCCTACCGTCGCGCCATGGGGCGGACATCCAGCACCCCGCTAGCCAGAAAAAACTAAGAAGGGACGAACGCATGAAGGTCGGTCAGGCAATCGCCGAGATCATGAAGCGCGAGGGAATCGAAATCCTCTGCGGCTATCCGGTCAACCACCTGCTGGAATTCGCCGCCGCCGCCGACATCCGCCCTGTGATCGTCAGGCAGGAGCGAATCGGCCTGCACATGGCCGACGCGATCTCTCGCGTCACCTCCGGCCGCAAGATCGGCGCGTTCTGCATGCAGCACGGTCCGGGGGCCGAGAACGCCTATGGCGGCGTGGCCCAGGCCTATTCCGAGTCGGTGCCGATGCTGGTGATCCCGCAGGGCTACCCACGCCGAATCGCCCATATCGACCCGAACTACAACTCATCGCGGGAGATGCGCGGGATATCGAAGTCGGCCGAACCGGTGAACCTGCCCGCCGAAGTCTCCAACATCATGCGCCGAGCGATGAGCCATATTCGGAACGGGCGCAGCGGGCCGGCGATCGTGGAGGTGCCGACCGATATCTGGAACGAGGAAATCGGCGAACTGGACTACACCCCGGTCAGCGTCGCGAAATACGGCCCCGACCCGGTGGACGTCCGCAAGGCCGCCGCGGCGATCCTGGGGGCCAAGCGCCCGGTGATCTATGCCGGCACCGGCGTGCAGTGGGCCGAGGCATGGCCGGAACTGCGCGAATTCGCCGAACTGCTGGGCGCGCCGGTCACCACCAGCCTGGGTGGCAAAAGCTCGTTCCCCGAGACTCACCCGCTGTCGCTGGGGTCCGGCGGCAACGCGGTACCGAAGCCCGTGCATCATTTCGTGCAGAACGCCGACGTCATCATCGGCATCGGCTGCTCATTCACCGAGACGAACTTCGGCATCAAGTTCCCAAGGAACAAGACGTTCATCCACGCCACGCTGGACCCCAACCATCTGAACAAGGACATCGTCAGTTCGGTCGGGCTGGTCGGCGATGCCAAACTGACCCTCGCGGCGCTGATCGGTGAACTGCGGCAGACCATCAAGGCCAATCGCGATCCATCCGGCGTGGTCGCCGAGATCACCGCGGTGCGTGAGGAATGGATGGCGCAGTGGGCGCCGCTGCTGAACTCGAACGAAGCGCCGCTCAGCCCCTACCGGGTGATCAAGGAGCTGATGGGGACGGTCGATATCGACAACACCATCATCACGCATGACGCCGGCAGCCCGCGCGACCAGATCTCCCCGTTCTGGAGCTCAACGACCCCGATGTCCTACATCGGCTGGGGCAAGACCACGCAGCTTGGCATGGGTCTGGGCCTGGCAATGGGCGCCAAGCTGGCCAAGCCGGACAAGCTGTGCATCAACCTTTGGGGCGACGCGGCGATCGGCTTCACCGGCATGGACTTCGAAACCGCGGTGCGCGAGCGCATCCCCATCCTGTCGATCCTGCTGAATAACTTCTCCATGGCGATCGAGCTGAAGGTGATGCCGATCTCGACGGAGAAATACCGCTCCACCGACATCTCCGGCGACTATGCCGCGATGGCTCGGGCGTTTGGCGGCTATGGGGAGCGGGTGACCCAGCCGGGGGATATCAAGGCGGCGATCCGACGGGGCATCGAGCAGACGCAGGCCGGTAAGCCGGCCCTGCTGGAGTTCATCACCGCGAAGGAGACGCGGGTCTCAAAGTTCTGAGCAGCCTGTCCACGGCCGGAGTGGAGGGTTTCGCGGACGACCCTCGCTCCGCCCGTCCTGGTCGGGCCTGTCCCCAATTGCATCAGGATAGCGGGCGGGAAGAGCGAAACTCCCGATGCCGACCAGGTGGCGACGTTCCCTGCCATTAAACCCCGTAGCGGTGGAACCACGTCAACGCCCGCTTCCATGCATCCTCGGCGTCCGCCTGCCGGTAGCTTGGCCGGTAGTCGGCGTGGAATCCGTGCGGGGCGTCGGGGTAGATCTGGATATCGACGATCTTGTGCGCGGCCTTCGCCTTGGCCTCGGCCTGTCGAACCAGGTCCACGGGAATGCCCTGATCCTGCCCGCCATAAAGCCCCAGCAGCGGGCACTTGATCTTCCCGGCGATGTCCAGGGCGGTGTCCGGTTGGATCGGTGACGGCGCGCCACCCAGCGGGCCATAGAACGCAACCGCCGCGCGCAGGTGCGGATTATGCGCGGCATACAGCCATGTTTGCCGGCCGCCGCGGCAAAAGCCCATGACCCCAAGCCGCGTCGCGCTGCCACCGTGCAGCCTGGCCCAGGCGGCGGTGGAGTCCAGATCGGACATATATTGCGCATCCGGCGCCTTGGAGATCACATCGGCAATGATCTGCTTCACGTCGGTCATCTTCGAAAGATCGGCGATGCGGGCGTAATACTCGGTCGCGACCGCCAAGTATCCCGCCTTCGCAAGGCGTCGGCAGACGTCCTTTATGTATTCGTGGACGCCGAATATTTCCTCGTTCACCAGGATGACCGGAAACGGCCCTTTACCGGCGGGATGGGCGAAATAAGCCGGCAGCTTACCATTGGTGGTCGGGATATGGGTCTCGCCGGTTTCGATGCCGGCGGAGTCGGTATGGACCGCCTGCGCCTCGACCCGCTGCGTCGCCAGCGTGAAGCCGCTGATCAGACCGGTCATCAGCACGCCTCGCCGAACGAGCGGATAGTTCCGCAGGCCGGCGGTTTCAGCTACTTCGTTCATGAACGCCCCTTTTCCGTCATAGCCCGGGCTATCCGGACCACCTATGCCAGCAGCCTGCCGCGATAGGTGGCCCGGACAAGCCGAACCATGACGGCAGAGGATCGAACCTACTTCATCGCCTTTTGCAGATTCTCGTCCAACTTGCCGAGGAACGCCTGCGTGGTCATCCAAGGCTGGTCCGGACCGATCAAGGAAGACAGGTCGCGGGTCATGTGGCCGGATTCCACCGTCTCGATGCACACCTTCTCCAGCGTCTCGGCAAACGCCGTAACGTCGGGGGTGTTATCGAACTTGCCGCGATAGATCAGGCCGCGGGTCCAGGCGAAGATCGACGCGATCGGGTTGGTCGATGTTTCCTTGCCCTGCTGGTGCTGACGATAGTGGCGCGTGACGGTGCCGTGCGCCGCTTCCGCTTCCACCTTCGTGCCGTCCGGGCTGAGCAGCACGGAGGTCATCAGGCCCAGCGAGCCGAAGCCCTGCGCCACGGTGTCGGACTGCACGTCGCCGTCATAGTTCTTGCAGGCCCAGACATAGGCCCCGTTCCACTTCAGCGCGCAGGCGACCATGTCGTCGATCAGGCGGTGTTCGTAGGTCAGGCCGCGCTTTGTGAACTCGGCCTTGAACTCATTCTCGTAGATCGTGGCGAAGCGATCCATGAAGAAGCCGTCGTACGACTTCAGGATCGTGTTCTTGGTGGAGAAATACAGCGGCCAGCCGCGCATCAGCGCGTAGTTGAAGCTGGCGCGGGCGAACCCATCGATCGAGACCTGGGTGTTGTGCATCGCCATCGTGACGCCGCCGCCGTCGGTAAACGTGTGCACGTCCAGCGTCTGCATCGGGCCGCCATCGGCCGGCTGGTAGGACATCGTGACCTTACCCGGGCCGGGGATCTTCATTTCCGTGGCGCGGTAGATATCGCCATAGGCATGGCGGCCGATGACGATCGGCTGCGTCCAGTGCGGCACCAGGCGCGGAACGTTCTTGCAGATGATCGGCTCCCGGAAGATCGTGCCGTCCAGGATGTTGCGCAGCGTGCCGTTCGGGCTGCGATACATCCGCTTCAGGCCAAATTCGGTAACGCGCGCCTCATCCGGGGTGATCGTGGCGCATTTCACGCCAACGCCGTACTGCGCGATCGCATGGGCCGCATCGACTGTGACCTGGTCATCGGTCTGGTCGCGGTACTCGATACCCAGGTCGTAGTACTTCAGATCGATATCCAGATACGGCAGGATGAGCTTTTCCTTGATGAATCCCCAGATAATCCGGGTCATCTCATCCCCGTCCAACTCGACAACCGGGGTCTTGACCTTAATTTTTGCCATCATATCCTCGTGGGCGGAACACCGCTTGGGCTAACAGGGGGCGTCGCCGGTTCCCCGGTCTGCCGAAACGAAGGGACAATCGCACCCCACGCCGCGCAGGGCAAGACCGGGGCGGCAACGGGTATCCGCGCCTCGTCTGGGATCACGTTTTTCAAGATATTTCCGTCTATTGCCGACCAGTAATCGGAAAATGCACCGCGACCGCGTAACCAAGTTGTAACGGCCGCCCAGTTACGAGTAGGAAAGCAACGCCCTGGCGCCAAACGGTGCCTGCTCGTTTTTTTTGCCTGGATCATGAAGCCGGACAAGCACCTCGTCACCGCCGCGGGGATTCTGATCGCCGCTGCCTGCCTCATCGTGCTGACCTGGGTCGGCACGATCCGGGCGATTGATGCCCAGCGGATCGAAAGCACCAATCGCGTCACGGTGGCGCTATCCAACCAGGCGCTGACACTCACCGAACAAATCAACCGTCAAATCCTTGCCATCGACCAGACCCTTCGCAATCTGGTCGCGGCGTGGGAGGCCAATCCCCGCGGGTTCGAGCTGGAAACCGCGCGCGCCCGGTCCGTGGTGTTGAATGGCCTGAGCCGCGACATGGTTATGACGGACGAGACGGGCGTCATCCGGCAGTCCTCGGTGGTGGAGGCGATCAGCCAGACCGCAGCCGGCCTGGATTATTTCCGCGCATTGGCGGAATCACCGGACGCGGGAGACGGGCTTTATATCGGGCAGGCGGCGATCGACGGTATCATGCGCCAGTGGCACATGAACATGGCCCGCGCCATGCACTACCCCGACGGATCATTTGCCGGTGTTATCGACGCCGATTACCGGATCGCCGCGATCACCGACGTCTTCGCCCAAACCGACCTGGGCTCGAACGCCTTCGTCGCGCTGGCGGGCCTGGAGGACGGCAAACTGCGCTGCGCGTTCAGCACGACGACGATCGACCCGGATGCAAGCATCAGCGACACACCGATGTTCGCAGCGATCCAGACGAGCGACAGCGGCATCTGGACCGGTCCGTCGGCCAACGATGCGGTTCGGCGCATTCATGCATTCCGCCACCTCCCCGGTCGCAAGCTGGCGGTTATCGTGGCCGTGGACGAAGTCGAGGCGTTGCGCCCCGCCGCCGAGTTTCGCCGTCAGGCACAGATCTTCGCCGGCTGCATCAGCGTGCTTCTGGTGGCTCTGGCACTCGTTCTGGTTCAGGGGATGCGCGTGGTTCGGCGGCGGGACGCCGCGACCGTCGAGGATCGGGCCGTGCTGGCGGCGTCCAACGCGCAACTTGAAGTCGCCCGTGCCCTGGCGGCCGCCAAGGCGGAACAGCTTGAAGCAACCCTCTCTGGCATGACCCACGGCGTGTCCATGGTTGATGCACATATGTGCCTCGTCGAATGGAATACCCGCTTCGTCGAAATCGCCGGTGTCCCGGCCGAGGTGTTGCGGGTCGGCCTACCGATGGAAGAGGTCCTCCGAGCCCAGATCCAGACCGGACAATTCGGTGCGGTACGCGACCCTGCCGCCGAAGTGGAACGCCGGATGGCGGGTCTCCGCACGGCGCGTTTCGGGATCGAGCGCCGGCGGCTTCCGGATGGCCGCACCCTGGAGATACGCCGGAAACGGCTGCCGGATGGGGGCTTCGTCACTATCTACGCCGATATCACTGAACAGGAGCGAACCGAGGAAGCGCTGCGGACGGCGAGGGCCGCGGCGGCGACCGCGAACGGGGAAAAGTCCCGTTTCGCGGCGACAGTCGGCCATGAAATCCGAACGCCGCTGAATGCGCTGCTCAAGATGATCCGATTGCTGAACGACAGCGTATTGAGTCCGGCCCAGCAACCGCTGGTGGCGATGGCGCAACAGTCCGGCGATGTCTTGTCCGGCCTGATCAACGACATCCTGGATATGTCGCGAATGGAGGCTGGAAAGTTGTCGATCCGCCCAAGCCTGTTCGAGTTGCGGCCGTTGCTGAACACCTGCGTGGAAATGTTTCAGGCGCAAGCCACTCAGCCGGGGCCGACGCTGCGGGTTTCGGTCGCCGACGATACACCGGCGACGCTGCTGACGGATGCCGGGCGGCTGCGCCAGATGCTACTCAATTTACTGTCCAACGCGGCAAAAGATGCCCCGGCGGGCGAAGTTTGGCTGACGGCCGGGCCCGGGCATGACAGCCACGAGGCCATTCGGCTGTCCGTGCGGGACGATGGCCCGGTGATCGCCCCCGAATCCCGAACACGAATGTTCAGCCCGCCCACCCCGGCCGACCATCCGGAAGACGAAGACGCGGCTGGAACCGGGTTTGGCCTGTCGATCTGCGATCGTTTGGTCACTCTGATGGGTGGCAGGATCGGCTATGAGGTATGGAGGTTCGAGGATGGGCGAGAGGGTAACATATTCTGGGTCACCCTGCCGGCCACCGTGCTGCCCTTGCGGCCCGGCCGCGGCGACACGCCGGGGGTGCATGCGCCAGACCCGGAACCGGGGGCATCGCGATTGGGCCGGGTGGCTCCGTTGACCGAACTTCCGCCTCGCGCCTTGCCGCGAACCCGTATCCTGCTGACAGAGGATGTCGTGGCGAACCAACTGGTCACCGCGACGCTGCTGCGTCGCGAAGGGCATCATGTGGACATCGCCTCCAGCGGCCCCGCCGCCATCCAGGCGATGAAAACGGGGGCATACGACCTGGTGTTCATGGATCTGGTCATGCCGGGCCTAAGCGGCCAGGAGACGACCGGGATCATTCGCGAACTTCCGGAACCCGCCCGCTCGACCCCAATCATCGCGCTGACGGCCAATGCGTCGGCCGAGGACGAAACCGCGGCCAAGGCCGCCGGCATGGACGGATTGCTGGGCAAGCCGGTCGCGTTGACCGAATTGCTGGGGGCGCTACGCACTTGTGTCTGGGAGACGGGGGCCGGCACCGCATCCGAAGCCGGGACTGCCATCAACGGCCCCGGCCAAGCCTTCGCGACCGTGCTCTCGGCCGAGCGGATAAACGAATTACGGAGTAACCTGCCACCCGCCATCTTCGCCAACCTGATCGAGGAGTGCCTGGTGGACATGGACAACCGGCTTCCGGCGCTCCGGCAGGCGATCCTGGCTCAGGCGCCGGGCGCAATCGCCGCGCATTCCCATGCAATAGTGGGCATGGCCGCCGGTTACGGCATGACAGCATTGGAAGCCCGCCTGCGGTTGGTGATGAATGCGTCCCGCGAGGGTGACCTGTCGGTCCTCCCTCCAACCATCATGACCGACATCGAGCACGACTTCGAGGAGGCAGCACATAGTCTGCGGAACATCCTCCGGACGGAACTGGCCTGACACTGACGCCCGTTTTGCTGGGTGAGCTTAATCATTCCTTAACCATTTACCGCTAGCCTACGCGCATGCTTTCACCCGCGACATTCATCGGCATCGCGAACGCCACCGCCCCGGCCACACCGCCCGTGCAGCCGGTCAGGGTCCTGGGCATCCAGCCCCTTGGCGCGGCACCGGTAACACCGAGTCCGACCAAGCCCCCGGCCACCGCCGCATCGCCAAATCCAACGACCGCCACGCCACGTAACCTGCCGCGAGGGTCCCTGCTGGACCTCAGCGTGTAGGAGCCTGAAAAAAAGCCCAGTCCGGACTTGATCCCGAGCGGTGGACACGTCACGTTCGGGATATGAAATCCTTCGTTCGCCAGATCCCGGAAGGTGACAACCGCGAGCGCATGGTCTGCGCGGATTGCGGGCATGTCGCCTATGAAAATCCGAAGGTCGTCGTGGGGGCCGTCGTGGTATCCGAAGGCCGGGTCCTTATGTGCAGGCGCGCGATCGAACCACGGATGGGCTTCTGGACGCTGCCGGCCGGATACATGGAACTCGGCGAAACGCTTGAAGAAGGTGCCGCTCGCGAAGCGCTGGAGGAGGCCGAGGCGGTCATCGAGATCGAAGGGATCCTTGGGGTATTCAGCATCGCCCGGATCGGACAGGTACAGGTGATCTTCCAGGCACGGTTCAGCGATGCGGGCGCCCCCGCTTTTGGTCCCGGCGAGGAAAGCCTGGAAGTCCGCCTGTTCGCCCCGGACGAAATCCCCTGGGACGAGATCGCTTTCCCCTCGGTTCACTGGGCACTGAATGCGTGGCGAAACGCGAACGGAGACCCTTTGGGCAAACCAGCGGGCAACCCCGCTAATGATATCCGGGGCGTCCATCGTATGCCGCCCGAGGCAGCCGCGCCATGAGACGGATTTTTCCGCTGATGGCACTGCTGGTGGCGAGTTTCAGCGCTTTCGCCGAAGATCTTCCGATTCCGCCGATCCCGCCGCAGGTCCTTTCCAACTCCGAGGTGGCTCCGGTTCCAAATGTCGATGCCCAGGCGCCGACCGTGCCGGTGTCGGAGAAACCCAGCATAAACGTCAAGATGTACCGTGCGCGGGCCTATGATCCAGGTGTCGGTTTCACCCCCGGTTCGCGATATCAGACCAGCGAAGACCGGAAGCCGATCCAGACCCCCGGTTTCGCGGTGACCGTGCCGCTGAAATAGGACTTTCCGTCCGGATCGGCATTTTTGGAACCCTGGTGTTAACCATTCGTTCATTCATGGTGGCGTAAAGCTGGTGTCGTCCTGGATTCAGGCCGGGCCAACGCAGACCATGGAGATCGCGATGCGAAAAATCAGCAAGGCCAGGTTCGCGCGGGACGACAAGGATCCCCAGACCGACCTGCGCGACGATCATCGCCCCCGTGGCGTTCCCGGGGCCACGATCACGTCCTGGCAAGGCCCTTGCGAAATCGACCTTACAGCCTTGTTCGCGCGCCCAACTACGGGGGCCAGTGTCGCTGGCGCGGCCGGTGGCGCCGACGCGCCCCGAAATGCGGTGGCGCTTTCCGACGGAACCGAAATCAGTTTCGCGTCGCCCGCTGACTTCACTTCGGTGTTTTCACTCTGAGATCGATCACGGTATTTCCAATGCGAATTCGTTATATAATTGCCTGCGGCAAAAGTCGCGGAATCGTGAAGGATGGGCGAGCCTGAATACCCTCGCTATTCAGCACGTTCTCGTGTTTTGTGCCCTCACGGAGGCGGCGTCGTCATCGTTCTGAAATCAACCCCGACCCAACCCGGGGAACCTTGGCGTTGCGCCCAAAGCGTGGCGGTTTGCGCAACATCCAGGCGGCGACCAAGCCGCTGGCGTTACAAGTGCTCCGGTGCGGCGGGTAGGATTTTGCGGAAATCATGAAACTATCAACGCGCCTTGTCTTACTGATCCTCGGTTGCCTGTTTCCGATCCTGACGGCGCAGGTGTATTCGCAGGTCAATTTGCGGGCGGAACGTCATGAGCAGTTGAGCGGTCTGGTGTTGCGCCAGGCCGAGTTGGCCAACGCCGACTTGGCCAGCATCGTCGACAGCGTTCGCCAGCTTGCTTCCTTGGCGGCTCACCAACCCGCCGTGCATGAAGCGGGCAGCGACTGCGAGAGAAGGCTGACAGCCATTCGGCAGAGCCTGCCGCAATACCGCTTCCTGGCGGTGTTTTCGGCCGCGGACGGGGGGCTGCTGTGCGCCTCGGATACAGCGCCGGTCGATCTTCTGAACGCACGTCCAAGCTGGCTGTCGGATATTCTGACCACGGCGAGCCTGACCACCGGGTCAATCACGACAGATACGGACCAAAAGACGCGCTTCCTGCCAATAGCAATCCGCATTCCGGGCAACGGCACGCAGCCCACGGTGATGCTCGTCGCACTCAGTACCGATTGGCTGACAGCCCACCTTGAGACCGCGAGGGTTGAAAGCTCCAAGTCCATAGCCGGCGCGACCCTGATCGTCGCCGACCGTGACGGCAATGTGGTTGGCCAGGTTCCCGACGGGGCGGAGTTGGCGGGCCGCCCGCTGCCGGACTGGCTGCGCCCGCTGATCAGCCGCGAGCGTCAGGATGTCGAGACACTGACCGACCCGGAAGGTCACACGGCCATCGCCGCGTATGTTCCCAACACGATACCGCCTGAGGGCTTCATGGTGATCGATGTTCTGGCCCAGCCGAATTTGGCGGCTGACATCGACCAGGCCACCTATCAGGATCTGCTCGTGATCGGTGGCGCGGCGGTCGTCGCCTTGATTCTCGCCTGGGTAGCCGGACGCCGCTTCATCTACCAACCGACCGAGGCGCTGCTGCGGGCCGCGCGCAAGTGGCGCGAAGGCGACCTGGGTGCCCGAGCCGATCCGCTGGATGCGGGATCGGAGTTCTCCGCCCTGGCGCAGTCTTTCAATGCGATGGCCGCCGGGCTCCAGGCCCGGGAGATGGAACGCCGGATGCAGGCGCGGTTCCTGGAGGAACAGGTCAGCGCCCGCACGCAGGAGCTATCGGAGACCAACAACCGCTTGCAGGTCGAGATCGCCGGCCGTGAGAAAACCGAAGTCGCGCTGCATCAGGCGCAAAAGCTTCAGGCCGTGGGCCAGTTGGCCGGCGGCATCGCACACGACTTCAACAATATGCTGGCAACGGTCCTCGGTAACCTGGAACTGATGGAGCGCCGGGTCGCGCAAGCCGAGGAGCGCGAAATCCCAGCGGATACCCAGCGCCTGATGCAATTGATCGAGCGTGCCACCGGCGCAGTCACCAGGGGCGCCCAATTGACCGCTCGGCTTCTGGCCTTCTCCCGCCGCCAGCGCCTCGCTGCGCGTCCCACCGATATCAACCACCTGCTTGGTGAACTCATCACCCTGGCCACAAGCACGCTTGGACGCCGCGTGCAGGTGACTTCCGAGTTGGCCGAGGACCTTTGGCCGGCAATGGTCGATCCCAGTCAGGTAGAGGCAGCGATCCTCAACCTGTGCCTGAACGCGCGCGACGCGATGCCGGAAGGCGGCAAGCTGACGATTCAGACCATGAACCTGTCCATCCCGCCGGGCAGTAAGTCCGAACCGGACAACGAACTCGCTCCGGGCTTTTATGTACAGGTCCGGATATCGGATACGGGAACGGGCATGGCGCCGGACGTGAAAGCGCGCGCCTTCGACCCATTCTTCACCACGAAAGGTCCGGGGGCCGGATCCGGCTTGGGGCTCAGCCAGGTCTATGGCATGGCGCGCCAGTCGGGCGGCGGTGTCTCGATCGACAGTGCGCCCGGTGAGGGAACACGGGTGACGCTGTCCCTGCCCCGTGCCATGTCGGCCGAGGCGGCAATGCCAACCGAACCCGCCGCCGCACCGCCGTTGCCAGGTGTGAAGGGCGAGTTGATCCTGGTGGTGGACGACGATCATGCCGTTCGCCAGGTCACGGTGGAGATGGCACGCGACCTGGGATTCGACGTGGCCCAGGCGACTGGCGGCGAACAGGCGCTCGCGCTGGTGGAAAAGCTGACTCCGGCATTGATCCTGCTGGATTATGCGATGCCTGGGATGAACGGACTGCAACTCGCGCGAGCCTTGCGCGCGCGCGGGCTGACAGCACCAATCGCGTTGGTGACGGGCTACGCGGAACTGTCGGAGGCGGATATCGCCGCGGCTGAACTGGCCGGCCTGCTCCGCAAGCCGTTCACCATCCGCGAATTACAGGTTCTGCTGGCCCAGCTTCGCGCCGTCGCCGGTTCGAATGCCGCGGTGTTGGAAACAGGCCTGACGGTGCGTTAGCGCGTGGTCCGGGCAGGCGGAATCGCCGAAGCGACGAATCACGCGACCTAACCGGGACTGGCTACCACACGAACCGCGGCAACGTCGCGACCGGAACAACTCCAGCCTCCCGCGCCGCGGATTCCGCCATCGCCGTGTCGAAACCGCCGTCCGGCCGCTTGAAATCGGCGCCGTGGATGCCATCGAGAACCCAACACGCGGCCAGACCGACGCCGACGGCTCCGGCGATATCCGTGCGCAATGAATCGCCCACCGCCAACACTCGGTCCGGCGGCAAACCAAGCTGCTCCAGTACCGGCTGATAGATCGCCGGGTCGGGCTTACCCAACGACCGGACATCGCCGCCCAGTTCGGTGTAGCGCACCGCCAGGGAACCAGCGCACAGCACCCGCACGCCGCCGCGGATAACCTCCAGGTCGGGGTTGGCACAGATCATGTTCAGCCGATGTTGGGCGCATTCCACCAGTGTCGACTCAAACTCGGCCATATCGCTGGGGTTGCGATGATCGTCCGGTCCGGTGTTGAGCACGAAATCGGCCTCGGCCGGCGTGGCAACCTCGGTCAGCGGCAAGCCAGCCAGAACCGGCTTGTCCCGGTCGGGACCAAGGTGAAAGACCCGCGTCCCGAGTTGGGTCCACCACAGATCAGGCGGATTCCGCAGGGCACGCCGGACGGCTTCGCCGCTGGTGAGAATGCCGGTGTAGAGGGATTCGTCGATTCCCATCCGGTTCATCATCGTCATGACGGCATCGTTCGGCCGGGGCACGTTCGACAGCAATAATGTCCGCTTGCCGGCGGCCTTGAGCTGTTTCAGAGTCTCGACGGAGTGCGGGAAGGCGTTCACCCCGTCGTGGATCACGCCCCACAGGTCGAGGATAAAGCCTTCGTAACGGTCGGCGAGCGGGGCGAACCCGGACAAATGTTCCATCAGATCTGCTCCGCCAGTTCCTGTGCGCGGGTGCCCACCGCATCCTGAACGCTGCCGAAGCCCGCGTCACGAAGCGCGGCGAGCAGTTCGGATTTGAGTTTCGGGATCAACGCCGGCCCGTGGTAGGCGAAACTTGAGTAAAGCTGCACCAGCGAGGCGCCGGCTTGTATCTTCAGCAGCGCATCCTGGCCGGTGAACACGCCCCCCGCCCCGATCAGCACCAACCGGCCCCGGGCAAGCAACGACGTCCGCGCCAGCATGGCGGTGGACAGGCGAAACAATGGCCGGCCAGACAGGCCGCCCGACTGCGTCGCATGCGGGGATTTCAGGCCGGCGGGCCGGGAGATGGTGGTGTTGCCCACGATCAGCCCCTGAACCCCTTCCTCGACACAGGTCTCGACGACGGCGGCAAGGCCGTCATGGGAAAGGTCCGGGGCGATCTTGACCAGGATCGGGGGGCGGTTCGCCACGGTGCCGACGGCTTGCAGGATGGCCCGAAGCTGCGCCTCGGACTGAAGGTCACGGAGGCCCGGCGTGTTGGGTGAGGAGACGTTGATAACGGCGTAATCGACCAGCGGACGCACGGCGTCGATCAGCGCGGGGTAGTCGCGGATCGGGTCGGCACCTTCCTTGTTGATGCCGACATTGGCGCCCAATGGGATGCCGCGGATGAAAAGCGCCTGGAGATTCCGCAGGTAAACAGCGAGGCCAAGGTTGTTGAAACCCAGGCGGTTGATGATGCCTTGATCTTCCATCAGGCGGAATATGCGCGGCCGCGGGTTGCCCGGTTGCGGCCGGGGCGTGACGGATCCGGTCTCCACGAAGCCGAAGCCCAGGCGCAGCAAGGCCGGTCCGGCGGCGGCGTTCTTGTCGAACCCCGCGGCAAGGCCGATCGGGTTGGTGAAACGACGACCCAGGACCTCAATCGCCAACGCCGGATGATCCGGTTCGGCGGCGTTCGTGCCCAAACCCAACGACAGCGCCTTGATCGCCAACGTGTGCGCCCGCTCAGGGTCGAGCAGACGGAGTACGGGAAGTGCGAGGGAAGCGAGAGAGGAGAGCATCGGGGTCGGCTTATGCCTCCACCCCGCGTTCCCAGGAAGGGCGAAAATCCACCCGCGACCGGCAAACGCTCTCGCCGCTGGCTATACGCCTCCCGGCGGCGGCGCGGGCCAGGGCGGCGGTCCTTGTAAATCCAGGACCGCGGCGATTTGTGCGCCCAGATGTTGGCCGGCGAACATCAGGCGGCGCAGGTCGTCACCTTCGGGCACCGGATCGGTACCGTCCCACAGGATAAAGATCCCCCCAACCGTTTTCCCCTGCACGTCGGCGGCGGGACATGCCAGCACGCTGGTCGCCCCAAGCGCCTCGAACCGCGCGCGGATCGACACCGCGTGGAGATCCATAACGCTGTGCATCGAACATTGCCCCGCCAGCAACGCCGGCAAAAAGTCGCTCCAGTCGGACAGCGGCTGGTTGGTCACCGCCGTCCCGGCCAACCGGCCGGCGGCTGCCACGCTGTTGGTCACGTCATACCGCAGCAGTCCGGTGCCGGTCAGGCCGGTGACACCGTTATGGATCACATTGAGACCCACGCGTGAGGCGCCGGTCGCGCGCCCCAGCATCGCTTCCAACAACTGGTCGATCAGCTTGTTCGCCGCGGCGAACTGACGGAGTTCGGTTTGCAACGTGGTTTGCTCCTCTAATCGGCGATGTTCGGATTTGGCGGTTTCACCGTCCAGGAAGGCGGCGCGGATGCCGGCGGTGACACTGCCCTCTTTGGTAACGTGGACGGCGGTGTAAGCGCCGGTCAGACAGGCGGCGGTCAGCACCGGCTGAATCAACTTGCGGCCAGAGGCGCGGCCGATATCGACGCACAGTTCCAGCAGCACCCGGAACAGAGCCAAAAGTTCTATCATTTGATTGAAATTTTCCCGGGATCGGAAGGGAGTTACGAATATGCCATCCGGCGACCGGGTCGGGCGGCGCGCGCGGTGCGAACCGCGGTCATGGGGGTTGGCGGACAGGGTTGCCTTGCAGCAGCGGGTGGCGGAAACAGGCTTGGTGTGGAATCAACCGTATCTTGAGACCTGTTGCCGGGCAGCGTTGCATCGGCTGTTCTTGGCTGGTCCGGCGGGACGGCCGCCAGATCTGATGGATGGCCCGTGCCTGGAACGGCTCGCCCGCATGGATCTGTGCGCGCGCGCCGGTGCCCGCTTCATGCTGACCGCCGACGGGAGTGCGCGGCATGCGACGGAAGTGCTGAAGGCCAGGGCGTGATCCGTGCGGGTGAAATCACCGAAGCGGTGAACCACGCGATCCACCAAACCGTCGGGGCGGATGCGCGAGCCGGCGCGCGTGGATATCGCCTAGGACAGCGGTGCGGTAACGACGGTTTCCACGTCAGCCAGGGTGACGCACAGAATGCGCGCGCCGTCGGCGGCGGTAATCATGATCAGGTCGCCAACGGTCAGCATGTCGGCCGCGTCAGCGAGATAGTTCCCGCCGCCCACCGCGTCCAGCCGGTCTTTGCCGGATTTGTAATGCCACAGCGTGAAGCCGTTGGCGTAGGCCAGGACCGATAGATTGCGGATGGCGAAGGCCATGAGGGGGTTCCTTCATAAAAAAAGCCGCTGACCCGATCGGGCAGCGGCTGAAAAGGTTTGGAGGAGGATTTCATCGACGGACGCACCTCGCCCGTTGACAGCGAGACATTAACGGATGAGAGGACAAGAAGTCAACGATATTATTCCTATTTTTTTGATTTAGGCGACGATCCCCTTGACCCGCAGCGGCCACTCCAGACGGGACAGTGCCTCACACCACAACCTGTGATCATTGGCCTCCACCGCGATAACCGGGCTCGGCGCGATCTGGCGCTCCCCCCAGATACGGAGGATGCGGGCGTGCAACAGATCGATCCGCCGCTGGCGAAATAGTCCATCCAGACACTTCACCACGTCATCAGGGTCGCACGGCCTGGCAACAGTTCCCTTGTTGGCCGTATACCGGGCGCCTTCGCGCCGCGCGATCAGGGCCGCCATCGTCCAAAGCCACGCCTGTTCAGCGGTTTCGAACGGTTGGGTTCTGGGCCCCGCGACCATCGGGCTGTTTCTCGTGGGCGATACCTGATGGGAGGTGACGGACATGACGGGGTTCCCGGACGAAGATTGGCGCGCGCATCCACGCCTCTGTATGTAACCATAGGTTGTGCATTTTTGCAAGTGGGTATGGTTGTTTTTCCTATTCCCCTCGGCACAAGTTCCTAGGATAATGATCGAAACCGGACTCGCCACCCCAATCGAACATGGGCGGGTCGCACTAGGAACAGCCGCGATGAAACATGAAGATGTCTGGCGCGCCATCGACACACTGGCCGCCGAGAATGGTCTGTCCGCCTCTGGCCTGGCCAAGAAGTCGGGCCTGGATGCGACCACGTTCAATCCGTCCAAGCGAACGATGCCGGACGGCCGATCCCGCTGGCCCAGCACCGAAAGCGTGGCGAAGGTTCTCCAGGCCACCGGGGCTTCTCTGGAAAGCTTCACCGCGCTTGTCTCCGGGGCTCGGGCGCTGGCTAGCGGTGGCGGTGCCGCGCGGACCCTGTCGCGCAGGGTGCCGCTGATCGGCTTCGCGCAGGCCGGCGGTGACGGCTACTTCGATGATGGCGGTTACCCGGTCGGTGGCGGCTGGGATGAGGTCGGACTGCCGGAAATCGCCGACACCAATGCCTATGCGCTGGAGATCAGCGGTGATTCGATGGAACCGGTGTTCCGCGACGGCGATCTGGTGATCGTCTCCCCGTCCGCGCCGATCCGCCGCGGCGATCGCGTCGTGGTCCGCACTGCCGGCGGCGAGGTGATGGCAAAGCAGTTGGCCCGGCGCTCCGCGCGCCGTGTCGAACTCAAGAGCTTGAACCCGGAACATCCGGACTACAGTTTCGATCTGTCCGATGTAACGTGGATCCACCGCATCGTATGGGCCAGCCAGTAAGGCAACCCCTGGTCCCTGCCCTGCCGGCGCGGGCGGTTTTTCTTTGACGAGACGGCGCCGAGCGGCGTCTGATCTCCGGCGGGAGGGCTGCTCCGATGCGCCGGATCGCCTTGGCTTCGATGGCCCCGCTGCTCATGGCTCTTGTGCCCCTGGCTATCGTGCCCGCGGCTATCGCGGTTGCGCGGGCGCAGGACGTCGATGTCGCGCTGGTCCTGGTCACTGACGTGTCCCGCAGCATCGATGACCGTGAGTTCGCGCTGGAAAAGGACGGGTATGGCAATGCCTTCACCAGCCAGAAGGTGCTCGATGCGATCCAGGGCGGATCGGCCGGCAAGATCGCCGTCGCCTATGTCGAGTTCGCAGGTAGCTTTGAGGTCCGGACCGTGCTCGATTGGACGGTAATCGCCGACAAAGCGTCTGCCCGGGCATTCGCGACCCGGCTGAACGCCGCGCCGCGATCGTTCTTTGGGCGAACCGCGATCAGCGCCGGAGTGGATCAGGCGATGCAACTTTTTGCTGAAACCGCAGTGAACCCGGCGCGCCGCGTGATTGATGTGTGCGGCGACGGAACCAATAACGCGGGCCGCGACGTCGCCGAGGCCAGGAACGACGCCGTGAAAGCAGGCATCACCATCAATGGGCTGGCGATCATCAACGATCACCCTGCTTCGTGGACCTTCGCACATGTGCAACCGGCAGGGGGGCTGGCGAACTATTACCGTGACAACGTCGCCGGGGGGCCGGGCAGTTTCGTGCTGGAAGTGCATGACTTCGCCAACTTCGGGGAGGCGATGACGCGCAAACTGGTGGACGAAATCGCCGGCGCGCCGTCATCGACACGCTACGCCGGCGGCCACTAGGCTGACGCTGAAGGCGGCCGCCCGCTCGACACTGGAGGGGAAATCGAATGGGGCTTTTGATCAACGGCGTTTGGCAGGAACATGAACCGGACGCCCCCAAGGACGGTCATTTCGAACGCCACGACACCGCCTTCCGCAACTGGATCACGCCCGACGGCCGGCCCGGCCCAACCGGACAGGATGGCTTCCGAGCAGCGGCGGGCCGATATCATTTGTATGTCTCGTTGGCTTGTCCCTGGGCGCACCGGACGCTGATCATGCGCGCGCTGAAGGGGCTTCAATCACTGATCCCGGTGTCGGTGACCCATTGGCTGATGGCGGATAAAGGGTGGACCTTCACGGCGGGCGAGGGCGTCGTTCCGGACCCCTTGTACGACACCAACTATCTCTACGAACTCTATGCCCGGGCGGACGAAACCTATTCCGGCAGATCGACGGTACCGGTCCTGTGGGATCAACATACCCAGACGATCGTCAACAATGACTCCGCCGACATCATCCGGATGTTCGGTTCAGCTTTCGACCAGGTCGGTGCGACACCGGGCGACTACTACCCGAAGGCGTTGCGGGGCGAGATCGATGCCGTGAACCGGCGCGTCTATGACACGCTCAACAATGGGGTTTACAAAGCGGGCTTCGCAACCACGCAGGCGGCCTACGAAGCGGCGGTCATCCCTTTGTTCGAAACGCTGGATTGGCTGGAAGAGCGGCTTTCGCGGTCCCGTTTTCTGTGCGGCGATGCACTGACCGAGGCGGATATCAGGCTGTTCACCACGCTGGTTCGTTTCGACTCCGTTTACCATGGCCATTTCAAATGCAACATCCGGCGGATCGTCGATTACCGGCACCTGTGGGCCTATACGCGGGACATCTTTCAGTTGCCCGGCATCGCCGAGACGGTCGATTTCGGACACATCAAACGGCACTATTACATGAGCCACCGGCGGATCAACCCAACCGGGATCGTTCCGGTCGGGCCAGCCCTGGATTTCGAGGCCCCCGCGGAACGCGGGCGCGATGTAGATAAGCTGATCGTGTTCTAAATTGCTCCGGCCCGCGTCAGGGCCGCGACATCCTGCCCAAGCCACGCGCCATAGACCTCGGCATTGTGCTGCCCCAGCTTCGGGCTGGGGACCGGCGCCACGCGATCCGAACCATGCAGCCGCAGCGGCGAATTCGGTACGATGATCTCCCCCAGCGAGGGATGGTCGATCCGCTCCAACATGCCGCGTGCGTGCATGTGTGGGTCGTTCATCACCTCCACCGCGTTGCGCACTGGCGCCACGGGGATCTTGAAGCGTTTCGCCGCCGCGACGACCTCCATCTTGCCCAGGCCCAGGGTCCAGGCGGTCACCAGGGCCTCGGTCGCGTCCATATTTTCGGTGCGTGCCTCGTTGGTGTTGAACCGCGGATCGTCGAGCAGGTCGGCGCGGCCCATCGCCCGCAGCAGGTTCTGCCAATGCCCCTCGGTCACCACATGAACCGCCACCCAGCCGTCCTTGGTCTGGAATGCGTTATATGGGGCGCTGGACAGCCCGGCCTGCCGGTTGCCGGCGCGTGGGGGCACGTTCCCCGTGCGAACATGGTAATCGTAGCTTGAGGCCAGGGTGGGATACACGGCTTCCTGCATCGCAACCTCGACCAACTGCCCCTGCCCTGTCGCCGTGCGTTGCAGCAGCGCGGTCATCACCGCCGCGTACAGGTGGATGCCGCCCATGAAATCGACCAGGGTTGGACCAGCCTTCATCGGCGGGCCGGCCGGGTCGCCGGTCACGCTCATGATTCCGGACGCCGCCTGGATGGTGAAGTCCATCGCCAGGTTGTCCCGGTCGGGGCCGGAGATGCCGAACCCGGTTCCGGTCGCATAAACCAGACGCGGATTGATCTCTTTCAGCACGTCGTAGCCGACACCCAATCCATCCAAAGTGCCGGGCGAGAAATTCTCCAGCAGAACGTCCGCGCGGGCGACCATCTGCTTCAGCAGGTTCTTCCCCGCCTCGGACTTCAGGTTCAGCGTCACCGCGCGCTTGTTGGCATTCAGCATCGCCATCGGCAGCGTGGTATCGCCGCCCATGGCGATCACGCGGCGACGCAGGGGCTCCCCGCCCGGCGGTTCGATCTTGATCACGTCGGCACCCGCCTTGGCCATCAGCATGGTGGCGTAAGGGCCTTGGAAAATTTGGCCAAAATCCAGCACCGTGATGCCGGCCAGGGGAGTCGTCATCGGGAAACCTCGATCGAATTCTTACGGGTCACGACCATAAGACGGTCCGCTGGGGATGGCGACTGCCGCGCCGGTCCGCGCTAAGCCGCCAGCCGGCTGAAACTGACGACCGCCGCCACCGCCGCGACACCCGAGGCGATAAACAGCGCGACTGTCGTCCCGTTCAATGGAAACGCGGTGAAGATCAGGGCCACCAGGGCCGCGCCCATCGATTGTCCCAAAAGCCGTGCGGTGGCCTGCATTCCACTGGCTCCGCCAGTTCGGATCGGTGGCGCGGCCGTAATAATCGCTCGGTTGTTGGGCGTATTGAAAAACCCGAATCCGATGCCGCACACCGTCATCCGCCATGCGATGTCCAGCATCGTGGGATGATCCGGCAGCAGGCTCATTGCCAGCAACCCCAGCGACATCACCGCCATGCCAAACCCACCCAGAATCCCGGCTGGATATTTGTCGGCCATGCGGCCGGCGAACGGTGCGATCACGGCGACGACCAGTGGCCAAGGGGTCATCAGCAGGCCAGTTTTCACTTGGTCCAGGCCAAACCGGTGCTGGAAAAGAAACGGCACCGACACATAGGAGATAGACTGGGCGGTGAATGAGCAGACCGAGGTCGCGATAGACAGCGCGAACAGTGGGATGCGCATCAGGTCCACCGGCAGCAGAGGCGCGGTGCGGCTGAGTTGGCGCACGACCAGGACGAAACCGGCGATGGCGGCAATCACCAGCTCCACCGAGACATGAACCCATGAATCGCCGTGCCCGAGTTCGGAAACGCCGAACAACATCGTGCCGAACGCCACCGCCTGCAAAACCGCACTGGCAAGGTCGAACTTGGCGCCAGACAGCGGCGTCAGCGGCAGGGCGCGCAGGGCGATGAACGCCCCCAGGATGCCCAGCGGCACGTTGACCGCGAACAGCCACGGCCAGGGTGCCACCGCCAGAATGACGGACGCGACCGACGGGCCAAGCGCCGAGGCGATCGATCCCACGGTTGCGTTCAGCCCGACCCCGCGCCCGAGCCAGCGACGGGGATAGATGAAGCGGATCAGGGCGCTGTTGACGCTCATGATTCCGGCGGCGCCCAGGCCTTGCAGCATCCGCGCGATGATCAGGGTCGTTAAGGAGGACGACATCGCACATGCCAGCGACGCCACGGTGAACAGGACCAGTCCCGCCTGGTAGATGCGCCGGTAGCCGTAAATCTCCCCCAGGGATGCCAATGGCAGCAACGAAATGGTCACCGCGAGCTGATAGGCATTCACGACCCAGATCGAATTGGCCGGCGAGGTATTCACCTCCCGCGCGATTGTCGGAAGGGCCACATTGGCAATACCGCCATCCAGCACGGCGAGGGTCAGACCCAGGGCGATTGTCAGGATCGCCCACATCCGCTGCGGCATGGGCACGCCGTCCAGCGCGGGAACGGCCGGTTGCCGGGGTGGGATCGAGATATCGGACATCAGGCTGGCAGCTCTTTCATAACATCGCCGACCGACAGATCAGCGAGGTCGGAACGCTGAAGAATACGGGTCCAACGGCCTGTCGGCGCACATTGTGTTGGGTTTGAATCACGCGAAAACAACGTGATAGACGGACATCCTGAGACGGCGATCAAATGCATCGGGCCGGTGTCATTGCCGACCGCGAACCTGGCCGCCCTGGCCAGATCGCACAGGTCACCGAAACTGGTTTGCCCGATTAGGTCGATTCCCGCTGGGATTTCCGCGGCCAATTCCTTCTCGGCGGTGGCGCCAAGGATTACCGAGGCGATGCCCCGTTCCGCCAGAAGCCGTGCCAGGGCCTGGTAGTTCGCCGCTGGCCATCGCTTCGCCAGCCGTTGGGGCGAACTGCCCGGCACCAGCAGCACGAAGTCGGACGGCAGCGCGAACCGGGCGATATCACCGGTACACCAGGAAAGATCGGCCGGCGGAAACGCGGTGATCCCGGCCTGGCGCAACTGTCCCTGCTGGCGAACCGTGTCATGCAGGATATTTCGCTTTGGATCGCGATCGGGATGGGAACAGCCAAACGCGATACCCGACCACTCCGGACGGCACTTCGCTGGAAACAAACGAAAATACCGCGACGAGCGCGTTGAGGTTTGCAGGTCGTAAACCCGGCTGAAATGGCCGTCGGCCAGAACCCGGCCCAATTGCCGTGCCGTGGCGAAATCCCACCAAGCCGGACGTGGATCGACCAGAACCTCATCGAAGTAGGGAAACGTCCGCAGCCAGTCAGCATAGGTCTTGCTGGTCAGCACGCTGATTCGCGCATTGGCGTGATGCTGGCGAATGGCGGCGAAGGCGGCGAGCGAAAGGATGATATTGCCGAAGGCCCCCAGTTTGACGATCAGGATATTCTGCCGGCCCGTGTCCATCCACATCCCTCGTCCGCCAGCCGCATCAGGGCGGGCGGCACAGTCTCCATCATGGTTCGGCGCGATCCGAACCGTCCGAGGCTGGTATCAGCCCCCCGGCCAACCGGCAACCGGTGCCGGAAAGTTCACCACCCAATGCCGAGCGATATCGAGCCGCCGGGTTACCCAGACTCCATCGAACCGGCCGATATGATCCAACAGCCGCTGCAACCCCGCCGCTCGGGCGGGATGCCCGATCAGGCGCTGATGCAGGCCGATCGACAGCATCTTCGGCTGCGTGCGCCCTTCCGCATACAGAAAATCGAAGGCGTCCCGGCAATAATGGAAGAAATCGTCGCCGGTTCCAAACGCACCGCGGCCAAACTTCGCATCGTTGGTCGAAAGGCTGTAAGGCACCACCAAGTGCGGTTTGCCGCCAACCTGAGTCCAATATGGCAACTCATCGTCATAGGCATCCGAATCATAAAGAAACCCACCTTCTTCAACCAGTAGCCGCCGCGTGTTCACACCCGGTCCGCTGCGGCAGTACCAGCCCAAGGGCCGATCCCCCATCGTTTGACGCAAAGAGGCAACCGCACGGGCGATCCGCTCCCGCTCGAAGTCCTCGGCCATTTCGAAGTGCTTCTCCCAGCGCCAGCCATGGCAGCAGATATCGTAACCGGCCTGTTTGATTGCCTCGGCCGCCGGCTTGTTGCGTTCCAGGGCCAGGGCACAGGCGAACACCGTCATCGGCAGAGTCCGTTCCTGGAACAGCCGCAGAATCCGCCAGAAACCGACCCGGGCGCCGTAGGCGAACATCCCCTCCGCCGCCAGATCGCGGCCGGGAACGCCGGGGTTGGTCCCGCCATATTCGGTCAGCGCCCATTCCGAGGCAGAATCTCCATCTGGAACAGATGGTTCCGATCCTTCTTCGAAGTTAAGTACGAAATTTACAGCGATCCGGGCCTGCCCTGGCCAGTTCGGGTTGGGTGGGTTGGCGCCGTAGCCGATCAGATCGCGATCCATCCGCTGTGTCCCCTGCCAGTGATGCGGACAGGTTACAGACCGTGTGCCGTGGTTGCGAGCCGCCCATTGCACATTGACGTTCGGCAACAGGGCGCCGAAAAGCCCCGCCATGTCTGATATCGCCGCCCCCTGGGTGATCACCGAGGCCCTGGCCGGGCTGCACTCCCAGGCCCTGGGCCTGACCGAGGCCGCCGGCCTGACCCCCGATTTTCGTGAGTTGCGCCCCACCGCGCCCTGGAAATGGATCGCCGCGAAACTGTGGCCCAATCCGCTCGCCGCGGTCGCCGATTCCCTTCGGGCCCCGCTGCCCGGCCTCGCGATCGGTGCCGGAGGCATGGCCGGCGCCGTGCTGGCGGCATTGCGGCGGAAGTCGATGCACGTGGTGCAGATCCAGAACCCGCGTATCGATATCGGCAAGTTCGACCTGATCGTCGTCAACCCCCACGATCAACTGACCGGCCCCAACGTGTTCGTCTCGCGCACCGCGCTGCACCGTGTAACCCCGGAACGGCTGGCAATCGAGGCGGAGGCCTGGCGGGAACGGTTCGCGCCCCATCGCCGCCCGCTGGTCGCGGTCCTGCTGGGCGGCAACAATGGCCGCTTCCGGCTGGACCGGGACTCCGGCGCCCGGCTGGCCGCCGACCTGGCCACCATGGCCGACCGCGACAAGGTCGGGGTCATCGTGACGCCGTCGCGCCGCACCGATCCCGCCGTGACGGACCTGATCCGAACCGCGCTTGCCCCATACGGCGGTTGGGTGTGGGATTTTCAGGGAGAGAACCCCTATTTCGCCATGTTGGCGCTCGCCGATATGATCGTCGTGACCCAGGACAGCGTTTCGATGATCTCCGAAGCCGCCGCCACGACCGCGCCGGTCATGATAGCCTCGCTGCCCGGATCATGGCGCCGGGGTGAGATTTTCCTGAAGCCGTTGCTTGATGAAGACCGCATCCGCCCGTTCGAGGGACGATTTTCCACATGGAAGGTCGCGCCATTGAACGATACACCCGAAGCGGCAGCCGAGATGCGCCGCCGGTTGGGATTGTAAGGACAGACATGCTGCGTATTCAGACCTTCGACGCCAGGGCTGGCGGCAACGTCATCTACAAGGCGCTTGCCCATCCGCTCGCGGCCGAGGCGATCGAGCGTCTGTATGCCCGCCTGCAAGGCCCCGTCGCGCTGTATGATCCCGACGGGATCGCCGACGCCCTGATCGCGATGTATCCCGGCCCGTTCGAGCGGCTGTTCGTCCACGACGTCAACGCGGTCGGCGAAAGCCGCGGCGGCCTGATCGCCGAGGCGCTGACCGGGATAGGAACCAGCGGCGCCCGCACGATCCTGGTCGCTGCCTTCGACGCAGCCCGCATCGTCGCGCGCATCGCCCACATGCTGCCCAAGGGCGCCACGGTGCTGACGCTGGACGACGTGCGGCTACCGCACGATTTGCTGACCGTCCACGCGCGCTATCTCGACAAGCTGAACTTCGCCACGAACTTCGCGTTCTTCCGCGATGCGGACGGGATGCACACCCGCGTGGTCTCGGCGAATTACTGGGCACGCTACGGTGCGGCGGATGTCAGACTGTGGCTCCGGCTGTTCGACGCCGATGGCACCATCCTGGCGTCGTGGGAGCAGGCCCTGCCAAAGGGCGCCGGTGGATTTTCGATCGAAAGCCAAAGCATCCGCGAACGGTTTGGTCTGGCCCCGTTCACCGGCCAGTTGTTCATTCACGCGATCGGCGTCGCCGGTCATGACGTGGTGAAATACGCGCTGGATACCTACGCATCTGACAACGGCGCCTCATTGTCATGCACGCACGACGCCAACGCCTGGCCGTCCGACCGCTTCGCCGGCCTGCCCGCGCCGCGCCCGGACGAGAAAGTCGTGCTGTGGCTGCAGAACAGCCACGCCGTGCCGATCCCGCCTGGCACGATCGCACTCGACCGCATGGGTGCCGAGGCGCCGGTGACCCTGAACCAACAGATCGGGCCGTTCGCGACCATCGCGATGGATGTGGCCGATTATCTGCCGGGTCTGCACTGGCCCGCGCAGGTTGAAGTCCGCACCGGCCGCCACGTCGTCCGGCCCCGCTACGAGGTGATCCAGAACGACCGTGTCCGCATCGCCCACGTCAATGTCGAACGTGACAATCTGCGGCCCGACCCGGGTATTCCCACCCTGCCAGCGGCGATGGGGCGAGGCTACCTGCTGCCCTTCCCGATCCTGCCAAGGTCCCGCTTTCGTTCGGTGTTCCAGCCCACACCGATGTCCACGGCGCAAACCAACCTGCCCCTGCGCCTGGACGTGTTCGATGCGAACGGGACAAAGCGCGCCGAACGCTTCCTGGGCTGCCTGCCCCGCAACCATGATCTCGCGCTTGATATGGACGAATTCGGCGTCGAGGAAGGTCACGCCGAACTGGTCTATGACTTCCGCGACGGTGGCGAGGCCGACGGTTGGCTGCATGCGCTGTTCCGGTATGAAGACCGCCACTCCGGCCACGCCGCGGAGTCCAGCTTCGGCGCGCATATCTTCAATACCGCGATGAGCTATCGCGATGAGCCGCAGTCCTACTCTGGGCCGCCGCCCGGGCTTTCCACGACATTGTTCTTGAAGCTGGGGGACGCGACAAGGAACAGCTTCGCCGCGCTGATCTACCCGGCCTCCGGCCCCTGGCATCCAGTGTCGGCGACGAAGCTGGTCCTGCATGACGGCACCGGCACGCCGATCGCTGAAGCGCCAGTCGCGATCGCTTGCTCCGGTTCGGCGATCGTCTGGCCGCATAAGGCGTTCGATGCCGCGACCCTGGCCGCGGCCGGTCCGGGCGGTTACGTGCTGGTCCGCGATCCGACCTGCCGCCTGTTTGGCTACCACGGGCTGATGGACGATGCCGGCGGGTTCTCGTTGGACCATATGTTCGGGTTCTGATGCAATGTTCTGGGGCTGGGGGAGAAAGCGTCCATCACGGATTTAGGGAATTCATACACGGATGGGCACGGAAGACTTCCAGACTCCTGGCGCTCTTGGGCACTTTTAGGGGCCGCTGCGAAATAACCGCTTCGATGGACGCACGACCGGAGGAGACTGTCATGGCGGGCGCAGGCCCGCCATCCACGTCTTTTCCCGGACCAGTACTGCAAGTCGTGGATGGCGGGCCTGCGCCCGCCACGACGATGAGAGGCCGGCGGCTTCCGTCAAACGATTCGTTTATT
>DNXO01000073.1:24129-39683 GCA_003506895.1 Acetobacteraceae bacterium | reverse complement strand
TTTATTTCGCCGCGTATCCTTAGGCGCTTCGCGCGGTTGGTTTGACGATCCCGCGCACGCGCGAAGCGCCAGAAACCCGGTCGTGCCGCCAACACGGCGATGATGGCTCGCGAACGCACCTGAAACGGCATTCCGTGTGAATCCGTGTGTGAATCCACTCAATCCGTGATGAACCCGTTCCTCCAGACGCCCCAGTTCACCAGCCCCATTGTGGCCCCATTCACACACTCCCCGGGATCCAGCGGTAGTTCGGCCGCACCCTGCAACGACCTCGATTTTCCAGTTGCGGCGCGCGACGCGCATGCGGCAAGAATGTGGCACCGACAATCACGATGTCGGGAGATATGCAGTCTTTTACTGCGCCTTCTCGAAATGCGCCGCGTCGTCCCATGGTAATTTGTTGCAGATAAGGTCCAATCATGTCGCAATCCACGTCCTTCGCCGTCGAAGAGCATGTGCATGGCGAAACCGTCTGGGTGGCGGTGCGCTCCCGCGGTGCCGACTGGTCATGGCTGACGCCCGAGGAGGCCGTGGAACTGGGCCGGGCATTCATCGAGAAGTACAGCAGCCCGGTCCCGCAAGCCGCTGAGTGACCGCGTAAGGGGGGAGAAATCCCCCCTTTTTAGTTCTGCATGCCCCACCGCCGCACGGTGCGATTTTCGATCGTGCGGAACACGACGTTTTCCACCAGCAGCCCGATCATGATGATGGTCAGCAGCCCGGCGAAGACCTCGGGGATATCCAGTTCGTTCTTGCTCTCGAAGATATACCAGCCAAGGCCGCCCTTCCCCGAGGCAACACCGAACACCAGCTCCGCCGCGATCAAAGTGCGCCAGGCGAATGCCCAGCCAATCTTCAGTCCTGACAGGATCGATGGAAACGCCGCCGGGATCAGAATCCGCAGCACCAGCTTCAGTCCCGACAGCCCGTAGTTACGTCCCACCATCCGCAGGGTCTGCGATACACTCCGGAACCCGGCATGCGTGTTCAGCGCCACCGCCCACAGCACGGAATGCACCAGCACGAACACCAGACTGCCGATTCCCAGACCGAACCAGATCAGCGCCAGCGGCAACAGCGCGATCGCCGGCAGCGGGTTGAACATCGCCGTCATGGTTTCCAGGAAGTCGGTCCCGATCCTTGTGGTGATCGCCAGTACCGTCAGCACAAACGCCAGCACGACGCCGGTTGAAAATCCAATCGCCAGAACCTTCAGCGAAGCCGCCACGCGATCCGGCAGCACACCGGAGATAACCGCCTGCCACCACGCCGTGATCGTATCGGTAAAGGTCGGAACCAGCAGCGGATTGTCCAGGTGCCGAGCGTAGAGTTCCCAGACGATCACCAGCACCACGACCAGGAAGGTCTTGCGAAGCCAAGCCTGATTGTAGAGCCGTTCAAACACCGTCAGCGGCTTTTCTATGATGCCGAAATCCTGGGTGCCGCGCGGGGTTTGGATGATTTCGGGGCGCAGGGCGGCGTCAGACATTTGCGTCGTCCTCTACCCGGTCAGCGAACAGCATGTCGTGAATGCGGGCTTCCAAGGTTCCGATGATGGCCGGATCGGCATCCGGCGGAACACTGTTCAGTTCGGCCTTCACCTGGCCGGGATGCGGCGACAACAGCAGGATGCGGTTGCCGATCTTCACCGCCTCGGGGATCGAATGGGTGACGAACAGCACGGTGAATTTGGTTTCCTCCCAGAGCATCAGAAGTTCTTCCTGCATTCGCTGACGCGTCAACGCATCCAGCGCCGCGAACGGTTCGTCCATCAACAGGATATCGGGTTCCATCGCCATGCCGCGCGCAATCGCGACCCGCTGCTTCATGCCGCCTGAAAGGGTGTGCGGATAGGCATCGGCGAACCGGGCAAGATGCACTTTCTCGATATACTGCATCGCCTTGTCGTCGGCCGCCCTGCCGCGCAGCTTGCCCGACGTTTCCAGCGCGAAAACCACGTTCTGCCGCACCGTCTTCCAGGGCAGAAGCTGGTCGAACTCCTGAAACACCATCATCCGATCCGGGCCGGGTTTGGTGATACGCTGACCCTTCAGCCGGATCTCCCCTTCCGTGGGCGCCATGTAGCCGCCCACCGCCTTCAGCAGCGTCGATTTTCCGCAACCGGAGGGACCAAGCAGAATGAACCGGTCGGAGCGTTGGACGGAAAAGTCCACGCGATAGGTCGCTGTCACCAGATGGTCCCGGGTTTTGTATTGCAGCGTGACACCGCGTACATCCAGCAGCGGCGGCGGTTGGGTTGTGTCCAGCATCCTGCCCTTGGCGTCCTTGTTTCCTTTCGTTCGACCATACAGGGTTGCGTGTCGTTCGTCTTGTCCCCACGCTGCGCCGGTCTTTTGGGGGAGAGAACCAATGTCCGAAATCCGCGCGATCCTGAGAAACGCCATGAAGGAAAAGCTGGCCCGCAATGAGGTCGTGGCCTCCATGACCGTGCGCTTCGCCCGCTCGATCGAGATCGCCCAGATCGCCAAGACCGCCGGGTTCGATACGTTGTATGTCGATCTGGAGCACAACACGCTGTCGATCGACACCTGTTGTCAGATCTGCATTTTCGCCCAACAGATCGGCATCACGCCATTGGTGCGCGTGCCGGCCAACACGCCGGAATATATCTGCCGCGTGCTGGATGGCGGCGCGATGGGGGTGATCACGCCGCATGTTCGTTCAGCCGAGGAAGCCCGCGCGATGGTCGATCTGGTGAAGTTCCCGCCGCTGGGGCACCGTTCCGCCGGCGGCGCCTTGTCGCACTACCAGTATCGCAGTTTCCCAACCAACGAGACGTACGCGGCGATGAACGACGCGACCTCATTGGTCGTCATGATGGAAACCATCGCCGCGCTGGAGAATGTAGAAGAGATCATCGCGACCGAAGGCGTCGATATGCTGCTGATCGGCAGTAACGATTTGTGCGCCGAGATGGGAATCACCGGCCAATATGATCACCCCAGGCTGAAGGAGGCCTTCGCGCGATCGATCGCCGCGGCGAACAAGGTCGGCAAGCATGTCGGTATCGGCGGCCTGGCATCGCGGGACGATCTGATGACCCAGTTCGTGCAGATGGGTGCCCGGTATGTCTCAACCGGGACGGATATGGCGTTTCTGATGAGCGGCTGCGCGCAGCGGGCGCGGTTCGTGAAGGGAATTTCGCTGTAGCGACCGCCTACCCCCCGTAATGCCGGACCGCATCCAGATCGAAACTGAATCCCCAGCCAGGCCGATCCGGCACGATCGCGTGCCCGTTCGCATCCAGTTCGATCCGCTCCCGATAGATCTTCTCAAACCAGGGCATATGTTCCAGGTAATACCCGTTCGGCAGTCCAGCCAGCAGAGCGAGGCTCATTTCCGGAAACAGATGCGAGGCACAAGGCGTATGGAACGCCTCGCACAGGTGCCCCGCCTTCAGGAACTCCGTCGGCCCACCCATCCGTTGCAGATCCGGCATCACCACGTCCGCCGCCCCGGCCTGCAACATCGCCAACACCCCACGATGCGTATGGACCGTCTCACCTGACGCGATAGGCATCTCCAGCGCGGCGCGCAGCTCCGCCTCGCCTTCGTGGTTATTGCAGATCACCGGTTCCTCGAACCACGTCAGGTTCAACGGCTCCATCATCCGCCCGATCCGGATCGCCTGCTTCACCGTCATCTGCTGGTTGGCATCGACCATCAGCGCGATGTCCGGCCCGATCGCCTCGCGCACGGCGGCCACGCGCGCGACCATCTGTTCCGGATCGGTCGGCCCCACGCGGGTCTTCATGCCCTTGAAACCCCGATCCAGGAACGATTGCGCCTCCTTCTGCAATTCGTCGATGGACGAACCCAGCCAAAGCCCACCGCTCGCATAAGTCGGCACGGCTGGGCGGCAGGCGCCGATCAGCTGCGCCACGTTCAGGCCGGCGGCCTTGCCACGCAGGTCCCACAGCGCATTGTCGATCGCGGCCAGCCCGACGATCGAGACACCCTCGTAGCCCAGGAAATTCAACTCCTTCCAGGCGCGGGCGTTCAACGAGCCACCCAGCAGCGGATCAAGACCGACAACCAGATCCTCAAGCTGGCGAACCATCTCATGGATCACGCTCAGCCGTCGGTTGTTGATGGAAAATACCAGACCTTCGCCGGTAATGCCCTCATCCGTATCCAGGAATGTCAGGACACAGTCGGCCGAACGGATCGACCCCAGAATCGCCGTCAGGATCGGCGGGTCGATCGGCAGATGCACGACCTGAGTGCGCAAGCGGGTAATTTTCATGATTTTCCTCCGTTGTCCGGAGTTTGCCATGCTTCGTGCAACGCGGCCAGGGAACCGTCTGGCATGTCCATCATCGTAGGGTCATGCGCTTCACGAGCATGCAGCAACAAGGCGACCAGCCCCGTCCAGCCGGTTTGGTGCGAGGCACCCAGGCCCTCGCCGGTATCGCCGTCGAAGAATTCATAAAACAAAACGTGGTCCCGGAAATGCGGGTCACTCTGCTGTATCTCGGACGCACCGAAGACCGGGCGCCTTCCATCCGGTCCCCGCAGGAACAACCGCGTCAAACGCGCCGCGAGTTCGTCGCCAATCCGCCGGAGGGTCAGGGTTACGCCCGACCCGGTCGGATACTCCACACGAAAGTCATCGCCATAGTAACGGTAGAAACCGTAAAGCGCCTCCACCAGCATGAAATTGACCGGCATCCACACCGGCCCCCGCCAGTTCGAATTGCCCCCAAACGCTCGGGTGTCGCTGTCACCAGGCACGTAGCCCACACAAAAGTGTTGCCCGTCGAGATCGAGTTCGAACGGATGGTCCAAATGTTGGCGCGATACGCCGCGCACGCCATAGGCCGACAAAAATGCTGTCTCGTCCAGCATCCGCCGCAGCAGCGCCTTCACCCGATGCCCCCGCAGCAGCGACAGCAGGCGCCTCGATCCCTGCCCGGCGACATCCCAGTGGGATACCAGGGCCGCGAGGTCCGGCCGATGATCGAGCACCCATTGCAGCCGCTGTGCGAACTCCGGGCAACGCGCCACCGTTTCGGGTTCAAGCACTTCGACCGCGAACAACGGGATCAGCCCGACCATCGAAAACAGTCGCAGCGGGATGGTCGATCCATCGGGACGCCGCAGGACGTTATGGTAGAACTGGTCGCTTTCGTCCCACAGACCCTTGCGCCCGTTTTGCTGGGTCATCGCCTCGGCGATGGCGAGGAAATGCTCGAAGAACTTGGTCGCCGTCGATTCATACGTGTTGTTGCGGGCAGCGAGTTCCAAAGAGATGCGCAGCATGTTCAGGGCGTACATCGCCATCCAGGACGTTCCGTCCGACTGGTCGATCCGCCCCGCGACAGGCAGTTTTTGGCTGCGATCGAAGACGCCGATATTGTCCAGGCCCAGGAAGCCCCCCTGGAACACGTTGCGCCCCTCGGCATCCTGCCGGTTCACCCAACCGGTGAAGTTCATCATCAATTTATGAAAAATGCGCTCCAGGAAATCGAAATCGGGCTTGCCGCGCAGGCTGGCATCCATCCGGAACACGCGCCACGCCGCCCAGGCATGCACGGGCGGATTGACGTCGCCGAACGCCCACTCGAACGCCGGCAAAGACCCGTTGGGATGCATGAACCATTCATGCGTCAGCAGCAGAAGCTGGTGCTTGGCGAAATCCGGGTCGATCAGGGCGAACGTGACCGCGTGAAACGCCAGATCCCAGGACGCGTACCAGGGATATTCCCAGGTGTCGGGCATGGAGATGATGTCGCGGTTGTTCAAATGCTGCCAGTCGGCGTTGCGGATGGCTCCACGTTCAAGCGGTGGTTCCGGCTGCAACGGATCGCCGATCAGCCAGCGACGGACATCGTAACGGTAGAATTGTTTCGACCACAGCATACCGGCCAACGCCTGTCGCTGCACCAGCCTTGCGTCGGCATCCGTGATTTGGGATTGCAGGGCCGCGTAGAATTCATCCGCCTCCGCCAACCGTTTGGCGAAGGTCGAGTCATGATCGGCGAACGGCTCGCCCGGGGCATCGGCCGGCCGCCAGCGCAGCCGGATGACGTGCTGGCCGTTCGGCGGCAGGGTCAGCACGACATGCGCGGCGCATTTGGTGCCCTGCTGGTGATCGATCGCGCTGGTCAGGCCGTCCACGACATAGTCGTTGATCCCGTCCTTGAATGGGCCGGCCGCGTCAGCGCCATAAAGCAGCCGCGTGTTGGTTTCGTTGTCGCAGAACAGCCAGCTTGCCGATGTGTCGATGTCCAATCGCCGCTCGGGCATCCGATTGTGCGTCGCTATCACCCCCGATCCGGAAAGGTTCAGCGCTGGCTTCGGAATGCCCGGCCGCCAGTCCCAGGTATTGCGCGCCCATAGCTGCGGCAGAACATGCAGATCGGCCGCTTCGGGGCCGCGGTTATTGATGGTGATACGGATCAGAATGTCGTCCGGCGACGCCTTTGCGTATTCGATCGTGACGTCGAAATAGCGGTTGTCCGCGAATACCCCGGTGTCCAGCAGCTCGTATTCCCGGTCCTTCAGTCCACGCCGAGCATTTTCCTTGATCAGGTCGGCATAGGGGAAAGGCGCGTGAGGATACTTGTACAGCATCCGCATGTACGAATGGGTCGGCGTCCCATCCAGGTAGTAGTATAGTTCCTTGACATCCTCGCCATGATTGCCCTGCGCGTTGGTGAGGCCGAACATCCGCTCCTTCAGGATCGGGTCTTTGCCGTTCCACAGCCCGACCGACAGGCACCAGCGCAGCCGGTCATCGGTAAACCCGCCGATCCCATCCTCGCCCCACCGATAGGCCCGGCTGCGCGCATGCTCGTGCGGGAAGTAGTTCCAGGCGTCGCCGTCAGCGGAGTAATCCTCGCGCACCGTCCCCCATTGCCGTTCGGCCAGATACGGCCCCCAGCGAAGCCAGGAGTCCCGATCGGACAGACGTTGGCCTTCGATGGTTCGCAGCAGATGGCTCGACATCAGCGCATCATAACGGACACGGGCGGGCGATCAAAAATGCCGGCTGCGCTGACAGCCGACGCATGCACATTATCGCGGCCGTGCCGCCAACCGCCGCTCATACGCCTGCGCCAGCAGCGTGCTCGGGAACAGTAACGCGAAATAGATCACCGCCACCACCGTATAGACCTCCAGCGGCCGATACGTGTCCGCCGTGATCAGCGTCCCATTGTACAGCAAATCCGGCACCGCGATGGTCGATATCAACGAGGTGTTCTTCAACTGGGTGATCGACTGATTCACGAACGGCGGGATCATCCGCCGCACCGCCTGCGGCAAGATCACCCGCCTCATCACCCCCCACCGCCGCAGTCCCAGCGCCCGGGCCGCGTCCCACTGGCCCTGCTCAATCGAGACGATCCCGCCGCGAAAGATCTCCGCGTAGAATGCCCCGGTATAGCAGGACAGAGTCAAAATGCCCGCGGCGACTGCCGGTATCTGAATGCCCAGCAGCACCGGCAGCGCGTAATAGAACCAGACGATCTGCACCAGCAGCGGGGTGCAGCGAAACGCCTCGATAAACGCGACCAGCGGGATGTTCAGCAACCGCGACTTCGACAGCCGCCCCAGGCCGACCGCCAGACCGATGATCAAACCGATCAGGATCGTGGCGGCGGTGTAGCCCAGAGTGACCAGCACGCCGCTCCAGAACAGCGGAGCGTAGCGCAGCAGCAGGGCAAAGTCCCACTGGTAGTGCATCAGGGAATCCCCGCGTCGGCTAGAATTCCAGTGCGGGCGGCACTTGGTCGCGGCTGACGCCGGTGATCGCCAGGCCCTCCAGCATCCATTCGCGGATCTGGCCAGTGCCGCGGTTCATCGCCAGCCACGCATCCACGACTTCGCGGAAGCGGGTATCCGGCTCCCGCTGCAAACCGATACAGCTCGGCAGCGCCACGGTCGGGTTGGTCAGCAGGTAATACGGGCCGATGGACGGGTTTTTGCCAACCGCGGCCAAACCCAGCAGCGCGGCCTGGATGAACGCGTCGGCCCGGCCGGATTGCAGTGCCAGGTTGCACTCGTCGCTGGTTTTGTAGCCGACCAGCTTCGCCTTGGGGCAATACCGGCGCGCCGCCGTCTCATGCAGGCTGCCGATGTCGAACACCACGGTCAGTTCCGGCTTGTTCAGGTCGTCCCAGGTTTTCGGCGCCAGGCCCTTCTTCGCCAGGGCTCCGAACGGGTGGGTGATCATCGGCTGGGTGAAACTGATCGAGATCGCACGTTGCGGCGTCGGGTTCAGGGCGAATGCGAGGTCGATCTTATTGGACTGAAGGTCCAGCACTGCGTTGCCGTAGGTGGATTCCAGATACTCCAACTTCACGTCGAACACCTTCGCGAGGTCCCGCGCCATCGACATGCAGGCGCCGGACCAGTCGCCCGTGGCGAGGTCCTTTTGGAAATACGGCAGGGCGCCGGCATAGACCGCGATCCGCAGCACCTTGTTACCGCGCACGCGGTCGAACGTGCTCGCGGCGCCGGACTGCGCCCGCGCCGAACCGATCATACCCATTAAAGGGAGCAACGCGGCGCCCGCGGCCAGTCCGCGCCGGCTCATTCCCTTGGCTTCAACACCTGGTGTCATACCTGTCCTCCATTAGCGAACGCATTCGTGTAACACACCGGAATGGCCGGCCGCACCAGGGGTAAAGCAAGCGACGTACCGTAAATTCGCCGTTGTGCTTCGACAGGCTCCGCCCGACTCGACCAAGTGGCCTATGCAAGCTGGATTCAGGATGCAGGGAGAGACACAGGCATGAACCGCTACCTGGGATTGGCCGCGCTGGCGGCAACGGCGCTGCTGCAGGCCGCATGCGCGACAGGGGGGGCACCAGGTGCCCAGCAAAGCGTCGTGGACCGAGCCGCGCTGACGGTGCAGGACATGATGACGCAGAACGTGTCACAGGACCCGAAGTCCATGTTGCGCAATGCCAAGGGTGTGATGGTCTGCCCTCGCATCTTCAAGGCTGGCTTCTTCTTTGGCGGTGAGGGTGGCACCTGCGTATTGCTGGCACGGGCTGGCAACGGCACGTGGTCGTATCCGGCATTCTACACGATCGGCAGCGGCAGCTTCGGTTTCCAGTTCGGGATCGAGGACAATCAGCTCATGATGCTGATCATGACCACCAAGGGCCTGAACGCCGTGCTGGACAGCCAGATCAAGCTCGGTGCCAACGCGGGCGTGGCGGTCGCGACCTATGGCGCTGGCGTTCAGGGCTCCACAACGACCGCGGTGGGCGCGGATATCGTCGCCTTCGCGGCATCGCGCGGGCTGTTCGGCGGCGTCGCCCTGGAGGGCAGCGTAATGTCCACCGACTCGGAAGCCGATCAGGCTTATTACGGTCAGCCACTGGGCGCTCGCCAATTGGTCATGCAGATGCAAGGGGCGAACCCCGGCGCCGACCCGCTGCGCGACGTACTGACGCGGTACGGATCCTCGCAGGCCACCGCGGCACCGGCGGCGCCGCAGCAACGGCAAGGCTATGCACCGGCGTATCCGCAATACCAGTCGCAGGGGGTGCAACCCAATGCACCGGCGCCCCAGGACGGGTATTTGTCACCGCCCGCCGCCGCTGGCCGGGGGCCGGTGCAAGAGCAGAGCCTCGCTCCACCTAAGCGCTGATACCGTGCGTCATGACTGGACGTGGCCGAGCGCGGCCGGTCATGACACGCTGTGCGCTGGCCACGGCCCCGGGGATGCTTGATGCATTCCGCCCGGTAGCAAACCCACCCCGCTCGCTGTAGGCTGCACCGGCATGGAGCCATTCTGGAAAACCAAGTCCCTGGAGGAGATGACCCGCGAGGAATGGGAATCCCTCTGCGACGGTTGCGGCCGTTGCTGTCTGCACAAGTTGCGACATGAAGATACCAACGAACTTTCGTTCACCAACGTGGCGTGCCGGCTGCTGGACCTGGATTCCTGCCAGTGCAGCGATTACGCGCGCCGGCAACGGCGCGTGCCCGATTGCGTCAGCCTGACCCCTGTCGCACTGAAGGACATCGATTGGTTGCCGCCGTCTTGTGCGTACCGGCGCGTCCGCGACGGCAAGGGACTTGCGTGGTGGCACCCTCTGGTGTCCGGCGATCCGGACACAGTTCATCAGGCCGGTGTCTCGGTGCGCGGACGCGCGATCAGTGAGCGTCGGTCAGGCGCGCTGGAGGATCATATCGTCGAATGGCCGGGCAAGACGCCACGGACCAAACGGCCGAAGGATAGCGAGGAGACGACCTGATGTTGAAGAATGCCTTGTACGGCGGGATCAATGCCGCCGTGCTGACCGCGATGAACGCTGATCTGTCGATCGACCTCGATCGTATGGCCGGCCATTGCCGCTGGCTGCTGGCCAATGGCTGCAACGGCCTGGCGGTTCTCGGCACAACCGGCGAGGCGAACAGCCTGGGTATCAGCGAGCGCATGGGCGCGCTGGAAGGGCTGGCAGAACGGGGCATTCCCACCGCGAAGATGCTGCCTGGCACCGGCACGACGGCGATCACCGACACCGTGATGCTGACCCGCCATGCGGAGAAAATGGGTTGCCGCGGCGCGCTGCTGCTGCCGCCGTTCTACTACAAGAACCCGTCCGATGACGGGCTGTTGGCCTATTTCAACGAGGTGATCCAGCGCGTCGGCGGTAACATCAGGATTTACCTGTATAATTTTCCGCAGCAGTCTGCGATCCCGTTCTCGGTCGATTTCATTGGCCGGCTGCTGAAGGCGAACCCCGGCAAGGTGCAGGGGATCAAGGACAGCTCCGGCAACTACGAAAACAGCCTGTCTTACGTCGAGGCCTTCGCCAAGGACGGATTCGAGGTTTACGCCGGCGATGACTCGCTGCTGAAGCCGCTGCTGGAAAAGGGCAGCGCCGGCAGCATCACCGCAGCCTCAAACGTCAACTGCGCGCTGGGTGCCGAGGTTTATGCCAACTACGACAACGCCACGGGCGCCGCGGCGCACGAAATCCTGGCCGCGACACGCAAGGCGGTGATCTCGGTGCCGCTGATCCCGGCCCTGAAGGCGTTGGTGGCTCGGAACACCGGCGATGCGCGCTGGCTGAACATCCGTCCACCGCACCTGAAACTGAGCGCCGCACAGGAAGCCTCGCTGTTCGCCATGTTCGACGCCAGCGGTATCACCCTGGCAAAGGCGGCCTGATCAGGCCGTTGCTGTCAGCGTCTGGGTCACACTGGCCGCCAGCAGGAAGTGGGTTTGGGCGGTTGGGTGCAGGCCGTCGAAGAACAGGTAACCGGCCTGAGCGGTGCCGACCGCCCTCAGGCCGCCACTGTTCGGGTCGGTGTAATTGCCGGTCCACAGTGGTTGGGTGACATCGGTGAAGCCGAATGGCGCCGGGTTGGCGATGACGGCGTCAAGCAGCCCGAAGGTGTCGATGTAGTCGATCTTAGCCGTGCCGGCCGCCATGATCTCTCGCAGCCCGGCACCCAGGTCAGCATTGAAGTCCTGCGCGAGCGCCGCCTTGGTCGCCGCGGTGTTAGGAGCGGCCAGACCCGAAGGGGTCTTCGATAAATCGGGCACGCCCAGAACCACCAAATTCTTCGCGCCGTGGGAGATCAGCCCTTTGATCATCGAGACTTCGTTGTTCGCTGCCTGCTGGGCGCCTGCCTGCTGCTGGGCAGGGGTCAGGTTGGAATCCGCCAACCCCAGGATGTCATTCGCGCCGGCCCAAACGGTGTAGAGCGCGTTCGGATTGGGGAGCGGCGTGTTAAACTCGAACTGGAGAAGCTGCGAGGGAAGATCGGTCGGCAACGCGGTATGTTGGGGGTTGGCGCCGGTTTCCGCACCGCCATAGGCATAGTCGGTGCCTCGTTGCAGACTGTTTTTGACCGGTGGCAGCCCAAGATCCCGTGCCAGATCCTGAACCCAAACGTCGCCGCTGGTGAAGCGGCCGCCATTATAGGGTGCCGCCGGCTCCAGCCCTCGCGTCAGGTAGGCGATATTACCCGCATCGGACAGGCTGTCACCGAACGCATATAGCGCGGAGAAGCCGCCCGGTGGAACCGTGACGGCATCGCTGGCGAGGAACGCCGGCGCGGCCGTGATTCCCAGTTGATCCGGCGTCAGGCCCGCCATCGTGTCGAAGGGGTCTGTCAGTGACTTGAAAGTTGCCATGCCGCCACAAACGAAACGCGCGACGGCATGGTTGCATCAACCTTTGTTCAGGCGGTCGAAGAACAAAGACCGCTGGTTCGCACCCGAGATAAGGTAGCTGTGATCGGACCCGCTCAGGATGAACCGAGCGCCCATGGCGACGTAGCGGGCAGCGTTTTCCTCGTCATAGACACCGCCCATCCCCAGGGTCTTGCCGTGCTTTTGGCAGGCGTCGCCCACGGTTTGATAAGCCTCGACGACCTTGGCGTGGCCCATTTGGCCGGAGATTCCCATCTCGGCGGTCAGGTCAGAGGTGCCGATGAACAGCACATCCACGCCGGGAACCGCGGCAATTGCGTCGGCGTTGGCGACCCCCTCGGCGCTTTCGATCATCACAACGGTCAGGATTTCCGCATTGATGGCTTTCTGCGCCTCGGCGTTGGAGGGCGGCCGAAAGCCATACACCGCGGGCGACCCGCCCCAGCTTCTTGTGCCGATCGGCGGATAGTGGAACGCATCCACGATCCGCTTCGCCTCCGCCGCGGTATCGACATGCGGGACGACGATCCCCAGCGCCCCGTTGTCCAGCGCCCTGGTCGCCTCGTCGATCGCGCCGGCACAGACCCGAACGATCGGGGTAACCCCAGTCGGCAGCGCGGCGAGGCAAAGCTGGGTGGTTTCCTGGACGTTGAACGCGCCGTGTTCGGTGTCGATGAAGATCCAGTCATGGTTGGTGGCGGCGGCGATCATCGGGGTCGCGACCGTACGCAGGTGATGAACGCCGAAGCCGAGGGCGATCTGGCCGGCGGCCAGGCGTGCTTTCGTGGTGTTGGTGATCAGGGACATGGTCGTTTCCAGCTTTTGGTTTCGCCGAAGCCAGCACGGCCCTTGAAATCGGTCAATCACCCGCGGCTTGCGCTTTCCGTCCCGCCACCGAATAGTCCGCTGCCGCCACTGATGGATATTGCCCATGGACCGCCCGGTTGCCCTCGTGACGGGATCGACATCCGGTATCGGTACCGGGATCGCCCGTCGTCTATCCGCCGATGGATATGCGGTGATCTTGCACTCGCGGTCATCGGTCCAGGCCGGCGAGTCGCTGGCGGCGGAACTTGGAAATGCCTCGTATGTTCAAGCCGATTTGGCGGTGGAAGCCGACCGTATCAGGCTGGTGCGGCAGGCCGCCACGCTTTGGGGCCGGCTGGATGTGCTGGTCAATAATGCCGGCATCAGTCAGGTGATTCCCCACACCGACCTTGCGGCCGCGACGCCCGAGGTGTGGCAGCGACTGAATGACGTCAACGTCGTCGCACCGTTCCGTTTGATCGCCGAGGCCGAACCCTTCCTGCGCGCGGCGGGCCGATCCGGCCGCGCCGGATGTGTAGTCAATGTCAGTTCGCATGCGGGCGTTCGGCCGAAGGGTGCCTCGATTCCATACGCCGCGACCAAGGCCGCATTGAACCATGTCACCCGGCTGTTGGCGCTATCCCTGGCGCCAGACATCCGGGTGAACGCAGTCGCCCCTGGATTGGTGGATACGCCACTGACCGCCGACTGGACCGCCGCCCAGCGGTTATGGCGGGAGCACTCGCCCATGCGCCGAGCGGCTCGGCCGGAGGACATAGCCCAGGCGGTGGCGATGCTGATTGCCTCCGATTATCTGACGGGAGAAATCCTGCTGTCCGATGGCGGCCTTAACTTGACGTAGCCCACGCGGAACGCATGGCCGCCGGGCCAGCCAGGATGGCGATCAGTCCCTGGCCGCCCGCCCCTCTACCAGCGCCATGAGCGTCTCCAATCGGTCCGCCTCCGCCGCCGGCTTATCCGTCCGTATCCGGGCCAATCGGGGGAAGCGCATCGCCACGCCGGATTTATGGCGGTTGGACAACTGCGCCGCGTCGAACGCGACCTCCAGCACCATTGACTTCTCCACCTCCCGAACTGGTCCAAACCGAGCGGTGGTGTTGTTGCGGATCCATCGGTCCAAAAAGGCGAGCTCCTGGTCGGTGAAGCCAAAATAGGCTTTGCCGACCGGCACCAACTCCTCGCCACGCCACAGGCCGAATGTGTAGTCGGAGTAGAAGCTGCCGCGCTTGCCGTGCCCGCGTTGCGCATACATCAGCACGGCGTCAACCGTTAGTGGATCGCGCTTCCACTTCCACCATTGGCCTTTGACTCGCCCTGGCAGATACGCGCTGTCGCCGCGCTTCAGCATCAACCCTTCGATCGACGCCGCTCGGGCACCGTCGCGCAACACCATGAGTTCTTCCAGCGACGAGAACCGGATCAGCGGGGAAAGGTCCATCCGTTTCGGCTCAATCCGGGCAAACCACGCTTCCAGACGCTCCCGGCGGCGGTCGAACGGCAGGCCACGCAGGTCGTCGGTGCCGTCGAACAGCAAGTCGTACAAACGCACACCGGCGGGGAACGCAGACAGCATCTTCGCGCCGACCACCTTGCGGTTCAGCCGCTGCTGCAGATCGGCGAACGGCGCCACCTCCCCATCGCGGATCACCAGAAGCTCGCCGTCCAGCACGCCCTCGAACTCCATCGCCGCGACGATCTCGGGGAACGTGGCGGAGATATCGTCGGCGCCACGCGAGTACAGCCGCTTGCCATGAGCAGTCGAAACCAATTGGACGCGAATCCCGTCCCATTTCCACTCGGCACGCCAGTCCACTGGCTGCAATCCGCCTAGATCAGCGGCCTCCAACGGATGCGCCAGCATTGGCGGTCGGAACACCGGCGCGCCGGCCGGGTCGGGTTTCGGCCCCCTGCCCTCCAGCCACGCGAACAGGGGTAGATAGGGCGGTTCCAGGCCGTGCCAGACTTCCTCGACATCGCCGGCGTCAACGCCACCGATCTCCGCCAGGGCAATCTTTGCCAGTCGTGTCGAGGCGCCGACTCGCAAGCCGCCCGTGATCAGTTTCAACAGGGCAAGCCGGGTGGACGCGTCGGCACAATCAAGCCACTCCGCCACCAAGTCCGGTAACGCCGCCTTGGGGGCGGTTTGCAGCGTTTCGACCACCCCGGCCAGCGTCGGTGGCGCCGATTCGGTTGGCCGAACGGGCCAAATCAAGGCAACCGTTTCGGCCAGATCGCCGACGTAGTCATAGGACCATGCGAACAACACCGGGTCGGTGCGGGCGGCGGCCAGTTCGCGGATCAGGGTCGGCTTGGCGGCGGTGAACGAAAGCTCACCAGCGATCGCCGCCAGCCCAAATCCGCGATCCGGATCCGGTTGAGTCGCGAAATACCGCCGCAGCAGCGCGATCTTGGCATTGCGCGACGGGGTGAACACAAGGCGTTCCAGCAGGGCGGCGAAGGCGATCATAGCAAACCATGTGGCCCGATTGCAGCGAAACGCCAGACTCTGCATTGCGGTCTGGCGCCGGGGCTGTTAAACGACCCGTCCCCGCGGTCGGAGCGTAGCGCAGCCTGGTAG
>DNXO01000073.1:0-23843 GCA_003506895.1 Acetobacteraceae bacterium | reverse complement strand
TCGAATCCCGCCGCTCCGACCATTTTCTATGATTGCCGCCCCTCTCCTGCGGGCAAACGCTGCGGAATCGCGGTGTTCATGCCCCACCGCCTTGGCGGTTTGCTTCTGTTAACCCCGGCCCTGGAGCATCTTCGCGCCTGTTGGCCCAATGAGCGGATCATCCGCGACTTCGTTGCCGCCGACGGCAAGACGCGCCGTCGAAGCCCTGGGCCAGGAAGCCGTCCCGAACAAAACGGGGGAGAACAGGGCTGTATTATCGTGGTTCATCAGGCTTGGTCAGCCAGCGGCCCCAGCGAACGTCATGTCCGCAGGGCAAATGACGACCCGGAAAGGCCATCGGTGCCTCGCGCCAGCCGGGATTCCCGGCCAGCGGCGCGGGCGACCTGCGACGGGGATTCGAATCGGGAATGTCGAATCGAATCGACCCGAAGCGGATTTGTCGCCCGCTGTCACATGAGTTCGAGGCCCAAGCCGCAGGCTTCGCTTGTTCCTGCTCGCAAGTTTCGCACGATTCGCCTTACACTTGCCAGGACTTCATCCCGCTGCATCCGACCCATGACCGCTGGCACCTGTTCAAGAACGCCCTCGGGCGGCAAAGCCAATCCAGGTCAATGAAAACCGTGGCTTGAAGGCGTGGCGACGTGCGGTGGTTGTATCCAGCATGGTAATGAGATTAGACAAAGCATGAGCGCAAATTTGATAACGCCAGTGGACCGGGTGCGCCTTTGGCTAAGGCGAAATCCGCGGATGCATCGGATGGTGCGGTTTCTGCTGGGGCCCACCCTGCTCCGCCTTCTGGCGTGGCATCACGCCCGCGGTTCAGCCCGCTACGATCGCTGGATCGTCCGAAATGACATTCTGTCATCGGCTGACATCAGCGCGATACGCGCTCATATCGGCGACTTGCCGGTGCGCCCACTGATTTCCATTCTGCTGCCGGTTGATAACCCGCCCGCGGAGTATCTCCACGCGTCCATCGCGGCCGTGAAAGCACAACTCTGGCCCGAATGGGAATTGTGCATCTGCGACGACGCCTCCCGCGAACCGCATGTGGACCGCATGCTGAAGAAGATTTCCGCCAATGAGCCACGGATTCGGTTGATGAGGCGGGAGGGCTTTGGTGGCGCCGCGGCCGCTAGAAATGACGCGCTCCGACTTGCCAACGGCGAATGGGTTGCTCTGCTGAACCCCGGCGACCTGCTACCAGTTCACGCGTTGTACGAGATTGGCCTGGCGGTGATCGCTGATCCTGCCGCACGAGTGATTTATGCCGACGAAGACAAGATAGACGAAGCCGGCCGCCGGTTCGATCCTTATTTCAAGGCCGACTTCGACCCCGATCTGTTGCTGTCGCAAAACATGATTGGGCATGCCAGTGCCTATCGAACCGATCTGATGCGCGGCATCGGCGGCTTTCGCGAGGGGGTGGAGGGTAGCCCCGAACATGATCTGGCGTTGCGCGCGGTGGCCGCGGCCGGAGAAAACGCAATCCGCCATATACCGTGTGTGTTGTACCATTCTTGCCAGAAGACGGGATCTGGACAGGCGATATCCGCGCATTGTCCGCCATCTTTTCAGGGGTTACGTGATTACCTTGACTCAACCGGCCATTCGGATGCCGGGCTGGAACCGTCGCCCCTGACGCCCGGCACCCCACACGTCGTTTGGCCGGTTCCCGATCCTCCGCCACTCGTTTCTGTCATCGTGCCGACACGTGACAAAGCCGATCTGCTGCGCCCTTGCCTCGCGGGCCTTCTGCACCGAACCGATTATGCCGCGATCGAGGTGCTGATCGCTGACAATGGCAGTGAAGAACCCGAAACCTTGGCGCTGTTCGAGCTTTGGCGCAACGATCCGCGCGTACGGGTGGTCCCGATTCCCGGCCCGTTCAACTATTCCCGAATCAATAACCAAGCGGTCGCCGAGGCTCGGGGTGAGATCATACTGCTGTTGAACAACGATACCGAGATAATCGAGCCTGGCTGGCTGAGAGAAATGGTTTCTCATGCGATTCGCCCGGGGATCGGGGCGGTGGGCGCAAAGTTACTTTACGAGGACGATACGGTACAGCACGCCGGAGTGCTGCTGGGGATTGGCTGGCCTTATGGCGTGGCGGGGCACATTTACAGCGGCGCGAAGCGGGACAGCGCGGGCCCGTTCGACCTGCTCTCGGTGGTGCGGACCGCATCAGCCGTCACGGCTGCCTGCCTGGCTGTACGGCGGGATCTGTTCCTGGCGGTCGGCGGGCTGGACGAGCACAATTTGAAGGTCGCCTTCAACGATGTGGATCTGTGCCTTCGCCTGCGCGCCGCCGGCTACCGCAACGTGTGGACCCCGTTCGCTGAATTATATCACAAGGAGTCCGCTTCTCGAGGAGAAGACCTGGAAGGCGAGAAGCTACGTCGCTTTCGCGCGGAAATGGACTATATGCGCCGCCATTGGGCCGAGGAACTCGACAACGATCCCTTCTGGAACCCGAACCTCTCAATTAACAGCCTGCAGCGCATCCGGACGCATCAGATTCGGCGCGGAAAAAGTTGGGCGTATTATTTGGGGCGCTGATCGATCCACGGACAGTGCTTTGCCCCCAAAGGTATCCCTTGACACTACAATTCGTTTCGCCCTTCAAGAGACACTGGCACAGCTCATTGCTGCTCCAGGGATGTTTTCTCAAGGCGAGAAAAGCAGCACAGGGAGTTGCTTGCGCAAGTGTCGGCGGGTCAGGATTACGGGAGGCCCAACCCGATCAAGGCCAATTACGGAGTCCAGTCGGTGGCCCACTTAGAACAGTTTGAATTTATTGCCACCTTGAAGGCCGCTTTTCCCGGCTTCTTCACAGCGGCTCGCACGCTGGAGATTGGCAGCCTGGATATCAACGGATCGGTCCGTCAGTTCTTTGACGGAGGCAGCTACATTGGTCTCGATGTTGCACCGGGGCATGGCGTCGATATCGTTTGTCCGGGACAGGATACAGCTTCGACACCGTGATTTCGTGCGAGGCCATGGAGCAAATTACGGCGATGCGGCGATATTATCGGCGCGCCAACCGGCTTCATGGGATGACGTCAGGCTATTTCGTTATGCGAACCCTGGTCGCCGCATTTGGCGAAAAGGGGCGCGTGACTTTTGAAAGTCGCCCGCCTCGCGTAAGGCCAATCCTTGGCAGAACTTACCGGTTTACGAAGGCTTTGACAAAGCGGCTTGGGCGGTCGACCAGCGATGCCCCCGATCGTGGAGGCTCTGGATTCACATCTTGACGACAAGCCGCACCGCTACCCTCGCGCGACGGTAGCCCTACCGCAGCTTCGAATACACCGCCTCCTGTTCCGGCCGAGGGGTCACCCAATCCGCCTTCAGCGTCCCGTTGGGATTTTGCCCGGCCAGGTGCCCCCAGGCCCACCAGTCCGTTGAAACGCCCTTGCCGTTCGGCGCAATCTTCAGCCCATCCGAACCAGTCCCATTCAAATACGGAACAATCGTCGCCGCCCAGGCTCGGCTTTGGTCGCTGATCATCGAGGAGCCCATCTCTCCCACGAAGACCGGCGCGATATTCTCGTTAATCAGCCAGCCCCACATCCGGTTCATTCGCTCGATCAGGGCAGGCCCGCTGCTGACCTTTTGCGCGCTGATCTCCCCGGGATATTCATGTACGGAGTAAACCAGCTTCCCGGGAACATCGAGGGAAAGCGGGTATTTCCGCACCCTGCGACAATCGCTGTTCGGCGGCTCCACGACGATCAGCTTGTGTGGGTCGATCGCCAGGATCGCGTTGCCGACACGCTCATACATCGCCCGGATATCGCGGTCGCCCCCTCCGCCCCAAATGCTCATATGCGGGTAATCCAGCGGTTCGTTGCGCAGATCGTAGGCGATCACAGTTGGATTGCCGGCGTAATGACGAGCGACTGCTTGCCAATCCGCGAGGAATTTGGCGTCGGTCACCGTTCCCTTGTTCCCGCCGCCGTCAGTGTCGTCCGAGGCGCCGCCCAGGTCGTACCATAACCCGTTCTTCTGCTGGGCGCCCCAATTGTCCCGATCACCATGGCCTGGTTCGTTGGTGTGATTGTCCAACACAAGCCGCAGCCCCGCCTTGCTCGCGGCCGCGGCGACCCTGTCGATCATCCGTAGATCAGCCTGCATGGTCGCATTGACCCAGGAGAACCGGATGCAGTTGAAACCATGCTGAGCCATCAGCGCGGTCTGGCGATCGAGCGAGATACCCTCGTTCACCTGGTTCCAGCCGACGCAGGTAAGCCGCACGGGGTGTCCGTCCTGACCGACGATCTGGGCGCCGCTGGTGCTAAGCGCGCCCGGCGGCAAAAGGGTCGCCGAAGCCGCCCGCGCCTGCAACGGTGAGGCAAGAAGGAGAAGACCGATGATCGGTAAAATAACGTTTCGCATGGTCGGGAGGATGCCCGAATACCCCGGGACTGAGTCCTCAATTGGTCGTGCAGCGGAGCCATTGACCCCACGCCGCGCCTGATCCAGCTTCCCCGCATCAAAAGGGGGAAATCCACCACATGACCACAGACTACACCGTTGCCGACCTCGTCGCCGAGTTTCTCGCCGCCTGTGGCGTGAGCAACGTGTTCGGCATCGCATCCGTTCACAACATTCCGATGCTGGACGCGATCGGCCGGCGCAACACCATCCGCTTCATGATGGCCCGTGGCGAGCTCGGCGGCGCCCACATGGCCGACGGCTATGCCCGCGTGAACCAGGGCCTGGGTGTGATCTTCTCCTCCACCGGCCCCGGCGCCGCCAACACCATCGGCGGCCTGATCGAGGCGCGCTTCGCCGGCTCCCCCGTCCTGCACATCACCGGCCAAACCTCGACCAAGTTCGTCGATCGCGGCATGGGCGCTGTCCACGACGCTTTCGACCAGCTTGGTATGATGGCGTCTGTCGGCAAAGGCGCCTATCGCATCCGCTCCGCTGAAAGCGCCCTTGGCACGCTGACCCAGGCGGCAACGCTGGCACTGTCGGCCCCGATGGGGCCGGTCAGCGTGGAAGTCCCGATCGATCTGCAACGCGCCAAGCTCCCCCGCCCGGCGATGCTGGACAATTTCGTCCTGCCGCTGCCGCCGCCGCGCGTGCCCACGGACATCGAGCTGGACGAACTCGCCGAGCGCGTTCTGGCGGCGAAGCGGCCGATGTTGTGGCTGGGCAATGGGGCCAAGAAGGCCGGCAGCCCGGCGGCCAGACTGCTCGACATGGGCTTCGGCATGGTCACCAGCTTCAACGGTCGGGCAACGGTGCCGGAAGATCATCCGCGCAACATGGGCGGGCTGACCGGCATCGGCATGCCGGTGATCGAGGCATTCTACAAAACCGTCGATCTCTGCCTCGTCGTCGGGTGCCGCATCCGTGGCCATGAAACCAACGATTTCCGCGTCGGCCTGCCCGCCAATCTGATCCAGATCGACTCGGATCCGATGGCCAATGGCCGCACCTACCCCAGCCAGTATTTCGTTTGCGGCGACGCGAATGGGACCCTGGAAGGCCTGGTCCGCCGGATCGAGGGCAAGATGAAAATCGCCGCCAGCTATCCGCAAGAGTTCGAGGAACTCAAGCGCAACGCCCAGCGGATTTTCATCGAAACCCTCGGCTCCTACGGAACCTTCAGCGCCCAACTGCGCAAAGTCATGCCCCGCGATGCGATCTGGGCGCGCGACGTCACCCAGAACAACACCACCTGGGGCAACCGCGTCTTTCCGCTGAACGCACCGAACCAGAACGTCTATCCGGTCGGCGCCGGCATCGGCCAGGGCCTGTGCCTGGGCATCGGGGCCGCCGCCGCGGCCGGCGACCGCAAGACGGTTGTGATGACAGGCGATGGCGGCTTCTTCCTCAACGTCGGCGAGCTCTGGACCGCCGTGCAGGAGAACCTGGACATGACCGTGATCGTGATGAACGACCGCGGCTATGGCGTCATCAAGCGCATCCAGGACGCGACCTCGGGCGGGCGGCGCTTCTATGCCGATCTGGAAAGCCCGGAGATCGAAAAGCTCTGTGGCTTGTCCGACATTCCCTATTTCCGTTGCTCGTCCGCCGATACGTTTGGCGATACAGTTGCCAAGGCATTGGCGATCAAGGGGCTGACGATGGTGGAAGTCGATATGCACGCGGTGGGCGAATTCCCACCCTATTACCCGTTCAACCAGAAGCCGGCCGGCTGATCCGGATGCTGCATGCGGTTCTGGGGCTTGGCGCCTTGCTGTTGTTCGCCTTCCTGTGCAGCGAGGACAAGCGCCGGATCCCGTGGCGCACCGTGATCAGCGGTGTGGTGCTGCAGATCGTCTTCGCCGTGATTCTGATCGGGATACCAGGCGCGAACCAGGCGATGTTCTGGCTGAACGACGCCGCGAACGCACTGCACGCGGCGACCCTGACCGGCACGCAGTTCGTGTTCGGCTACCTCGGCGGCGGCGCCCCGGCCTTCGCCGAGGCCCATCCCGGCGCCAGCTTCATCCTGGCGTTCCAGGCCCTGCCGCTGGTGCTGACGATCAGCGCCCTGGCCTCGCTGCTGTTCTACTGGGGCGTGCTGCAACGGGTGACGTCCGGGTTCGCATGGCTGCTGCGCCGTTCGATGGGCATCAGCGGTCCGCTGGCCCTCGGCGCCGCGGTGCATGTCTTTGTCGGCATGGTCGAGGCCCCGTTGCTGGTCCGCCCTTACCTCGCCCGTATGCAGCGCGGCGAGTTGTTCGCGCTGATGACCTGCGGCATGGCCGGCGTGGCCGGCACGGTGATGATCATCTACGCCTCGTTCCTCTCGCCGCTCGTTCCGAATGCACTCGGAAACATCCTGATCGCCTCCATCATCAGCACGCCCGCCGGACTGGCGATCGCCGCGTTGATGGTGCCGTTCACGCCGGGCGACGGAGCGGAGGGGCGCTTGGTGATTGAGGACCCGCCGCACGGCAACCTGGACGCGCTGGTCAAGGGAACGATCGACGGCATCCCGATCCTGGCCGCGATCATCGCCGTGCTGCTGGTCACCGTCGCGCTCGTCACCCTCGCTAATATGGCCCTGGGTCTTCTGCCCGACTGGGACGGCGCGGCGATCACGCTACAGCGGTTGTTCGCCCTCCCTTTCCGGCCGGTGATGTGGTTGATCGGCGTGCCCTGGGCAGAGACGGGCGCGGCCTCGATGCTGATGGCGACCAAGACCGTGCTGAACGAATTCGTTGCCTATTTGAATTTCGCCCAGATGCCGGCCGATGCGTTCTCTCCGCGCACGCGGATCATCCTGACCTATGCCCTTTGCGGGTTCGCCAACTTTGGCAGCTTGGGGATCGTGATCGGTGGCCTCGGCGCGATGGTGCCGTTCCGGCGGGGGGAGATCGTGGAACTGGGATTGCGAACGATCCTGTCCGGAACGCTGGCGACCTGCATGAGCGGCGCGGTCGCGGGGGCGCTGCTGGGGTAGTCCGCAACGCCAAGGCCGTTGCAGTCACCCCGAGACGCGTTGGCCTCATTCGCCCTATTGGGTATCGCCGCCTAGGCGTGAAGGATATTGCCGCTCGACAAGGAAATTCCGCCATGAAGCTCGATCTTCATGTTGGCGGCGGACGTGCTTTCGGTCCCGGCGCTTGTATTCACATAAACGAACGTGTTCCCGCCGCTGCTCTGCCATCCCACCGACTCAGCCGCCAGGCTCGTCGACTTAATCTTTCCAGCGTATTTCAGCGTGATACCCAATCCGCGCAGATCAATCTGATCCGCCGCCGAGTGGAAATTGGTGATGATATCCATCGCCGAACTAGTGGAGTCACTGGTCGCGCCGTACAGATACGCGTTCGCGCCGCTGCCGCCTGTCATGGTATCGGCGCCCGCCCCGCCATCGAGCCACAATTTCCCGGTCATGCTCGACCCGCTGATCACGTCGTTCCCCGCCAGCCCGTAAACAAAGGTCGGTGTTGCCACCCCCAATGCGCCGCTCAGTGTCGCAACGGACACCGTGTCGCCGCCAATGCCGCCGACAATAACGTCGAACGGCGAGGCAGGGGACGTGTTCCCCGTCGTCGTATCGGTTGCCGTCAGGGTCAACGCGTAAAGCTGGCCGTTCGTCCCACCCGCGACGCCCGCCGCACCGGTCGCCAGGGTGCCAACATTGTTGGCGCTGGCCAGCGTGAAGGCCGAGGCACCCGCTCCACCGAGGGAATAGGTGAAGCTATCGGCCGAATTACCCCCGGTCTGGGCAACTTGGGCCAGCGCGACATTGGCCGATAGCGCACCACTGCCCTGTGCCGCGGCCAAACCGGATGGGTCCGCGGCTATGGAGACGCCGGTCGGTGTTGTGGACACCCGATTCCAGCCAATAACATCCATTGCCGTCAGATCGGCATTCGAAACCGGCTCCACCACGCCCGCCGTCGCGAAGGCGTTCGCTGCATCAACGGTGGCACCAGCCCAGTCGCCCGCGTCGCCGCCGGACTGAGTATTGAAGGTCTGCAGGCTGGTCGTGCCGCTGTTGATCGAGAAATACCCGGGCGTGCTCGCGGAGAAGTCCCTGACCCCCGGTGCGGAATAATGGAACAGGTCCAACGGGTCATAATAGTTTGTGGTTGTTCCCAGCGTGTTACCCGTCAGCAGAAGCCTGCCCATGACCTCGGTGAACTCATGCACCGCGACTGCGTTGAAATCGTATGCGCCGGAGGCCACACCGTTGGTGTCGTTATAGGTAAAGGCCGACGTGCTGGAGAACCCGATCGATCCGTCCGTCGCCGTACCGGAGGCCGGGGAAAGTCCCAGGGCCTTGGCCTGTGCGGTGGTGACTGCGAAACCGCCGCTGACCGGCGCGCTGGTCGCCAACGACGCGACCGCTCCCGTATCCGACGCCGTGGTCGCGTCAGCCTTCAGGGCATTATACAGCGTCGAATAGGACACCGAGGCCAGCGACGTCAGGCTCGATCCCAGCGCGTTGCTGCCGAGCGCTGTTCCGCCGACCTCACCGTAACCGACGTTCACATTGATCGTGACCGGATCACTGTAGTTCGCTTCGATAAACTGCGCTGCATTGAGCACCGCCGCCTGAAACCCGCTCGGTGCGGATGCGACGCTGGAGTCCCAGGTGATATTGATTACAAGGCCCGTTGAGGACGATGTGGTGGTCGATGTGGTGGTCGTGCCGGTGCCGCCAGACCCGGTCGATCCGGCGCCGCGGGAGCTATCGGACCCGACCGAGCCAATCAGGGTCAATCCATCGTCCGTGGAGGTTCCGGCAGAACCGGGGGGCGTCGGCCCGACGGGATTTAGGCCCGGATTTGGCCCTGCGACCGGATAGGCCTCGCCGAAGGCCCCGCCACTGACGTCCGTCAACCAGGACTGGTCATCGAAGGGCGACGTGGCCCCAGTGTCGCCTTGCTGACCGAGGTAACGAAGGTCGAATGCCCGCATGGTGACTACATCCCCAGGACTGTCATTTTAACAAGTATTTTGCTAATTTATCAGTTCCTGTAAATCAACCATTTTGTGTGGAATGGGCCCCACGAAGGGGCAGCGCCATGAATTAGTTTCAATACGATATCATCCGGGCCCGACCTGACCCGATTGGGCGCCGCCCAATGCGGGGTTCAGAGCCTTCGGTGCCTGTTTGGGCAACAACCAAGCGGGCACGCGGCTTAATCGAAGAACCCCAGCAATTGCCGCAAAAGTTCCTCCGGCTGCTCCTCGGGCATCCAATGCCCACAGTTCTCGATCATGCCACCCCGAACGTCCATCGCCAGCCGCCGCAGAGAGCCCACAACCTCCATCCCCCGGCCCCAGGACCGGTCGCCGCCCAGCGCCAACACCGGCATCGGCAGCTTGAACCCCGTCGCCACTTTTGCCGCGTTATCCGCGATGTCGGCCGGGATCGCGCGGTAATACGAAAACCCCGCCCGCAATGCCCCGGCCTGCCGATACGTGCGTAGATACTCGGCGATTTCCCCGTCATCCAGCGGCCGCGCCCCGTAGTTCCGGTAGAACCAGCCGAAGTAAATCTCCTCCCGCCCCGCGATCAGCGCCTCCGGCAGGTCCAGCGTCTGATGGAACGCATGATGCCACCGGCGTCCGCCCTGGCTGATGTTGGGGCTGCCGTCACCAGGGATCGTCACATCCAGGATCGCCAGTTTCCGCACCGCTTCGGGATGCGCCGCCGCCACGGCATAGGCGGTCGGGCCGCCCCAGTCGTGCCCCACCAGATAGAACTCCGACAGGCCGAGCACGTCATGCACCAGCCGCCAGATATCGCCGCCGACGGTGTTCTTGTCGTAGCCGCCGGCCGGCCGTGACGAGTCGCCCAGGCCGCGCAGGTCGGGCGCGATCACACGAAACCGCTCCGCGAGGCCGGGGATAATGTGCCGCCACTCATACCAGCTCTGCGGCCAGCCATGCAGCAGCACCACGGGGAACCCACTGCCTGCCGTCACGTAGTGCAGCCGCACGTCACCCAGATCGGCGTAATGGTGTTCCATCGATCCGTCTCCCTTCCCCATCGCGTTCTTCCCCCTTACCATGCCGCGACATCGAAACGGGGGACAACATGCACTGGACTGATCGCCGCGAACGCTATCGCGCCACCATCGCGGGCAGCGCCTGCATTCACCCCGGGTCAGTCTATGACGCGATCTCCGCCCGCATCGCCGAAGAAATCGGTTTCGAGATCGGCATGTTCGCCGGTTCCATCGCCTCATTCACGGTTCTGGGCGCCCCCGACCTGATCGTGCTGACCCTGACCGAGTTCGCCGCCCAGGCTTACCGGATCAACCGAGCGGGCAAGCTGCCGCTGATGGTCGATGCCGACCACGGTTACGGCAACGCGCTGAACGTCATGCGCACGGTGCAGGAGCTGGAAACCGCCGGCGTCGCGGCGCTGATGATCGAGGACACCCTCCTGCCCCGAACCTTCGGCGAAAAGAAGCCGACCGTAATCTCCTTGGAGGAAGGCGTCGGCAAGATGAAGGCCGCGCTGGCCGCCCGCGAGGACAAGGCGCTGACCATCATCGGCCGCACCAGTTCGCCCTCCATCACCGGCCTCGCCGACGGCATCAAGCGCCTGAAAGCCTATGAGGCAACCGGCGTGGACGCCTTGTTCATCGCCGGTGGCCTGACCCGCTCCGACCTCGATGCCATTGCCGCCGAAGTCAAAATCCCCCTGATGCTTGGCGGCGTCTCGGGCGATCTGCAGGACAAGGACTACCTCGCCAGCCGCGGCGTGCGCGTCGCACTGCAAGGCCACCAGCCGTTCTCCGCCGCCGTAAAGGCCACTTACGACACGCTGAAGGCGCTGCGTGAAGGCACCAAACCCGCCGCCCTGACTGGCATCGCCTCCTCCGAGATGATGGCCCGCGTCACGCGCGAGGGCGACTACAAAAGCTGGACCGAGAAGTTCCTGGGCTGATGGCCGCCGCGTTCCAGAAGAGCGGGTGCTCGCTCACGCCATTCCGTCATGGCGGGCGCAGGCCATGACCATCCTATCCGGCACCGCCCGGCTGGCTGGAATCACCGGCTGGCCGGTCAGCCACTCCCGCTCCCCACGCCTGCATGGCTTCTGGCTGGAACGCTACGGAATCGACGGCGCATACCTGCCGCTGCCGATCGAGCCGACAAACTTCCCCGCGGCTGTCAAAGGCCTGATGTTGTCAGGCTTTCGCGGCATCAACGTCACCATCCCGCACAAGGTCGCTGCCTTCGCGATCTGCGACACCGTCGATGAGTCCGCTCACCGCGCCGGCGCTGTGAATACGATGGTGTTTGACAACGGCCGCATCACCGGCAGCAACACCGACGGCTGGGGCTTCCTGGAAAACCTCCGGGCGCAGGGCGGCGATCCCGCTGCCGGCCCAGCCCTGTTGCTGGGTGCCGGAGGCTCCACACGGGCGATTGCCGCCGTGCTGCTGAATCTCGACGTCCAGGTCACCGTCGCCAACCGAACCCGTTCCAAGGCCGAGGCACTCGCCCACGAACTCCCCGGCCTGAAAATCATCGACTGGGACAGGCGAAGCGACGCGCTGCCCGACCACGCCCTGTTGGTGAACACCACTTCCCTGGGCATGGCGAAGCAACCACCGCTGGAGATCGACCTCGACCGCGCTGCCAGCACCCTGACTGTATCCGACATCGTTTACGTGCCCCTGGAAACACCACTGCTGGCCGCTGCCCGCGCGCGCAACCTCCGCTGTGTCGAAGGCCTTGGCATGCTGCTGTATCAAGCCGTGCCGGGCTTCCGATCGTGGTTTGGCGTCGATCCGGTGGTGGACGAGGACCTGCGTCGCTTCGTCGCCGCCGACCTGCTGGCATGAGGATCATCGGCCTGACCGGCGGCATCGGCATGGGGAAATCCACCGCCGCCGCCGCTTTCCGCCGGGCACGCATCCCGGTGTTCGATGCCGATCTCGCCGTCCATCGGATGCAGGCGAAGGGCGGTCGAGCGGTGAAGGCGATCGAAGCGGCGTTTCCCGGCACCACGGTCAACGGTTCGGTCGATCGCAACGCACTGCGTCAAGCCGTCCTGGGCAACCGAACCGCGCTGACGCATCTGGAGCACATTCTGCACCCGATGGTTGAAGCCGAGGAACGCGCCTTCGTCGGCCGCGCCCGCCGGGTCGGCAAGCCGGCGGTGGTGCTGGATATCCCGCTGCTGTTCGAAACCAAGGGCGACGCACGGGTGGATACCGTCGTGGTCGTTTCCGCCCCGCGCGCGATCCAGGTGTACCGCGTGGGGCGGCGGCGGCGGATGAGCAAGGCGGATATCGAAGCTGTTATTGCCCGCCAGATGCCGGACAAGGAAAAGCGCCGCCGCGCCGATCTGGTGGTGAATACCGGGCTGTCGCGCGCCCATACGCTGCGGGTGTTGAACCGGTTTATCCGGACCCTGCGCTGTCGGCCGTGTTCGGGCACAATTCTCCGCCGCCCCCGAGGTTAACTGTTGGATGGGTGCAGCTTCTCACAGGGCTGCTACGGTTCGGATTTACCAAACAGCACGCACATCCATTTGACGACAGGCCCTCATTAGGTTCCGACGCTCAGGCGCCAAACATTGCTCCATCGGTTGCCCCGTGGCATTTTCCGGTTCAAGGAAACACCAATGCGGAACCCCTTCAAGTGACCCTGATCCTGGCCAGCCGTCCTAACGTCTATTCCTCGTCGAACCTGGATAGAATCGCCACACGGCGGGAAGATCCGGCCTGGATCGCCGAGAAGCTAAAGGACTCGGAAACGCTGTTCGTACCGGTCTGGCGGACCAGGAACCTGGTGCGCGGCACCGCCGAAGGCAACCCCGAAGCCGTCTATGTCTCTGGCGAGATGGCCCACACGTTGCGGATGCAGGAAGATGGCGCATGGGCCTTTCTCGGCATTTTGGATGACCGTGCGGTTTTCGCCATCGACATCAGCGCCACCGAGGATCCCGTGCCGCTGCTCCCTGAAACCATGGGCAGCTTTGTGGACCTGCGATCCGTCGGCTGGGGAGTGCCCCGCCCCGAAGCCTCCGTCCTCGCGCATGCTCGGGGTCTCATGAGTTGGCGCCAGCGCGCCAAGTTCTGCAGCGTCTGCGGCAACCCGTGCGAGGTCAAGAGTTCCGGACACATGATGCAATGCACCGTGTGCAATACGCAGCATTTCCCGCGTACGGACCCGGCGGTGATCATGCTGGTGCATCGCGGAGACAAAGCGCTGCTGGGGCATTCGACCCGGTTTCCACGTGCGACCATGTATTCCACGCTGGCCGGCTTCGTCGAACCCGGCGAGACCCTGGAAGAAGCGGTTCGCCGCGAGGTTCTGGAGGAATCCGGCATCGTCGTCGGTGATGTGCATTACCACTCCAGCCAACCCTGGCCCTTCCCCGGCAACATCATGCTGGGCTTTTACGCCGAGGGACTGTCTGAGGAAATCACCATCGACCCCGAGGAACTGAAGGACGCCCGCTGGTTCAGCAGGCAAGAGATGCGCGACCACAAGCAGCATGGCTTCGATTTGCCGCGCGTCGACAGCATCGCCCGCCGCCTGATCGAGGATTGGCTGGCGCACGGCTGATGCCAGACCTCGCCACCATCGGATACGAAGGCTGCACAGCCGATACGGTGGTGGCGACACTGCGCGATGCGAGGATCGGCCTGCTGATCGACGTCAGGGCGGTCCCGCGGTCACGAAAGCCGGGATTTTCGAAGCGCCAACTCGCGGCGACCTTGGACGAAGCTGGAATCGCATATGTGCATCTCCAGGGGCTCGGCACTCCGAAGCCCGGGCGAGACGCCGCCCGAGCCGGGCATCCGGACCGCATGGAGGTGATCTTCCGGGAGCACATGACATCCGACCGGGCGCAAGCCGCACTGGCGCAGGCGAAGTCACTCGTTCGGGAACGACCGGCCTGTCTGCTTTGTTTCGAACGCGACCACACCCTGTGTCACCGACGGCTGGTAGCGGAGATGATCGTCGCCGAGACGGGGCAACCCGTGGTCCATCTCGCGGCGCCGCTGCCATGATCCGCGGTCATCAATTCGCATAATCACGGTTACCGGCAATCGAGCGGATTCCCATCTCTTTGCCCCCCATCTCCTTGCCCTGGGCATTGCGCCCAATGCTTCAGGACACCGACCTGCTGACGAAAACCGATCTTTACCGCCCCGTCCCGCCGAGGAGAGATGCCTCCGCCCCCGATTCCGCGCGCGCCGTCGCCAGGTTGGCCTCTTTGATATACGGCAGGTTCGACAAAATCCCGAGTGTCTGTTCCGGGGGGAAGGTGAACACGGGCGAGGTCAGTACCTGCATCGCGGCTGCCTGATTTCCGCTCTGTAAATTCAGTCCAAGCGCCAGCATCGCGTTTACAACGAGTTGTGGCGGTGCATCCGGCCGAATTCCCAGGATTGCGCGCACTTTCATCCGCGCCTGTTCAAGACGAACGATAACCGAATCATCGACACCGATCCAACGCGGGCTCTCTTTCAACTCACCCGGAAGATATTCCAGGGCAACGACTGCCCGTGCCGCCTCGGCCGGGTTCTCGCGCGTATTCGCCGGCGACGCGAACGCCCAGGCAGCGAAGCTGATCGCACCGGTGTCGACATCCTGGTAAGTCCCGAACACCCCCGGCGGAATAAAGGGAGTCTGCTCGGTCGCCGGCAAACTGCCACAAGCGCCAAGCGAAACGGTCAGAAGACAGGCGACTATCAGTGCGCGCATTGGGATTGTTTCCAATTGTTCCGTAGTGAAGGATGGGCATGTCAGTACCGAACGCCAGTCAATCCGGCAAGAAATTCCCGTCCGATGCCGCGTGCCTGGCCGATGTCCTGGCCGGTAGAACGCTGTCCGCGGCGGCCTGTAGAAATTCCGCCGACAGAGCCGCGTCGTCCGCGAGCCTGGCAAGAACGACCGCACCGACCATCGTGGACAATGCCGTTAGCGCCCGCTGCCGCTTTCGACCGGGCAGGCACCGCGCCAGCGCATCGAGCATTCCGCGCAATGCCCCTCCGATCGCCTCCCTGGAGGTCGTTCGCCGAGCGACATCGGTACCGATCGTCGTCAACGGGCAACAGTGACCGGAGGCAACGCGATCGGGATCCAGATAGTGGGTGACAATCTTCTCAAGCGCCGCGTTGCGGTCCCCTGAGCGACTGAGTTCCTGCCATTTCCCGGCCGCTCGCTCCAGCAAGGTCTGGGAGACTTCCGCCGCCAGGGCTTCCTTCGAGGGAAAATGGAGATAGAAGCCGCCATGCGTCAGTCCGGCCTCTTTCATCACGGCATCGACCCCAACGCCGTCGATCCCGTGCTCGCGGAACAGATGGCCGGCGGCGGTCAGGATACGCTGGCGGGTTTCCGCCCTTCGTTGTGCTGGTTCGGCCATGGTGTGACCTCCCTTGATCTGACGGTCGTCATATTACCACTTGACCATCTATATGACGAACGTCATCTTGAATGCAAGATTTCCGGAGTGCATACCCATGGGACCGAACCTGATGGCCCGCCTGTTCGCGGGACGCCTGCACTATTCGTGGGTGGTCGTGGCGGTGATGTTCGTTGTCATCCTGTCCTCGGTCGGCGTACGCGCCACGCCCGGTGTGCTGATCGTGCCGCTGCAAGAGGCATTTGGCTGGAACGCGGCCGTGATCTCGGGCGCGGTGTCGCTGAACATCCTGCTGTTCGGCCTGGTCGGACCCTTCGCCGCCGGGTTGATCCAGACAATCGGTCTGAAGCGGACGGTGCTGTGCTCGATGGTTCTGCTCGTGCTGGGCGCCGGCAGCAGCGCGTTCGTCAGCGAGATCTGGCAGCTCTATCTCACCTGGGGCATGCTGGTCGGGCTGGGTTCCGGCGCCGGCATGGTGGGTTTGGCCACGGCCATCGCCAACCGCTGGTTCGTGCACCGGCGCGGTCTGGTCGTGGGTCTGCTGACCGCCAGCAATGCGTCCGGGCAACTGGTCTTCCTGCCGCTGCTGGCCAGCCTGGTGGTCGCCCATAGCTGGCACATCGTGCCGATCGTCGTCGCCTGCGTGATCCTGGCGTTGATCCCGGTGGTGCTTCTGATGCTGCCGGAAAGTCCGGCCGCGATCGGCATCGGCCCATTCGGATCGCAAGAGATCGTGGAGCTGCCGCCCAGGTCGGGCAATCCTTTCGCCATCGCCATCAACGGATTGATCCGTGGCGCGCGGTCAGTCGATTTCTGGCTGCTGTTCACCACCTTCGCGGTGTGCGGCTTTTCCACCAACGGCCTGGTAGCGACACATTTGATCCCGTTCTGCATCGACCACGGCATCCCCGAGGTCAGCGCCGCCGGCCTGCTCGCCGCGATGGGCGTGTTCGACCTGGTCGGCACCACGGTGTCGGGCTACCTCACCGACCGCTACGACTCCCGCGTTCTGCTGTTCTGGTATTACGGCCTGCGCGGCCTGTCGCTGGTGGCGCTGCCATTTACCCACTTCGACGTGGTCAGCCTGGCGATCTTCGCGGCGTTCTATGGCCTGGACTGGGTCGCCACCGTTCCCCCGACTGTCACCCTGACGAACGAGGTCTTCGGCAAGAAAGACGCGCCGGTCATCGTGTCGTGGATCGTCGCCGGCCATCAGATCGGTGGCGCCCTGGCGGCCTTCGGCGCGGGTGAGACCCGGTATCTGACCGGCAGCTACGTCCCGGCGTTTCTGGCCAGCGGAGTCGCATGCCTGATGGCCGCGCTGATGGTGCTGCGGATCGCCCGCGGGCGTAGCGCGGTCGCGGTGGCGGAGTAATCAAATCCTAACCGTCATGGTCCGGGGCCGACCCGAACCATGACGGCCAAGCCTTAACCCACCGGGAAGTTGCACTTCGGGTTCAACGGATGCAGCGCCTCGCTGGCCGGCGTTGTGCGGACCAGCTTGTACAGATCCCACTCGCTCTTGCTTTCGGCCGGCGACTTCACTTCGAACAGATAGGCCGGGAACTCCCCGCGCCCGTCCGCCCGCACGCGGCCCGCGCCGAACGCGTCATCGTCCGTCGGCAGCGCCTTCATCTTCGAGATCACCGCACGGCCGCTCTTTTTCGCCGCCGCACCGCCCAAAGCCTGAACCGCCTTCAGGTAATGGATGGTCGAGCTGTAAGAGCTGGCATGTGCCTGGTTGGGGTAGTTGTTCTTTTGATACTTAGCCAGCAAACGCTTGGTGAACGCCCGCGTGCGATCGTTCATATCCCAGTAGAATGTCTCGGTGGTCGTCAGGCCGCCGCAAATCTGGGTTCCAAGCGAATGGGGGTTCTGGATGAACATCAACAGCGGAGCCAGCTTCATGGTCTTGTTGAGGCCGAATTCGGCGGCTTGCTTGATGCAGTTCTCGGTATCCAGGCCGGCATTGGCGAAACCGACCACGGTCGCGCCGCTGGCCTGCGCCTGCGCCAGATAGGAGGAGAAGTCGGTGGTGTCCGGAAACGGATAGCGCAAAACGCCCTTGATCTCGCCGCCGCCCTTCTTCACCACGGCGGCCGTCAGTTCTTCCAGCGACTGACCGAACGCGTAGTTCGCGGTGATGAAGTACCAGGATTTGAAGCCCTGCGCCATCATCGACCCGCCGGTGGACACCGCGTTTTCGTAGGTATCGAAGCTCCAGACGATCGTATTCGGGCTGCACTGCTCGTCGGTCAGCGAGGCAACGGTCGCCGACGCGTTCAGCATGATCTTGTCCTTGTCCTTCGCCACCTGCGCGACGGCGAGGGCCACCGAGGATGTCGGCACGTCGGCCGCGACATCGACGCCGCTGTCGAACCACTGGCGCGCGATGGTGGCCGCGACATCGGGCTTGTTCTGGTGGTCGGCGGAGATCACCTCCACGTCGCAGTCCAGGTGCGGGCGCATTTCCTCGACCGCGAGTTGGGTCGCGGCCAGTGACAGCGGCCCGGTGTTGTCGCGATATGTGCCGGACAGGTCGGTCAGCACACCGATCGTCAGCTTTGTGCGCCCCTGAGCGCGCAGCCGGGTCATTGGCGCAAGCGAAAGGGCGGCGGCGCCACCGATCAGGGTACGGCGTGTCGAGTTCATGGTATCGTTCTCCCAGACACCCGCGTTTCTCCGCGGGAATTGCTTTCAGACCTGCCTTATGGCCGATTTCGACGAGTGGGGGCAAGCGGGCCCGCCGCATTCCGAGTCCGCCGCGAAAGTGCTTCAGGCGTTTGTCAGAACCACCGCTATCCCCCCGCACCCACCCGCGCTATACCGCCGCCATGGCTGCGGCGCGTTCATGGATTCGCATCGCCGTTAATGTCGCTCTCGATGGCGGCATGGCGGCTCTATCGGTGCCGGTGGCGCGCTGGCTCGCCGACCCGGCTGTGTCTGCTTGGCATCCGCTTTGGGATATCCCGCTCGGTGCGCTGTGCCTGCTGCTGGCGGGCATCCCATTCCGGCTCTTTCTGCAATACTGGCGGTTCGCCGCCATCGGAGACCTGCTGACGGTCGCGGCCAGCGCAACCCTGGCCGCCGCCCTGTTCGCCGGCGCCACCGCGCTGACCGGCAGCGCATCGCCCAATGCCGGCTTTCCGGTCATTCTGGCGCTGACCCTGCTGCTGTTCCTCGGTGCGCCCCGGGTGTTCTACCGCTGGCGCCGCGGCCGCCCTGCCCCAAGCGCCCGTCATCTCGATGCCGCGTCCATCCTTCTGGTGGGCGGTATCGAAGATGCCGACCTGTTCATCAGGGCACTGGCGCAGGACCGGCGACAGGCGTTCAAGGTAGAGGGGCTGCTCGCCTCGTCCGACCGCCAAACCGGCCGGCGCATCCAGGGTCACCGAATCCTGGGCTCGCTCGACGATGTCGCGGCTGTCCTTGAACAACTGCAAGCCGAGGACCGGCTCCCGGGCACACTGGTCTTCGTGACCCCTGAACTCGCCGGCGCCCGCCTCGCCCAAGTCGTCGCACAGGCCGACCGCTTTGGAATTCAGGTCCGTCAGGCCCCCCGCCCGACCGCCCTGGCCGATCCGGACAAGCCACGCCCCGTCGAACTCCGCCCCGTCGCGATCGAGGACCTGCTGAACCGCCCGCAAGTCCCGCTGGACCGCGACGGCATGGCTCGCCTGATCCAGGGCCGGCGGGTGATCGTCACCGGCGCCGGCGGCACCATCGGCAGTGAACTGGCCCGCCAGGTCGCCGCGTTCGGGCCCGGCACGCTGATCCTGCTCGACAACGGCGAATACGCGCTGTGGCAGATCGACCTGGAACTCGCCGAAACGCATCCGCGGGTCAACCGCCGCACCCTGATCGCCGACATCCGCGACGAAGCGCGCATCAGGGCGATCTTCGAGGAACACCGGCCGGAACTGGTCTTCCACGCCGCCGCGCTGAAGCACGTCCCGATGGTGGAGGCGAATCCGCTGGAGGGCATGGCCACCAACGCCGCCGGCACCCGCCACGTCGCGGATGCCGCCCGGGCAGCCGGTGCGCTGGCCATGGTGCTGATCTCGACCGACAAGGCGGTGAACCCGACCAGCGTCATGGGTGCCTCCAAACGGTTGGCCGAGATGTACTGTCAGGCGCTCGACATCACCGCGCGATCCACCCATCAGGGCATGCGCTGCATCACCGTCCGCTTCGGCAATGTGCTTGGTTCCACCGGCTCCGTCGTGCCGCTGTTCCAGCGCCAGCTTGCGCGCGGCGGGCCGCTGACGGTCACCCATCCCGACATGCAGCGGTATTTCATGACGGTGCGGGAGGCTGTCGGCCTGGTGCTGCAAGCCAGCGTGCTGGGGGTTGGCGGCGCGTCGCTACCCTCTGGCGAGAACGGCGGCATCTTCGTCCTGGACATGGGCGAACCGGTGAAGATCGTTGATCTTGCAAGACAGATGATTCGTCTGGTCGGCCTGCAACCCGAACAGGACATCGAAATCCGCTTCACCGGCTTGCGCCCCGGGGAAAAACTGTTCGAGGAACTGTTCCACGGCAAGGAACCCCCGGTCCCCACCGGCTATCCCGGTCTGCTGATGGCCTCTCCCCGCACCGCCGATCCGGCCATCGTCGGCCGCGCGATCGAGGAAATCGGTCATGCCTGCAAAGGCGGTCAGGTGAAGCTGGCCCTAACATTGCTTGGCCGCCTGATCCCTGAGTTCGAACACAACATCGACGGCTCCGCCGGCGAAATTCGCGCCTGAAACGAGATTCTCATGAAACAACCAATTCCGTTCCTCGATCTGAAAGCCCAGCAGGCCCGCATCGCCGCCGATCTGCGCCGCCGGCTGGACACGGTCCTGGAGCATTGCCAGTTCATCCTCGGCCCCGAGGTCCGCGAACTGGAGGCCGAACTGGCGAAATTCTGCGGGGCGAAGCACTGCGTCACCGTCAGCTCCGGTACCGACGCGTTGCAGATCGCGATGATGGCGGAAGATATCGGCCGCGGTGACGCGGTGTTCCTGCCCGCCTTTACCTACACAGCCACCGCCGAAGTCCCGCTGGTGCTGGGTGCCACGCCGGTGTTCGTCGATGTCGATCCTCGGACCTTCCAGATCGATCCCGAACATCTGGTCCAGCGGATCGAGAAGGTGCGTGCGGAAGGAAAGCTGAAACCACGGGCAATCGTTGGCGTGGACCTGTTCGGCCAGCCCGCCGACTGGCCGGCCCTGGTGGAGATCGCCCGCCGCTACGACCTGTTCCTGCTGGACGATCTCGCCCAAAGTTTCGGCGGCTCCCTGCACGGCAAGATGCTCGGCACGCAAGCCGACGCCACCGCGACCAGCTTCTTTCCCTCCAAGCCGCTGGGCGCCTATGGCGACGGCGGCGCGCTGTTCACCGAGTCGGAGGATCGCGCCGACCTGTATCGCAGCCTGCGCACCCACGGTGAGGGCAAGACCCGCTATGAGGTCCTGCGCACCGGCATGAACGGCCGCCTGGACTCGATGCAGGCCGCGGTACTGCTGGCGAAGCTGGCCGTGTTCCCGGAAGAGTTGCAAGCCCGGGAGCGTATCGCCAGGGTTTACGACCAGCGCCTGGGGAACGCGGTGGTCACGCCCAAACGCGTCGAGAACAGCACCAGCGCCTGGGCGATCTACGCCATCCTGTTGCCGGATGAGGCCGCACGCGACCGGACTCAGGCCGCGCTGAAGGCGGACGGGGTGCCGACGGCGATCTATTACCCCCGCCCGCTGCATCGTCAGCCGGCCTACAGCGGGCAGCACGACGGTTCGGCTTTGCCGGTGTCGGAGGATTTGGCCGGGCGGATCCTGGCGTTGCCGATCCATCCGGATCTGACGGATCAGGACGTCGATCGGGTCTGCGAGGCGGTTTTGGCGACGGTGTCTTAGCCGGAGCGTTCAGGCGGTTTGGCCTAAACTATCCTGGCCCGGAACCATTCCGCCACTGCCGCCTCATCCAACGTCCCCGCTGCCAGCGCTTCGACCATCCGCACGGCGTCCCTCCCGTCGAACCGTACCGCGTACCCGTTATCAGCCAGAAAAAGCCGTGCGGCGACCCAGGCCGTGCGTTTGTTGCCGTCGGCAAAACCATGATTTTTCGCTAGCCCATAGGCATACGCGGCGGCAAGGTCGGCCGCGTCAGGCTCTCCATAAGCCGCCAGATTTTGCGGACGGGCCAAAGCCGACTCAACAAGCCCCCCGTCCCGGACACCATCTAAACCGCTATGTTCGGCCAGTTGATATTCATGCACCGCTTGGACGGTCTTCGGGTCAACCCATTTCCAGGCAGTCACTTTGCCAAGGCCCGAAGGATATCCCGGTCCTCACGCATGATCGTCTCCGCCAGTGTCATCTGGCGTTCGAAATCAGGAGAGTATGGCGTTAGCCGATAGCCGCCATCTGGGGCCTCGGTGAGGTACAAGGTGTCCCCCTTGGCAACCTTCATGCGTTCCTGCGCCGCCTTCGGCAGAATGAAACCGACCGACGACCCCACCGTGGTAACTTTGAATGCCATCATGTTCAGGGCTCCATTGATATATAATAAATGTTATATACTACGCCGCACCCGACGGAGCAACCTGGGGATGACCGTCTGGCCTTGCGATTTTAACCTGGCAGCGTCACCGCGGGATGCCATCAAGAAGGTCAGCCGCCCCACGTCACATACCCAACGACACAATCGAAACGCTCGGGCCGTCGGGTGAAGGGTGTCAGGCGGCAACTGGCTTCCGTGGCGTGACCGGGGTTGGCCCGATCACCCCATTGGCCAGTGGATAGCCGCGAGCATTATTGACAGTTTTCCTATCTATATCTATAGATCAAGACATGCGCGCCCGTTCACCGTCATGCCCCTTGACCCCCGCGACGCATCTAATCATGCGGGGCGCCGCTCCCTCCGCCTCAGGCGCAACTCTGTTCCGCCTTGGTCTGTTCGTCCGGCACGGGCGTTGGTCGCCAGAACCATGCCGCCATCATCAAGATGGATAGTCATGCCAGGCAAGAAGTCTCAAAAGCCGGACAAAATACCATGTCGCGGCCTTTGAGACGCCCGTTAGACACCAGGATCAGGACCCATCGACACACGCAATCCGGCAAACCACCCAGCGCCCCGCCGCCGAACTCCAATGTTCATCCCACCGTCACGACGCAAACGCGCCCAACGCTTGACTCCGCTCACGAAATCTCTATCTCCGGCCAGGCGGCAACGGGATATACAGCCGCCTCATCGCTTCACCCCGGCCCGCGCCCATAGCGACGCGGGCAAGACGTGTTACCCAAAGGGCAGCGCGCACACCACGGCAATCACCGAGCAGCCGCTCGGACATCCGTAACGGAACAAACTTACCTCATGGCAGCATCCGCCACCGCGCGCGCTCAAGAAGCCGCGCAAGACCATTTCCGGGGCGAGGATTTCGCCTCCCTTCTCGACGAGACACTCGGCACGGACACTGGCTTTGACGGCTCCGTCGTCACCGGCCGCGTTATCCGTCTTACCGAAGAATTCGCCATCGTCGACGTCGGCCTGAAGTCCGAGGGTCGCGTTGCCCTGAAGGAATTCGGCCCGCCCGGCGCCAAGCCGGACGTAAAGCCCGGCGACATGATCGAGCTGTATGTCGAGCGCTACGAGGACCGCGACGGCGCGATCATCCTGTCGCGTGAAAAGGCCCGCCGCGAAGAGGCGTGGACCAACCTGGAAAAGGCGTTCGAGGCGCAGAAGCGCGTCGATGGCACGATCTATGGCCGCGTCAAGGGCGGCTTCACCGTCGATCTCGGCGGCGCGGTCGCGTTCCTTCCCGGCAGCCAGGTCGATATCCGCCCCGTGCGCGACGTCGGCCCGCTGATGGGCACCCCGCAGCCGTTCCAGATCCTGAAGATGGACCGCGCCCGCGGCAACATCGTCGTGTCGCGTCGTGCCGTTCTGGAAGAGACCCGTGCGGAACAGCGCAGTGAACTGATCCAGGGCCTCAAGGAAGGCATGATCCTGGACGGCGTGGTGAAGAACATCACCGACTACG
>DNXO01000061.1 GCA_003506895.1 Acetobacteraceae bacterium | reverse complement strand
CCCCTTGACGACCAGCGCCCGCAACTCGGCCATTTGCGCTTCCGTCAGGTACGGCGCGCGGCCAGGCGCGGCCCGGTCCCTCAAGCCTTCGGGGCCCTCTTCGTTGTAGCGATGCACCCAGTCGCTCAGCGTCTGGCGGTCCATCCGTTGCACGCCGCCGCCTCCGCTCGCGCGGCCGTCCAGCACCATCGCCAGCGCGAGCAGCCGCCGCACCTGCGCGCCGTCACGCGACCGTCACGCCAGCGCGCGCAGGTCGCTGCTCGTGTGCTCTGTCCGGGTGATCTGAACCGCAGTGCCCATATCTGCCCCCGTCATGCGAATCGACGTCTCTGTCAGGGACAGGGAATCAGGGAATTGCGCGGCAGGGAAGCGCCTGCGAGAGGCAATGTCATCACGGACTGGTATAACATCCCGATGGCCAAGGGCTTTGTTTATCTGATCGCGGTCATGGACTGGTTCAGCCGCCGGGTTCTGGCTTGGCGGATGTCGATCACCATGGAGGCGTATTTCTGCGTCGAGGCGCTACAGGAGACGATCGCCCGGCATGGGCGGCCCGAGATTTTCAATACCGATCAAGGCGTTCAGTTCACCAGCGCCGGGTTTCTCGACGAGTTGGAAAGCCGCGGTATCCGGGTCAGCATGGACGACAAGGGGCGGTTCCTGGACAACATCTTCATCGAGCGGCTGTGGCGGAGCCTGAAGTACGAGGCCGTGTTCATCAAAGCCTATGGCTCGGTTGCGGAAGCGCGCCGAGGAATCGGCGGCTGGCTGAGCTTTTATAACGAGGAGCGGTTGCACCAGGCGCTGGGCTACCGGACGCCGCGTGCGGTTTTCGATGGCGAAGCCCACGAGCCTGTGGACAACGCCTCCGCTTTGAATGGCTGCGGCGTTGGCCACAGGCTCGTGGGCACGGAGTTGAAAAGGAAGTTGGCCCCATGTAGAATAGGGTCTATACTTGGCTAATACTTTCCTCCTCTGATCGGGAGGAATGGAAAATGCGGCGGGACTCTCTCTTAAGTCATCCCGATTCCTGTCCAGCCGATGGAGTCCACCTCAGGCCGTTCAGTTTGCTACTCGCTAGATACATCGTGATGAACAGTGTGTTTTTACCGGCAGAAGCTTGGCGGGAGGGGGCACAAAGATGCGGAGGATGTTCGGAGCGAGGATCGACGAGGAGACCGCCACTGCAATAACCATCTATCTTACGAAAAAGTATGGGTTGCCGGAGAACCCCTTGCTGGGATTGGTGACCGAGCGAACCCGATCACTATCCAAATGCGAATTACCGTGTTGGACGCGGCGGAGTTTGCGTGTAGTCGTAAAAGCCACGCCCCGTCTTCCGGCCATGCCATCCGGCTTCGACGTATTTCACCAGAAGTGGACAAGGCCGGTATTTGCTGTCTGATAGACCTTCATACAGCACTTGCATTATCGACAGGCAAGTATCGAGGCCGATGAAATCGGCCAGTTCCAACGGCCCCATCGGATGATTAGCGCCCAGCTTCATCGAGGTGTCGATCGCTGATACGGAACCGACGCCCTCATAGAGAGCGTAGACCGCCTCGTTGATCATCGGCACCAGGATGCGATTAACAATGAACGCGGGAAAGTCTTCAGATACAGCGCCCACCTTCCCGAGCTTCTGCGCTAGATTCTTGACTGCCTGGAAGGTTGGTTCGTCGGTGGCGATGCCGCGGATGATTTCGACCAGTTTCATGACCGGAACTGGGTTCATAAAATGCATGCCGATGAATCTCTCCGGCCGATCGGTGGCCGCACCCAGGCGGGTAATGGAGATCGAAGAGGTATTCGACGCCACGATGCAGGAAGGTTTCAGGTTCGGGATCAGCGCCTTGAATACCAGACGCTTGATGTCTTCCTTCTCCGTCGTGGCCTCTATCACGAAATCCGCGCCGTTTAGCGCGCTGTAGTCGGTCGACGTACTAACGCGAGCCAATGCTTCATCGCGCTGATCGGACGACACGATGGAACGGTTCACCTGCCGGTCGATGTTGCGTGCCATGATGGTCATCGCCCTGGTCAGGGCTTCGGGCTTGATATCAACGATCGTGACCGGCAAGCCCGCTAAAGCGCAGACATGGGCAATACCGTTGCCCATCTGCCCGGCGCCGATGATACCGACCGTTCGGATATCCGGCGGCTCCGTGACCGTGGGGGCCATCCCAGATGCAGGCTTGACGTCGCGGTTCATTCAGGAGCGCTCCAGTTCCGCTGCCAACTCCGGCAGCGCTGTAAACAGATCAGCGACCAAGCCATAATCGGCGACTTGGAAAATGGGCGCTTCCTCATCCTTGTTGATTGCGACGATGACCTTGCTGTCCTTCATGCCAGCGAGGTGCTGAATAGCCCCTGAAATCCCAACTGCAACATACAATTCAGGCGCGACGATTTTCCCGGTCTGACCGACCTGGAATTCATTGGGAACGAACCCGGCATCAACAGCCGCCCGCGACGCGCCAACTGCGGCGCCGAGCTTATCAGCAATTGGCTCGATTAGCTTGAAGTTTTCGCCGTTCTGCATGCCACGGCCACCCGAAATAACCACACGGGCCGCAGTCAGTTCCGGCCTTTCGCTTTTGGACAGTTCTGCCGAGACGAACCGCGACAACGTTGGCATATCGCCGACCGTAAGATTTTCGATGGTGGCGTTGCCACCGTCAGCGGCAACCGGGTCGAAGCTGGCGGCACGAACGGTAATGACCTTTTTGGCGTCGGTAGACTTCACCGTCGCCATGGCATTCCCGGCATAAATTGGGCGGACAAATGTATCTGCGTCTACCACGGCAGCGATGTCGCTGATCGGCTGAACGTCCAGCAGCGCGGCTACGCGCGGCATTACGTTCTTTCCCACAGCAGTGGTCGCCGCGAAAAGATGCGAGTACCCTGGAGCTAGCGTGAGCAACAATGCGGCGATCGGTTCCGCCATTGCATGGTCCAGGGCGGAATTTTCCGCGACGAGGACTTTGCTGACGCCAGGAATTTTCGCAGCCCTGGCGGCAGCCTCGCCCAGGTCGACGCCGGCGACCATGACGTGGACTTCGCCTAAAGTGATCGCGGCGGCAACGGCGCTACGCGAGGGCTGCTTAATGCCCGACGCATTGAATTCGAGGAGAACGAGGCTCGTCATCTTCAGATCACCTTCGCTTCAGTTCGGAGTTTGCTCACCAGTTCCGCCACGGAACCAACCTTCTGGCCAGCCTTGCGCTTCGGCGGTTCCTCAACCTTAATTACGGTCAAACGCGGCGTAACATCGACGCCCAGGTCGCCCGGCTTCATATTGGCGATCGGCTTCTTACGTGCTTTCATGATATTCGGCAGCGAAGCATAACGCGGTTCATTCAACCGGAGGTCGGTGGTGACGATCGATGGCAGGCGTAGTGAAACTGTTTCCAAGCCGCCGTCGACCTCACGGGTTACCGTCAGCCCGTCGCCCTCGATATTCAGCTTGCTGGCGAATGTACCCTGAGACCAGCCAAGCAAGGCGGCAAGCATCTGGCCGGTAGCGCTCATGTCGTCATCAATGGCCTGCTTGCCCAGAATAACAAGCTGGGGATTTTCCTGCTCAACGAGCACCTTCAGCATTTTTGCGACGGCCAGGGGCTGGAGATCGGCATCGCTCTCTATCAGGATACCCCGATCAGCGCCCATAGCGAGTGCGGTGCGGATCGTCTCGGCGCACTGTGCTACGCCCATGGAGACAGCGATTATCTCGCTCGCTATACCTTTTTCTTTGAGGCGCACAGCTTCCTCGATCGCGATCTCATCGAACGGGTTCATCGACATTTTCACACCGGCAGTGTCGATTCCAGAGCTGTCGGCCTTCACGCGAACCTTCACGTTGTAGTCAACAACCCGTTTGACAGGGACAATTATCTTCATGGGAAACCGTACCGCTTCCTGGGGACGTTGTTGAACATATATCTAAACATCTGGAACCATCACGGCTACAGGTGTTGCCCACTTCGCACCTGCGAAAGGGCGCCGGACCATATTGGCGGGGTCAGTGCGTGTCAAACACACCTAAGCAGGTTCATCAGTTCTCATTTTGATATCC
>DNXO01000074.1:2177-2632 GCA_003506895.1 Acetobacteraceae bacterium | reverse complement strand
CGATTTCGACGCGCTGATCAAGACGTTGCAAGAGACGCTGGGGCTGACGGTGTTCATGGTGACCCATGATCTCGCCAGCATGTATACCGAGTGCGATCGCGTCGCGGCGCTCGCCGACGGCAAGATCGTCGCCATCGGACCCATGCACGAACTTCTTCAATCCGAGCATCCCTGGGTGCGGGCCTATTTCCACGGCAAGCGCTCCCAGATGCTGCAACCCAAAGCGAGCTGAAAAGATGGAAACCCGCGCTCCCTTCGTCGTTGTCGGCGCCTTCGTGCTGGCCACCATCGTCGCCGTATTTGGCTTCGTCTACTGGCTTCACAACACCGGCGGGCTTGGCCCGCGCAAGATCTATCACGTCCAGTTCGATGGCTCGGTGCCCGGGCTCCTGATCGGAGCCGGCGTGCTGTTCAACGGGATTCGCGTCGGCGAGGTGACGGACCTTGCGCTTGCG
>DNXO01000074.1:1506-1912 GCA_003506895.1 Acetobacteraceae bacterium | reverse complement strand
CGGATAGCCCCCGCCGCGTCAATGCAACGATCTCCGTCGCCTCCTCTACGCCGGTGCGGGCCGACACCAAGGTCGGTCTGGAATTCCAGGGCCTGACCGGCGTTCCCGTGATCGCGCTGGAGGGTGGCAAGCTGCTTTCGAACACCGGCGAGGTGCCGACACTCATTGCCGAGCAGGGCGCCGGGCAGAGCATGACACAGGCCGCCCGCGACGCATTGCGCAAGGTCGACTCCGTGCTCAGCGAAAACTCCGAGCCGTTGAAAGATACCATCGCCAATTTCAAGGTTTTCTCGGAAGGGCTGGCGCGCAATACCCCCAAGCTCGACAGCATCATCGCCGGCGTTGAAAAAATGACGGGCGGCGGGACGTCACCGCAAAAAATAACCTATGACCTGCGCGCGGCGCG
>DNXO01000074.1:0-1188 GCA_003506895.1 Acetobacteraceae bacterium | reverse complement strand
TGGTGCTTCCCGAACCGACGGCGGTGGCGATGCTCCAGACACAGCGAATGCTGTTCTCCCCGGTCAAGGACTATCCGGATTTCTCGGAATTCATGTGGGCTGACAGCATTCCAAAACTGCTGCAGGCACGGTTGATAGAGAGTTTCGAGAATTACGATATCGCTCACGCGCCTTTGCGCACCACGGATATCGGCCCGGCCGACTTCCAACTCCTGATCGATGTCAGGCATTTCGAGATTGCGATAGATTCGCAACCGGCGGCGGAGATCGCATTGTCGGCGAGAATTGTCGACAAGAACGGAAAAGTCATCGCCTCGCATCTGTTCGAGCAAAGCCAGAAGTTCGACAAGCTTGAGCCACAGGCGGCCGTTGCGGCCTTCGACGATGCATTCGGCCGGATGGCGAAGGATATGATCGCCTGGACCGTGCAGGCGCTGTAGGCGCCGCCGCGGGCCAAGCCTATTCGAGGGTTTTCAGGTACGACAGCAGATCGTGGATCTGGGCAGGCGTGAGCTCGAACGCTGGCATTTCCGCATGGCCGGTATAAATCCCCTCGGCGAGCGCCTCGCCAAGGGTTTCGACGGGATAGCGCAGATGCAGGGTTCGAAACGGCGGCGCGATTTTGAGTGGGCTGCTTGACACGCGATCGGTCGCGTGGCACCGCCCGCAATGAGAGATCACATACGCCTTACCGCGCCGTTCGGCCGGTGAGGCGGCCAATGCAGGGGTTATCGCTAGCAGAGTGACGAGAGCTTGGCGCAGCGCAAATCGCAGCATTGCTTACCGTTCGTTTTCCATGGCCAACCAGGCATGCCGAGATACCCTGATATTGCACCGAAGGCGGTTCTTGCTTGATCTGCGTCAACCGGGATCGGAGCGAACCGGTAAGATATGACTAATCCGCGGGCCCGGCGCGCAACAGGTTGGCGGCGGCGCGGCCCATCCAGGAGTGACGCATGACGATGTCTCTGGTTGCGGACGAGCCGAACGGACACCCCTGTGCCGAATGTACGATACGGCGGCTCAGCGTCTGCGCGGCGCTCGACAACGCTGAATTGCGGGAGCTGGAGCATCTGGGTCGCCATGTCCATTTCGCGGACTGCGAGACCGTGTTCGCCCAAGACGAAATGACAACATCTTTCTACAATCTGCGCGAGGGGATCATGCTGCTCTACAAGCTTCTGCCCG
>DNXO01000135.1:936-2951 GCA_003506895.1 Acetobacteraceae bacterium | reverse complement strand
ACCGGCTTGATCCTCGCCGCGGCGCGCGCCGCGGACATGAACTTGCGGGCATCCTTGATCGCTTCGACATAAAGCAGGATCGCGCGCGTCCTGCCATCCAGCGCGAAGTAATCCAGGAGATCGGCGATATCGACGTCGAGCTGGTCGCCGATGGAAACAATTCCGGAGAAGCCCACCGCGCGCTGCGCGGCCCAATCGACCATGCCGGTGGCAATTGCTCCCGATTGGGAGATCAGCGCCAGATGCCCCGCGACAGGCATGTGCGCGGAGAAACTGGCGTTCAGATCTGCGCTGGGCATAAGAATGCCCAGACAATTGGGGCCGATCAGCCGCATTCCATATTTGCGAGCCGCGCGTTCGGCGGCTTCCGCCAACGAGCCCGCCCCATGGCCAAGCCCGGCCGGGATAATCACCGCACCGGCCGCGCCGAGCTTTCCCGCCTCCTCGATCAGGCCGGCGACCGCCACGGCCGGCGTGGTGATCACCACGAGTTCAGGCACGAACGGCAATTGGCTCAGTCTGCCGACCGTGGCGACGCCATCGATTTCGGCATAATGCGAATTCACCAGGCCAAACTCGCCTTTGAATTTCGCATTGCGAATATTCCGGAGAATGGCGCCCCCGACGGAGCCCTGGCGCGGGCTTGCCCCGACCAGCGCGAGCGAGCGGGGCGCGAGCAGGTCTTTCAGGCGATAGGTTGACATCGGATTTTCTGCGCTGGCTGGATTTGAGGGACGTTCACACAGTTAGAGCGGGACCGCTTTTCTTTGAATCGCCATCCCGCTCTATCACTTTGTTTGAGCATGATCTTTTCGAAAAGCCGGCGCCCACTTTTCCGGATCATGCTCTATCTAGCGCCTATTCGCAGATCATGCACTATCGCGACATCATAACCCAGCACGGTGGTCGCCCGATGACGGTTTTGGTCGCGCCGCCCCACACGATCTCGTTCAACCGGGAATGCCGGTAGGCCCCGATGACCAGCGACTTGATCGCCATACGCGCCCTCCTTCGCATGTAAGCGTAGAATCTTGCCGGAGAATCTTGTTGATCCCGGTCAAATCCGGCACCCGATCCGTCCGCCGTCGGGCAGGCCATGCCGAAAAACGCGCTGCCGGCGGCGGCAGCGCATTTTCCGTCCCCGCCTCGAGCAACCTAGGCGGCCGCCTTGATATCGATCTTCTTGGTCTGAGCCGGCGCCGGCTTCGGCACCGTCACCTTCAATACGCCCTTCGACATCACCGCCTTGATATTGTCGGCGTTCACCCCATCCGGCAACTGGATGGATCGGGTGAATGAACCATAGCTGCGCTCCACAAGATGATAGTCCTTCTTGGTCTCTTCGCGCTCATTCTTCTTTTCACCGCGGATTGTGAGGACATTGTCGGCTACATTCAGCTGAATGTCCTTTTCTTCAAGACCCGGCAACTCCGCCGTGATCTCGATCTCCTTGTCGGTTTCGCTGAGGTCCATGCTCGGCATCAGTTCGTGCGACGGAAAGCCTGCAAAGCCTCGGGAGAAGCCCTCGAACAGGCGATCGATCTCCTGCTGCAGCGCAGAGAACGGATTGGATGCGGCACGTGTCAGGCCACGTTCGCTTCCGATGGGAATCAGGGATTTCAATGTCATGGCTGAGTCTCCTAACTGGAACGCATTCTGCCCGGGCCATCCCGGCCCGCTGACACCCCACCACGTCTCCGAGGATTGCCCTTGATTGAGGTCAAAACTGGGCTGGCTTATCTGATATATTTGATACTGCTCTTGGTGGGGCCGCCGGGGGCGTGGAGAAACATGCATGCGTGCGATGGTGTTGCCGGCGCCGGGCGCGCCTCTGCAGATGCAGGAGCGCGCGGATCCCGTTCCCGGCGAAGGACAGATTCGCGTCAAGGTAAGCGCATGCGGGGTGTGCCGGACCGACCTTCACGTCGTCGATGCGGAATTGCCAGACATCAAATATCCCGTGATCCCCGGTCACGAAATCGTTGGCCGCGTCGACCTTCTCGGGCCCAACGTCA
>DNXO01000135.1:0-657 GCA_003506895.1 Acetobacteraceae bacterium | reverse complement strand
CACCCACCGAATCGGCGACCGTGTCGGCATTCCCTGGCTTGGATACACCTGCGGTCTCTGCCGCTTCTGCAAGGAGGGCATGGAAAATCTCTGCGACCAGCCGTTGTTCACCGGCTATACGCGGGACGGCGGCTTCGCCACCCACGCCATCGCGAATAGCCGCTATGCTTTCCCGCTTGGCGAAGACGGTGACGACGTTTCGATCGCGCCGCTGTTGTGCGCGGGCCTGATCGGATGGCGGTCGCTGGTGATGGCGGGGGACGCGAAGCGGCTCGGCATCTACGGCTTCGGCGCGGCCGGGCACATCGTCGCCCAGGTCGCCCGCTGGCAGGGCCGTTCGGTTTACGCCTTCACACGACCCGGCGACATCGCGGCGCAGGATTTTGCCCGCGAACTAGGCGCAGTATGGGCCGGCGCGTCGGACCGGCAGCCCGACGCGCCTCTCGATGCGGCGATCATCTACGCTCCCGCCGGAGAATTGGTGCCGGCGGCGCTGCGCGCGGTGCGCAAGGGCGGCCGGGTGGTCTGCGCCGGAATTCACATGAGCGATATCCCGAGCTTTCCCTATGATCTTCTCTGGGAAGAGCGGCAACTGGTATCGGTGGCCAATCTCACGCGCCAGGACGGGCTGGATTTCCTGAAGATCGCGCCACGCGC
>DNXO01000112.1:31988-57034 GCA_003506895.1 Acetobacteraceae bacterium | reverse complement strand
GGGCCGACTGGTATGCGCGCGGGGTTGGTGGGGCGGCCGCGCGCCAAATCAATAGGATACCAGCCGCCCGCCGACTGACAAAAGAGTCGAAGCTTCGGGCGGCTGGTATAACTCTTGCTCCGGCTCGATCCCTGGCGGCTCAAACTCCTGAGTTAAGGGGAGCGAGGCGGGGCAAACGAGTATTGGACAAGCGATGCGCAGTTGACCGCTGGAGTATGTGAAGCAGTCCACGGCCACAAATTTTCCGCCGCGCCGCTCTGTTCGTTTCTCAATCGGAAAAGGCCGGGACTTGCGCCCCGGCCGCCCGTCACGCTTCTGGCCGTAGCCAGCACTACACCGGTGTTACGACCTCGATAACCTCCAGGTCGGCGGTCATCACCTTGCCCTTGGTTTCCGGCCCCAGGTACACCGCGATCACATACACGATCAACGATCCGACCGTGGCGTACATCATTGGCATGGCGAATCCCATCTGCTGATTGACCGCGAAATAGGTCAGCAGCGGCGCGACAGCCGCGCCCCAAACCGCGCCCTGGTGGTAGACGAAGCCGGCGGCGGTGGCGCGGACCTCGGTCGGAAACCGTTCCGACAACCAACCGGGGTTGAGGGCATCCTTGCCGCCGACGAAGCAGATCGTCAGCAGGAACAAGCCAAGGAACCAACTCGGATCAGTCGTCGAGAGATAGAGCGGCACGAGGAAGATGGCGAGGGTGCAGGGGATCATGAGCGCCCACCGGCGCCCGATCCGTTCCGATATCGCGCCCCAGAAGCTGCACGCGAAGAACGTTATGATATTGCCCCAGAACACCGGGACCGCCACCTGGGCAGGCGTCCAGTGCAGCTCTTTTTGCAGATAGGTGCCCAGCATGGCCCAAATCGCGTAGTAAACGCAGAAGTTCGCGGCCATCCACAGGCAGCCCGTCAAGGTGTTAAACAAATACTTGCGCTTGAAGATGGCGAACAGCGGCAGCGTCACCTGCGCCTGATTTGTGTCCTGGATCTTCTTGTTTTCTGTCCAGACTTCCGGCTCTTTTACATAAAAGCGGATCCAGACGCAGGCCAAAGCCGGCAGTACGCCCAGTATCAGCATACCGCGCCAGCCGTAACCCTTATGCCACGCTTCGAGAGGTGCGTACAGAAGGCCGTAGGCAAGCGCCGACAACGCGAAGCCCAGCCCCCACGACCCCTGCAACACGCCGGACATGAGACCACGCGACCGCGCCGGCCAGGATTCCATCGCCAGCGCCGCTCCTGCCGGCCATTCGGCCCCCATCCCGATGCCCAACAGCGCTCGGACCACAAACAGGAAGGTAAAGCTGGGCGAGAACCCGGCGGCGAAGTTGCAGGCGGAGTACCAAAGGATGGAGATCATCAGCGGCGCCCGACGCCCCATGCGGTCGGCCAGCCAGCCGGACGCCGTCGCGCCGCCCAGGCGCATGATCAGGGTGACCGAGAAGACCGCGGTCACGTCGATGAGCGGAACGCCGAACTCCTGCGCGATCGGCGCCATGATGAGAAGGAAGACGGTGAAGTCGAAGGCATCCAGCGTCCAGCCCATCCAGGCCGCGAAATAGGCATACCACTGGTCCTTCGTGGGTTCTTTCCACCACGGAATATTCGATGCGGTTCGGCTATATCCAGACATTGTCTTGAGCCCCCCTGCTGATCGTCGGTGATTGCCGGACGAGCATTCTGTTGGCCCGTCTCGCAGGAAGCGTATGCACGCATATCAGCTATGCGCAATACAAATTAGAGTTGACGACGGTGGATTTTTTCGTCGGGTTATCGCCCGATTTACGGGAGCGGCCTGGATACGGCGGATGGGGATGGTGCGACGAATTCAGGGTCTCCTCGTTTAGGAGAATAATACACGTATAGGCTGTAGTTCTATTTGCTTGTTTTACCCGGGCCACACACCGCCGGACAGTCGCGCCAACGGCAGCCAACCTTCAAAATAAACCCGATTCCACGCATGATTTCCCGATTGCGCTGCGGTTTCACCCCGCGCCGGTTCATTGCAATAGGCGACTCCCACGCCGCCTATTGCCCATCACTCAACCAGAATTCCTGGGCCGCCGGGTGTTTAGTCCCGGCCTCCCATCAGGCCTCGTTCGACTTGTCCAGCACCGGCTGGAACGCTGCCGTAACTTTCTTCAGTTCCGTCGCCGGATCGGCCCCACCAATAATGTTGGTCAGGCCGCTGCCGATGGTGTCGCGGAATTCCGTCACCGGCACGATCACAGGCAGCCCCGAACGAGCAAGTTTCAGGCTCACGCCGGTCGTTTCGAACCATTCCTTCGGGAACGTGCTGCTTGCGATCAGGTCCTCACGCTTGTAGGCGGATTGCCGGGCAGGGGTGCCGGCTCCGCTGGCCAGGACTTCGGCCTGCATGTCCTTGCCGCAGAACCATTGTAGATACAGCCATGCGGCCTTCTTGTTCTTGGCCGGCGCGGTCACCGGCATGCCGATGCCCTCGATGAACGTCGCGCAGTTATGCGCCTTCGGGCCGGCGGGCACGGGGGCGAATCCTACCTTCTCCACCACCTTGGACTTCGTCTTGTCCAGCAATGGTGCCGAGAATCCGATCGCATCCCACCACAGCGCCGCTCGGCCTTGCATGAACGTCGTCTGGCACTCGTTCCAGTTGAAACCGACGTTTCCGGGAGGCCCGCATTCCCTCATGATCTTCTGGTAGTACGTCGCCGCCTCGATCGCCGCCGGCGTGTCGGTCAGCAGCTTCTTGCCGTCCGCCGAAACCGTCTCCTGGTCCCACCCAAGCAGCAGGCTGTCATACAGCACGACATTGGCGTTCTTCAGCCCACGCCCCACGAAGCCGTAAACCTGTTTCGAAGGATCGGTCAGCGCGTGCGCCATCGACATAAGTTCGTCGAACGTCTTCGGCGGCGCCGTGAACCCCTTCGCCGCCAGCAGTTCCTTGTTGTAGAACAGGATGAACAAATCCTGGTTGTTCGGCAGCACATTGATCTTGCCGTCGGTCCCAGTCGCCACCGCCAGCGATGGCGCGCTGAAATCGGCCATGTCGAAGTCGGGATTGGTCAGGCTTTTGTCGGCGATATACGGACGCAGATCCTCCATCCAGCCGGCGCGTTCCACCAGCCGCTTCTGCACATGCATGCCGACATTGACGACATCGAAGCTGGGATGGCCGGTTGCCATCTCCATCGCCACCTTGGGGCGCTGCTGCTGTTCGGGGATCTGTTCGAATCCGACCTTGATGCCCGTCAGTTCCTCGAACTTCGGCACGCTGCGCTTGGCCAGGTCGCCGCGCGGCGAAAGCTGGAAATTGACCTCGATGCTCTGACCTTTGCACTGCTTCCAGTCGAAGGCGGATTGGGCGTTGGCGCGTTCAACGATGGCGGGGGCTGCCAAAACAGCGGCGGACCCCTGAAGCAATTGCCGGCGACGGATCATGCGTTTCCTCCTGAGTGCGTCCGGTTGGTGGACGTCATTGATGATCTATAACTGAAAAACGAAATACTGGAAAATCCGCCCCGGTCGTGAAACCGGGGCGGTGATGCAGGTATTACTTCGCGTCCGGGATCGCGGAGGCCGCCGCGGGCGGGGACGACTTCTTCTTGGAATGCACCGCGTTGATCTGGCCACGGATTTCGCCGCCGGGGTTCGCCGCGGCATGCACGTTCACGTACAGCTTGGAAGCGGCCAGCGCCTTGGCCTGGTCGTCGGTCAGCGTAACCGAACCGGTCACCGGGCTGGTCGGGTTTTTGTCGCCCAACGGCGCAACCACGCCCGCGGTCTGAACGCCCGTGGCGGGGCCGTGGATATGGGCGGCCGTCGCCGAACCCGTCAGGCCCTCGAACGTCAGCGTGTAGTTCAGAACCTTGGTCTTGGTATCGAAGCTGGCATCGAACTTACCCTTGCCATTGCTGTCGGTCTTCGGGATCTCGCCCGCGGGGGACAGCCGGGCGGAATAGTGCACCGTGGCAGCCGAGGCGGCCGAGACAAAAGCAGCGCTGACGAAGGCGGCGAGCAGAACTCTACGGAACATCATGATCCCCCAAATGCGAAGATGACGCCCGGGCGACTGGCCCGAACGGCAGCGGCTTGTCGGCAGCCGCCACTGGGGCCACCGTATCCCACGAACTGAAGGATTCAACCATGCCCCTGCCGATTGGCCCCGAGATCGATGCAACCCCTCGGCCGCTGCCGGCCCGTGTCGCGATTCGCGGCCAGTACGTGACGCTGGAGCCGCTGCACCGGCGCCACGCGCCAGAGCTTTGGCAGGCCGCCGCTGGGGCGGATGAAAGCTGGACGTATCTGGGGCAGGGCCCGTTCGCCTCGGCCGAGGCGATGGCGCGCTATGTGATGGACGCCGCGGCAAAACACGATCCGATGGTCTGGGCGGTGCGGCCTGTCACGACAGGTGTGGTGTCCGGCTGGCTGGCACTGATGGATATTCAGCCCGCCAACGCGGCGATCGAACTGGGCGGCATCTGGTTCGGCCCCCGCATGCAGCGCACACGGGCAGCGACCGAGGCCGTTTTCCTGCTGCTGAAGCTGGCCGCCGACGATCTTGGTTATCGTCGGCTGGTCTGGAAGTGCAACGCCCTGAACGCGCCCTCTCAGCGCGCGGCGGAGCGTTACGGCTTCACCTACGAAGGCCGTCACCGCATGCACATGGTGGTCAAGGGGCGCCAGCGCGACACCGATTGGTACAGCATCGTCGGCGACGAGTGGCCCCGATGCCGTGACGCGCTGCTGGCGTGGTTGAACCCCGCGAACTTCGGCGCCGACGGCACAGCCCTGGCCGGACTGGCTGAATTGCGCGGGCGCATCGCATGAGTGGAACCAGCCTGCTGTCGTGGCGTCGCCCCTCCATTAACGTGATCGTCCTTCATGGCACCATCGCCGCTCGGCCCGGCATGTTGAGCGCCGACTCGGTCCGCCCGCTGATCGAGAAGGGATTCGCCGGCAACGGACGCCGGCCCGTCATTCTGGATATCGAAAGCCCTGGTGGATCGCCGGTGCAGTCCGACCTCATCGCCGGCATGATCCGCGCCGCCGCCGACAGGGCAGGCGCGCGCGTGCATGCGGTGATCCGGGAAGTGGGGGCCTCGGGTGGCTATTGGATCGCCTGCGCGGCTGACGAAATCCACGCCAATCCCATGAGCATCGTCGGTTCGATCGGCGTCGTCGGCGGCGGTTTCGGCTTCCCGGCCCTGCTGGAGAGGCTGGGCGTCGAGCGTCGGGTTTACACCGCCGGCACCAACAAGGCGCGGCTGGACCCGTTCAGCCCCGAAAAGCCCGAGGACGTCGCCTTCGCCAGGGAACTGATGGACAAGCTGCATATCCGCTTCAAGGACTGGGTCCGGCTGCGGCGCGGCCGGCGATTGAAATCTCCGGACGAAGCGGTGTTCGACGGCGGCTATATGCTGGGCGATCAGGCCCTGGCGCTGGGCCTGATCGACACCCTGACAACCGTTGAGGACCTCGTCCGCGACCTCGCCGGTGACCGCGCCCGCCCACGCCGCATCGCCCCGAAACGCCCGCGATTGTCGCTGCGCCTGCCCCGCCTGGCGGTCGATACCCTGGTCGATGCACTGGAAGAACGGGCCTGGCGCATCGATCTGCGGTAAGGCCCCGAACGGTTCGCGCGCCGCCGCTGTCATTGCGGGGAACCGGACAACGCGGCAATCTGATCCAAAGCGATGCGGCCGAACGACCAGGCCGCCACAAGGCAAAAGGGAACGAACATGCGCGCCGCCGTCTTCCGCCAGGGTTCCATCGTCGTTGACACTCTGCCAGACCCCGTTCCCGAACAGGGCCAGGTGCTGGTGCGTACCCGAGCGTGCGGCATCTGCGGGTCCGACCTGCACGCGGCCAAACATACCCACCAGTTCGTCAATCTGGCGAAGCGCGCCGGCAACCGCTGGGCAATGGACGCCGACCGCGACGTGGTCTTCGGTCATGAGTTCTGCTGCGAAGTCGTCGAATACGGTCCGAACACGCCCCATCGCCTCGCACCCGGCACACTGGTCTGCTCCATGCCGCTGACACTGGCTGGCGAGAGCGTCCAGGGCATCGGCTACTCCAACGACATCGCCGGCGGCTTCGCGCAATACATGCCGCTGGCCGACAAGATGCTTCTCCCCGTGCCGAACGGGCTGTCCGCCGCCAGCGCGGCGCTGACCGAACCGATCGCGGTGGGCTGGCACGCGGTGGAGAACGCGCGTCTGGCGCCGGACGACGTCCCCCTGGTCGTCGGCTGCGGCCCGGTCGGCCTCGCGGTAATTGCCGGACTGGTGATCAAGAACCTCCACCCCATCATCGCCGCCGATTACTCCCCCGCTCGGCGGGCGCTCGCACTGAAGATGGGCGCGGATATCGTGATCGATCCAGCCGAGACATCGCCCTACGAGACCTGGCGGCAAACCGCGACGCCCGAGGGCTTTGACGGCAGCCGCTATGCCCAATTGTTCGGTCTCGGCCCCAAGATGCGTCCGGCGGTCATCTTCGAATGCGTCGGCGTCCCCGGCGTGATCCAGCAGGTCATGGAGGGCGCGCCCGCCTCCGCACGCATCGTGGTCGTCGGCGTCTGCATGGAGACGGACCGGTTCGAGCCGTTCTTCGGCATCGTCAAGCAACTGAACGTCCAGTTCGTGCTGGCCTACACCGCGAAAGAGTTCGCCGACAGCCTGCACCACATCGCCGAGGGCAAGGTCGATGTCTCCCCGCTGATCACCGGAACCGTGGGGCTGGATGGCGTGAGCAACGCCTTCGCGGAACTCGCCAATCCGGAGAAGCATGCCAAGGTGCTGGTCGATCCTTGGGGTTAATCGCCGCTTTCAGCCTCGGCTGGGTGCGACCTCGGCGATGAACATCACATCGCCGGTCGCCACCTGCGGATCGCCCGGCCCATCCATCGCCACGATGTGGCCGTTGCCTTGCAGAGCGATCCAGACAGGTGACTCTTGCGCTGCCCGCTCGGCTTCGACGATTACGTCCTTTGGCACGGTCCGCCACAACGCCTCATCCAGTATCTTGATGCGATCCATGTCGTCCTCCTGATACGGGAACGACCGCCGACGCAAAAAGGTTCCCGCTACCGGCTGACCCGATACAGCGGCAGCGACGCCAGCAGCGTCCGCTCGTCACCGCGAAAGTCGTTCGCCACCCGCGATGTCGCGTCAAACACCATCGTCGCCCGTTCGGCCGAGGTGAACGCCGGCCACACCGGGATCGCCGGATGGTTCGGATTGCCGCCGCGGGCAAACGCCAGCCACGCCGCACTCATCTGGTCCGCCATATGCTGGGGATCGGGGCCGCTGCCGACCATCGACTCCGATTTCGCGACGTTGTCGAACACGAACGCCACATCCAGCGAATGCGGCGATCCCCACTTTCCGCCATCCACCGGCGTCGCCCAGTCCAGTTCATACAGCCAGACCGGAGCCGCCCCTTGTGCAACCTTCCGCTCCGCCTGCGCCCAGGCCTGCTGACGCACCCTTCGATCGGTCGTGATGGCGAAGAACAGGTCGGACGGCGAGGCATCAGGCATCAACTTCCTGAACCCGGCGATGACCCGCGCGATATCCTTCTCCGGCACCCAACCCGACAGGTTTTTTGCCAGCGATGCGTCGGTCAGCGCGAAATCCTCGGGATGCGCCGCGCCGATCAGCGCCGTGGTTTCCGTACGGGTCGATCCGATCATCATCGGCACACCGGCCGACACCGCCGGCCCACCCGGCGACCAGGGGTTTTGCGGCAGCACGATACCATCCACCACCGGGCTGAAGTTCGCCGTCGCCCCCGGCGCGCTCATGATCCGGTTCAATGCCGCGACCAGCCGGTCGGTCGGGATTTTCGCCAGCTTGCTCAGGTCGTTCGTCTGCATGTCCAGCGCGGCCAGGAACGTCTGGGCGTGCTTCGTCGCCTCATCCGGCGACAACGCCTCCAAATGCGAGCCGCTCTGCACGATGGCCTTGTGAAACAGCCCGCGCGCCTGCGGCATCGCCATCAGCGTGCTGACTTTCGCCCCGCCGCCGGACTGGCCGAAAATCGTGACGTTAGCCGGGTCGCCGCCGAACGCCGAAATGTTGTCATGCACCCAGCGCAGTGCCGCGATCAGGTCCAGCATCCCGGCGTTGCCGGACTCGGCATACTCCGCGCCGCCGATCCGGCCGAGATACAGGTAACCGAACACGTTCAGCCGGTGGTTGACCGTCACCACCACCACGTCGCCGCGCTGGCACAGCCGCGTGCCCTCATACACGTTGCGGGAGCCGGAGCCGGCCGAAAACCCACCGCCGTGCAGCCACACCATCACTGGGCGGCGGCGCTGGTCGTGCAGCCCCGGGGTCCAGACGTTCAGCGACAGGCAGTCCTCGCTGGAGTCCGTTTCGTACGTCCAGGATGCCGTGAAGCTGGGGCGCGGCTGCTGAGGTTGCGGACAGATCGGCCCGTAACCTAGCGCATCGCGCACCCCCGCCCAGCTTGGCGCGGGCTTGGGCGGACGGAAGCGGTTCAGACCATCGGTCGTGGCGGCATATGGGATACCCTTGAACACCCTGATGGTGCCGTCGAGCGCGCCGCGCACCTTGCCGCGGTGGGTTTCCACGGTGACGTTCGGCGGCGCGGCCGGTTTCCTGTCCCCACGCGGTGCCGACATCGCCGGGGCGGCGGCGCCCAACGCGGCCAACCCCAACAGGCTTCGTCGTTTCATCGGCGCGGCCCCCAGCCGTCAGACCCCAACGCCACCCAACCATCAGCGCCGAAATACCGTCCTCCGTGGCCCTTGGTGGCCCTCCGCTTCCTCCGCGTTGAAAATTCTGAATTCGAAACAGCACGAGCCACGCCAACAACGCGCCGTCCGGGAAGGCCCTCCAAACCCACAACCTCCCCGGCCGGCACGGGCGACCTCAACCGCGGCCGATCCAAGGCATCTTGGACGCCATTATCGTCACGAACTGCACGTTCGATTCCAGCGGCAGGCCGGCCATGAACGCCACCTGTTGCCCCACATGATCGGCGTCCATCCTGGCCTCGACCGCCATCTGCCCGTTCGGCTGCAACTGCCCGTTGGTGGAGCGTGCCGTCATCGGCGTTGCCGCATTGCCGATATCGATCTGACTGCAGCAGATATCGTATTGCCGCCCATCCAGCGCGATGGACTTCGTCAGCCCGGTAACGGCGTGCTTGGTGGAGGTATAGGCCACCGAACCCGGCCGAGGATTATGAGCCGAGATCGAGCCGTTGTTGATGATCCGCCCACCCTGCGGCGTCTGGTCGCGCATCATGCGGAAGGCGGCATTGGCGCACAGGAACATCGCGTCCAGGTTGACCGCGCAGACCTTGCGCCACATCTCGAACGTGAAGTCCCCGAAGTTCGTGGTGGGCACGTTGCCGCCGGCGTTGTTGAACAGCACGTCCAGGTGGCCATACGTCTCCTTCACCTTGGCGAACAGCGCATCGACCTGTGCCGGGTCGGTCACGTCGGTCGGCATGATCAGGGTCTTGCCGCCGGTGGCCATGCCGGCGGTCTCTTCCAGCGCATCCTTGCGGCGCCCGACCAGTACCACCGACCAGCCGCCTTTCAGCAAGTTCAGCGCGGCGGCTCGGCCGATGCCGCTGCCCGCGCCGGTGACGATGGCGACACGATCTGTCATTGGGTGTTTTCCTTCCCCTGAGTGAACCAAAAGCCCATTCTGGACCGCGGTTGCCGCCTGGGGAAGATGCTGCGACGCTCCAAACGGAGGAAACCCACATGCCCCGCTTCGCCGCCATCGGGCTCGATCACCGCCATATCTACGACCTGACCGCCGGATTGCGCGCTGCCGGCTCGGTCTGCGTCGGCCACGACCCGGAAACGAGCGATCCTCACGTGCTGGCCGGGTTCCGCAAACGGTTCCCCGACGTGCCGCCGATAGGGCGCGAACAGTTGCTGGATGATCCATCGATCGACTTCATCGTACTGGCGGCCGTCCCCCGCGAACGCGCGGACATTGCCATCCAGGCGATGCGGCGCGGCAAGGATGTCATGGTCGACAAGCCCGGCGCGATCACCAGCGATCAGTTGAGCGCGGTCGAGGCGGCGGTGCGCGAAACCGGACGGATCTGGTCCGTTGCCCTCGGTCGCCTGACGTCGCCCGCCGTCCAGGCCGCGCTTGCGGTCGCCCGATCCGGCGAACTGGGCCGGCTGGTGTCGCTGACCAGTCTGGCGCCGCACCGGCTGAACCGCGCGCTGCGGCCGGCGTGGTTCTTCGATCGCGCCGCCTATGGCGGGATCATCACCGATATCGGGGTCCATTCCATCGACCAGTTCCTGGCCTTCGCCGGGGTGGATGACGCAACGATCGCCGCCGCTACGATCGGCTGCTTCGGGACCCAGCCGGCCGGGTTCGAGGACTTCGCCGAGGTCACCCTGCGCGGCGGCGGCATGACCGGAACGATGCGATTGGACTGGTTCACCCCGGATGGATTGCCGGACTGGGGCGACGGACGGTTGTTTCTCGTCGGCACCGAGGGAACGCTGGAGCTGCGCAAGAATCTGGATATCGAGGGCAGGGCAGGGGGCGACCACCTGTTCGTCGCGAACCGCGAGCGGACTCGTTACCAGGATTGCAGCGGCCTGTCGGTTGAATACTACCGCGACTTCGTGGCGGACGTACGGGACCGGGCGGGCCGCACGATGGAGAACGGGCGCGTTTTCGCTGCCTGCCGTCTGACATTGCGATGCCAGGTGTCGGCGGAGCGGTTTGTGGCCGATTAAGTAACGAACCCTTCAGATGCCGCTGTTGCATCCATCATCGGCGCGCCAAGGTCCGCTGGCAGGCGGAAGCACTGAAGTGCAATCCGCCCGTAGCGGCTCTCGGCGACCACCGCGCCGGCCCCCTCAAACCACCAAGATCCCGGTCAACCCCTTCGCGAGCACCAGGATCAGGTCATCCGGCGCCAGCGCGATACACCCCTCGGTCGGCGCATAATCCGGCCGCGCGACGTGCAGGAAAATCGCCGATCCGTGTCCGGCCCGAACTGGATCGTCATTCCACCCCAGCACCCCGATGATGTCGTAAACCCCATCCTCCCGCCACAACGCCTCCGCGCTCGCGTCGATCGGCAGGCGAACCAACTGGTTGTAGGACGCATTCCCGGCATCGTCGCACCACCCATCCTCCCGCGTCAGCGCCCGCACCGGCACGGCGCAGATCGGTGCCTTCTGGCGATCCGGCCGATACAGCACCGTCCGCAACGGCAGCAGCCCGGTCGGAGTCCCGCCGTCGCCCTCGTGCTTTTCCGCGCGAATCCCCCCATACCCCAGCGCGGCGCGGAATGTTTCGTGTCCCAGCGTCAAAAAACCCGCCGACGTAACAGTCGCGCGCATCGGTCTGGCTCCTTCAAACGGCGCGGCATTTGCACATCGCCGCTCAGCTTATACGGTGATTCCATTCGATGGAGGAAACCAATGGCGCGCGTACCGTATCTCGAACCGTCCGACCTGGAACCCGAGAACCAGGACCTGCTCAAGCGGCCGATCTGGCTGGCCAAGGCGCTGGTGAACTCACCCAAGGCGGCGCGGGCGTTCTTCGGCCTGGGCGGCTATATCCGCCACGGCAGCAAGCTCGATCCCCGCCTGCGCGAACTGGCGATTCTGCAAGTCGGCTGGCTCGCCCGCTCGCCTTATGAGTGGTCGCACCACGTCAAGTTGGGCCACGATTTCGGGGTCAGCGACGCGGATGTGCGGGCACTGATCGACGACACCGACGGCAAGCCGACCGACCTGGACGCCCTGTCGAAGCTGGTGCTGCAAGCGGCCCGTGAGATGACCAACGACGGTGCCATGTCGGCCCCCACCTTCGCCGCGTTGCAGGCCGAACTCGGCAACGAACTGGTGGTGGACCTGACGCTGACGATCGGCTTCTACAACGCGGTGGTGCGAGTTCTGGGCACGCTGCAAATCGATGTGGAGCCGGAATATCAGCCCTATCTGGACCAGTTCCCGTTCCCAGCCTGATCGCCCGCGACCGGCGACCCTAATGCGCCGGTGGCTGCTGGCCTGCCACCGGCGGCACTGTCGTGGGTGAGAATGTCTCCGGCCGCCGGTCGCGGGGATCGCCCTCGATCAGCACATCGACCAGCGTATCCGGTACGACGACCTGGCCGGGCGGCAGCTTGTCCAGCGTCCCCACCCGGTCCATCTGCGCGATCACAATCCCCCCGCTCTTCCTGGCCGCTCGGGCGATCGTCATCGACTCACGGGTCATCGCGATCGCCGCCGTTCCCTCCATGAACGCCACGCCGATCAGCGCGGCATCGATCGCGAAGCCGCGGAACAGCAGTGCCTCGTCGCCCGCGGGGTAAACCAGCCGCACCAGTTGCTCCTGCGTCCGCCGGTTCAGGCGGCCGCCGCCCTGACGCGGGTCGGCCGATGTGCCCAAACCGCTGCGGCTGAGGTGGCCCGGAAGGCCCTCCGCGATATCCCGGAACAACCGCCTGATCACCCCGGCCGGCAGGCTGTAGGCCTCGATCCGGTTGGCCGCCGCCAGCGCCTGCAGCCTGGGCACCGGATGCCATTGTCCGCCGACGACGCGCCGCACCAGCCCTTCATGCGCCAGTAGGTTCAAACCGTGCGTCCGGCCCTCGCCTTGGGTTGCCGCGTAAACGATGGTCAGGCCGTTCGGCTCCGCCCGATCCGCGAACGCGTCTGCCAGCGCCGCCGCCAACCGATCGCCAAGCCATCCCACCGCGACGGTCGTGCCGGAGCGCACCAAGGCGGCTGCCTCCGGCGCCGAGGTGTTTTTCCAGTGCCGAACGGGTCGCACGTCCGGTCCCGGGCGCGTGGGCAATGACAGCAAGCCGGTGTTTCCTCGTGTCGGTATAACCCCGCGATAGTAACGGGTCCGCGCCGCGACGGTGTTGACATCAGTGGTATCGCTGGAGACTCAGCATCTAATCACGCAAATGTGGCATGACCCGGGAACACATGAGCCGCAGCGAGTTGCTGACCTGCTCATGCGGGATCCGCATGCCGCAGTTCATTTCCGCCAGGATGCCGGACAGCCCCAGCGTTTCCTTCAGCGTGGCCAGCCGGTCCACCACCATGGCCGGCGTCCCGACGACGATCTTGCTTTTCAGCACGTCCTCGTAATCGATCGTCTGCAGCCGCTGTCCCCGTTCCGCCCGGTTCTCGATCGCCCGGGCACCCTCTTGAACGGCCGAGGCCTCGATCCGTTCACCCAGGTATTTGTAAAAGAACATGACGCTTTCATGCGGGTCCTCCCGTGCCTGCTTCTCCGTCTCGGCCAGATACACCGGCACGCGCAGATAGACCTGGCCCTGTCCTGGATGGCCGGCGGCTGCCCAGGCCTCGCGGTAGATGCGAAGGTTGGGCACTAACTCGTCCAGGTCGCCAAGCCTGGTGGCGACAAAGATCGGAATCCCGGCCTCCCCGGTCTGCTGGAACGTGTCCGGGCTGTTCACCGCCATCCGCAGCTCGGGGTAGGGCGCCTGATACGGCTTGGGCACCAGGCAGATATCCTCGAAGTCGTAGAACTTGCCGTGGAACGAAAACCGTTCCTGCGTCCAGGCCCGCTTCAGGATTTCCGTTACCTCCGCGAATCGCTCCCGGCTCTCGGCATAAGAGATGCCATACGCCTGATAGGTGCGAGGGAATCCGCTGCGGCCGATGCCGAAGATCAGCCGGCCCTGGCTGATGTGATCGACCGTCGCGGCTTCCTCGGCGATGCGCAGCGGATGGCACAGCGGCAGCACCTGAACGGCGATCCCGATCTTCATCCGTTTCGTCCTCGTAGCGATGGCGCTGGCCACCGCGAGCGGCGCGGCGAGCACGGATCGTTCCGGTGCGTTGTGCAATTCGGCCAGCCACATCACATCCAGCCCGGCCTTTTCGGCCTCGTCCACCTGCTCGAAGGATTCCGCGAACGCCTGTGTTTCGCTCTGGCCCGGCCGGCGCTGAAATTCGTGGAACATGCCGAATTCCATGGTACGTGTTCTCCCCGTTTGGGAAACAGCGTCAACCGGTTCGCCGAATCCCGCAAGAGCCGGGAGCCAGGGTAGCCTGGACGCGGATACACCGAGCGGCTGCGGAAAACGAGGGAGCGGCGATCTGCCGCATTGAGCAACCGGCCGGCGCCTTGATGGCTTCCAGTTCGGCCCCGATCGCATTTTCAACCAAGGGCGCCACCGCGCACGCGTCGCGTTCCACCGCTTTCGGCTACGAGTGAACGGCCTCGCGATCCAATGCCTTGGCGGCCGCGGCCAGCAACATCTTCAACTCGATCGGTTTCGCGATATGGCCGTCCATGCCGGCGGCCAGGCTGGCCTCGATATCCTCGGGCTGGGCATTGGCCGTTACCGCCAGGATCGGCAGTCGCCCGGCCGGTCCAGGAAGGTTCCGGATGTATCGGGCGGTGGTGTTACCGTCTATGCCCGGCATCGACTGGTCCATCAGGATGATATCGGGCAGCGGCCCCTTGTCCAGCGCCGCCAGGGCCGCGTGACCATCCTCCGCCACGTCCACGACGTGGCCGGCGTGCTCCAGCAGCGCGCGGGCCGTCTTTCGGTTCATTGCCACATCATCGACCACCAGAAAGCGCAGCCCGCGTGGCGGGGGGAGCGGTTCGGCGGCCGGGGGCCGCGGTGGCGCCGGGGGCGGGCGTTCAACCTCGGGCAGCGGCATCACCAGCGTGAAGCAACTGCCGGAGCCACCCGGCCCGTCGGCATGTGTCAGTTCCCCGCCCATCGCCGATGCCAGGCGTGCGCTGATCGCCAGCCCCAGGCCGGTTCCACCCGCGGCGGAATGTCCCAGGGCCTGGGTGTAATCCTGAAACAGCCGCGGCCGAAGCGATGCCGGGACGCCGGGGCCGGTATCCGTGATCGAGAAGCTGACCCGGTCGCCACCCACCCGCATGACATTCAGCGTCACGCTTCCGCCGGCGGGGGTAAATTTCCAGGCGTTGTTCAACAGGTTCAGCAGGATTTGCCGCAGCCGCATCGGATCTGTGAGCACCGTCGCGGGCAGGTCGGGCGCGATATCCAGGCGCATCGCGACGCCCAACGGCCCGGCGGCCCCCTGTGCCAGCGCGGCAAGTTCGCGCAGGAATCCCTCCAGGGCGATCGGCTGCGGCGACAGATCCATCCGTCCAGCCTCGATCCGGGACAGATCCAGGACCTCGTTCAGGATGTCAAGCAAATGCCGTCCGGCCTGTTCCAGCGTCGCGGCGTGCTGGCGCTGGTGCTCCCCCAGTTCGGGATCCGCCGCCAGCACCTGCGCCAGGCCCAGCACCCCATTCAGCGGCGTGCGGAGTTCATGGCTCATGCGGGCGAGAAACCTGGTCTTCTGACTGCTGGCCTCGTTCGCGAGATCGCGTGCCGCCGCCAGTGCCGTCGTTGACCGCAGTTCCGCCCGTTCCTTCGTCAGCGCCACCAAAAGAATGGAGGCGGCGGCCATCATGCCGATATTCAGGCTGATCAGCAGGCCGAACCACATAGTGGTCGGCAGGGTCGTACTGGGCTGCCTGAACGGAAACAGCAATGGCAGCGTCCCGGAGAGGATGACGGTCATCGCCACGCTCGCCAGCAGCACGACGACGATGGGGCGGGACGGCAGCGGGCAGATCTTCTGGCCGCGATGAAACTCCCGCGCGGCGGCCAGATTATACAGCGAGACGATGACCGCGATCAGCGCGATCCGTGCTTCCAGGCTGCCATAAAATGCGGGGATCTCGCAGGCCAGCAACCAAACGACCGCCCCCGCGCAGGTCGCGGCCGGCTTGAATGGCCGGCTCTCGAACTGCCGGGCTCCGCACCAGGTGAGACCGTAACTCAGGCAGATCAGGGCGTCGGCCAGATTGATCGACAGCCACTGCGGAAGAAAACCGCGCGCCCCCAGCAGCGGCATGGCCGCGGCACTCAACAGCCGGGCTGCCCCCCAACTGGCCAGGGCCGGTTGGCCGCGATCCTTTTGCCAAAGCCAGATCAGCAAGCCGCCAAGCCAGGCCGACAGCATCGTGGTGAAGGCAGAGACCGTCGCGACGTCGATGGCGAACATGCTAGAAGCCAACATCGGTGGCAGCCCTGGCATTCCTCGCCAGGATCTGTCGGACGAACCGGGAAACGGCGTTGATCAGCGTCCCTGTCTGCCAAAGGAGCCGGGTTTGGTGGATGGCAAAGGTCATCCAACGATGCTCTTTCCAGGTTGCGGGAGGCGGATACGCGCCAGCGTTTACGCTTATACCATTGCGAATGACTACAAAATGGTTACGGCCGTTTGGCCCGGGAATTGTCAAACCATGATTTCTGTCAAAAAATAGATCGTATTTGATGCAAATCATTCAGCGTCCTCGTATCCCGCTGGCATGGACCGCGCCCCGCCGGTAAGGTCGCGTAATTGTCGCGATTGATCGAGGATTGTTTGGTGCCGCACCCGCGTTCGATTAGCAGGCTTCTCGCCCTTGCCGCCATCATTGTTTCGGCGACGGGCGCGCTTGCGCAAACGCCCGATACGCTGCCCGAGGGCCTGCCGCCGCCGGGACCCGAGGCTTTCGCCTCGCTTCAGGCCCTGGAGGCTGAACTGGATCGGTCCGCCGGCACCGTCGTGGCCGAGGTCGGCCCACACGCCGTCACCTGGGGCGACATCGCCGATGTCATCCGCACCATGCCCCCGATCGCGGGCGGCGTGCCGTTCCCAGTGCTGTACCAACGCGCCGCGACCCAGCAAATGGAGCAGGAGGCCCTGGCTCTGCGCGGCGAAACCGCGGGCCTGGACAAGGACCCGGTTGTGCAGCGGCGCATGCGCAACGCCGCCGATCAGGCACTGGCGACCGAGGTCATTCGCCGCTCCCTCGCGCCCAACCTGACCGATCAGGCGCTGCACGCGACGTATGACGCGCTTGTCGCCAACAAGCCCGCTCCGGATGAGGTGGATATTCGCCTGATCATGGTCAACACCAAGCCGGAGGCGACTGCTTTGATCGGCCAGTTGCACAGCGGCGCCAGTTTCGCCGAACTGGCGACCAAATACAGCAAGGACGGCACCGCCCAGAACGGCGGCGAACTGGGATATGCACGCCAAGACGTCATGAGCCCCGAAATCGGCGTGGTCGCGTTCGCCATGGCGCCGGGCCAGACAACCGCATACCCCGTCAAGTCCGGCAACGCCTGGTTCATCATCCGGGTCGAGAGCCGGCGCCAGCCACCCGCCCCCAGCTTCGAGGACGCGCGCGGTCCCCTGGCGCAGGACATCATCCACGCCGGCGCGCCATTCCTCATGCAACAGGCTTTGAAAGCCGCCCCCGTCAAATACCACGGCGTCGCCGGGACAAAAGCGAAGGAAACGCCCAAGGAAACGAAATGACCAACGCCTTCACCTTCCTGATGCTGCCGCCGCAAACCGCACTGACGCGGCAATGGGCTGCGCGTCTGGCGGACTCGGTTCCCGGCATGAAACTGATCCTGGCCGAGGACATGGAGACCGCCGCCGCCGCGATCGTCACCGCCGACGCCGCCTTCGGCACGCTGCCCGCCGAACTGCTGGCCAAGGCGCAACGGCTGCGCTGGCTGCAGGCCCCGCAGGCCGCCCCGCCCGCCGGCTATTACTACCCTCAACTGGTCGCGCATCCGCTGACCGTGACCAACTTCCGCGAGATCTACAACGACCATATCAGCGCGCACATCATGGCGTTTGTGTTGGCCTTCGCTCGCGGCCTCCATGTCTATATCCCGCAGCAAATCCGTCACGAATGGAAGAAGCCGCCCGAGGATGAAGGTGTCGTCGCACTGCCCGGCTCCACCGCGCTGATCGTCGGCCTGGGCGGCATCGGCGCCGAGACTGCCCGCCTGCTAAGCGCCTTTGGCATCCGCGTGCTGGCCATTGATGCGCGTCGCCCCGACAAGCCCGGCCACGTCGCCGAACTGTATCGGCCGGAAGCGCTGGATACGCTGCTGCCGCAAGCCGATTTCGTGATCCTGACCGTGCCGCATACTCCGGCGACCGAGGGCTTCTTCAACGCCGCCCGCTTCCGCCTGATGAAACCAAGCGCCTTCTTCATCAACATCGGGCGCGGCATGACGACGAAACTGGACGACCTGGTCGCTGCCCTTCGGAGCGGGGAGATCGCCGGCGCCGCGCTGGATGTGTACGAGCAGGAACCGCTGCCATCCGACCACCCGCTATGGGGCCTGCCGAACGTCCTGCTGACCCCGCACATGGCCGGCTACGGCCCCCATCTGAACGAACGCCGTTTCCAGATCATCCAGGACAACTGCCGGGCGTTTGCGAATGGCGAGGCGTTGCGGAATGTGGTGGACAAGGGGAACTGGTTCTGACGCTGGTCCCGTGACCCGAGGCCAGGCTCGTGCGCCCGGCCCATAAACCGGTTATAAAACGCCTCAACACAACAGGATTCACTCGATGTCACCGAAAGCCCGCGGCCGCCACTTCTTCGCCAACCCCGGCCCGACCAACATCCCCGACACCGTGCTGCGCGCCCTGGATCGGCCCAGCATCGACTTCAACGACCCGGATTTCGCGCCGGTTTATGAGGCCGCTTTCGCCGGGGTGAAAAAGGTTCTGCGCACGGACCAGCATCTGTTCATGTACAACGCCTCGGGCCACGGCGCGTGGGAGGCCAGCCTGATCAACCTGCTGTCCCCCGGCGACACGATCCTGGTGCTGGAGTCAGGGTACTTCTCCGAAGAATGGGCGGCCATGGCCCGAGCGCATCATCTGGAGGTCCGCCTCGTCCACGCCGACTGGCGCGTCGGCGTCGATATCGCCGATGTGCGGCGTGCGTTGGCCGAGGATACCGCCCACACCATCAAGGCGGTCTGCGTCGTGCACAACGAAACCGCCACCGGCATGATGATCTCCTTGCCAGCCATCCGCGCCGCCATCGACTCCGTTGGCCACCCCGCGCTGTTCCTGGCCGACACCATCTCCTCGCTCGGTTCTCTTGAGTTCCGAATGGACGAATGGGGCGTGGACTGCGTTGTCGGCGGCAGCCAAAAAGGCCTGATGCTGCCGACGGGCATGAGCTTCACCGGCGTGTCGAACAAGGCCCTGGCGGCGCATGCGGGCGCGAAGCTGCCGCGGTTCTACTTCGACTGGACGTTGATGATGAACCGGCCGCACAAAAGCTTCATCGGCACCATTCCGGTGAATGTATTCTATGGCCTGCGCGAATCCACCCGCCTGATCCTGGAGGAAGAAGGCCTGGACAACGTGATCGCTCGCCACACGCGCCTGGGCGAGGCCGCCCGCCGCGCCGTCCGGGTTTGGGCCGGCAACAACGGCCCGACGCTGTTTTGCTTGTCGCCGGACCGGCTGTCGAACTCGGTAACGGCGGTGATGATGCCCGAGGGCTTCAACGGCGACGCCCTGCGCAAGACTGTGCGCGAGCGGTTCAACGTGTCGCTGGGCGGCGGCTTGGGCAAGCTGGGCGGCAAGATTTTCCGCATTGGGCACCTGGGCGACCTGAACGAGCCGATGCTGCTGGGCGCGCTGGCGGCGGTGGAGATGGGGCTGCGAATCGAGGGTATCCCGCATGGGCGTGGCGGGGTTGATGCGGCGATGGCGTTTTTGGCGGAGGGGTAGGGGGCTACATCTAAAGCTTTACCGACGTTCGCACACTCGTCAGATGGAGGAAGGTTCGATGCGCTATCGCCAGTTTGCGATCTACAAGTAGCAAAAGTCTAGCTGCAGATTTGCGATTTGCACAATATTTTGGCTTGTCGACGGTGCTCACGTAGTTTTGGGACTTGACCCCAAGTCCAGTCAATCGGCCGCCTTCACGTGAAGGCGGCCGTTCGCTAGGTATTTTGGTCGCGGTCCATTCGAGTATCGAAGCACCGTTTGCGCTGTTGCTATTAGCACTACTCCTTCACATCAGCGAGCAAGGTCTGGAATTGTTGATCGACGAGTGCTGCAGATGCAACTAATACGGCACCGGCGTTGACGCTCCGGCTCTGAACTTTCGGGCCAAGTTTCTTTAAAAGCAGCTTGCCTACAGCCTTCTCGACGGGAACGACCGCCCCGGGCAAAAGGTCCTCTATTTTGGGGCAGTTTTCAGGGTCGTTTTTGTAAAGACTTTGTTTTATTTCGTTCCTTTTTGACTGGAATTTCATTGTGAACTCGTTCTGGCTTTCCTGGATGGTCGCTTCGATTAGGACGCGGGCGTCGTCTTGGCTAATTTCAAGGATCTCAGCAAGGTGCTCGTTCGACGCAAAGTAGGCTTCAATGTCACTTTTTGATGTGACAAATAGCCGCGTCGAACCCTCATCCTTGAGGGCGTATTTGACACGTAGTCGATTCACCTCGTCATCGGACATAAAGTCGCGGTCGCGGTGAACGATTGTCCTCACCCCAGGTCGCATCCTAGATACGAACGCCGCCATTAGCTTTGCTGCATCGACTTTGCTACTGGCTTGGTACGAGAAGATGAAGCATTCATCTTCCGCCACGCCATTTGCACGAAGGAACATTTTAAGATATTTCGTATCGTCATCTTCCGTCCAGAAAAGATACTTATATGCCCCGTTGAGTAAACGCTCCCCTTGATCCAATGCACCTAGATCCATGAGCACAGCTACGTCGGCCCAATCTCCATGCTCTTTCGCCACTCCCTCGCGGACCCAGAATAATTTTGCATCGTTATATTGACTGAACGCATCAAGCAAGTGCCTAGAGTGGCTTGCGATCAAAACTTTTGTCTCACTACCATCGACAATAGACATCAATGTGTTGGCCAATAATTTTTGATTGGTAGGGTGAAGGTGCGCGTCCGGCTCGTCGAGAAGCAGTAGTCTGGGCTCGTACATCGTTATGTAGGCAATTAGTTGTATCGCCTGAAGCATACCCGTCCCGACCATATCCAGCGGAAGTTCACGCCCTTCAGGCATCCTTACTCTCGACGAGATCGTTAGATGGTCGGTCTCGCTGAAATCGGTGTTCACTAAACAGCCTGGAAACACACGGTCAAACTGAGTTGAGAATCTCGCTTTGCGTTGCTCCGATTTCTCAATTCGGAGTAGCAGGTTGCGGAGAAAAAGGTTCGCGTCCCCACGGGCAATACCGTTGTTCACAACGAGTTCCGATCTATACTCTTCCTTAAGGCTGACACCTGCTAGCCCAGGTACGTAGATCGAGAAGAATCCCTTAGGATCCGAGATACGCTCTAAAAGGCTATCTCCTGACGTTCTCGCCCTGACGACGCCATTCCGTCCCCGAGTGATACTGACAGACGCCGTCCGCTCATCATCGCCGATACCCTCATAGAACTTTACTTCGACGGAAGTACCCTCATGGAGTCTCACGCCGTGGCAAAGGTTAAGGAAATCGTCTGTCGGACAGTAGCGAAGCTGTTCGGGGGAGAACTGGTCAGATCCTGCGATCTTTCTGGCTTGGGCCAACGCGACGCCAAAGTGGATGCCTTGCAAGATACAACTTTTACCTGAGTTGTTGCCGCCTACAAAGACATTGATGCGTGACAGTTTGAGCTCAGCACCCTCAATACGCTTGAACCGGCGTAGGTCAATTTTCTCGATCAAGCAATGTAACTCCGCTGACAAGGGTGACTTCCCGTTACCCGACACAATCGGAAATATCATAGTCGGAACGAGCGCCCCTCACAAGACTTAACGTAGCTGTTTAGGCGGAATTTCGAACAAGGCGCGCGCCCTGAAATCCAGTCTTGGCCTTGCGGGCTTCAAATTGAAGCTTCGTCTTTCGAACTAGGAATGCTTATGGGCGATAGGAGGGCGGCGGCACATTTCTGGTGAAGTGATTCGCCGTGTCGGTCCCTATTCTCGATATACCGCTATTGAAGAAAGGAAACTCAAAATAGGGGGGGGAATAAAATAACGTCCACAATACAATTTATGATAATTATATCGTATTTTCTTTTACGAAGGTCGGATGCATCGAATGGGCGTTTCAAGCCCTTCTGACAAGCGACAAGCCCTTCTGACAAGCGAATAGCTCGTGGCTCCCACCCCTATTTTGTCAGTCATATCCACCCTAAGCAGCATTCCTTAGTCCGTGCCGGCCCACCAGCGACAGAAGCTTGAGAGAACTTCCGTTAGGGTGCTTCTCTCCGCGTTCCCACTGGCTGATAACCCCCGTCGTAACGTTGAGATAACGTGCGAACACTGCCTGGCTGGCGCCCTCGCGTTCCCGTAAGGTGCGAATTTCCTCCGCTGTCAGTGGGCGCACAGGCGTCAAACACGCATCGTCGAATTTTCGCATCGTCTGCTTGTGCATTACCCCGGCCGCGTACAGTCCTTCGGCTGTCTCGTGGATCGAGGCCATCACCGGACTGCTGTATTGGTTAGCCATTGCACATCACCTCTGTCAGAGTTTCGCTGGCGATCACGTTCGCCAGGGCCTCGTCCGCGTAGGCCAGCATCGCGGCCGCGAGCAGTTTGAACGCGGCCAACTCATCGTCGCGGATACTGTCCGGTTCGTTCTTGGCAGAGCCGTGAACGAAAAGCCCTTTCTCACCGATGCGGAAGCGGACGATCGTGCGGAACCCGCCTGATTTTCCTCCCCCTTTCCGGGCGACCCGTTGCTTCACAACGCCGCCGCCAAGATCGGCATCGATTAGCCCGCGCGTGGCATGGGCGACCGCCTCGCACAGGGCGGCATCCGGTAGCCGAGCTTTAGGGGCAAATCTCGCAAACTACTTGTTTTTAAAGACCCGCACGCGCCCTCACCGATAGCCCTAAGGGCATACTCACGGAGAACTATAACACCAGGTGTGATAAAAACGAACCTTCTTCATCAAAGGGATTTCGGTGTTCGCCCTGTTGGGCGCATATCCTCGACCCAATTCCCAAATCAAACGCGATGCCACCCTCGCCACCCGCACGGCGCTATCCTCCAACCCGGTCATCCGCTAAAAGGCACCCACCATGCCAACCGTTAAATACCGCACCGTCCACCCCAACCTCCACCCTCGCCGGACCAAACTGGAAGTCCCCGGATGGGCCGGCCAGTCCGAACCACGCGCAGACGGCTCCCACGAATACCCCTGGCACTGCATCCCGTTCTCCGAGGCCGCCCGCGCGGGCATCGAGCTTCCCTACCCGTACGACCACGAACTCCGCGTTACCACGCAGGACGGCACCCTCCGCTTCGAAGGCGACTTCCCGGAGGACCAGCGCCCCCCGTTCCGCACCTTCGGCAAGGAATACTACACCTACCAAAGCCTGATCGACCTGAAGATAGAGGACGGATGGGCCTTCAAGACCGAAACCCACCCACGTTTCTACTCCGACACAACCGGCACCGCCCCGATTGCCGTACCGGCCATCATCCAGCCCTGGTGGCCGATGATCTTCTTCCTCGTCTTCAAGTCCCCGGCCGAGGGACAAACCCACATCTTCCGCCCTGGCGAGCCGTTCATCCAGATCACGATCGTGCCATCGGAAACTAAATTCGACCTGATCCCGATGACCGAGGAAGAAGCCGCCGAACGGGAGCTGCAATCCCAGCGTATCTACGCCAGCCGAGCGACCCTTTCGGCTGATACCAAATGGCTGTCTTCTACCAACACCATCTTCGATGGCACCTACCGCCGCATCTTCGGCGCCGCTCGGCATCTCAAGAAATCGTCCCCCGACTAGCGGTAATAGCCGCCGTAATACCCACCACGGTAATAGTTATCGTGATGGTGATGGTATTGCACCTCCTCCGTCAGCGGCCGCCCCTCGGGAACCGGTCCGGGCCGAACCGCTGCCAGCAACGCGACCGCATTCGGAATCGGCTTCAGAAGATCGGCATAAGACCCGGCCTGCATCGCGGTCTCGACGGTCATCGGGGCAGTTGTGGCAGCTAGCGCCGGAGCGACAGAAACCAGCGCCCCAATGGCGCCGATCAGCCCAGCTATACTCTTGTCTATCTTAGCTCTCCAAATAAACCCGCCTCGGGGCCTTCGCCCGGGCTGTATATGGACAACAAAAACGGCAGAAAGATGGAATCGTTCCATGCCCGACCGTGCCCGTCGCCAATGTGATTGACCCGCTCGACCGCGCCAGCCTGTCCGGCCTAATCTGGCGGCTATGATCCGGTTTTCCCTCGCCCACCTCACCGCCCTGTCCCTCACGCCGCCGGAGTTGATCCGCGTCGCGGCCGGAGCCGGATACGCGTCCGTCGGACTGCGCCTGATTCAGGTAACCCCCGAAACGCCGGGCTATCCGCTGATGACGGACAAGGCGATGCTGCGCGAAACCCGCGCCGCGATGTCCGACACAGGCGTCACCGTGAACGACATAGAGTTCATCCGCATCACCCCCGAAATCGACATCCAGGCGCTGGAGCCGTTCTTCGCCACCGGCGCGGAGCTCGGCGCACGCTGGGCGGTCGCGGCCCCGTATGACGCGGACCCGACGAGGCTGGCCGATCGCTTCGCCGCCCTGTGCGACCTCGCCGCTCGCTACGACCAAGGCGTCGTGCTGGAATTCTTCCCCTGGACCGAGATCAACGGCGTCGCCAGCGCCAACACGGTCGTGCAAGCGGCCGGGCGCGCCAACGGCGGCATTCTGGTGGACACCCTCCACTTCGACCGCTGCGGCGACGTCCCCGCCGACCTGGACGCGATTCCCCCCGCCAGGATGCCCTTCGTCCACGTTTGCGACGCTCCGGCCGAACGGCCAACGACGCTGGAAGGCCTGTTGCATCACGCCAGGGCGGAACGCCTCCCACCCGGCGAGGGCGGGATCGAAATCAAATCCGTCCTGGCCCACATGCCCGCCGGCATTCCCGTCGCGCTGGAAGTGCCAATGACCGCCCTGACCCGGTCCGAAGGCCCCGAGGCGGTCATCCGCCGCGCGATCGACGCCGCGAGGCGGTTGTTAGGCGCTTAGACCAAACCCGGGTGGCCAGCGGACGTATGGCCAATCCCCAACATCGTGCCGTCTCTGCCCGGGAATTGGCGCGGGCACCATCCGCAACAACCCCGCGAAAGCCAAAACGGCCACACACCGCCCGCGCAACGCAGACCACCCCCAGCCGCCCCCGCAAGCTCATAGCATTGACTATTTTCCTAATTTCCTCT
>DNXO01000112.1:0-31556 GCA_003506895.1 Acetobacteraceae bacterium | reverse complement strand
TCGCCGCCCTCGCCCCGGTCAACGCCAACGAAGCTGAACTGGCCGCGCAATGCATCGCCGCAAGAGCCCAGGCCGAGGACATTCTAAGGCTGATCCGCCTGCACGCCGACGACATCAAGCTGGTGATCAAACTGAACGCCCAGTACGCCGCGATGGTCCGCACCTCGCTCGCCGCCCACGGGCATCTGCTGCGCGAGCAGCAACAGCGCCGCAAGCGAGAGGGCACCCAAAGCGCCGCCGACACCGACGAATGGACCCGCCACATCGCCGCCAACACGATGCTGCACGCGCTGCCCACGGAACCCGAAGCCCAACCCGCGCCAGAAACCGACCCAGAATCCCATGTTGTGGAAAACGAGACGCCGATGAGACGGCCAACAAACCGCGTCATCGACCTTCGCCCCACCCCGCCCCGAACTCTCAACCAGGGCGTGAAAGACGGAAACAGCGCCCTCCCATACCAGCCGCTGGAAGCTTCGCCTCTTTTGTCAGGCGGCGGGCGGCTGGTATCCTATTGATTTGGCGCGCGGCGGCGTGGCCCACTGACGAGGCCAGGACAACGCCGGCCCACACCAGGACCTCCCCTACGAAATACATGTCCAGCGACAAGACACCGAGGTCCGCACGGTCGGAGGGAAAAGGCCGAAGCCGCGGATCGCGGTCTCAGCGCCGGTGTCTCGTCCTTTCGGCCGGTTGGTATTTAGACCGCCTCGTCCAGGTCCTGGCCCCACATCTTTTCCAGCGCGTACATCGTCCGGGCTTCCGGCTTGAACAGATGCACCACGATATCGCCGGCGTCGATCAGCACCCAATCCGAACCGCCCGCGCCCTCGATCTGCACGCGCTTCAGGCCGGCTTCCTTCAGCTTCTCGCTCAGATGCTGCGCCATCGCGCTGATCTGCCGGTCGGCCAGGCCCGAGGCGATCACCATCCGGTCGCAGAACATCGCCTTCCCGGCGAGGTCCATCGCGACGACGTTCTCGGCCTTGTCGTCTTCCAGGCTGGTGACGATGATCCCCTGCAGGCGGTCCAGTTCAGACGGCTCCGTCTTCACTTTCTTCGCGCGCGGGGCGGCGGCCTTCTTCGGACCGGCGGCGATGGTTTTCTTGCGCGGGCTGCCGGGCACGCCGCTGGCCTCCGCCAGTTGCGGTTTCACGGCCGTCTTGCGCGGCGCCGGCTTGTGACGGGCAGGGGAGGCAGCGGTCTTCGGCGTCTTGGTTATAGCACAGATCCTTCGGCGGCTTGGCGGATAGCGGTGGCGGAGATAGCGTTCTGTCGCACGGGAAGGAAGACCCAGCCCGGCGCCTCACCGGGCAGCAGAGGCGCCTCTCTGGCCGGCCGGCGTGCAGCCCGTAGCCGATGCGCGGCCTGTCCCGCAAGCGCCCGATTGTTATACCGGGGGCGCGGCAATACCACCAGAGCCAGCCGCCGGACGATATCGCCCCATCGGCGCCAGCGCGGAAGCTGTTCCAGGATGTCGGCGCCCATGATCCAGACAAACCGCGCGTTCGGGAACCGGCGCAAAAGAAGTCGCATAGTATCAACGGTATAGCGGGTTCCGAACGTACCTTCGATGCCCGAGGCCACCACGCGCCGCCCATCGCCGATGCGCGCCGCGCCGGCCAGCCGAACCGGGAAGGGCGCCATGCCGGCGGTCGGCTTCAGCGGATTGCCCGGCGAGACAAGCAACCACACTTGATCCAGTCCCAGCCGCTTCAGCGCCAGTTCGGCGACGTGCCGGTGACCTTCATGCGCCGGATTGAACGATCCGCCCAGCAGCCCGACGCGCATCCGCCGCCGGTCGCCGAAGCGTGGGATCGTGTCCGAAGCCGGTCTGTTCAGGGCCGTATCTGCCCGGTCCCGAGGACCAGATACCGATAGGTCGTCAACTGCTCCAACCCCACCGGCCCGCGCGCATGGATGCGTCCGGTGGCGATCCCGATCTCCGCCCCGAATCCGAACTCCCCGCCGTCGCAGAACTGGGTAGAGGCATTCCACAGCGCCACCGCGCTATCGACCCCGCGCAGGAACCGCTCCGCCACGGTCGCATCCTCGGTCACGATGGCATCGGTATGCTCGCTGCCATGCGCCGCGATATGCGCCAGCGCCGCGTCCACCCCATCGACGACCGCCACGGACAGGATCGAGTCCAGCCACTCGGTATCGAAATCCGCCGCCGCTGCCGCATGCAGATCGGGCACGATATCCCGCGCCGCCGCATCCGCCCGGAAATCGCAACCCAACGCCCGAAGGTCCGCGACCAGCAAAGGCAACAGGCTTGGCGCGATGGAACGGTCGATCAGCAACGTCTCCGTCGCCCCGCAAACCCCGGTCCGCCGCATCTTCGCGTTCGCGACGATCCGCCGCGCCATCGCCGGGTCGGCGGCTTCATGGACGTAGGTGTGGTTCAGCCCCTCGGCATGCGCCAGGACGGGCACCCGAGCCTCGCGTTGGACCCGTTCGACCAGGGATTTGCCGCCGCGGGGGATAATCAAATCCAGCAATCCCGCCCCAGCCAGCATCGCCGCCACATACGCTCGGTCGGAGTTCGGCGCGACCTGGATACAAGCTGGGGGTAGCCCCGAGGCCGCCAGTCCGCGTTGCAGCGCCACGTTGATCGCCTTGGCGCTGTGCGCGCTGTCCGATCCGCCACGCAGGATGACCGCGTTGCCCGACTTCAGGCACAGCGCCGAGGCATCCGCGCCCACATTCGGCCGGCTTTCGTAGATCATGCCGATCACCCCGATCGGCGTCGCGATCCGCTGGATCCGCAGCCCGTTCGGCCGCGTCCAATCCGCCAGCGTGCGCTGCAACGGGTCGGGCAGGGCGGCCACGTCCTCCAGCCCGCGGGCCATCGCCTCGACCCGGGCTTCGGTCAGCGTCAGCCGGTCCAGAAACGCCGCCGTTCCGGTGTAAGCGGCCACGTCAAGCGCGTTGGCCGCCAGAATGTCCCGCATGCCGTCGCGCAGCGCATCCGCCATCGCGGCGAGGGCGGCATTGCGCGTCGCCTCGCTGCTGCGGGCCAGCAGGTGTCCGGCATCCCTGGCGGCCGCTGCGGCCATTTGAAGGTGTTCAGTCGCTTCCATCGCGCCAATGTGCCCAAGTAATCGGCCGCTTTCCAGTGCCCAATCCCACGTTTACGTTGACGGTGCCATGTGCGCCGTGCTGCCCTCCCGGAAAAGGGAGGATAAAATGAACGCTCCGGTCAATACCGACCCCACGGCCTCACTGCGCCTGGACCAGTTCGACGTCTCCGATCCCGGCCTTTACCAGTCGGATTCCTGGCGCCCGTATTTCGAACGTCTGCGCCGTGAGGCGCCCGTCAACTACGTGCCCGACAGCCCATACGGCCCATACTGGGCGGTGTCCAAATACAAGGACATCATGCACTGCGAAGTGCATCACGAGGTCTTCTCCAACGAAATCGGCGGCATCCAGATCGAGGATCAACCCAAAGACCTCGCCCGCCCCAGCTTCATCCGCATGGACCCGCCGAAGCATGACGAGCAGCGCAAGGTCGCCAGTCCTATTGTGGCCCCCGCCAACCTCGCGAACATGGAACCGCTGATCCGCGAGCGCACCGCCATGGTGCTGGACGCCCTGCCGCGCGGCGTGGAATTCGACTGGGTGCCGGAAGTCTCCATCAAACTGACCACGATGATGCTGGCTACCCTGTTCGACTTCCCGTTCGAGGAGCGGGCCAAGCTGACCTACTGGTCCGATATCGCCATCTGCAATGTGAACGCCCCGGACGCGCCGGTTCATTCCGAACAAGAACGGTTTGACGTTCTAAAGGGCATGGCTGAATACATGGGCCAGTTGTTCAACGAACGCCGCGACGCCCCGCCGACGTTCGACCTGCTGTCGATGCTGGCGCACGGCGCCGCCACCCGCGACATGCCGCTGAAGGAGTTCATGGGCAACCTCGCGCTGCTGATCGTCGGCGGCAACGATACCACCCGCAACTCCATGAGCGGCGGCCTGCTGGCGCTGAACCAGTTCCCCGATCAATACGCGAAGTTGCAGGCCAATCCTGGATTGGTGGAGAGCACGGTGTCGGAGATCATCCGCTGGCAGACCCCGGTGATCCACATGCGCCGCACGACCTCACAGGACACTGAACTCGGCGGCAAGCAGATCAAGGCCGGCGAGAAGGTCGTGATGTGGTATATCTCCGGCAACCGCGACCCCGAGGCGATCGATGACCCCGATGGCTTCGTCATCGACCGCGCTCGGCCCCGTCAGCATCTGTCGTTCGGATTCGGCATCCATCGTTGCGTCGGCAACCGTCTGGCCGAACTGCAACTGAAGATACTGTGGCAGGAAATCCTGGCCCGCTTCCCGAAGATCGAGGTCACTGGCCAGCCCGAGCGCATCTATTCGAACTTCATCCGGGGTATCAAATCGATGCCGGTTCGTATTCCGGTTTAGATCCGGCCTCATCGTCATGGCGGCCCTCCGGCTGCCATGACGTCTCTCAAGTGTTCAACCAACCTGGCTCCCTCACACCGGCAGGGTGTACCCCAACGCCGCTTCGGCCTTGAACGTCGCCTGCACCGCCGGCCGGGCCATCACCCGATCGTGGTGCGCCGTCAGACCCGGAAACGTCACCGCATCCGCCCCGATCGCTCCACGGAACCGCCAGAACAGCCGGAACAGGTGGATGTCGGCGATCGAGTAACCGCCAACCGCCCACTCCCGCCCGCCCAGCTTCTGCTCCGCGATCCGCCACACCCGCTCCGCATGGTCCGCGCCACGCTGGCGGGCCGGATGCAGCGTGGAGGCAATGAACGACATCCACGACACCACCTGGGCCTCCGCCTCGACATCGCCGAAGGGAAACAGCCCAGCGGCCGGATACGTCCTGGCGAGGTAGTACAGGATCGCCGCCACCTCGGTCAGCGGCCGTCCGTCGATCACCAGCGTCGGCACCTTGCCCTCGGGGTTCAGCGCACGCAGTTCGGGCGGGTCGTTCTCGCGGTGCCCGAAGTCGATGGTGTGGCCCTTGAACGGCGCGCCCACCTCATGCAGTGCGATATGCACCGCCAGCGAGCTTGACCCCGGCGCGTGATACAGCCTGTACATTACCGCGTCCAAGGCAGGTTGTCGGCCTGCCATCCCGCCGTGGTGCCACGCTGGCCACTGGCATTGGGCGGGCCTTCAAACCCGTCCGCGATGTTGAACACATGCTTGTAGCCGGCCGCCAGCGCCGCCTCGGCCGCCGCCATGCTGCGTACGCCGCTGCGGCACAGGAAGTAGATCTTGTGGTCCGGCTCCAGCCCGGCGTCCTGCAATTGCGCCTCGAACGCGGGGTTCCGCTGCATCGTCGGCGCGACCTGCCAGGAGATCAGGATCGCCTGTTTCCCGGCCGTGGTCAGGTCCGGCACACCGATGTTCGTCCACTCCATATCGGTCCGCACATCCACCAGCCTTGCGGCGGGGTCTTGGGCGAGGGCTTCCCAGGTTTGGGTTGGTGCGACATTCTGGACCATATTGAACGCTCCGATTTAGGGACACTCCGATGACTGCCTTGTATCACGGGACCGGCTTCCAGGAAGACCTGGCGGCTGCCATCGGCAACACGCCGCTGATCCGCCTGCGTAGAGCGTCGGAGGCGACGGGCTGCACGATCCTGGGCAAGGCGGAGTTCATGAACCCCGGCGGATCGGTGAAAGACCGCGCCGGCCTTGCGATCATCAAGGATGCCGAGGAACGCGGCACCCTGAAAGCCGGCGGCACGGTCGTCGAGGGTACCGCTGGCAACACCGGCATCGGCCTGACCCTGGTGGGCAACGCGCGCGGCTACCGCAGCGTGATCGTGATGCCGGAGACCCAGAGCAAGGAGAAGATCGACTTCCTGCGCATGATCGGTGCCGATTTACGGCTGGTCCCGGCCAAGCCGTTTCGTGACCCCGGCAACTACGTCCATGTCTCCCGCCGCATCGCCGAGGAGATCGCGGCGGAGACGGGGAATGCGATCTGGGCCAACCAGTTCGACAATCTGGCGAACCGCGAGGGCCACCGGATGACCACCGGGCCGGAGATCTGGGACCAGACCGGCGGCAAGATCGACGCCTTCACCTGCGCTTGCGGAACGGGGGGCACCCTGGCCGGCGTGTCCCTAGCGTTGAAGGAGCGCAACCCCGACGTGCAGATCGTGCTGGCCGATCCGCTGGGGTCTAGCCTGTATGGCTGGGTGAAGAACGGGGATTTGTCGATCCAGGGTTCGTCCATCACCGAGGGCATCGGCCAGTCCCGCGTGCCGGAGAACCTGAACGGGATACAGATCGACGACGCCGAACGGATCGAGGACCCCGAGGCGCTGGAACAGATCTACGACGTGCTGATCCACGAGGGCCTGTCGGTGGGCACCAGCGCCGGCATCAACATCGCCGCCGCGATCCGCGTGGCCAAGCGGCTCGGTCCCGGTCACACGGTAGTAACGATCCTGTGCGACGGCGGGGCGCGGTATGCGTCGAAGTTGTTCAACGTGCCATTTCTGCGGGAGAAGGGGTTGCCGGTGCCGGGGTGGTTGTGAAGGGCGGTTAAAAAAGGGCGGGATTGGTCCTGGAAGCTTGGGGGACGACTGCGTACTCGGCTTTTGGATGAGTCGGTGCTGTATCTACTCCTCTCGGTAGCTTTCCACCGGCTTCTAAGGTGCCCGAGGTTCCGATATTGCCAAAGTTGATCTCGGGAATTTGTAGGAAAGGTGCTAATGACTTGGGCCTCCGCAGGCAGAACATTTTCTGCGTTGACGAGGTGCGAGTTTATCCCAAACGCGCCAGAATCCTCCTTCGCAGATATGCGATGTAGAAGACGCATGGACCGGTCACGCGATAGGCTTCGGACAAAGCTGAGTTCACCAAAAAGACCGCAGTTATCGGCAAACTTATGAGGCCGGCGGTAACTCCGGCAGCGGTTTTTCCCTTATTATTACCTAGCGATTTAGCCGCTTTGCGCACACTTTCAATTGCGTTTGCAATTTGGTCGTCCGATATTTTGTCAAAATTTGTGGGCGCGAATCTGTTGAAGACAGCCTCTTCATTCTTGATTATGGCACCGTCCACGGACGGAAGATCGAACTTCGAGCACACGTCTTCTACAATCTCGGCATACTCCGGACCAGAACCTCGAAAGGCGTTTCGTATCGAATGCCCGCCGAAGCTACGTATCTCGTCGGCTATCTCATTGTAGTATTTGGTGTGGTTTGGGCTGTGAAGCTTGAACGTCGGCGACGAATCGAGCGAATTGGTGGAGGCATTGACGATTATCTGAACGAGTGGATCGAGTTCACTGTTATCGCAAACTGACAGCAAATCGTAGATGCTCCCGGCCGCGATTGCCGCCAACCGTCTTCCATCAATGGGCTTGGGTGGCCTCACGGCCTTATCGTCGGCGCCTTCGGCGTTGGGTTTCGCCTCCGGCTCCTCCAGTTTTTTCTCAAAACTGCCGGGGGCATCGGTATTATCTGTGGCAGATTCACCCTTATTGGAAGGCATGGAATACGTCTTGGAAGGGGACGCGTCAGACTCAGTGACGGCTTCCGCGGATTCGGCCGTGGACGCTCGACTTTCCGACGACAGGCGCTGCGCAAGGTCGAAACAGCTGAGTATCTCGATAGCCAAATCCTTTAGCGGGACTTCAATCCCCGTGTCGATACCCTGCTCGGTGATGAAATCGGACATAACTGTCTTGATAGCGTCCACATGGGCGATACCCAGGGACTTTTGCAGCGAGCGGATCACGCGAGAACTGCTAGTGTAATTTTTCTTGATCTGATAGAGCGAATTGAACGAGGGAGCAGAGATTTCATCTACGACAAAATCATCATCCCAATTAACTTCGTCCTCTAATGTTACGAGCGTGGAAAATCCCGGATACCCAAGCCCCTCGATTTCTTCAACAACGCGATCAACGAACTCGCCGACGCGGATATTTTCTCGAATGTCGAGGCCAACCTCCTTCAATGCCTTTTGGAGATACCGCAGTTCCATGATGTTCCAGGAACCCGGCTTGAGATGGTAGAAGTCATTAACGACACGCAATAGACGCAGATTGGGCGGGAAAGCCGAATCGTAACCTCTCATGTCGATCGTCAGAAGCCAACCATGGATTCGTTGTGACGCCTCGATCTTATCGACTCGCTCATCAAGCGCCACGAAGCGATTATATACCCTATCGGCAAGCCGGGAGACCTCTTGCCGGATATCGTCTTGATCGACCGCAAGCGTCATCAGGTTGTTCTTGACAGTGATGATCGAGTGGGCGGCGAGAAGGTCCCGTTCCTGGAGCAGATTAAGGTAGCGCCATGCATATTTCTGCATCTCGATCAGGTCTTTTTCATTGGCGCGTTGGACGTTGCCATTCCTGCCTGACAAACCGAACCAGCATCGTTTGAAAAAGCCCTGCCCCTGATATGTGGCCAAGCGATCCCCGGTACAGGCGAGTAGCCGGGAGGCGTCCAAGGCCAACTGTTCCGCCACTGCCATTCGGCTTTTCGCCCATGCAAGTTTTACATCCAGATGACTGTCGATGGTTTGTATCTCGGTTGGGCTGCAATCAAACATCGTTCGCTCCATCAAATCCGGTCAATCGCCTGGCGCATATCCTCGCCAGATCTCTTTATGATCGCGGCCTGCTCGTTGAATGATTGATCCAACGCCGCATCAGCCGCCATGAACTGTTCGAAGTAGACCTGTCCCTCAAAAAATCGGTTTGATACGTCCTGAAGAATGATCGCGGATTCGCGCAGCGTTTGGGTGTTTGTGACCAACTCGCGATAGGGCGCCTCGATCCCGTTCTCGATAGCAAAGGCCATCGCCATCGACGCTATCAGGCCGCCAGCCAGGCCACCAAGGACGGGTAATGCCGCAGGCGCCAACACTCCCCCTATGGCCAAACCGCCGCAGATCGAGGCGCCGATGGAACCGCCGACTGTGCCAGCGGCGGTTGAGAAAAGGTTCTTCCCCGAGCGTTCCTCCAATTCGGCGAGGGTGAGCTTTCCGGCTCCAAATAGTACGAGATCCTTGATTGCATCGATGGCGCAGACGACACCGACAGAAATGGCGTTGGAGCGTAACAGGGCGCTGACGCTCTGGGACGCCATACTTTGTGCTGCCTCACGCGACCCTAGACGGACAATCATGCTTTGCAGACCGGTCGTGGCGGCTGCCTTGATCGCGCTGTCAGCGGCAGACGCTGCGGTTTCGGCGGCGATCTTCACTACGGCTTCCGACGCGTCGATCTTTCCTGCTCGGACCAAACCGACGTAGTTGACGACATTGACCGTGCCAGCGACAACCGCCGACATCGCCGCTGCCCCGCTTGCGGCGTCTCGCATGTTCTGCAAGGTCGACCGCGTCTTGTATTGGGATTGCTTTGTCTCCAGCTTGCTTAGATTTCCTTTGCTCATATCATCGGCTTCGGACTTCGTTAATGGTGCTGATGAGGCACCACTGTATTCGATCGTCCCAGAGGCCTTCTGGGCCGTTTGCTCATACGCTTTGGCTTGCGCCTTGTTGACCTGGATTTTCGCAGATGAACCGCCCTGTTTAGCCGTTTCCTCGGCCATGGCCCTATGTTTGTTCGCTAACCCAATTGCCTTTTCCCGAGCGGATTCGACCTGATCTGCTGGCATTAGAGCGACATCGGCGGCTTCATATTTGGGAGCCGATTTGTCGTCCAAAAGTTTCGAGTGTTCCTTTGCAGTCTTTAGAGCGTGTTCGTTAACCTTTGCCTGGGCAGTCTTTACAATATTGCCGTCATCGACGATTGCTATATCGACTACTTGGTGATTCCTGCTAATAAGGCCCTTATCACGATCCGTTTGGGCACGTGCCGCTATTCCCATTAGATTGGCGTCCATATTGAATGTTGTCGGGACATACTGTTCAAATATTTTTCCAGCCTTTACGGAATAGTCAGTGCGTTCCTTTAATATACCTCTGATAGTTGCATCAACCTTAATTTTCTCTTCGACCATGCGGAGCATTTGCAACTTCGCCCGATACGGAAAGACAGGATTTGTCGATGCAACGTTTGCGAACGCGGCCTCATACTCGCGCTCGATGATCTTCTCGCTCATTTTCCCCTCCGTATGTCGTTTCCCACCACCATTTCCTCTCCCCCAATCAACTGAGCGGCCCCTCCGAAGCTATGGACCCACGCCAGAAGCTCCTTCTCGCTCGTGGTCGTAACGCTCAACAAAACGCCGCCGTCGTCGGTGTCCTCAATGATCTGATCGTCGCTCCAGACCCGGTCGCGAACATAGTCCCCCGCGGACGGTGCCACGCGGACCTGCATCCGTCTCGGCTCGTGCCAGTTCAGGCCGAATGCGCAGGCGTCTCCATCCGCAGCGTCGAACCGGAAATACTCACCGGTCGGAGCAACCCGGATGATTCTATGCAATGAGAACGTCGTCGGGCGTTCCGTCATCACGGAGTGTTCGGCGAGCCTGTGTCCTTGAACGTAAAGCGTGCCACCCATCGCCAGAATTCGCCCCGGGGCATAGCGGTAGGTGATTTCCTCCCGCCTCCCGCCGGGTCGATATAAAACACTGCAAATCGAACGCTTCTCGATGGCCTTGTTCAATATCGCTATGGTGTTGAGGTGAGGTGAATAGTCGATGAAGCCTTTACCGTGGAACCCGATAGACATTCCGGAAACCGAGCGCGCCGCGCGCTCGCCCAATAGAAGGGCCAATGTCGTCAGACTGCTGTTGATGCGATCCGTCACCGCCTTCGGCAGGAACGGGCCCGCGAGATCTCGACAAGTGGCCAGATAGCGCAACTCCTCGAACGAGAAGCCCAGGGCCTTTTCCTCAGCCTTTGACTTCAGTCGGTAATACCGGCGGCGCCCCTCAAGCGCACTTTCAATTTCGACATCCTTCCCAAGATGTTTCTCAATGACGCCTATCAGGCGCGTAACCGTTTGCGGCGAGCATCCGAGGTCCAGGGCGATTTCGCCCTGGAAGTGCTTCCGGCTATCGAGAGTCAGGCGTTGGTATAGAACCAGCAGCTTGTCTCGGGCAGATGCATGATCATCCAGCTTCGGTGGCACTATGATCTCCCCCGGCAGGTCTTGCGGACCGATCGTCGATTTCCACCGGGCATTTCGTCCTGATATCGGGATTGTGATTACCCCGCAATCCCACCTGGGTTACGAGACCTAAACAATTTCTGTGCCGAGCGGCTTTCTGCGCGCGGCTCCCCTTTCAGGCTTAGTGGGGCTTCTCCGCCACGACATGATGGCGGACGAACTTGGTAAAACCATAAAGAGCGAAACCGGTAACGGCGAGCCAGCCGACGAACTTGAACATCGAAACCTCTCTGCTTCACGAGCAACCGTTGCTCGCTGTCGCAACTTGCCTAAATGTCTATCCCCCCAGAATTTGACGCCTATACGAAATTTTGTCGGAGAGAGACGAAATCCGGCATTTGCGATGCAATCGCAGCAACCACGAGGACAACCAGGTTTGGCCGTTTCCAGGGGCGGGTTAGCAGCTAGATCGCCAGAGTCTGGAATGGCGCCGGCCGCTTGGTCGATTTGGTCCTCGTCGCCGGCCAAGCGTACGAACTCTCGCCCTCGCTGCAATTGCTGTAACGCCTTCCCAAGCAACGGCCCGAGTCCTGACCCGCGGTGCGGCGGGGTTTCGCTTGGCCGCCGAGGCGATGGGCGCGACCCCGGTCGTGCCATCGCCCAAGAATGCCAAAATAAATAAGCCATGCCCGGGCTGTGCCTATCGTCACAGCCGCCTGATCGAGCAATACTGGTCACGCCTGAAAGAGTGGCAGACAATCGCCACTCGTTACGGCATGACCGCGACTTCCTATGCGGCAGGGATCGCCATTGCGGCCACCCTTGACTGGTTTGTATGTTCGCGCTAAAGATATTGAAATGCGACCAGGCCCTAAACCCGGGCCAGGCTCAACCAGTCAAAACACTGTAACGAGGTACTAATCGATTGCCACCTCGGCCTCGATTTCCACCGGAATGTTCCACGGCAGCCCGGCCAGCCCCACCGCGGAACGAGCATGGTTCCCGCGCTCCGGACCATACAAAGCCAGAATAAGATCGGAAAAGCCATTGATCACGGCAGGATAGTAACGAAAATCCGGGGCGGTGTTGACCATTCCGAAAACCCGCACCCAAGCGGTCACGCGGTTCAGGTCCCCCAGCGCCTCCTTTAAGCTCGCCAGCATCGCAAGACCAGTCAGCCGAGCCGCGTGATAACCCTGTTCGGGAGAGACTTCGTCTCCGACCCGGCCAAGCGGTTCGGCCAGCCTGCCATCTTCCGCCAGCGGGCCGTGGCCGGACAGGATGCCACGACCTCTATGCAACCGAACCCAAGAGAACGGCAGCACCGCCCCCGGCGGCAGTTGCATCTTGGCCGGTAAAGCCAATCCCATGTCCTTGAGTTTCGCCTCAATCGCATCCATGATGGGCCTCCCTGTGCAGCGGCTGATCCTGCCGCGAATTGCCCCGGGGCAGCAACATGGTCCGGCCGGTTGCAGCGGCATTATCGATGTCCTCGCCGCAAGGCACACAGCCGACGCATACAAAACGAGGCGTCCTCCCGACTCGCGATCGGGATCGCCACATCGGGTCGCTGGCCGGTGATCACGCGCCAGCCGTCCGGCCTTGAATTCACCAGGCTTCGGATTGGCCTTGACGATATCACTATCAGTATCATATAAATTCGGCATGGCCCGTGACGTTGAAACCATCCTCAGCGACATGCGCGCCAACCCGGAAGGTATAAAATTCAACGAAGCATGCAAGGTCGCGGCCCATTTCTTCGGGGGAGTTCGGCAAGCCAAGGGTCGCCGGCAGTCACCATATCTACAAAATGCCCTGGCCGGGCGATCCGCGTATCAACCTCCAGAAGGACGGCCCCAAAGCCAAGCGGTATCAGATCGTGCAGATGCTGGAGGCTATAGAGAGGCTGACGGCGACCAAAGCGGCCCAGTCCATCGCAGCGGCAAAGGTTTCTGGAAAGAAGGGAAAATAGAGATGGCCCACCATTACTCGTACCGTGTCGTGTTCTCCCCGGAGGATGGCGAGTGGGTCGGGCTTTGCACCGAATTCCCCAGCCTCTCCCATCTCGCGGCTACCCAGGTCGAAGCCATGCAAGGCATCACAAACCTAGTCGCCGCCGTTGTCGCTGACATGATCGAATCAGGCGAGCCTTTGCCTGAGGCGATGAGCGATCGCAGCTATTCGGGCAAGTTCGTCACCCGCGTTCCCGAACAGCTTCATCGGACCCTGGCCATCGAGGCTGCCGAGGCCGGAATCAGCCTCAACCGGTTGGTTAGCTACAAGTTGGCTATGCCCATCCCCATGACAGGGCGTTCGGTAAAGGGAGCCACCAAGCCTCAGCAGGCAGCCTAGCCGATCAAGTCAGGCAGAAGCATCCGGCCAGTCTGCCTATCCGCCATGCTTCCTCCTGCAAGTCATCGACGTGTCGCCTCAACCTCAGAAGGCATAGATCGCATCAGCCGTGGCGGCAGGCCTCACATACGGCTTAAGCCGTTCGCGATTCACAACATCGACCGGCCCGTCAAACAGCCCGGCGATATAGTCCTTCAATCCCACATACGCGTACACGCCAATCCGGGCCGCCGGATCGATCGCGATCATGATGTCTGTATCGCTGTCAGGCTCGGCATCGCCGCGCGCCCGTGATCCAAACACCGCCGCATGCGTCACGCCGCGCGCTTTCCGCGCCGCCTCGTTCGCTCCCAACCGGGTGATGATGTCCTGCCGATCCGTGATGGCTCATTTAGCACGAAACCGGTGCCGGTGCGGCCGCCCCGTTTCGCGAAACCCCCGCCGCGCCGTCAACCAACCCCACCAACCCAAGGCGGCCGCGCCAGCGACTTCGCCAAATGATCCACCAGCACCTGAACCCGCAACGGTCGCAACCCACTCGGCGGCATCACCAGATGCAGCCCAAGCGCCGGAGCTGTCCAGTCCGGCATCGCCACCTCCAGCGAGCCCTCCTGAATCTCACGCCACACCAAAAACTCCGGCTGCAGCGCCAGCCCCCGCCCAGCGATCAAAGACGGCATCAGCATATCGGCATTGTCGGTCCAGACCTGGACCTTGGGCTCCACAACCACCTCGCCAAAGCCGACATGGCTGAACCGCCACGCCCGGTGCACCGACCCGCCCGAATAGGCCATGGCCGTGTGATGCCGAAGCTCTTCGGGATGCGTCGGCCGCCCATGGCGTTCAAAATACCCCGGCGCCCCAACCAGCAAAATCCGCACCGTGCAAAGCTGCCGAGCCAGTAAGGTGGAATCCTCCAGGCTCGCGACCCGGATCGCCAGGTCGAAGCCCTCGGCCACCACATCCACGTGGCGGTCACTCAGCGCGAGGTCCAGCGTGATCTCGGGATATGTCGCCAGAAACTCAGGCAGCGCCGCGCCAAGATAGGCAATCCCGAACGACAGCGGCGCGCCCACCCGAATACGCCCACGTGGCGCGGTGGACTGTGCCAGCGCCTCGTCCTCCGCCGCTTCCGCCTCGCTCAGGATGCGCGCTGCCCGCCCCACGGAGGCAAGTCCGCTCTCGGTCAGCGAAAGCCGCCGTGAGGTGCGATTCAGCAAGGAAGAACCCAGCCGAGCCTCCAGCCGCGTGATCGCCTTGGAGACAGTGGGCTTCGACAGCCCCAGCGCGTCGGCCGCCCGAGCGAAGGAACCCAGTTCGGCCACCTTGGCGAAGACGGCCCAAGCCTCGAAGTCAGGTAATCGACGCATAAAGGATCGGCACCGGTGTGATGCCAATGTTTCTATTTCTTTTAGATGCGCCAGTCCGCATCTTTCTCAGCACGGAGCGACCCACGCTCCCTTCAAGGAGACACACCATGATCGAACACAGGCCTTTCGCGAAGCTGGGCGGCGCCAACCACGGTTGGCTGAATGCCAAGCACCACTTCTCCTTCGCCAGCTATTACGACCCGGCCAGGATGGGCTGGGGCCCGATCCGGGTCTGGAACGACGACACCATCGCCGCCGGAACAGGCTTCCCGCCACATCCGCACGCGGACATGGAGATCATCACCTACGTCCGCGAGGGCGCCATCACCCACCAAGACAGCATGGGCAACAAGGGCCGGACCGAAGCCGGCGACGTGCAGGTGATGAGCGCGGGCTCCGGCGTGCGCCACTCGGAATACAACCGTGAGGACGAAGCCACGACCCTGTTCCAGATCTGGATCGAGCCGACGACGCGCGGCGCGCCGCCGTCCTGGGGCGCCAAGCCGTTTCCCAAGGACGAACGGTCGGGCCAGTTCGTCACCCTCGCCAGCGGCTTCCCGGAAGACTCCGACGCCCTGCCAATCCGCACCGACGCCAGACTGGTCGCCGCGACGCTGAAGGCCGGCGAGACCGCCGAATACAAGCTCGGCAAGACCCGGCATGCCTACCTGGTGTCCGCCGCGGGGTCCATCGAGGTCAACGGCGTTCGGCTCGACGCGCGGGACGGCGCGGCGATCATCGATGAGGCGGTCTTGCGGGTGACCGCGGTTAATGACGCCGAGATCGTCCTGGTTGACGCCGCCTGACGGACGCGGGGTTCGTTCACCTCCATCGAGGGCTGACGTAACGGCGCGCGGAACTTATGGTTCCCCGCGCCGTTCCTTCGCCCCCAACCGTCAGGAGTATCGAAATGAGCGACAAGATACTGATCCTCTACGGGTCGTATCGCAGCGATCGGCAAGGGATTCGGTTGGCCAACTACCTCGTGAACGCGTTCGCGGCACGAGGCGCCAGCCCGGAGCTGGTGGATGCGAAGGCGGTCAACCTGCCCATGCTGGATCGGATGTACAAGGAGTACCCGACGGGGCAGGCGCCGGCCAAGCTTGAACGCCTGGCGGAGAAAATCCGGACGGCCGACGCGTTCGTGTTCGTCACTGGCGAATACAACTGGGGCATTCAACCGGGGCTCAAGAACCTGACCGATCACTTCCTGGAAGAGTGGTTTTGGCGTCCGGCCGCCATTGCGAGCTATTCCGCGGGACGGTTCTCCGGCGTTCGTTCCGGGACCGCCTGGCACGGCACCCTTTCCGAGATGGGAATGATTGTTGTCAGCAGCACGATCGCCGTGGGCGGCATCAGCCAGGCATTGAGTGCGGATGCGGAGCCGACGGGTGACGGGGGCGCGGCCCTGGCGCGTGCTTTTCCACGTTTCGCCGAGGACCTGGCATGGTGGACGGAAGCCGCGCGCGCACAGCACGCACGCACCAAACCGCCGTATTGATCTTTGTAAGGACGCTGGCATGGGTTCGGAACGACTGATCGCGCTGACCGACGGGGTGGTGGCCGTGGTCATCACCATCATGGTTCTGGAGCTCAAGCCGCCCCATGGGGTGAATTTGGCCAGCCTGGCCGAACTGTGGCCGACATTCCTGAGCTTCGTCCTGAGCTTCATTTACGTGGCGATCTACTGGAACAATCACCATCACTTCTTCCAGCTCGTTCCGAACGTGAACGGGTCTGTGATGTGGGCCAACCTGAACCTGCTGTTCTGGCTGTCGTTGATCCCGTTCACGACGGCTTGGATGGATGAGCACAATCTTTCCGCCGTGCCGGTGGCGGTCTATGGCGTCTCGTTGCTCTGCTGTGCCCTGAGTTGGTACGTGATGCAGACGGCGATCGTTCGAATGCAGGGCGCGAACTCCGCCTTGCGTCGCGCTCTGGGGCGGGACTTGAAGGGCAAGCTGTCGCCGCTGTTCTATCTGTTGGGTATCGGGTTAGCGTTCATCGATCCGCTGGCCTCATATGCGGTTTACGCCGCCATGGCGGTTGCGTGGCTGATCCCAGATCGCAGGGTGGAGGCGACTCTGGCAATACTTGGGGAAGGGCGGAATGGCTCCTAGCATGGCGCCTCATTCGAATGCCTTACGCTCCGCTACCGTCTCCCCGCTTGGGCGCGAAATTCTTGAACCAGACACGCGATATCGGGGCCACTTCCACGCTCGGGATCGGTGTCCGCGCGCCTATGGGAGGCGGACACCGATCCCGGGCTGGACAACGCCGTTCAGCCCTTAGTCGTCAGCTTATCTTGCGTCTTCGTTTCGAAATCCCCGGCATCATGCCGCTCGTGCAACTGGCTCGAAGGTTCGCCCTGGACCCGGTTGACCATCCGCCCACGCTTGGCCGCCGGACGATTGCCGATCTGGTCAGTCCAGCGTTGAAGATTCTTGTAGTCCTCGACTTGCAGGAACTCGGCCGCCCCATACAGCCAACCCTTTGCCAGCCCGCCGTACCACGGCCAGACCGCGATATCTGCGATCGTGTATTCGCTGCCGCCTAAGTATTCGCTCTCGGCCAACCGCCGGTCCAGCACGTCGAGTTGCCGCTTCGTCTCCATGGCAAACCGATCGATCGCATATTCGATCTTCACCGGCGCATAGGCGTAGAAGTGCCCAAACCCGCCGCCCAGGTATGGCGCGCTGCCCATCTGCCAAAACAGCCAGGACAAACACTCGGCGCGCGCGGCCGGTTCGGTCGGCAGGAAAGCGCCGAACTTCTCGGCAAGATACATCAAGATCGCGCCGGATTCGAACACCCGGATCGGCTTCGGACCGCTGCGATCCAGCAGCGCCGGTATCTTGGAGTTGGGATTCACCGCCACGAAGCCGCTGCCGAACTGGTCGCCGTCGCCAATCTTGATCAGCCAGGCGTCGTATTCTGCGCCGCTATGGCCGAGGGCCAGCAGTTCCTCCAGCATAACCGTGACCTTCACACCGTTCGGCGTCCCAAGCGAGTAAAGCTGCAACGGATGCTGTCCGACCGGCAGTTCCTTTTCGTGCGTCGGCCCGGCGATCGGGCGGTTGATGTTGGCGAACCGGCCACCGTTGCCTTTGTTCCAGGTCCAAACCTTCGGCGGCGTGTAATCGGCTGAATTGCTCATCTTTGATGAAACTCCATGCGTTGGGCCGGAGGTATACCACGTCAAGCCGATGTGCGAACGCCGGCGGCGAAGAGGGGCGGCCACCGCTTGCGTCTGGCCGCTTCTGGCCCGAAACCACGATGGCAGCGTCCCCGGAGCCCAAGCATGTCCGACCCCTTTGCCCCGTTTCGCCTGACCGGCCGCACCGCCCTGGTGACCGGCGCCCGCCGTGAAATCGGCCGAGCCATCGCTCTGGGACTGGCCGGCGCGGGCGCGCGCTTGGCCATCCATCACGCCGGCACCACCGAGGAAGTCGCTGACGCCGACGCGGTCGTCCAGGAAATCCGGGCCATGGGCGGGGATGCCGCCGCATTCAGCCAGGATTTCGCCCGCGATGACGCCGGGCACCATCTGGCCGCCGCCGTAACCGCCTGGGCGCCGGTCGATATCCTGGTACTGAACGCCTCCATCGAATTGCCCGAGGACTTCAGAACCATCACCCGCGAACACTTTGACCGGCAGATCGCGGTCAACCTGCGCACCACGATGGAATTGCTGCAAAACCTGGTGCCATCGATGGCCGGGCGCGGATGGGGCCGCGTCGTGACCATCGGCAGTGTGCAGCAGGAAAGGCCGCACCCCGCGATGTTGGTTTATGCCGGCACCAAGGCCGCGCAACACAACTGGGTGCTGAGCCTGGCCCGCCAGTTCGGTGCCCAAGGCGTCACCGCGAACAACCTCGCCCCCGGCGCGATCCTGACCGCTCGGAATCGCGCCCAGATGGCGGTCGAGGGCGAGACGATCACCCGAGGCATTCCCGCCGGCCGCCTGGGCACGCCGGACGATCTGGTCGGCGCGGCGCTTCTGCTCTGCTCGGACGCCGGCCGATATATCAACGGCGTCAATTTGTTCGTCGATGGCGGGCGAACGGCTGTGTGACGATCGACCTTGCTGCGGATGCCTCGATATCCAAGGCGAATCCCCCAGGACGTCATCCTTAAATGCGCTGGGGAGATCAGGGCTTGTTTACGGACCTTGAAGGTCTGTCCCTAAGCTTGGCCGGTTAGCGGGCCAGGGGTCCCGCCAAATCTTGAGCTCTATCCGCCTGATTTGGAGAGAAACCGCACGTTGGGTAGGTTCTCAAAATGCCGGTCACAGGTCAGAAGGTCGCCGTCAAATCTCATGGCGGTCGCGTAGACGATCGCGTCGGCTGTTGCCAGCTTGTGGCGGGCGCAAAGTTCGGCGGCCAGCAGGGCCGTGGCCGTGTTCAGTTCAGCGACGACGCACGTCTCGGTGAATGCGAGGACCTGGTCGGCCTTGTCTTCGCCAACCTCGCGGGTCAACCACTTGGCCAGCTCCAACTGAACGATGGTCGGCACCACCCATTCAGCTTTCCCCGGTAGTTCGGTCGCTAGCGTGCGGCTCACGTCCGAACCGATCAGCCACTCGATCCATGCGGAGGTATCGACGACCCGCATCAAACCCGGTCGGTCCGATCCCGGTAGTCCTTCGGCTTCGCGCCGCGCGCCAGGCCGGCAAGGTCTTCGAGGGTCGGCACCGGAACCAGCATCAGGCCCTCGCCCTTGGGGATGAACGCAAAAACCTGGCCCGCCTGCCAATGCCGAGCCGCCCTGATCGCTTTTGGGATCGAGATCTGAAATTTTGTCGAGAGGGTCGCCGTGTCCTTCGTCGCCATACCTTTGCTCCATCGATCGCCATTCGGTAAGATGATATCACGGAGGAAGTACGATTGACACCCGCACGTCAGCGCGGCGAACAAGAAGTCTGGAACTCGGACGGCTCCTACCTCACTTCAAAATCGGACACGCAATCGATTCCTGCGCATGCCCAGAAAGCCGGATCTGAAACAAAGACGGCCAAAGCTTCCCCGTCACAAACAACCGATCCCCCGCTGTGTCGTACGCAATCCCGTTCAGCACATCCACCGCTCGGTTTGCACTCGCAATGGCCAGTAAATCCCCAAGATCGACTATGCCAACCACCTTGCCCGATCCGGGGTCGATACGGACAATTATGTGTGTCAGCCACACATTCGCGTAAATCTCGCCTTTGACCCACTCCAGCTCATTCAGGTTCTTCAATGGGGCGCCGTCGCACGTCACGTGAATCGTCCCGGTCTGGCGCATCGTATCCGGCTCCAGTATCCGGAGATCGCTCGTCCCATCGCTCATGTAGATGCGGCTGTCGTCACGCGTCAGCCCCCAGCCCTCGCCAGCGTAATGAAAGTCCGAAATCTCGGAAAAATCACCAATATTAAAAATAAACCCAATCCCGGTCGTGTAAGTCAAACCGATCAGGTGATCCTTCCAGTCAACAATTCCCTCGCCGAAATACTTCGGCCCGATATCGTGCTGCTTCACGATCTTCCCAGTCTGGACCTCAACCTCTCGGATCGAGGAATGCCCGTTCAGCCCGGTGCTCTCAAAGAAAAACCCATCCCGGTAAAGCAAACCCTCGGTAAAGGCCGCCGGATCATGCGGATAAATATGTACGATCTCCGCATGGTATTCCGGGACCGCCGCCCGAACGGAAGCGCCAACCAGGATCACCGCCGCGAAAGCAAGACGACCGAGCACCGTCAGCACACCTCCGCCCGAAATACTCGTGTCGGTGCGACGAATTCCTCCTGCGCCGCGATCGTCAAAATCTCCCGCGACCCGGCGTCTGCCGTCTGTTTCAACACCCCGAAGACCGAGGATGCCGCTGCTTCCAGCGCCGCAACCGAACTGCCGGTCCGCGCGCGGTGAAACAGGAACAGCGCCGAGATCGCATCCCCCGCGCCGTTCACCGCCAGTTGCAGCCTGGGAGTCCGTAGCAAATGGAACGCCCCGCCCTCGAACGTGATCATGTCGATACAATCCGACGGCGTGCTGTCCGTCTCCAGGCTGGTCACCACCACGCAGGCCGGGCCATCGGTCCGCAGCATGGACCGCAGCCGCAGCACCGCTTGCTTGGTCCCGTGCAGCGTGGCGCAGGAAAGGCCGGTCAGCCGCTCGATCTCAAACCGGTTCGGCGTGGCGATATCCGCCGCCGGCAGCGCCTGCTCGCGCAGGAATGCCTCGATCCCCGGCCGCACGTACACCCCGGTATCGGTGTCCCCGATCACCGGATCGCAGCAATACAGCGCCCCCGGATTGGCCCGCCGTACCGATCCCACCGCATGCAGGATCGCATCCCCGATATCCGCCCCGCCGACATACCCGGTCAGCACCGCGTCGCACCGAACCAGCGCCCCCCGCCCGGCGATGCCGTCCACCAGATCCCGCACCGACTGCCCGGAATACACCGCGCCCTTCCAATCTCCATACCCGGTGTGGTTGGAGAACTGCACCGTGTTGATCGCCCAAACCTCGGCCCCAAGCCGCTGGAGCGGGAACACCGCGCTGGCATTGCCGACGTGGCCGTAGCTGACCCAGGACTGGATCGACAGGATATTCAAGCACGGCCCCCGGTTTCATCTCGAAAACAATAGGCTATATGCACCCCAAACTTATCGCCAGTCAGGACGTCCCCGCTCATGCCAACACCGCTTCTGTTCCAGCCGATCAGCTTCCGGTCGGTGACCGCCCGCAACCGCATCGTCGTTGCCCCGATGTGCCAGTACAGTGCCACCGACGGCCTGGGCAGCGACTGGCACGTCCAGAACCTGGGCGCCAAGGCGGCCGGCGGGGCAGGGATCGTCATGGCCGAGGCGACGCACGTCTCCGCCATCGGCCGCATCACCCCGGGCTGCCTTGGGGCATACGCGCCGGAGCATCAGGCCCTGCTGGCCCGTCTGGCCAATGTCATCACGATGTGCGGTGGCGTCCCCGCCATCCAGATCGCCCATGCGGGCCGCAAGGCGTCCTCCCATCGCCCGTGGGAGAGCGGGAAGCCCATCCCGGTTGACCAAGGCGGCTGGACTCCGGTCGCCCCGAGCGCTCTGCCGGCCGTTCCGGGGGCGACCGTGCCGCATGCCCTGTCCGCCAGCGAGATCGGCGAGATCGTCAACCAGTTCGCCGCCTCCGCCCGCATGGCGCGGGAAGCCGGGTTCAAGATCGCGGAAGTCCATGCCGCCCATGGCTATCTGGGGCACTCGTTCCTGTCGCCGATCTCCAACCAGCGCAACGATGTTTATGGCGGCGACCTGAACGGCCGCACCCGCTTCCTGATGGAAGTGATCGAGGCGATTCGCGGCGAATGGCCGTCGGACCTGCCGCTGTGGGTGCGCCTGTCCTGCACCGACTGGACACCGGGGGGCCTGACGATCGACGACACCGTCGCCGTTTCCCGCAAGCTGGCCGCGACCGGGCTGGTCGATCTGATCGACTGCTCCTCGGGCGGTGTGTCGCATGAGCAGAAGATCCCGTCGCTACATCCCGGCTACCAGGTGCCGTTCGCTGACGCGATCCGCAACCAGGCCGGCATCGCCACCGGCGCGGTCGGCCTGATCACCGAACCGACCCATGCCGAGGAGATCCTGGGCAACGGCCGGGCGGACGTGGTGCTGCTGGCGCGCGGGCTGCTGGCCGATCCGGCGTGGCCGACCCGAGCGGCCAAGACCCTGGGCGTGAAGCCCGAGGTGCCGTTGCAGTACCTCCGCGCCGCGCTGTAAGCGCATTGCCGATCCCTTTGGCCGGCGGCACAATAGTGTGCCGGCCGTGTCGCCGGCCTCGCGGAGTTATCGATGCATTTTCGTTTACGCTACTGCCTTCCGGCGCTGCTGCTGCCACTTTTCGGCTGTGGTCCCGAACGCAACCAGTTCGCACCGCTGTGCCCGTCGGCCAAGCTGGTGCCCGCGCTGGCCGACCTGACACGCTATTCCGGTCCCGGCCCGACGCACGACCTGACCGATATGGTGCTCCAGGCTCGGGTGGTCACGGTTGATGGGAAGTGTGCCGCGGGGGATGATAAGTCCGTGCTGCCGGCCAGTGTCGCCGTCTCATTCTTGCTACAGCGCGGGCCGGCGATGGTGGGTCGTGAAGCCGATCTGCCAGTGTTCCTGGCGGTGGTGGAGGGTGATACCGTCCGCGACAAGAGAGTGTTTCAGGTTCATCTGATCTTCCCGCCGAATGTGGACCGGATGACGATCACCAGCCCCCCAATCGACCTGAATCTGCCCGTTTCGCCGGAAAAATCGGGCGCGGCCTATGGAATTATCGCGGGCTTCCAGCTTACGCCCGAGGAACTCGCCGCCAACCGCCAGGGTTCCGGCGGCTGAGTTGGTTTCAATTGCCGCTGCCGCCATTGTCGCAACCGCCGAAAGGTCCGATATAATCAACCTATGACCGATACACCGAAGGGACGCCCGAACCAGGGAAGACGGCGAGGGATGAAGAAAGAAGACTGGGAAATCCCGTCCAATCTCCAGCCTGACCCCAGTGACTACTCGTTCGACCTCGAACGGGCGCTGAAGGCTGTCGTCAGCCTGAAAACCTATGTACCGGCCGATGCGTTCACCGCCAACACCCTGGGGACGGAGCGGGCGGGCAGCGGCGTGATGATCAAGGGGACCGGGCTGATCGCGACGATCGGTTACCTGATCACCGAGGCGGAAACGATCTGGATCACCTCCAACGATGGTCAGGCGGTCCCGGGGCACGCTTTGGCGTACGACCAGGAGAGCGGGTTCGGGCTTGTCCAGGCGCTGGGCAAGCTGGATGTGCCGACGCTGGATATGGGCGACTCTGACATGCTGAAGATTGGTGATCAGGCGGTCCTGGCGGCGGGCGGCGGGCGACATCACTCGATCGAGACACGGATCGCCGGACGGCAGGAGTTCGCGGGATACTGGGAGTACGTGCTGGATGACGCGCTGTTCACCGCGCCGGCGCACCCGTTCTGGGGCGGCTGCGGGCTGATCGGAACCGACGGAAAATTGCTGGGCATCGGCTCGTTGATCCTGCAACAGGGGGACGGCAAGGGCCGGCGGCTGGATATGAACATGGTGGTCCCCATCGGGCTGCTGGCGCCGATCATGGACGACCTGCTCAGCTATGGCCGGGTGAACCGGCCGGCGCGTCCGTGGCTGGGGATGTATGCCACCGAGTCGGATGAAACCCTGGTGGTCGGCGGTCTGGCCGACAACGGCCCGGCGGAACAGGCCGGTGTGCGCGCGGGTGACAAGATCCTGACCGTGAACGATGAGGAGATTCCCGATTTGGCCGGTCTGTGGCGTCGGGTCTGGTCGTCCGGAAGCGCGGGGGCCGAGGTGCGGCTGCGGATCGAACGCGACGGCTCGCCGAAGCGGGTGTCCGTGCGGTCAGCGGATCGGGCGAGCTTCCTGAAGTCGCCGAAGCTGCACTGAGATGGGGCAATTGCGAGGGGCGATCGTCCCGGTCACGCCGTTTCAGCAGAACTGTGCGATCCTGTGGGACGACGAAAGCAAGGCCGGCATGGTCGTCGATCCTGGCGGCGACGTGGACCGCATCCTGGCGGCCATCGAGCAAACCGGGGCGGTGATCGAGAAGATCGTGCTGACCCACGGGCATCTGGACCATGCGGGTGGCGCGGCCGGATTGCGTGATGCGCTCACCGCGAAATACGGCGCCGCGGTGCCGGTCGAGGGGCCGGATCAACGCGACGAGTTCCTGTTGAACGGGATTGCCGAACAGGCAGCCGCGTACGGTTTCGTCGCTTCGAATGTGACGCCTGATCGCTGGATGGCGGAGGGCGAGATGCTGGCCCTGGGGCCGCATCGGTTTGAGGTGTTGCACTGCCCCGGTCACACCCCCGGATCCTTGGTCTTCGTCAACAAAGAGGCTCGGTTTGCCCTGGTGGGCGACGTGCTGTTCCAGGGATCGGTCGGGCGCACCGACTTTCCGTATGGTGATACGGCCGCACTGATCGACGCGATCAAGACCAAACTGCTGCCCCTGGGCGACGATATGTCGTTTCTGTGTGGGCATGGGCCGGGATCCTCGATCGGGGCGGAGAAGGCGAACAACCCGTTCCTGCAGTGATCGACGGGCTGCGCCGGTTTAGTCTGGACGGTGCCCAGACCGTTGTCTTTGACGAAGCGGGGCTGCGCTATTTCGTCAATGCGTTCTGGACCGCGGGGCAGCGGCGCGGCCACTCGATCCATGAGATCAGCTACCGAGCCTGCTTTAAGTCCCAGCTTCCCGCGTTTTTTATCGAGCGGCTGACCTCGCCTGGGGATCGGGTTTACGATCCGTTTTCGGGGCGTGGGACCACGGCGGTGCAGGCCGCCTTGATGGGGCGGGCACCGGCGGCGAACGACGTCAATCCACTGAGCGCGATGTTGTCGGGGCCTCGGTTCGATCCGCCCCCGATCCAGGCCGTGCGGGACCGGTTGGCGGCGATCGACTTGTCGGCGGCGGCGGCGGCCGATCCGGCCGATACCGACCTGCTGGCGTTCTACCATCCCGAGACGCTGCGGCAGATCAAGGCGTTGCGGCGCGCGCTTCGGGCGGATGAGCCGGTGGATGCCTGGATCAGGATGGTGGCGTTGAACCGGTTGACGGGGCACTCGCCGGGGTTCTTCTCGGTTTATACGATGCCGCCGAACCAAGCGGTCTCGGCGCGGTCGCAGCGGAAAATCAACGAGGCTCGCTCGCAGGTGCCTCCGGTGCGGGATGTGCGGGCGATTATCCTGAAGAAGACACGAACTTTGCTGGCGGATGGTATGCCGCCGCCGCATCCGCCCGCCGTGCTGATGACCGGGCCGGCGGAGCGGACGCCGGGATTGGCGGATGGGTCGGTGGACCTGATCGTGACCTCGCCCCCGTTTCTGGATGTGGTTGATTACGAAGGCGACAACTGGCTGCGGTGCTGGTTCGCCGGGATCGATGCGGGGGATGTGCGGATCGACAAGCATCGCGGCATCGCGGACTGGGAGGCGTTTGTCCGGCGGGGATTCGTCGAGTTCGCGCGGGTGGTGCGGCCGGGCGGGTTCGTGGCGTTCGAGGTTGGGGAAGTGCGCGGCGGGAAGGTGCTGCTGGAGCGGCATGTCGCGGCGGCGATCGAGGGGCTGCCTTTCGAGGTGCTGGGGGTGATGGTGAACCAGCAGGATTTCACCAAGACAGCGAATTGCTGGGGCGTTGGCAATAATCGCGGCGGGACGAATACCAACCGGATTGTCATGGCGGTGCGGCGGTAGGGGCGGGCTCTTTCGGGTCCGCTCGATGGCAACGGGGCTGGCCTTCCTCGTCCGACAAAGCGGGGATGACCAGCCCATGCCCGGGACCAGCCGCCCGCCGACTGATAAAAGAGTCGAAGCTTCGGGCGGTTGGTATGGTTTCAGGCGAAGCTATAGGGGCCGCCTCGGGTCAGGGCGGCCTGGTAGGCGGGGCGGGCCTGGAAGCGGTGAACCCAGGCATCGATATGTGGGTAGGCGGTTCTGTCGGTGCGCGTTGCGGCGATTTCGCCTACGAAGCTCATTTGTATATCGGCACCGGTCATTGCTTCGCCAAGCAGGTAGGGCTTTCCTGCCAGGCAGTTGTTTATGTAGCCAAGATGATTGGCGATTTCACTTTCTATTCTTGGATGCAACGGGGCGCCGGCTTCGCCCAGTCTGGAGACATAAAGTTTCAGCAGCAACGGGAGCATTGCGGAGCCCTCGGCGAAGTGCAGCCATTGGACGTAGTCGTCGTAGGCCGGGGTTTCCATCCGGGGCTGCAAGCGGCCGTTGCCGTGGTGGCGGATGATGTAGTCGATGATCGCGCCGGATTCGATAATCACCCGGCCGTTGTCGGTGATGACCGGGGATTTTCCGAGCGGATGAATGGCTTTGAGTTCGGGCGGGGCAAGGCGGGTTTGGGCGTCTCGCCGGTAGAAAGTGATCTCGTAGGGGACGCCCAGTTCCTCCAGAAGCCAGAGAATGCGCTGGGATCTGGAATCGTTCAGGTGGTGGACGACGATCATTTCGGCTGACTCCCCTGTTTGAGGTGCTTTCTACACCCAATCCCGCATGGGCGCGAAATCCGGTCAGGCCGTAGCCCCTGGCCCCAAGGCTACCGCGACGCGTGCATCGTCACCTTCTTCCGCAGCAAATTCACCCCCACCAGCATCGCCGGGATCGCGCAAACCGCCCAACCCGCCGCGTATCCCCCCGTGACGTGCAGCAGCAACGAGAACACCGCCGGCAGCAGAAACGCCCCCATCTGCCCAAACGACAGCACGCCCCCCGTTATCGACCCCGCTCGGCCGAACGGCGCGAGACGTGCGGACTCCGACAGCAGGATCCCGTGCCACGACATCGCGGTGGCACTCAGGACGCTGGTGACCAACCCGATCGCCAGGGTTGTCCAAGTCGCCGAGAACGCCCCCGTCAATACGGCGCTGACCGCCATGCCGAACGCCAGGCCGGCCATGACGAAGCGGGGGGGCACGTAGAAACTCCCGACCCAGCCCCACAGGATCCGGCACGGGATGGCAATCGCGATGACCATCGAGAACAGCGATCCCGCCGCGACCAGATCGTACCTCAGCGCCACCAGATACGTCACGAAATAGGCGGTGAACACCGACTGAAGCCCGTTGAAAGCGAAGCAGGCGAATGACAGCGCGCGCAACTCCGGCACCGCCAGCACGCTGGTCACCGTCGTGACGAAGTCCGACAGGTGGATCGGATGCGTTGGGTCGGGATCGGTATCCAGCCGACCGCGCAACGGCTGCAGCAGCAGCGCCACCGCCAGGCATAGACCAGCGCTGGCCAGCATCGTGCCACGCCAGCCCAGCGATTGCGCCAGTGTGGGGCCAAGCGACCCACCCAGAAGGATGCCGGCGGGGATGGCGGTCTGCGCGATGGAGAACGCGAACGGTGCGTATCGCCGGACCGCCCACCGACCGAGCAACTGGGAACTGGCGGGGGTTGCCACGGCGGCGATGCCGTTACCGACCAGGGCCGACAGCACGAAGCCGGCCGCACCTCCGACGATCGCGACGGCCATGCCGCCTCCGGTCGACAGCAGGGCCATCTGGCTCATGCGGATCGCGCCATGGCGGATGATGAAGCCGCCCGATCCCAACTGGCCGACCAGTGCGGCCAACGCAGAGAGGGCAAAATAGACCCCGACCCAGGATGGATCGGCGTGCAGCTCCAGGATGATCAGCGGCGCGAGGACCGCCGGCAGCACCCGGCCCACCGAACCGCAGGTTTGTTGCAGGAACATCGCCACGATGGCGATCAGCATGCGGTTCAATGGACAGGTTCCCTCGGCTGGTTCTTTTCCAACCCAAAGGGCGATCCGCGTCAACAATTGGCAGGGGCGCTTTGGCGGGGTAATAGAGTAGAGTGTACGGACATTGGCTTTGGGCGCCCTTAGCTCAGTAGGATAGAGCAACAGCCTTCTAAGCTGTGGGTCGGTGGTTCGAATCCACCAGGGCGCGCCAATTTCGATAACTTCAGATGGATTCCTTGAAACGGTGTTCCGAAATCCCTCCACTTTGGAGCAAGTCTTGGAACAGCCTCCTGCGTGCCTCAGCAGTGGCTCCGTGGCCCTGCCCATCACGCCCTGGACGGGCCAGCTTCGAGATTTGTCTTGCCAACGTCCTTGGCCTTCTTGCACGCCAGCGAAACCAGCCAGGCCCGGCCACCGGTGGTGATCCCGGCGCGCGGCCGGGACGCGGGCTGTCATCGCGGACCGCCGTGCCGCCATTGTCGCCTTATCAACATGTTTGAGGTGAATGATGGCATAGGCTACCAGATGGATGGCCGGCATGGGGATCGGCCCAAATGGTTGGCTTCCTGGAAACGATGTATTAGTCCGAGGCCAAACGATGTTATCGCGCACCGCCTGTAGATAGAAGGTTTTGATGTCGCTATGTTCTACGAACCTCGACTTGGCCACGGTTTGCCCCATGATCCTTTCAAGGCAATCATCGCGCCGCGGCCGATCGGCTGGATTTCGACAGTGGATAGCGACGGACGACCCAATCTCGCGCCGTACAGCTTTTTCAACGCTGTTCACTCGAACCCGCCGATGCTGGCGTTCAGCAGCGAAACGATGAAGCACAGCGCGGCCAATGCCATCGCGACCGGCGAATTCGTGTTCAATCTCAGTACCCGGCCGCTTTTCGATGCGATGAACATTTCCTCGGGCGATCTGGCCGCTGGAGAAGATGAGTTCCAGGCCGCCGGACTTGCGACGGCGCCATCGCGCATCGTGAAGGCACCGCGGGTCGCCGCTACTCCGGCCTCACTGGAATGCCGCGTGGTCAGCTCCATGCGGTTGCACGATGTTCATGGCAAAGCGCTGGAGGGTTGGTTGATCATCGGACAGGTCGTTGGCGTGCATATCGCCGATGAATACATCCGGAACGGACGCTTTGATACGGCGGCGGCACAACCAATCGCGCGCTGTGGCTATCGCGATTATGCAACCATGGGCGAACTGTTCGAGGCGCTACGTCCGACGGACGGGGGAGGCTATGTGGCCGGCCAACGCGACCGGTGATGCGGACAGAAGCAATGTTTATCGTCCTTTGATCTGCTGATTTCATTGGGAAAATTCTGGCTTCATTCAAAAACTCCAATCGTGTTCAATCGCCAGGAATTGCCTCTTCTCCAACGTTTTTCGCCTAGGCCGCGTACTCACAAATTCGGTTCATGTCCGCTTCACTCCGCAAGCGACGCAATGGCTGCGTAGCAGCGGAATGTCGCGAAGTGCCGGAACAGGATATTCCAGCGCTTAGACCACAGCCACGATCACGTGTGCTTGAATTTTGGCGGAAACCTCGCCGCTGCCATGTCTGTGTGCAATCGCGGATGCGGCGTAGTCGGTTGCAGCTTCCAGTTTTCCCGCCTCTCTGGCCTCGATCTCGTTGCGAAGAAGAGTTCCCTGACAATAAGCAACGGCGGGAAGGCGCGGCGAGGATGCTCGGCTTTGTTCGGCTCTCGTTTCGATCACCACGCGGGAGAAACCTGCGTCCTCCAGCTCGCTACGGATCAGTGCCGTATCGTGGTAGCCGTGCGGCGTGCGTGCCAGAAAGCGCGGCGGATCGTTCGGAAAAATCCTTGCGAGAGCATTCGTCACATCATCCGCGAATACATTCTCCTCGATGCGATCCCATACGCTGAACAAAAGATGCCCTCCGGGCTTCAGGACTCGCTTTGCTTCGCGGTAGGCAGAAGGGCGGTCGGGAAAGAACATCGCGCCAAACTGACAACAAACGAGATCGAAGGCCGCATTTTCAAACGGTAGCGCCAGAGCATCCGCTTGTCGCCATTTGATGCGACTGTCTGGAGCTTGTCGCGAAGCGGCGTAGTCGAGCATCGGCTGGTTGAGGTCGGTTACGGTATAGCTTGCGCCGGGGGACAGTTTTGGCGCCAATGCGCGGGTGACAACCCCGGTGCCCGCGGCGGTTTCCAAAACGGCGCTTGGCGCGAAGGACGCTGCTCGTTGGGCAACATCCGCGGCGAACGGCTCGAAAATCAACGGCACCATATAGCGGTCGTAGTTTTCCGGAATCGAGCCAGCGAACACCTTGTCCGTTTCCAACATTGCTATCATCCTCCGTCCGTTTGATGGCTCGCGAGACTAGCATGTAATACCAGCGGCCCCATGGGCCGACTGGTATGCGCGCGGGGTTGGTGGGGCGGCCGCGCGCCAAATCAATAGGATACCAGCCGCCCGCCGACTGACAAAAGAGTCGAAGCTTCGGGCGGCTGGTATAATTGTCCGCTTGGGGTCGTTTTCGAAATCCACCTCATCCCAGGTTGTGTCCTGCGGCTCGCTCTTGCGCACCATCGTAAGCAGGAACAGGCGTATCCGAGGTCGGATCGTCGGAAGCGTGGCCACATGTTCAAGCTGCTTGAGCATGATAAGCAGCTCGATCCGAGAACAGCGATCGGTCCTTGGCCACAAAGGTGGCGATCGATGCGGGGCCGACTTCGTCGGCCGGGTTGGCGACCTTCTCCCCATGCAAAATCGCAAAGCCGTAAATCTGTTTGATGATGTGGCGAGCATGGATTGCCGTCGTCGGCGCGCCGCGTTCGACGATCTTAGCGCACAGCGGTCGATGATCATCCGGCGTGATTTCGTGCGGAGGGCGATTTCCGCGGGTCGGGACCAGCTCCCGCTCGAAAATGGCGCGGGCATCGCGCAGGTGATGTCGGCCATCGTCGCGGTGGAAAGCCACCTTGCCCCGAAGTCGCCGACGCTCTTTGCTCCCTTGATCCGCCGCTTCGCGTGCTGCTTTTCGTGGGCGAGAGCATTGCATTCCATGCCCGAGCGGCGCGCACCGATCGTCATATCATGGGCACGGACGAGGGATAGTTCGGCCGGACCGTACTGGCCGAAAGTGACGGTCTCGCGCCTGCCATTCAGCCGATAGTCGAGCCTGAAAGTGACAGTTCCCGACGGCGCGACGACGACATACATGCCGTCGCAATCCGCCACCTTGTACGGTTTTTCCTTGGGTTTCAGGTTCTTAAAGGCCACGTCCATCAGCATCGCTCTCACCTCTGAGAAAAATACCGTCAATCGACCTCACCGGGTTGACGGTATAGCGAGTTTTGGACGTGAGCAAGAGGTGATTATACCGTCAGAGACGCCGTCAAATCGGAGTACTGCCTCCAAACTGACGGCGATTGACCCTGATAGATAAATTTATTTACTTCATTTCATTATGGCGTTTTTTTACGATTGTTGGCAGACGCCGCCGAAACGGCCTAAATCACTCCCACTCGATCGTCCCCG
>DNXO01000109.1:42401-46601 GCA_003506895.1 Acetobacteraceae bacterium | reverse complement strand
CCCGCCATGACGGTCTCCACCGGCTGTGCGTCCATCGAAGCGGTTATTTCGCAGCGGCCCCTAATCTTCGGGATCGTGCCTGGCTCCGTGTTAAACCCTTACGGCAGGCGATCCAACATCAGCAGCCGAACGGGGCGCACCTAACGCGACATCCCCGAACGGCCAGCATCGCCTCGCCGCCCACCTCGGGCTTCCTCATTCCTCAGGCTATCATTTGCCGCCGACAGCCCATGCATGGTTATGCACAAGGCCGTCGTCGAACCGATCATGCGCCTGGACCGTGTCATAGGCGCGTACCCTGCTCCCCGCCGGCACGCCGGCAGATCCAGCTTGTGACGGCCGATCATGCGAACTGGCCGCCCAGTTGTGATTGTGCACCAAACCATCGTCGAAGCGATCAAGCAGCGTGCGGGTGCCGCTGAACCCGGCCATGCCATCGGGTGCATACACTGGGGTAGAACGCATTGTCGGGTGCTCCTTCATGCCGTCATTCGGTGAGTGAATGATTGACATTGCACCGGCGAAAGCGAAGCCCTAATTCCTGTTAAACCGCGCAATACCGTGGCCAACTTCACAGCCTATGACGTAAATCTGTAAAGGATGTAAAGCATGAGCCGCACGCTGATCGGGCGGACGGTGCGCCGGCTGCGAACCGAGCGGGGGCTGTCGCAGCAGGCACTGGCGACCCGGCTGGGGATCTCCGCCAGCTATCTGAACCTGATCGAGCACGACCAGCGCGCCGTCACCGCCTCCCTGCTGATCAAGCTGGGCGAAACCCTGCGCGTCGATCTTGGCGAACTGTCCGGCACGCAAGAGCGGCAGTTGGAAGTCGGCCTGCGCGAGGCCTTCGCCGATCCGCTGCTGGGCGCGGACGACGTCGCCGATGCCGAAGTCGAGGCCCTGGCCGCCAGCAGCCCAAACGCCGCCAGAGCTGTACTGGCCCTCTACAGAGCATGGCGCGTCGCTCGGGAGGATGCCAACGGCATCGCGCTGCCATCCGGCCGCCGAATCCTGCTGCCCAATGAAGAAGTCCGCGACTTCTTCGACGATCGCGGCAACCACTTCCCGATCCTTGAGGATGCCGCCGAGGCGCTGGCCAGCCAACTCGCCCCGGGCGCGCCAGCCGAAATGAACCACGCGATCGCGGAGCGTTTGCGCATCGTCCACGGCGTCCGCGTCACGGTGCAGCCACTGGAGCTGGCTCTGCGCCGTTACGATCCCGCCACCCGCGGCCTGGCTCTGTCCGAATCGCTCCCACGCGAGAGCCGCGGCTTCCACATGGCCTTCCAGTTGGCGTTGCTGGAGGCCCGCGAGGCGGTCGAAACCGTGCTGAAAGAGGCTGCCCCCTCGACCACCGAGGCTGGAATGCTGATGCGAATCGGTCTGCTGAACTATGTCGCGGGCGCGCTGGTGATGCCCTATGCCGCGTTTCATGCAGCCGCCTCGGCCTTGCGGCACGACATGGAGGCAGTCGCCGCGCGATTCGGTGTTTCCTACGAGCAGGCCTGCCACCGCCTGTCCACGCTTCAGCGGGTCGGGGCCAGGGGAGTCCCGTTTTTCTTTCTGCGGGTCGATCCGGCCGGAAACGTCTCCAAACGGTTCTCCGCGGCGGGCTTCCCGTTCGCCCGCTACGGCGGCTCGTGCCCCCGTTGGATCGTCCATACCGCCTTCGCGCAACCCAACACCGTGCAGGTCCAGGTCGCCGAACTGCCCGATGGCGCCACCTATCTGTGCTTCGCTCAGGCCATCGCTCAGCCCGTCGTGCGCTGGGGCGAGCCACGCCCGACCCATGTGGTTGCGATGGGCTGCGCGGTGTCCAACGCCGGAGACGTCGTCTATGCCGATGGTCTGGACCTCGACCGGGCGAGGGTGGGGATAGGCCTGTCGTGCCGCCTGTGCGACCGGCCGGATTGCGGCAGCCGGGCGTTTCCACCACTGGAACACCGGCTGTCGCTGGATCCACTGACCGCCGGAGCATCGCCGTATCGCTTCGAGGCGAAGACTCACTGAGGCGAGGGGCACCATTGTCGGATTGCGATGCCCCCGTTTCTCGTCATGGTCGCGCGTCTCCCGCCCACCGTCGCACGAACCGGCGACGCGCATGACGCGGAGCGTAAGGCTCAATCGCCCACAAGCGGTCGGGATTGCCGCGACTCCCCGTTGCGCCTACTGTGACCCAACGGCTAAAGGGCTCGGACGGCAGCGGGTGGGGAAATCCTCCTTCTAACGGAAATCGACCCGGCCGGAGGAGAGGAGCGCCCGTTGGATCCGACAAATGTCCAGAACCCCGACTACTTTCATAAAGTGGTCGATTGTCAGTGGGCCTGCCCAGCACACACGCCGGTTCCCGAATACATCCGCTTGATCGCCGCTGGCCGCCATGCCGACGCCTACATGATCAACTGGAAGTCCAACGTATTCCCCGGGATCCTGGGCCGAACCTGCGATCGCCCCTGCGAGCCCGCATGCCGCCGAGGCCGCGTCGAGGAAGAACCGGTCGCGATCTGTCGCCTGAAACGCGTTGCCGCGGACATGAAGGGCGACGTCAGCAACCTGATGCCCACGCCCGCGACCGCCCGGAACGGCAAGAAAGTCGCCCTGGTCGGCGCCGGCCCCGCCGCCATGACCGTCGCACGCGACCTCGCCCCGCTCGGCTACCATGTGGTCGTCCATGATGGCGACACGCGCGCCGGCGGTATGATCCGCACCCAAATTCCCAAATTCCGCCTGCCGGAAGAAGTCATCGACGAGGAAGTCGGCTACATCACCGCGCTGGGTCCCGAGATGCGGCTGGGCCAGCGGGTCGAAAGCCTGAAGCAACTTCTCGCTGAAGATTATGATGCGATCTTCGTCGGCACCGGTGCCCCGCGCGGCCGCGACCTGAACATCCCGGGCCGCACCGAAGCCGCTGCCTCCATCCATATCGGCATCGATTGGCTGTCCTCGGTGTCGTTCGGCCACATCACCAAGGTCGGCCGCCGGGTGATCGTCCTTGGCGGCGGCAACACCGCGATGGACTGCTGCCGCTCCGCCCGCCGTCTGGGCGGTGAGGACGTCAAGGTCATCGTCCGTTCCGGGTTCGAGGAAATGAAAGCCTCGCCCTGGGAAAAGGAAGACGCGATCGGGGAGGACATCCCCATCCTGAACTTCCTGGTCCCCAAGGAATTCAAGCACGACAACGGCCGGCTTTATGGCATGACCTTCGAGAAGGTGAAGGCCGAGTACGACGCCCGCGGCCGCCGCAACCTGGTGCCGACCGGCGAGCCGGATCAGTTCTTCGAATGTGACGACGTGCTGGTCGCCGTCGGGCAGGAAAACGCGTTCCCCTGGATCGAACGCGACATCGGCCTGGACTTCGACAAATGGGGCCTGCCGGTCCTGGATGAAGCCACCTTCCAGTCCACCAACCCCAAGGTCTTCTTCGGCGGAGACGCGGCTTTCGGACCCAAGAACATCATCTGGGCCGTCGCCCACGGCCATCAGGCGGCGATTTCGATCCACCAGTTCTGCCAAGGTCTGGACCTGAAAGACCGCCCGGCGCCGGGCGTGGATGTCGTCAGCCAGCGCATGGGTATCCATGAATGGAGCTATGACAACAGCCCCTCCTTGGACCTGCGTTTCAAGGTGCCGCATCGCGAAAAGACCGCCGCGTTGAAGGATATCAAGGCCGAGGTCGAGCTTGGATTTGACTTCAAGCAGGCGGTGGCCGAAGCACATCGGTGCCTGAACTGCGACGTGCAGACCGTGTTCACCGAACCCGCCTGCATCGAATGCGATGCCTGCGTGGACATCTGTCCCGTGGATTGCCTGACCTTCACCGACAACGGTACGGAAGACGACCTCCGCAGCCGGTTGAGCGCCCCGGCAACCACGCTGGATCAGGCGCTGTACGTCTCGGCCCCGCTGAAGACCGGGCGCATCCTGGCGAAGGATGAGGACGTCTGCCTGCACTGCGGTCTGTGCGCGGAGCGGTGCCCCACGGGCGCGTGGGATATGCAACGCATCATTATCAATGTGGCTCAGGCGGAAAGCGTATGCTGCAGCAAGTAGAACCAGTGGACGGCCTGCAACGGGTCAACGACTTCGTTGTAAAATTCGCCAACGTCAACGGATCGGGCTCGGCCAGCGCCAACGCGCTGTTCGTCAAGGCTGTGCTGCGGATGGGCATCGTCGCCACGCCGCGCAACATCTTCCCCTCCA
>DNXO01000109.1:1249-42128 GCA_003506895.1 Acetobacteraceae bacterium | reverse complement strand
CCTGCCGACCTGGTATGAGGTGCGGATCTCCGAAGCCGGCCACATCGCCGCGCGCGGCGGCGGACCGGACCTGATGGTGGCGATGAACCCGCAGACCTGGGACCAGGATGTGGCGTCGATCGAACCGGGCGGTTACCTGTTCTACGACAGCACCCGCACCATCCCGGCGGACAAGTTCCGGTCGGATATCGTCGTGCTGGGCGTGCCGCTGACCGACATGACTAACAAGGCGTACAGCGACTCCCGCCAACGGACGTTGTTCAAGAACATCGTCGGCTTGGGCGCGCTGTCGGCCTTGCTGGACATGGATACGGCGGTCATCGAGAAACTGCTGGCCGACCAGTTCAAGGGCCGCGAGAAGATCATCGCCGGCAACATCGCCGCCCTGCACATGGGCCGCGAGTGGGTGAAGCATAACCTGCCGTATCCGATCGGTCTGACCCTGAAGCACGCCGATTCCGTCGGCGACCGCATCTTCATGGACGGCAACGCCGCCGCCGCCCTGGGCGCGGTTTACGGCGGTGCGACGGTGTGCGCCTGGTATCCGATCACGCCGTCGTCCTCGGTCGCCGAGGCCTTCACCAAATACTGCGGCATGATGCGGACCGATAAGGCCACCGGCAAAACCAACGTGGCGATCGTCCAGGCGGAAGACGAACTCGCGTCGATCGGCATGGTCATCGGCGGCGCCTGGAACGGTGCCCGGTCTTTCACCGCGACCTCCGGCCCCGGCATTTCCCTGATGCAGGAGTTTATCGGGCTGGCCTACTTCGCCGAAATCCCGGCGGTGATCATCGACGTGCAACGCTCCGGCCCGTCCACCGGCATGCCGACGCGCACCCAGCAGAGCGACCTGACCGCCTGCGCCTATGCCTCGCATGGCGATACCAAGCACGTCCTGCTGATCCCCGAAGACCCGCACGAGTGCTTCGAGTTCGGCGCGCTGTCCTTCGATCTGGCGGACCGGCTGCAAACCCCGATCTTCGTCATGCTGGATCTGGAAATCGGCATGAACGAACGGCTGACCAAGCCGCTGACCTGGGACGACAGCCGCAAGATGGACCGCGGCAAGGTGATGACGGCCGAGGAACTGCAATCCGGCAAATTGTTCGGCCGCTATCTGGATGTCGATAACGACGGCATCACCTATCGCACCTATCCCGGCACCCACCCCAGCAAGGGGGCGTTCTTCACGCGCGGCACGTCGAAGGACCGGATGGCGCGCTACTCGGAAGAAGGCCACGACTACCAGGAGAACATGGAGCGCCTGCTGAAGAAGCACCGCACCGCCGCCACCCTGATCCCGCCGGCGATCGAAACCAAGGCCGACCAGTTCACCCGTTACGGTGCGATCTATTACGGGTCCACCAGCCCGGCGATGGCGGAAGCAGCGATCCGTCTGCAAGAGATGGGCATCCATGTCGATCTGTTGCGCGTCCGCGGTTTCCCCTTCGGACAGGAAGTGGAGGCATTCGTCGCCGCCCACGACCATGTTTTCGTGATTGAACAGAACCGCGACGGCCAGATGCGCTCCATGCTGGTAAACGAGTTGGAAGTTGATCCCAAGCGATTGGGCAAGGTCGTGCATTACGACGGCACCCCGATCAGCGCGCGTTTCATCGTTCAGGCCCTGTCCACCGCACTGTCATCCAGGGCGACCGAAAAGGCTGTGTCATGACCTTCATCACCAAGCCGAAGCTGCATCACCCCGATCTGCACAAGAACGCCCTGGGCTTCACCCGGCGCGACTACGAAGGCACGATCTCCACGCTGTGCGCCGGCTGCGGCCACGACTCGATCAGCGCAGCGATCGTACGGGCGTGCTTCGAGATGGACCTGCCGCCGCATCGCATCGCCAAGCTGTCCGGCATCGGCTGCTCGTCGAAGACGCCGACCTACTTCCTGGGGGCCTCGCACGGCTTCAACTCGGTGCACGGCCGCATGCCGTCGGTGCTGACCGGGGCCAATCTGGCCAACCGCGGCCTGATCTATCTGGGCGTCTCCGGCGACGGCGACAGCGCCTCCATCGGCCTGGGTCAGTTCGCCCATGCCATGCGCCGCAGCGTCAACATGGTCTATATCGTTGAGAACAATGGCGTTTATGGGCTGACCAAGGGTCAGTTCTCCGCCACCTCCGACAAGGGCGCCAAGTCCAAGCGCGGCGTGGTGAACAGTTCCGAACCCGTCGATCTGGTCGCCATGGCCCTGCTGTTGGGCGCGACCTTCGTCGCCCGCAGCTTCTCCGGCGACAAGGCGCAGTTGGTGCCGCTGATCGAGGCGGCGCTGAAGCATCAGGGCGCGGCGTTCATCGACTGCATCTCCCCCTGCGTGGCGTTCAACAACCACGAGGGCTCCACAAAGAGCCTGGATTATGTTCGCGAGCATAACCACGCCGTCGGCAAGCTGGATGTGATCGCGCATCCCCAGGGCACGCCCGAACATGACTCCGCCGGCGTGCAACTGATCACCCAGCCCGACGGTTCGGTGCTGCGGCTGAGCAAACTGGATTCCGACTACGACGTCCACGACCGCACGGCGGCGATGCACCACATCGAGTCACGACGGGCGCTGGGGGAGATCGTGACTGGACTGTTGTATGTGGATTCCGCGCCGGAAGACCTGCATGCCCAGTTGCACACGACGGATAAGCCGCTGAACACCCTGGACGAGTCGGTTCTGTGCCCGGGTTCGGCCGCACTGGCGAAGATCAACGCGTCGTTTCGGTAGTTCGGACGGGGCCTGACCGGGCCGAGGGCCTGCCGGTACCGGCCATGCCGGGGTAAGGAACGGTCCTTGCCATTCCCGTCATGGCCGGGCGTGTCCCGGCCATCTTCGCACCAACCGTCGAAGCGCGGATGGCGCGTGCCGCGCGCCGCTATACCGGGAGAAGGAGGTCATGCTCCAACCTTCCCCCAGCCCGTTGGCCATCACGTCCAGCCGCGACCATTCCCATTGACGCATCGGCGGATTTGGTCCTATCAGCGCTCTACCGGGGTGTTCCGGTCCTCGTGATTTGTCCGGCCGGATTGCGGCGAGGTTAAACAAGCGCGCTAAAGAGGCCAGCATCGGGTCCGAATTTCGGATTCAGGCTGCTCAACGGTCGGGTCATTCGCGTGCAAGGGCCCTGACATATGACATTCGATCCCTCCCATTTGCGTCCCGCGACCCGCTTGGTGCATGGCGGCGTGCAGCGCACCCACCATGGTGAAACCGCTGAAGCGTTATTCCTGACCTCGGGCTACGTTTACGACGACGCCGAACAGGCCGAGGCGACCTTCGCGGGAAAAATCGAGCATTACCAATACTCGCGCTTCGCCAACCCAACCCTGTCGATGCTGGAACAACGCCTGTGCCTGATCGAGGGTGCGGAAGAGTGCCGCACCATGGCGACCGGTATGGCGGCGGTGAATGCGGCACTGCTGTCGCATCTGAAGGCGGGCGATCGCGTGGTGGCCTCCCGCGCATTGTTCGGGTCGTGCCATTGGATCGTTTCTACCCTGTTGCCGAAGTTCGGCATCACCGCGGATTTCGTGGACGGCGGCGATCTGGCGCAATGGCAACAGGCGTTGTCGCGTTCGGCCAATCTGGTGCTGCTGGAAACCCCATCCAACCCGATGCTGGAACTCGTTGACCTACCCGCGGTGGCGGCGCTGGCGCATGCCGCCGGGGCAATTGTCGTCGTGGACAATGTGTTCGCCACGCCGCTGTTGCAGCAGCCGCTGAAGCTGGGCGCCGATGTCGTCGTCTATTCCTGCACCAAGCACATGGACGGGCAGGGCAGGGTGCTCGGTGGCGCCGTTCTCGGCAGCAAGAAGTGGATCGACGACGTCTTGCAGCCATTCATCCGCAACACCGGCCCCGCCCTGTCGCCGTTCAATGCCTGGGTGATCTTGAAAGGCATCGAAACGCTGGCCCTGCGCGTGGATGCCGCCGGCCGTTCGGCCGCTGCCGTGGCCGATTTCCTGGCGGAGCAACCCGGCATCACCCGGGTCTGGTATCCCATGCGCGCCGATCACCCGCAGCAGGATCTGGCCTTGAAACAAATGACCGGCGGCGGCACCGTCGTGACGTTTGAGGTTGCCGGTGGAAAAGACGGCGCGTTCAAGGTCATGAACGGATTCCAGTTGATCGCTGTGTCGAACAACCTGGGGGATTCGAAGTCGCTCGCGACCCACCCGGCTACCACCACGCACATGCGTATTGGCGAGGCGGAACGGGCAAAGCTGGGGATCACTGACGGCGTTATCCGCGTGTCTATTGGACTTGAGGACGTGGAAGACATCAAGGACGATCTGCGGCGAGCGTTGAACCTGCTATAGCGTCATTGCGATGACCGCGCCGCCATCTCCACCCGACCCGGGGTCTGCCGCATCAGACCCTAACGTCCCCCTGGCGGCGCACGCACTGACGCGCCGGACGTTGTTCGCGGCCGCTGGCGGCGCGGTCCTGCTGCCGGCGGTGGCCGGTGCGCAGGATGCACCGCCGCCGCTGGTCGTCGGCGTGTTGTCGGATCAGAGCGGCCTCGGCGCCTCGGTGTCCGGGCCACCGCTGGTCCAAGCGGTGAAGATGGCGATCAGGGATACCGGGCTGCTGCCTGACGGGCGGCCGCTTTCGTTGCTGGAGGATAGCTTCATCCTGAAGCCGGATGATGCACTGGCGGTCGCCAAAAGGTGGTTCGACCAGGGCGTCTCGGCCATTATCGATGTTCCAGGCACCGGGGCGGCACTGGCGGTGCAGGCACTCGCGACGGCCCGTAGGCGTACCGCTTTGATGACCGGCACGATAAGCCCGGCTCTGACCGGGCGCGCTTGCTCGCCGCTGGCGTCGAGTTGGACGATCGACAGCGCGTCTATGGCAAATGCGTTGGTAGGGGCGGTGGCCCGCGGCGGAACGAAAAGCTGGTTCCTGGTTGTGCCCGATACGGCGTTGGGCATGGCGGTTGAAGCCGACGCGATCCGAGCGATCGAGGCAATCGGGGGCCAGGTCGTAGGGCGCTCGCGGCATCCGGCCGAGGAGAGCGACTACGGATCAGTCATCGCGCAGGCCAAGGCGGCGGGCGCGAAGGCGATCGGGCTCTGCGACATAACCCGGGCGCTGGCCGTGCAGCTTGGCCAGTTCCAGGACGGCGGGCTGTTCGGCGACGGTCGTTCGGTTGTGGCTTTCGTACCGGCCCTGGGCGACATTCATGCCGCTGGAGCAAAGGCCGCGAAGGGGCTGTTGCTGGCGGATTCGTTTTTTTGGAATCAGAACGAACCATCGAGATCGTTTTCGAACCGGTTCATGGACGCCGTTGGACAGATGCCCAATACGGCGCATGCCGCGGCCTATGCCGCGGTGCGACATTTTTTGCGGGCGGTGGTGGCGACGGAAACCCTCGATGCGGTCCTGGTAAACGAGGAAATGCGCCGGAATCCAGTTTACTTCTTTGGTCGCACCGCGCGTTTGCGTCTCGACGGGCGACTAATGGCCGACCTGTCATTGCTGCGCGTCAAGGCGCCGGAAGCGATGCACGGCGCGTGGGATCATTACGAGCAAATCGGTGTCATTCCGGCAGCGGATGTGTATCGCCCGATAAGCCAGACGGGGTGCCGTATCGGCGCATGAAAGCGGCATCCTGGACAAGCCACGTGGATTGTCCTTGATTCCCTGCCTCGACAAGGCAAAAAGGATTGCTGTCATGTCGTCTGAAGACCCGAAACCCGGTCGGACCAAGCGTCCGGCGTCTCCCGTGATCCAGCCGCAGCGGCAATCCCGTTCCGCGGGCAACGCGCGCGCCGATTACTCCCGCACCACACGTGACGTGCGGGTTTCCGTTCGGTCGTTCTTCCTGGCCGATCAGTCGCAGCCCGATGAGAACCACTTTGTCTGGGCATACCGGGTGCAGATCGAGAACCAGGGCGCCGAACCGGTCCAGTTGTTACGCCGGACGTGGCAGATCACCGATGCGCGCGGGCGGACTCAGCATGTGCATGGCGCGGGCGTCGTCGGCGAGCAACCGGTGCTGGAGCCTGGAGAAAGCTTTGAATACACCTCTGGCACGCCGCTGGACACGCCTTCGGGGTTCATGGTGGGCGCCTATCATATGGTGGTCCCGTCGTCGGGTGAGAACTTCGACGTCGCCATTCCGGCCTTCAGCCTGGACAGCCCGCACCAAAGCGGTAGGGTTCATTAAGCTGACATAACACGGGTTGCGGGGTTGTGATCTGGCCCCATATCGGCCCCGGGCATCAAAGCCCAAGGCACAAGCCGGAGGATTCTTCGCGGTGAACATTATTACGCCTACCTCGCCTCGAACCGCTGACGCGGTTACGGAGGAGCGCCCCACTCGCGAGGAGGCCGAGGCCGCGATCCGTACGCTGCTGCGTTGGGCCGGGGACGACCCCGACCGTGAGGGGTTGCGGGATACGCCATCGCGTGTCGCCAGGGCATACCGGGAGTTCTTCGTCGGCTACGCCACGGACCCGGTCGCGGTCCTGGAGCGCACATTCGAGGAAACCGACGGTTACGACGAAATCGTCCTGCTGCGGGATATCCGCCTGGAGAGCACCTGCGAGCACCACATGGCGCCGATCATTGGCCGGGTGCATGTCGCATACCTGCCGCATCGCCGGGTGGTTGGGATCAGCAAGCTGGCCCGGGTGGTCGATGCCTATGCCAAGCGGCTGCAGATCCAGGAGAAGTTGACGGCGCAAATCGCCAACACGATCCAGGATGTGCTGGAGCCGCGCGGCGTGGCCGTCGTGATCGAGGCAGCGCATCAATGCATGACAACGCGCGGCGTGCATAAGCCGGGGGTAACGATGGTGACCAGCCGGATGCTGGGCGCCTTCCGCGACGACGTCGCGACAAGACGGGAATTGCTGGCGATGATCGGGAACCGGGGTTCGACGATCCTGAGTGAGTAACCAAGGGCGGCGACCCGATTTGGCCGGGTCGGGACCCGGCCACGGCACATTCAACGGGCCGGGGGTTGCTCCAGCGGAGCCTGCTCCACGGCCGTGTCAGGCGCCGCACCGTCCGTCAGCCATGCCTTCAAGTTGTGACGGATCTGGTATTCGAACTCGATATTCATGTCATTCATCATGGCGTTGGTCATGTCGTACAGAACCGGCCTGATGTCGTGAATGCGGCCGACATGTCGGCTTTGCACGCGCGCTTCCGCGAAGCCCAACTGGGCGCCATTGTCATCCAGGATCGTCAATGACACAGCGAAAGAGCCGGTGACGATATCGTTCTCCCGCATCATCGACGCGTCCTGGATCCCGAAGATCGCCTTGTTCGCGGTGCCGAACGCCTGCAAGCGATCGTTCGCCATCGCCTTTAGCGCCTCGATCGGCGGTTCGGGGGCCTTGTTGCTGACATCGGGGGCCATGCCCGACGGGAAGAAGCGCTGCTCGATTTCGATCGAGGCCACGTTCAACTGAATCGGCGGCAGGTCGTTGAAGCGCAGCGGCGGGAAGCTTTGCGGCGGCTCCCCACCGCAGGCAGCAAGGGCGAACGGCATCAGCAGCGTGAGGCGGCGGGTCAGGTATCCGGATTGCATCGAGGCGCGAAGTCCCTTGTTGGTTAAATCAGACCGGGTTTGGCCCTTTGGGTGCGGGCGCCGTTCCATGAACAGCCTGGCGCGGGAACCGGAAATCATAATTGCAGAATTCGCAGGTCATGACGATATCGTCACCGATCGCCATGTGATCCAGGTCCTCCGTGGGGAACCCTTCCAGGATGCTCGCCAGCCTGGCACGCGAGCACCGGCAGCCGAACGACAAGGCTCGGGCGCGGTCGGCGGCGACTCCCTCGGTATGGAACAGCCGGTACAGCAACTGGTCGGAAGGCAGGTCGTCGTTCAGCAGTTCGGCGTCAGTCAACGTGGCGGCGAGCGTGGTGGCGGTGTGCCAGCTCTCCGCCTGTTCCGCATCGCCAAGGGCCGGGTCGATGCCGCCGGCACCAGCGACTTTTTCCAGGATAAGCGCGCCGGCGCGCCAGCCCGACGGGGTTTCCTCGGCTGCAAGGTGGACCTGACACAAAAGTTGCTCGCTGGTGTCGAAGTAGTGCAGGGCCATTTCCGCCAGGGACCCGCCCTCGATCGCGACAATGCCCTGGTGCCGGTTCTGTTCACCGCCCTGATCGACGGTGAAAGCCAGGAAACCGCTACCGAGAAGGGCCTCGGCCGACGGGTTGGGGTCGGTTTCCAGCAGGGCATCCAGCTTGCCGCGGTTGGTGATGGCGTGTCCGCGAATCTCCCCTGCGTCGGTGCAGTCCGCCAGCAGCATCGAAACCGGACCGTCGCCCTTGGCTTGCAGGCTGAAGGAGCCGCGGAACTTCAGCGCGGAGGAAAGGCCGGCCGCGAGGGCCATGGCCTGGCCGACGAGCCGGGTCACGACCGGATGGTTGTCGTGCCGCGTCAGCAGGGCATCCGCCAGCGGACCCAAGCGCACCAGGCGGCCACGAACCGGGCGCTGCGGCAGGAAGAACGGCAGCACGCCGCGCGGAACAACAAGGTCGGGTACCAGCGGACGGCCGGTGTCGAGGAAGGCGGGGGTGTCGGACATAGGCGCAAGATAGGGGGTTAAGGCGCCCGCCGCTACCGGAGCGAACGGAAAATGCGCGCCCTTGCGTCGGCAAGCCGGCTGCTGCCAAAGGATTGGGGGTAAGAGTTGCGTAATCGGCGGTGGTCAGCCCAAACCCCGCTGGGTAGGGTCGGCGCCCCGGCGAAGACCGGTCTGGAATTGAGGAAACGGATGCACCTGCGCCCCTGGCTTATTCTCGCATCCCTGGCGCTCGCCCGCATTGCGTTCGGCTATCAGTTCCAGACGGTCGCGAGCCTCGGCACGGATTTGGTGGATCGCTTCGGGTTGAGCTACGCCGGGCTTGGCAGCCTTGTCGGCATCTACATGCTGTTGGGGACCTTCGTCGCGCTGCCTTTGGGCCTGCTGGGCCGGCGGTTCGGCGACCGGTGGGTGATGGGGGCGGGGTTGGCGCTGATGACCTTGGGCTCGTGCGTCAGCGCCGGGTCCGATACCGTCAGCGGCATCGCGGTCGGCCGAGCGGTTGCCGGTGTCGGGGCGGTGGCGATGATCGTGCTTCAGGGCAAGATCATCGCGGATTGGTTCACCGGTTCGCGATTCATGATCGGAATCAGCGTGTCCGTCTGCGGGTTCCCGATCGGGATGGGTCTGGCGCAGTTGGTGCTGCCGCCCGTTCTGGCGGGGCACGGGTGGCACGTCGCATTCCTGACCGACGCCGTGCCGGCGGCGCTGTCGCTGGTGTTGTTCCTCGCGAGCTTTCGTGAAACGGCGCACCGGGGCGTGATGTCGCGGCGATTTTCCCTGCCCAGCGGGCGGGAGTGCATGCTGCTGTTGATCGCGGGCGGGGTCTGGACGGTTTATACCTCGGGGTTTTCCGCCTTTGCGTCGTATCTGCCCAGTAGTCTGACGGTGCGCGGGTACGGGCTGGGGGCGATCGCGCTCGCCATGACGGTGATGATGTGGGGCAACGTGCCGGGGACGCTGGCCGGCGGCGGCCTGGCGGCCCGGTTCGGTGGCTTCAATATTTTCCTGATCGGAACACTGTCCTTGGTGGGCGGGATGATCGGGCTGGCGCTGACCGGATGGCCGATCGCCTGGGCGGCCCTGTTGGGCGTCGGCGGATCGATCCAGCCCGGCGTGATCATGGCGGTTGGCACCCTGTCTGCCCGGCCGGAAAACCGCGCCGTGGGGATGGGCCTGTTTTATACGCTTTATTATTTGGGGGGCACGTTCGCGCCCGGACTGTGCGGGTTGGCCGCGGACTATACCGGCCGGCCGGAGGGCGGGCTGATCGCGGCGGCGGCGATCTCGCTGCTGGCGATCCCGCTTTACATGGTGCATCGCGCGCTGGCCTCGCACGAGACCATGTTGGTAAGGGCCTGACCACCGCTCCGCTATCCCGTCGTCTGGCGGGGCTTTTGGTTTACCGGCGCAATTCGAGGATGCGGTTTTCCGCCTCGTCCCGATCGGTGTCCAAGGCGCGTTCGGCGATGTCGCGGGGGAAGCCCGCGCGGGCCAGCAACGCCAGTTCTTTCATCCGCATGACCGGGTCGGCGTCCTCGGCTGCACGATACGGGCCGATACGGCGCTTACGCACCAGCACCAGCGCGGCGGACAGTTCGGTTTCCGGGTCTGTCTCGGACGCGGTGCGGGCAAGCTCCGGCGCGACGCCCTTGGCGACCAGACGCATCTGGATCGCGCGTTTGGATTGGCCCGCGCGGACAAGGCCACGGGCGCGGCTTTCGGCAAAGCCAGTGTCGCTGACCGCGCCGGCTTCCGCCAGACGCTTCACGACCGCATCCACCGCCAAACGAGCACTCTGGATCACAGGCGCGGCGGCATCGGCGTCGGGCTGCAATCGTGCCCAGCAGTCGATCCGGCGCATCAACACCTTGCGTAACCCGGCCTCGGTCGCGGCATAGCGGGCAAGATGGTTCAACGCCGCCTGATAAAGACCGCCGGCGTCGGGGGCGGGAGGGGTAGAGTCGCGCGACATCCCGCAACGATGCCGCGTAATGCATCAGATGCAAGGTGTTTTACCGTTCGGGTCGCGACGGTAGCGGCCCGGCGTTGCGCTTTCCCACAAAACCCTTGTTTGACAGCGCCTAAACGATCGCCAATGATCGCCGTTTCCGTTGGACCTGCCCCGAAAGGGTCGCGGGCGGGCGATCCGTTGGAAGACGAAAAAACAAGGGCTAACCCGGATGATTTCCGCTCTGCTGCCGAACTACGCTCGTGCCGACCTTGCTTTCGAGCGGGGTGAAGGCGCCTGGCTGTGGACGGTGGACGGGCGACGATTTCTCGATTTCGGGTCGGGCATTGCCACGGCCTCGCTCGGGCACGGGCACCCGCATCTGGTGAAGGCGATCGCCGACCAGGCGGCCAAGGTGATGCATACGTCTAACCTGTATCGCATTCCGCAGGCCGAGCGGCTGGCGGCACGGTTGGTGGAAAACACGTTCGCCGACAGCGTGTTCTTCTGCAACTCGGGCGCCGAGGCGAACGAGGGCATGATCAAAATGATGCGCCGGGCGATGTCGGATGCCGGTAAGCCGGAGCGGTTCCGGTTCATCTGCTTTGAGGGCGCGTTCCACGGCCGCACCCTGGCCACCCTGGCCGCGACCGGGAACCCGCATTACCTCGAAGGCTTCGGCCCGGTGGTGGAAGGGTTCGACCACGTTCCGTTCAACAACATGAACGCGGTGCGCGACGCGATCGGCCCGAACACCTGCGGCATCATCGTCGAGCCCGTGCAGGGCGAGGGCGGCGTGCGTCCGGCCGACATGCAGTTCCTGCGTGACCTGCGCGCGGTGTGCGACGAATACGGCATCATCCTCGGCATGGACGAAGTGCAGACCGGCATGGGCCGCACCGGCAAGCTGTTCGCGCATGAATGGTCCGGCATCACCCCGGATGTGATGTCCTCGGCCAAGGGCATCGGCGGCGGCTTCCCGCTGGGCGCCGTTCTGGCCAAGGAACAGTTCGCCAAGGCGCTGGTCCCCGGCACCCACGGCACGACCTACGGCGGCAATCCGTTGGCCTGCGCCGCCGGCAATGCGGTGCTGGACGTGATCCTGGCACCCGGATTCCTGGAAGGCGTGCAACGCAAGGGTGCCAAGCTGAAGGCCGAGTTGGAAAAGATCGCCGGCGAGTTCCCGACGGTATTTGTCGATGCCCGCGGCCTGGGTTTGCTGCTGGGTCTGAAAGCGGCGATTCCGGTCGGCCAGATCCAGGCCGCGTGCGTGGCCGAGGGCCTGATGGCGATCACCGCCGGGGAAAACGTGCTGCGTTTGGCTCCCCCGTTGGTCGTCACGGATTCCGAGATCGATCAGGCCGTCGGCATGCTGCGTGCGGCGGCGACGAAAGTGGCGGCGGCGGTGGCAAACAAGGCGGCGGCACAGTGAGCGCGGCCGTCCGGCGGACGGTGGACGAGCGGGGCCAGTCCCGGGAACAAGGGTCTGGTCCGCGGCACTTCCTGGACCTGCGCGACTTCGACGCCGCGACGTTGCGGCAGATGTTGGATGTCGCCTCCGGCTTCAAGCGGGCAGGGGGCGTCACGTCGCGCCCGCTGGCCGGCAAGACGCTGGCGCTGATCTTCGAAAAGCCATCGACCCGCACGCGCGTTTCGTTCGAAGTGGGGATGCGCCAGTTGGGCGGCGAGGTGATCGTGCTGTCCGGCAAGGACACCCAGATCGGGCGCGGCGAATCCATCGCCGATACCGCCAAGGTGCTGTCGCGCTATGTCGACGCGATCATGCTGCGCACCGACTCCGCGGCGAAGCTGCACGAGCTGGCCGACAACGCAACTATTCCGGTGATCAACGGCCTGACCGAGGCATCGCATCCATGCCAGTTGATGGCGGATCTGCTGACGTTCGAGGAGCATCGCGGCCCAATCGCCGGCCAGGTGGTCGCATGGTGCGGCGACGGCAACAATGTCGCGCGCAGTTGGATCGAGGCCGCGGTGCGGTTTGGCTTCACCCTGCGTCTGGCAACCCCCGATGGGTTGCGTCCCCCCGAGGACGTGGTGGCGTGGGCGCGTGCGCAGGGAGGGCAAATCGAACTGACCGGCGATCCCGCCGCGGCGGTCGCTGGGGCGCGGTGCGTGGTGACCGATACCTGGGTCTCGATGTCGGATGATCCGAATTCCAGCCGTCACAACCTTCTGGCACCCTACAAGGTGACGCGGGCGCTGATGGCGCAGGCCGCCCCGGACGCGATCTTCATGCATTGCCTGCCCGCACATCGCGGCGAGGAGATGGATGCCGAGGTGATCGACGGCCCCCAATCGGTGGTATTCGATGAGGCGGAAAACCGCTTGCATGCCCAGAAAGGCGTCCTGGCCTGGGCGATGGGCGCCGCTCGGTAGGGCCGCCGCCACTTCTCTCCGGCACGGCCGGGTGCGTCCCCATCCGCGCACGAACCGTTAAAGCGCGGTTGGCGGGAACAATCCGGGCCATGACGGGAGAGAAAAGACCGTGCTCCGGAACCCCCTTTATTCCGGTTCCGATAGGACAGGCCCTGCCTCACAACCGTCATCCGGGCGCCCCCCCTTGTCCGGCCAATACCGGAACGATATCGTCGCGCCCCGCGTTAGAAGCGACGATTGAGGAAACAAAACATGACAGACGCAGTTCGGCTCAACCGCCGTGGTTTGCTCGCCGGCACGGCCGCCGCGATCGGCGCCGCCGCGCTGCCGGGTGGGTCCCGGGCAAGTGTGCCGTTGTCCGGCAAGCAGGCCCCTGGCTTCTATCGCGTCAAGCTGGGCGAGTATGAGGTCACGATCCTGAACGACGGGGCGCGGACGTTCCCGCTGCCCGATACGTTCGTGTCCAATGTTTCGAAGGACAAGGCGCTGAAGGCGGCTTCGGATGCGTTCATGTCGGCCGGGAAGGTGACCGTGCCGTTCAATCCGACGCTGATCAACACCGGATCCAAGCTCGTGCTGATCGATACCGGAAACGGGCCGTCGCCGGATGGGGCCGTCGGCCACCTGTTCCCGAACCTCGCCGCGGCCGGTGTGAAGCCCGAGGATATCGATGTCGTCGTGATCTCCCACCTGCATCCGGATCACATCAACGGACTGCGGACACCCTCGGGCGCGATCGCGTTTCCGAACGCCCAGATCATCGCCCCCGAACCCGAATGGGCGTTCTGGATGAGCGACGAGAACATGGCCAAGGCATCGGATACGATGACCAAGAACTATTTCGCCAACACCAGGAAGATCCTGACCGGAATGGAAGATCGGGTCGCTCGCTATGCGTGGGGCAAGGAAGTCGCACCCGGGATTACCGCGATGGCGACGCCGGGCCACACGCCGGGCCACACCTCGTTCGCGGTTGCCTCGGGGAACAGCCGGATGATGGTGCAGTCGGATGTCACCAATATCCCGGAATTCTTCCTGCTGAACCCGAATTGGCATGTCGCTTACGACCATGACCCGGAGCTGGCGCAGAAGACACGGCACAAGTTCTACGACATGGCCGCGAGCGAGAAGATGCTGGTGGCCGGGTATCATTTCTCCTTCCCCTCGGCGGGGCATGTGGAGAAGAACGGGACGGGGTATCGGCTGGTGCCGGTGGCCTGGAGCGCGGTTCTGTAGGCAGGCTGGCCGCCACCCGGTCGCGCGGCGGGACCCATCCTGCCGCGCGGTATTTTTGTTGATGGCGGACTGATTTCCACAACGGCCGTTAACCGATCGTCAACCTTTTGCGGGCACCATGCGTCCGCATGTCAACACCCCCCACCATCATCATCTCCGAACCCGACCCGATGATCAGCGGCGTCCTGCGGGTTGAGTTCAGCCGCTGGGACTTCGCCGTCCTGCTCGCCGGAAACAGCGCCGAGGCCGAGGAATACGCCTCGCAGACCGTAGCCAGTCTGGTTGTGCTGGATGCGTGTGTGGCCGGTTCGCGGGCTTACGAGGCATGTGCCCGGATACGGCGGCGGCGTGGCTATGACGGCCGCCCGATTGTCATCACCGCGAACGAGGTTTCGGCGCGAACCCGCGCGGCGGCCGAAAAGGCAGGGGCGACGGTGCTGCTGCCGAAGCCCTATTCGATGATGGACCTTTTCCGCGCCGTGACGCCGCATGTTGCCGCGAACGATCCGCTGCTGATGACAGCGACAATGCGGCAAGGCGTGGCGGACGCCAGGGCGCAAGAATGGAAGACCGGACCGACGCCGGAATGGCGGGCCGGAGGGGAGTCAGCACTTTCAAGAAACGGACTGTTGCTGCCAATCGTTCGAGGCCGGGGCGTGAAGATGCCACTCGTCCATGGCGGCGGTCGCTGACATTCTTTTTCAAATATAACGACACTCTCAACGGAATACGCGCCCCTCGACTGGCTGAAACGGGCCAGGCGGGATTTCAAGATTTCCCGTAATGTTATCGAATCAATATGGGTCGGGTCCCTAACCGTCCTTAACGGAGGGCCCGATGCCGGACACTGCCAAGCCTCTCGGGGGCTTGGGCAGGAGTCATGGAGTTGGCGTCGCGGCATCGCGCGGATGCGTTTCAGAAGCAGTCACCGTCCGGGATCAGAACGCCGAAGCAGAAGATGGCCCTGATCCAGCATCGGCTGAAGCGACGAAAAGAGGTGCTGGCATGAGCGACGATACCGACATCATCCGGGTAGCGGCAACGTCGTTCGGGACCTCGGACATCCTGATGCGGACGCCGGGCGGCGGGCCAGGAAATGGGGATGGACGCGGCGGACTTCTCGCGCATCCGGCAGGCGAAGCTGGGCCGTTTCACGATCGATCGGTTGATGACCATCCTCGCGCGGTTCGGACAACGGGTGGAAGTGACCGTGACCATTCACCCGCGCCAAGCCGCCTGATCAGCCTTGCGTGTCGTGTCTCCGAACAGCGCGCGCAAATATGATGCATAAAACATGACTTTCCAATCGCAGGCCGTACATCTAACATCTGAAACATGATAACCGCCGGTCAAATGCGGGCCGCCCGAGCGCTGCTGGGTCTCGATCAGCGCGCTTTGGCTGAGCTGTCTGGACTGTCTCTGCCCACCATCCAGCGGATGGAGGCAAGCGACGGCGTGATCCGTGGCAACGTCGACTCCCTGATGAAACTGACGACGGCGCTGAAAGCTGCCGGCGTCGAACTCCTCGGCGACAACGCCCCCAGCACCAATGGCGGCCGAGGTGTCCGCCTGTCCGCACCCGCCATATGACCGGCGCTATATGGAGCATCCCGGCGCTGTTCGTTCTGGCAATCGTCGGGACGGTGACGGCCAAAACACCGGCGGGCCGGATTGTCATATACGGTGGCAGCCTTCTGCTGGCTGCAGGCCTCTTGATCGCCGGCTTCGACGCACTGACCGGCCCGGTCCAGCATCTCCGCTTGCCGCTCGGTCTGCCCTGGATCGGCACCAATCTCCGCCTCGATGCCCTGTCCGGGTTCTTCCTTGTCATTCTCGGGCTCGGTGGTGGCGGTGCCAGCCTGTTCGCCCTCGGCTACGGCCGCCACGAACATCATCCGGAACGGGTCCTGCCGTTCTTCCCCGCCTTCCTCGCCGGCATGGCGACCGTGCTGGTTGCCGACGATGCCTTCACCTTCCTGTTCGGGTGGGAGCTGATGTCCCTGACGTCCTGGGCGCTGGTCATGGCGCACGACAAGGAACCCGGCAACGCCCGCGCCGGCTTCGTCTATCTGATCATGGCGACGTTCAGTGGACTGGCGTTGCTGCTGGCATTCGGCATGTTGGCAGGGCCGCTGGGTGGGTACGCGTTCGACTCGATGCGCGCCGCGCATCCCGCCACGGGCACCGCCGCCATCATCCTGATCGTCGCGCTGATCGGCGCGGGGTCGAAGGCTGGCCTTGTGCCGCTGCACGTCTGGCTGCCGCTCGCGCATCCAGCGGCCCCCAGTCACGTGTCGGCGCTCATGAGCGGCGTGATGACGAAGATCGCGGTGTACGGGTTCATCCGCATCGTCTTCGACCTGCTGGGCCCCAATCAGTGGTGGGCCGGCACCGCGGTGCTGGTTCTGGGCGGCATCACCGCCGTGCTGGGCGTGCTGCACGCGCTGATGGAGCGGGACATCAAACGCCTTCTGGCCTACTCGACGGTGGAGAACATCGGCATTGTCTTTATCGGTCTCGGTTTGGCGCTGGCGTTCCGCGCAACCGGGTTCCAGGCCGGGGCGGCCCTGGCGCTGACGGCGGCGTTGTTCCACGCCCTGAACCACACGGTTTTCAAAAGCCTGTTGTTCTTCGGTGCGGGCGCCGTGCTGAACGCGACGGGTGAGCGCGACATGGAAACGATGGGCGGCCTGATCCATCGCATGCCCCGAACATCGTTCGCCTTCCTGGCCGGGTGCGTGGCGATCGCTGGTCTGCCGCCGCTGAACGGGTTCGCCTCCGAATGGCTGACATTGCAGGCCATTCTGGTGCATCCCGAGATGTCGGAATGGGGCCTGAAGCTAATGATCCCGGTCGATGGCGCCGCATTGGCGCTGGCGGCGGCGCTGGCGGGGGCGTGCTTCGTCCGCGCCTTCGGGATCGTTTTCCTGGGACGCCCGCGCACCGACGCCGCGGCACACGCCAGGGAAACCGATCCCTGGTCGATCGCGGCGATGATGGGGTTTGCGGCACTTTGTCTGCTGGCCGGGATTTTCCCGGGCGTGGTGATCGACGCCATCGCGCCAGTCGCACGCGGCCTGACCGGTGCCAGGATGCCCGTGCAGTTGGGCGATGCCTGGATGACGATCGCCCCGGTGGAGGCGAGTCGGAGCTCCTATAACGGCCTGTTGGTGTTCGGCTTTGTCACCGCTTCGATCCTGCTGACGGTCGCCGTTGTGCATCGTCTGTCGCGTGGGGTGCGTCGCGGGCCGGCCTGGGACTGCGGATTTCCCGATCCGACGACAGCCAGCCAGTACTCGGCCGCCAGTTTCGCCCAACCCTTGCGGCGGGTGTTCGCAACGGTGGTGTTCCAGGCCAGCGATACAGTGGTGATGCCCCCGCCGGGGGACAACAGGGCGGCGAGTATCGTCCGCCGGATACGCGACCCGATCTGGGACACAGTCTATGCCCCGCTCGGGCGCGGTGTCGGTTGGATCGCGGATCGGGCCAACAAACTTCAGTTCCTGACGATCCGGCGGTACCTGGGCTTCGTGTTCGGCGCGCTGGTCGTGCTGCTGATGGCGCTGACGCTATGGCAATGATTTACGCCTTCCTGGCGCAGCTTGTGCAGATGACGCTGATCCTGGTGCTGTCGCCGCTGCTGACCGGGCTGGTTCGCAAGGTGAAGGCCCGGCTTCAGCGCCGGCGCGGGCCGTCGGTGTTTCAGCCGTACCGGGATCTGCGGCGGCTGCTGGGCAAAGAGGCGGTGATCGCCGACAACGCCTCGTGGCTGTTCCGGGTGGCGCCGTATTTCGTCTTCGCGTCCACATGGGTGGCGGCGGCGCTGGTCCCGACCTTCGCGGCGAACCTGATGTTCAGTTGGTCGGGCGATCTGATCGCGATCACGGCCCTTCTGGGCAGCGCCCGTTTCGCGCTGGCGCTGGCCGGGATGGATATCGGCACCAGCTTCGGCGGGATCGGTTCGTCGCGGGAGATGATGATCTCGTCCCTGGCGGAACCGGCCATGCTGATGATCGTGTTCTCGGTCGCATTGATCGCCGGATCGACCCAGCTTTCGACCATTGCCGAGACGATGCTGAACGGAGATGTCGGTTTGCGGGTGTCGCTGGCGCTGGCGCTGATCGCCCTGGTGATCGTCGCGATGGCGGAGAACGGCCGGGTGCCGGTCGACAATCCGGCAACGCACCTGGAACTGACGATGGTGCATGAGGCGATGGTGCTGGAATACTCCGGCCGCCATCTGGCGATGATCGAACTCGCGGCGTCGCTGAAGCTGACCCTGTACATCGCCATGATCGCCTGCGTGTTCGTCCCGCTGGGGATGGCGAGCGGACCGGGGCAAGTGGTGCCGGACGCGATTGGAGCCACAGCCTGGCTGGCCAAGATGGCGGTCGGCGGCGTGTTGCTGGGCGTGGCCGAGACGTCCGTGGCGAAGATGCGTGTGTTCCGGGTGCCGAACTTCCTGGGGGCGGCGCTGATGCTGGGCCTGCTGGGCGTGCTGCTGCTGTTTGTCTCCCGGGGGATGTGATGGGCATGGTCGCGCCGCACGGTCTGTCGTTCGACGTCGCGCATATGCTGGCGGGCGGCTTGGTGCTGGTCAGTTTCATGATGCTGTATCAGGACCGCCTGACCGCACTGCTGCATGTGCTGGCGTTGCATGCCTTCGTGCTGGCGTTGTCGGTGGCATGGCAGGCGCACATCCAGGACGCGCCGCATTTGTATATCGCCGCCGGGATCGCGCTGGCGTTCAAGGCAATCCTGGTTCCCTACGCCCTGCGGCGGATGGTCTTCCAGATGGGTCTGCACCGCGAGATCGAGACGGTGGGCGGCGTCGGCATCACGATGCTCGCCGGCATCGCCTTGGTGGCCTTGTCGCTGGAGGTGATGCTGCCGGTCACCGCCCATACCGACCCGGTCGCGCGCGAGGATATCGCGCTGGCCCTGTCCGTGGTGCTGATCGGGCTGCTGATGATGGTGACACGGCGGAACGCCATCAGCCAGGTGGTCGGATTCATGTCGCTGGAGAACGGAATCAACCTCGCCGCAACAGGCGCTCGGGGTATGCCGCTGGTGGTGGAAATCAGCGTCGCATTCTCGGTGCTGATCGCCTTCATCGTGATCGGCGTGTTTCTGTTCCGTATTCGGGAGCGGTTCGACACGATCGATGTCGGTGCGTTGGATAGATCGCGCGGAGGGCAGCGGTGATGCCAGATCCCGTCACGGCGATCCTGCTGACCCCATTGTTCGCGGCCGCGGTCCTGGCCGTGCTGCCTGGCTACCGGTTGGGTGCGGCGCTGAACATGCTGGCGTGCTTCGCCTCGCTGGTGTTCGCGGTGGTGCTGCTGTTCGATCGGCCCCCGGTCGGCGTGTATCTGCTGGTCGATGACCTGAACATCGTCTTCGTGCTGCTGAACTGTTTCATCGGCTTCACCACCAGTGCGTTCAGTGCCTCCTATATCGGGCACGAATTGCAGACCGGACGGCTGAAGCCGATCCATCTTCGTTTCTACCATGCGATGTTCCAAATCATGCTGTTCGGCATGAACCTCGCACTTCTGGCCAACAATATCGGCCTGATGTGGGTGGCGGTGGAGTTGGCGACCCTGACCACGGTGATGATGGTCGGGCTGTATCGCACGGCGGAGGCGCTGGAGGCGGCCTGGAAATACTTCATCCTGGGCAGTGTCGGCATTGCCCTGGCGTTGTTCGGCACGATCCTGGTTTATCTCGCGGCGCGCCCGGTGATCGGCGACGGCCTGGACGCAATGATCTGGACCAACCTTCAGCAATACGCGCCGGAGTTCGATCCCTCCTTGCTGAACATCGCGTTCGTGTTCCTGCTGCTGGGCTACGGCACCAAGGTCGGCCTCGCACCGCTGCACGCGTGGCTGCCAGATGCGCATGCCGAGGGTCCGACCCCGATCTCCGCCGTGCTGTCGGGTTTACTGCTGAATGTCGCGTTGTATGCGCTGCTGCGCTTCAAGGTGCTGCTGGCGGCCAACCCGCATGCCATCGCGCCGGGACCGTTGATGATCGGGATGGGGCTGCTGTCGCTGATCTTCGCCGCCTTCATGCTGTACCGGCGGCGCGACATCAAACGGCTGTTCGCATATTCGTCGATCGAGCATATGGGCATCATCGTGTTCGCCTTCGGCATGGCCGGCCCGCTGGGCAACTTCGCCGGCCTGTTGCAGATGACGATGCATAGCCTGACCAAGTCGGCGATCTTCTTCTCCGTCGGGCACATCGCCCAGGTGAAGGGCAGCCAGCGCATCGACGATATGGGCGGGCTGACCGAGAGCCACCCGCTGCTGGGATGGGGCCTTGTCGCAGGCGTCGCCGCGATCGTCGGGCTTCCCCCCTTCGGCGTCTTCACCAGCGAATTCCTCGTCGTATCCTCCACCTTCGCTCGGGAGCCGATCCTGGCGGTGATCCTGGTCGCGGGCCTGCTGCTCGCCTTCGGGGCGTTGCTGTCGAGGCTGAACGATGTGGCATTCGGGCCGGTGAAGGGACCGATCGGGCGGGTGCATGCGTCTTACATCCCAATGTTCGCCCATCTCTCCCTGGTGCTGATGGCGGGGATCTGGCTGCCGCCGCCGCTGGTGGCGTGGTTCCAACATATCGCGGCGATACTGGGATGAGCGTTCTGTCCGACATCCTCGGGGCAGGGGCCCGCATCCTCGCGCATCGTCCGTGGCCGCGTGCCAACGTCGATGCCGAGACATGGCAACGCGCGGCGGCGGCACTGGCGGATGGCGGTTTGACGCTTCTGAGTCTGTGGGCCGAACCCGGTTGGGCGCACATGGCGTTGCTGGATGGCCGCGAGGTCGCGGTTCTCAGCGTCGCCTGCATCGACAACCAGTATCCGTCCGTGGGCGCGCTGCATCCGCCGGCCATCCGTCTGGAACGCGCGATGCGCGACCTGTTCGGGCTGGAACCGGTCGGGCTGGGCGATACCAGGCCGTGGCTGGATCACGGCCGCTGGGGCGAGGAACAAACGCCCGCCGCGTCGTATCCGTTCCTGCCTGTCGAAGGGGACGCACTGCACCAGATCCCCGTCGGCCCGGTCCACGCCGGGATCATCGAGCCGGGGCATTTCCGCTTCACCTGCGATGGGGAGACGGTGGTGCGGTTGGAAGAACGCCTCGGCTACACCCACAAGGGCGTCGATCTGCTGATGTCCGGCGCCACGCTGGACCGAGCCGCGAGATTGGCCGGGCGAGTGTCGGGAGACAGCACGGTGGCGTATGCGCTGGCGTTCGCCCGAGCGGCGGAGGCGGCGCTGGGGATTGTGCCGCCGGCAAGGGCGGTGTGGTTGCGCGCGGTGATGGCGGAGCTGGAGCGCCTCGCCAACCATATCGGCGATTTCGGTGCGATCTGTAACGATGCCTCGTTCGGCATCATGCTGGCGCATTGCGCGATCTTGCGGGAGCGTATCTTGCGCGCCGCCGCGGATTGTTTCGGCCATCGCTTGATGATGGACCGGATCGTGCCGGGCGGTGTGACGGCCGACCTCAATCCCGAACACGTACTGCAACTGGAACGGCTGGTTGAGGATATCGGCAAAACGATGCCCGGGCTGTCGAAGCTGTATGACGATACGCCATCGTTGCAGGATCGCACGGTCACCACCGGCACCCTGAAGCCGGAACTCGCCGCCCGATTCGCCCCTGGCGGCTATGTCGGCCGAGCCTCAGGCCGCGATTTCGATGCGCGCCGCGATTTGGCCTACGCGCCCTATGACACCCTGACGTTCACCATTCCTGTGCTGAAAGAGGGCGACGTCAACGCTCGCGTATGGATACGGCTGAATGAGATTACCGAGAGTCTGTCGTTACTGACCCGCCTGCTGGATGGCCTGCCGGCGGGACCGGTCGCCGAACCGCTGACCGACATTGCCCCCGATGTCGCCGAGGGCATGGCGATCGTCGAAGCCTTTCGGGGCGATGTGCTGGTCTGGCTGCGAATCGCCGGCGGCGTGGTGCAGCGGTGCCATTTACGGGATGCGTCGTGGTTCCAGTGGCCGCTGCTGGAGGCCGTGATCGAGCGCAATATCGTCGCCGATTTCCCGATCTGTAATAAGAGCTTCAACTGTTCGTACTCGGGGCACGATTTGTAGGTCAAAGATTGTGCGGCGGGCGGGCGTCAGCCTCCACCCCTCCCGTCGTGGCCCGGCTACGTCCCGGCCACGACGGCAAGCCAAGCCACGAATTGGGGCGCGCCAATGTCGCCCCAACCGTCTCCCCTAGACGATCGTCTGACCCGTCCCCTGCCAATCCTTCAGGAACTGCGCCAACCCCTTATCCGTCAGCGGATGGTTGAACAGAGACCGCAGCACCGCCGGCGGCAGCGTCGCGACATGCGCGCCCATCTTCGCCGCCTCGATCACGTGCAGCGGGCCGCGAACCGACGCCACCAGAACCTCGGTCTTGAAGCTGTAGTTCTGGTACATCTCCACGATGTCCGCGATCAACTGCATGCCGTCCCAGCCGATATCGTCCACCCGGCCCACGAACGGGCTGATGAACGAGGCATTGCTCTTCGCCGCCAGCAGCGCCTGCGCGGCGGAGAAGCACAGCGTCACGTTCACCATCGTGCCGTCGTCGCTAAGGTGGCGGCACGCGCGCAATCCGTCCGGCGTCAGCGGCACCTTGATGCACACGTTGTCGGCGATCTTCCGCAGCACCTTCGCCTCTTTCATGATCTGCTCGTACTCGGTGCCGGCGACCTCGGCGCTGACCGGGCCGGGCACGATGGAGCAGATTTCCTTGATCACTTCCTTGAAGTCGCGGCCGGACTTGGCGATCAACGAGGGGTTGGTCGTCACGCCGTCCAGCAGGCCGCTGCTCGCGAGGGACTTAATCTCCGCCAAATCGGCGGTATCGATAAAGAATTTCATGCCAACACTCCATTTTGCGGCTAAGCCATCAGGCTACTGATCGCGATAACGCCGGTTATATAGGTTGTCACCCCCCCCCAAACACCACCAGTTGGCACACCTGCCTTTAGGCCAGCAGCGCCGGGTTCCGGTCCTGTTGCCGTACCCGTTCGCCGGTCCGTTCGATTACAGCGTGCCACCAGAACTCGATCCCCAACCGGGCGACGTCGTGCTGGTGCCGCTGAACCGGCGCGAGGAAGTCGGCGTGGTCTGGGACGCGCCGCCCGACGACGCCGTGCCGCCGCACAAACTGAAATCGGTGATCGGCATCCTGAACACCCCCCCGATGGGCGAGTCCCTGCGCCGGTTCGTCGACTGGATCGCGGCCTACACGCTGTCTCCCCCCGGCGACGTGCTGGCGATGGCGCTGCGTGTCGTCTCCGGCGCCATCAAGCCCGTTGTCCTTTACCGCCGCGCCGACCCGTTGCCGCAAGTCCGCATCACCCCACCCCGCCAGCGCATCCTGGACGTTCTGGCCAGGCGCGAGCCCTGTCTGGCCGCCGACCTGCTGCGCGAAGCCGAGGTCAGCAGCGCGATCCTGCGCGGCATGACCGAATCCGGCCTGGTCGTCGCCGAAACCGCCGCCCCGGCCGCCCCGTTCCAGCGCCCCGACCCCGACCACACCGGCCCGGCCCTGTCGGCGCAGCAGCAAGAGGTCGCGGCGGCGCTGCGCAAATCCGTCACCGAACGGTCATTCTCCGTCACGCTGCTGGACGGCGTCACCGGCTCCGGCAAAACCGAGGTTTACCTGGAAGCCGTCGCCGCCTGCCTGCGCGAAGGCCGTCAGGCGCTGGTGATGCTGCCGGAGATCGCGCTGTCCTCCCAATGGATCGAGCGGTTTCAGCGCCGCTTCGGTGTCGCCCCCGCCGTATGGCATTCGGACCTGCCGTCCCGCGTGCGCAAAATCACCTGGCAAGCCGCCGCCGAAGGCAACGCCCCCGTCGTCGTCGGTGCCAGGTCCGCCCTGTTCCTGCCGTTCCCCGACCTGGGTCTGGTAGTGGTGGACGAAGAGCACGAATCCGCCTTCAAGCAGCAGGACGGCGTGGTTTACAACGCCCGCGACATGGCGGTGGTGCGCGCCCGTCTGTCCGCCTGTCCGGCCATCCTGGTGTCCGCGACACCCAGCCTGGAGACGGTGGCGAATGTCGATGCCGGGCGGTATCTGCACCAGCGGCTGCTCAGCCGGCATGGCGGTGCCTCTATGCCCCGGATCGATCTGGTCGATCTGCGGGAGACTCCGCCCGAACGCGGGCACTTCCTGGCGCCGCCGCTGATCGAAGCGGTGCGTGAAACGCTGGAACGTGGGGAGCAGGCGATGCTGTTCCTCAATCGCCGGGGCTACGCGCCGCTGACATTGTGCCGGCATTGCGGGCACCGGATGCAGTGCCCCAACTGCACGGCGTGGCTGGTGGAGCACCGCACGCGCGCCCAGTTGCTGTGCCACCATTGCGGCCACACCGTGCCGATCCCGCCCGAGTGCCCGGTCTGTTCGGCCAAGGACAGCCTGACCCCGGTCGGCCCCGGGATCGAACGCATCACCGAGGAAGCCGCCCTGGTCTTCCCCGACGCTCGGCGGTTGATCATGGCGAGCGACACGATCTCTGGCCCGCACGCCGCCGCCGCCGCTGCCCACGCGATCGAGGCGCGGGAGGTGGACCTGATCATCGGCACCCAGCTTGTCGCCAAGGGCTGGCACTTTCCGCATCTGACCTTCGTGGGCGTGGTGGATGCCGATCTGGGACTGGCGGGCGGCGAACTGCGCGCGTCGGAACGGACGGTGCAGTTGCTGCATCAGGTTTCGGGCCGAGCGGGAAGGGCGGAGGCGCCGGGGCGGGTGATGCTGCAGACGTTCATCCCGGACCATCCGGTGATGCAGGCGCTGCTGCAAGGCGACCTGGACGCGTTCATGGAAAGCGAGGCGGAGAGCCGGCGGGACGGAGAGTGGCCGCCTTACGGACGGCTGGCGGCGCTGATCGTGAGCGCGGACTCCGCGATCATGGCAGACACGGTGGCGCGCGATTTGGGCTGGGCGGCGCCGACGGGGGACGGGATCGTGGTGCTGGGTCCGGCGCCGGCGCCGATGGCGCTGCTACGCGGGCGGCACCGGCGGCGGTTGTTGCTGAAGGTGCGGCGGGATGTGTCGATCCAACCGATCCTGCGGTCGTGGTTGGCCTCGGTGAAGGTGCCGCGGGGCGGGCGGGTGGATGTGGATGTGGACCCGATTTCGTTTCTTTAGAAAATGGCCTGCGGGGGGCGTGCGGTCGCTTCGAACTTGGGCACACCAACTACCGGCGCGAGGTCTATCCGCAACAAGACGTGGCGTGTCCGGCCTTCTCTCATTGCCTTGGCGGCGATCACGATGTTGGAAGCCTGACAGCGACCTCACGTAGCATGGATCAACATGTAAGTCGTCCCGGCCCCCCCGATGGGCGATGGGATGGTGCCATAGGACATGGTGAGTTTGCCGTTGGTCAGGTCGGCGTTCGTCCATCCTGCCAGTGTCACATTGGCATCAGGGGTTTCGGGGCGGGTGATCCCCAGCGTTAGCCCAGTATAGCCGGCCGTGCCCCGTCCATCCTGCCATGCAAGGGTGAAATCACCCTGGTTGACGCCCCAGATCGCGGCCGAGTCGCCGGAATGGAAGTTGTTCAGTGTGGTCCAGATATCGGACGAAAGACCGCGCTGATCGACGAAGAACGTGTCGCTGCCGGAACCCCCGGTCAGGAAGTTCGATCCGCTTGACCCATCCAGGACGTTTGTGCCGCTGCTGGCGGTGATGGCGTCATTGCCGCCGCCGCTGTGAATGAACCAGTTGGGCGTGGTGAGGGTGATGTTGAGGCTGTCGGGCGTGGTGGTGATGTAGTCGGCGGCAAGCCCATTTACTGGACCGCTGTAGAATTGAGGGATGACCGCCATGGCTTTCCCGGTCGTCGTGTCGATTGCGGCGATGCCTTGGCCGGGCAGTTGCGGCGAGGAAGGGGAGGTTGTGGGAGATGCCACAAACCCGTGCTGACCGGTGGCGTCCGTGAACGCGCCGAAAATCTGGCCCGCATTGTTGACGCCGTCGATGACCGTCTGCGTTGCCCCTGGAACATCGAACGTTTGTATGTTGCCACCGATGTCGATGAACCCGTGGGCTATAGCTTGGCTACCGACGGCCGTTGTATAGGATCCGACGAGTTCGCCCGAATCGGAAATGCCGTTAGAAGAAACGAATATAGTGTTCGTGTCTGGGATATCTATTGTTGTGTAGGCGCCGTTGTTATAGAGAAAGCCATGTGCAATATTATTGCGGTCCCAGTACCACCCGATAACCTGTCCGAGGTCGTTAACCGCGGAAGGGGTTGTGGTACCGAGACCCTGCGGATCGCCAATGGTGGTGAAGATTCCGTCCTTCTCGATGAAGCCCTGCAAAGATGGAGATCCTGGGGCACCATAGGTTCCGATAAGTTGATCCTGATTATTCTCGGCGGTAATGCTTACGATTTCTCCCGAGGGGGCGGTGATCGGCGTTATGCCCCCTGTCCTGTTCACTAGTCCTTGCGTGGAAATGATCTGTCCGGAGTCGTTGATGCCATTTGGGGTTATGCCGGTAGCCAGGCTTTGGGTAAAAACGCCCCCTTGATATAGAAATAACATGACCCCCTGGGATCTTCCTCCTGCCGACATCCCGGCGACGCCGATCATGTCACCCTGATCGTTCATCTTCAGTAAACCTAAGTTTTCCTTTAGATTATGCGGAAAGAAGACGGGCAGGTCGAAAACCTGGATGGAAATGGGGGCCGTCGGGACGGGGCTTACCGTCGTACCGTCAGGAGGAAACCATTGACTGGCGGGATCCGTCTTGCTCCACCAAAGCTCGTCCGCGTTCTCTTGCCAGACAGCACCGTTCTCGTAAGCCAGCAGGACGACACTTGCGGTGGTCTCGTCAACAATCCCATTGACGGCGACCTGCCCGTTTTGGATGGTCCATTGATTGCCAACTGCATCGGTAATCATGCCATTGGAGGAGGCAATGACTGTGTTGTCTGAAGACGCGACGCTCATTGTTGTCTCCTAATGTGCGGCCGGATGGGCCGGATGAACAATCGAAGGTCGGTCAGGGTGCCACGTGCAGGCGCCCTTCCCGGACAGCGGGACTCCGGACATTGAGGCTTACGAGCGGCCCCGACCGATCCGCTGGATGGCCGAATCGAAGGGTTAGCGTACCGTTGCCGCTACCCGATGCGGTCACCTTCAACCGGCCCCGATACTCATCGACTTCCATCGTTGAACTCCGCAAACATCCGCAGAGCGCTAGATAAAGTCAGAACACCGGGTCACTCACTACACAGACGTGTTGAAAGCGCAAACGTCACCCAATGGTGACGGGTACTGCATGATCGACGCCGCTGTACGCATTTGAGGGCCAAAGCCAGCTGATCGCGCTGGGGGTATTTCAACCGCGTTGGATGCCGACTGGCGGCAAACCATGCGGCGTTAGCCGATCCGACCCAGGGTGATATCCAACCCGGCCGCTCCGGCCGGAACATCACGAACAGTTGATTACATAGATCGTAAATTTACAAGATTTTTCGCTAAATCAATTTACTACAACGATATAAATAGATAATAGAAACGAATTAACTTTGGTTCTACCCCGGAGTATACGCATGCTTCTCCCGTCAGGTTATTTTTCGACATCCGGCAACCAGGTCGTTGACGCGAATGGCGATCCCGTCCGTATTGCCAGTGTCGGGCTGCATGACCACAGCACTTCAACTGACATCGCCACGATGGAATCGATTGTGGCGGCCAGATTCAACACGATCCGCGTCTCCTGGGATGATGCGACGCTGCCGAGCGACCTTACTTACATCCAACAGTTATCGAGTGTCGCCGCACAGGCCGGCCTGAAGATAATCATCGACCACCATTTTGACGCAACGCCGTCCAGCGCGAACGGCTTTGGAGCGCAGCAGGCGAACGGATTGTGGTATGACAGCGGCCCGGGAAGTAACGGTTCGGATGGATTCGGGAATACCCTTGGCGGCACGGTTACGCAGGCCATTTTCCTGAATGACTGGACGAAGGTCGCCGCCACCTATCCCAGTAGCTCGACAGCCACGGCGGACCCACCCGCGCCCGATCGGAAAGGGCCGGGACGGTGCGCCACTACCTGGTAAACTGGACTGGCCCAACGACACTGGTTCGGCATGTTGGGAAACCACGAAATTGCCCGTGACGTAATGCGTTTTTTTGTGTAGGCGCTTCCCTACGACCATCAACTGCCGCGAGAAGTGGACCCCGGAATTCGCAGCGGGTGGGGCCGTGCCGGCCTTCGAGGGCGTCCGTGGGCAGGCGGAAAAGCGCCTCGACAGGCTGGAAGCTGCCCCAAACCTGCAAGCCTTGCGCGGTTTTCCGGGTAACCGCCTGGAGCCGCTGAGGGGTGACCGCAAAGGCCAGCACAGCGTCCGCATCAACGACCAATGGCGGATTTGCTTCGAGTGGCCAGATGGTGCCCAAGGGCCAAGCGAGGTTGAGATTGTGGATTACCATCATTGAGTGACAGGAACTGAACATGGCACGCGCCGCCATCCATCCCGGTGAACACCTGGGCGACGAACTGCAGGAACTCGGCATGAGCGCGGCGGAACTGGCCCGCCAACTCGCGGTTCCGGTGAACCGCATCACCCAGATCATAAACGGCCAGCGCGCCATCACGGCCGATACAGCCCTACGTCTCGGCCATTGGTTCAATACCGGCCCTCAGGTCTGGCTGAACCTTCAACAGCTTTACGAACTGCGGCGCGCACGGGAGGCTGTCGCAACAGAGATTGACCGCCTGCCGAAATGACCGGACGAGACATCGCCAGCAGCTACCGTTCAGACGCACCAATAACGACGCGCTGCTCTGGATGTCGCGGGGCACACGTACAGGACTCAAGCCGTTTCATGGCACACGCCCGGGAACTACTCCGCATCGGGCAGCCTACCCCGCACGGCGCCCGAACGCCTTCCCCAGCCCCAGCAACCCCAGCCCCAGCTACATCGGATTCCCACCGTCAAGCCAAGACGGATTCGCCGCGGGGTCCAGGTTCGCCCCAGAGTCGTAAGGCGGTTGCACCGGAGCCCAAACCACGACCGGCATATTGAAGATGGTGAAAAGCCGACGCCGCTGAGGTGCGGGCGGTGGCTCGGGCGCCCGAGTATAGGGTGCGGTCAGCGTCTGGCCCGCACTCGGCGACGTCGATCCCCGCGGACCATTTGCCGGCGCGGGTTGCGCCAAAGCAGATGCTGTCGCCAGAAGCGCCGCCATCCCGAATGCTGCTGCGGTTTTCGTCATCGGCTGACTCCTCTACCACACGGTAGCGGCGGGAATCATCACAGCCGCCGTCCCAACCCTCCATATGGGGCGATGGAGACACCAGCGGGAGTCTGACGGCAATCAATCTTCGTTTGATCCAGCCAAGGCCGCATCAGACGGCCCGCACGCAAGCGACCCAGCTACCTTGGCCACCGCCAAATTGGCGCTTGACGAACCGGGTTCATCTGGGTAATAATTCCCAGTATCTTTACTTTCCGCCAAGACCGCAAAAGGGCTCTACATCGACAAAAAGCCGCTAGATCGCGTGCGAAATCACGCAAAAAAATGGAACATGCCTCAATAAACAGACAAAATAACCAATTTCAAGTCTTTGAGACGGATCTGAACGCAACCCGCAGCGTCCGGACAAAACCAGCCCAAAGGCCGACGACCTAAACCCCCTCCGTCTCCAACCCCAGGTAAATCCGCTGCACGTCCTTATCGTCCGCCAACTGCGCCGCCGGTCCCTCCAGCACCGTCCGCCCGGTCTGCAGCACATAAGCGTAATCCGCGACCTCCAGCGCCAGTTCGACAGCCTGTTCCGCCAGCAGCAGCGTCAGCCCCTCCCGCCGCAGCCGCGCCAACGTCTCATACATCGACTCAACAACCGCCGGAGCCAGCCCCAAACTCGGTTCGTCCAACATCAAAAGCTTAGGGTCGCTCATCAGCGCCCGACCGGTCGCCAGCATCTGCCGCTCCCCGCCCGACAGCGTCCCGGCCCGCTGCTTTCGCCGCTCCGCCAACTTGGGAAACAACCCGAAAACCCGATCCAACAGGGCAGGGACCCGCTTCTTGTCCGCCAGCACCGTCGCCCCCAGGCGTAGGTTCTGCTCCACCGTCTGCTGCACGAACAACCGCCAGCCCTCCGGCGCCAGCGCCAACCCGGACGCGACAATCGCAAACGCCGGCTTCCCGGTAATCGCCTGCCCCTGCCAGGTCACGCTCCCGCCAGCAGGCGGCACCAACCCGGCGATCGCATTCAGCGTCGTCGTCTTCCCCGCGCCGTTAGACCCCAGCAGCGCCACCACAGACCCAGCCGGAACCTTCAACGAGACATCGGAAACCCCAACCAGATCGCCATAGCGAACCTGAAGCCCGGAAACAGTCAGCAGATCGCTCATGCGCCCCGGCCTCCAAAATCACCCCGAGAAACGCCCGCCGCCATCCTCTGCGTCAAAATACCATCTTTCCAATGCACTGACGCCCGAACTTGAAGCACCATCACATCCGCACCCGCTTCATATGATGCCCCAGATAAGCCGCCACCACCGCCGGATCATCCACCACGGCCCGCGGCGCCCCCGAAGCGATCACCTTCCCCTGGTGAAACACCACCGCCCGTTCGGCCAGCGACAGGATCACCTCCATGATGTGCTCCACGATCACGATGGTAATCCCCAGCCCCTTGATCCGCCGCACCAGTTCGATCGCCAGCCGCACCTCGGCCGGGGTCAGCCCCGCCAAAGCCTCATCCAGCAGCAGCAACCGCGGTTCCGTCGCCAGCGCTCGGGCGATCTCCAGCCGCTTCCGCCCCGGCGTGCCCAGCGACTTAGCCGGGGAGCCCGCCAGATGCGCCAATCCCGTAAACTCCAGGATCTCCTCGGCCTTGCGCATCGCCCCGACGCGGTGAGGGTGACGCAGGAACGCGCCCACCATCACGTTCTGCACCACCGTCATATCCTCGAACGTCACCGGCACCTGGAACGTCCGCGCCATGCCCAAACGCGCATGGGCTTCCGGCGTCAACGCCGTCACGTCCTTGTCCAGGAACCGGATGGTGCCCTCGGTCGGTTCGGCATCGCCCGACAGGCAGTTGAAGAACGTGCTCTTGCCCGCCCCGTTCGGCCCGATCAGCCCGATGATCTCGCCCTCGTTCACATCCAGTTCGGCGCCATCCACCGCCTTGAACGCGCCGAACGCTTTGACGATATCGCGTGCCTCAAGGAACATGGCGCACCCTCCGCGTGGTGATCTTGTCCCAGAACGCCGCCACCCCGCCGGGCTGGAAGCGGGCGACCAGCACGATGATCGCGCCATAGACGATGAAGGTAATGCCGGTGCCGCCGCCGCCGAACATGGCGTTGGTGGTTTCCTCCAGCGGGATCAGGATCATCGCCCCGATCAGCGGGCCAAACAACGTGCCCGCCCCGCCCAAAGCCGCGATGATCAGCAGCTTGACGGAGATCACGATGCCCAAGGCGCTGTCCGGGTCGATAAACCCCACCATGACCGCGTAAAGCGACCCGGCGATGGAGGTAAACCCGGCCGACAGCAACAGTGCATACAGCTTGTACCGCAGCACCGGCACCCCCAGACTCCGAGCCGCTCGGTCGCCCCCCCGGATCGCCGCGAGGTAATACCCCATCCGGCTGCGCTGCATCTGCCAGGTCAGCGCCAGCAGCACGATCAGCACGCCCAGGAACAGATAGTGATACGGAACCGGGCTGAGGAACGACAGGTCCCAAACGCTGCGCGGCACCGGCGGCCCCATCAGCCCAACCGCCGCCCCCAGCAATGGCCAGTTGGCCGCCAGGATGCGGAACAGCTCAGCCGCCGCGATCGTCGCCATGGAGAAATAGTGCCCCCGCAGCCGGAACGTCGGCGTGCCAACCAGGGCGGAGATCCCCATCGACACCAGCACCCCGATCGGCGCCCCAGCGATCGGCGGCCACCCCAGTTCGGTGTAAACAACCAAGGAGGCATAGGCGCCAGCCCCGAAATACACCGCATGCCCCACCGAAACCTGCCCCGCATAGCCCCCCAGCAGGTTCCAGGCCGAGGCCGAGATCGCGGCCAGCAGCACCAAAGCGCCAACGCGTTGCAGGAACACGTCCTGCACCATCAGCGGCCAGGCGGCGATGAACAGAAAGCCGATAACGGCAAGCGGCCAGTGCTTCATGGCTCAGTTCGTCCCCATCAGGCCTTGCGGGCGAACCCACAACACGCCCAGGAACAACGCATAGACCACCACATCCTGATACACGGCGCCGATCAGATAGGCCGACAGCGCCTCGATCACCCCGATCCCAAGCCCCGCGATCAGCGCCCCCGGCACGCTGCCGAAACCGCCCAGACAGACGACCACGAACGCGATCAACGACAGCGACTCACCGACAGTCGGAGAGATGTAGAAGAACAGCGCGATCAGCGCCCCGGCCACACCGGTGGACGCCGCGCCGATCCCCCACGCGATCGCCTGCATCCGGTCCGGCCGTATGCCCATCAGCATCGCGGCGTTTCGATCCTCCGCCACCGCCAGCAACCGGCTGCCCAAGGCTGTTCGAGTCAGGACAAGGTGCATGCTGATGGTGATGACAAGCGCCAATACACCCGCCAGCAGGCGCGAGGCCTCGATCCGCAGGCCATGAATGTCGAACGTGCCGCCCACCAAATTGTCGGGCAAGGAGACGAAGTTGGCGGTGAACGCCCAGAACGCGGCATAGCGCAGCACCAGCGCCAGACCGAACGTGCCCAGGATTTGCGCCAGCATCGGCCCCTTGGCGATGTGGCGCACCAGACCCAGATAGACCACCACGCCCAGCACAAACAGCAGCGCCGCCGCACCAGGGATGAAGAACACCGGGCCCAGATGCAGCAGGCTGAACGCGAAAAACGCCGCATACATCGCCAACATGACGAAATCGCCGTGGGCGAAATTCACCACGTTCATCATGCCCCAGATCAAGGTAAGGCCAGAGGAAAACAGAGCGTACACCGAACCCATCAGCAGGCCGCTGACCACTACCTGCAACAGGATCACTCTGTTACGCTCCCTTAATCGTGTGTTACGATGATGCAGGATCGTTCGGGTGGGGACAAGCCACGGAATCGAGGTTGTTTCAATACGCTTCCGGTCAGCTTGCGATAGGCCAGTTTGAAATTGGATCGGGTAGATGGAAAAGTGCATGAGGCTGGTTTTCCCAACCCTGGCTTTCGCCCTGTCGGCGCTGGTTCTGGGTGGATGCGGCCTTACGCAAGACCCTCAGCAGGCCGAGGCACAGGGGCCACTCCAAGTCGCCGATGTGGCGATGGCGTCGGGCGCGCCGGAACTCGCGTTGCGCCTTGCAGACCTGGAACTGGAACGGAAACCCGGGTCCGTCGCCGCGATGCGCGCCCGCGCTGATGCACTTTACGCCATGAGTTCGCTCGATGAGGCCGAAGCTGCCTATCGCCATTTGTTGCAGCTCAATCCCGACGATACCGCCGCTCGGATTGGCCTTGGACGGACATTGCTGCGGTCCGATCCGGCCGGTGCCGAGGCAACTTTCCTGGCCGTGCTGGACCGCCAACCGGAGAACCAGCCGGCGCTGAACGATCTCGGGATCGCCCGCGACCTGCAGGGGCATCACGAAGACGCCCAGAAGGCCTATCGTCAGGCGTTGGCGGTCGCGCCGGACGATACGGGGACCAGAACGAACCTGGAGATGTCGCTGGGGCTGTCGCAAGACGGCATGAACGCGGTACCGGTCAAGCAGGCCATGGCAACGGTTCCAGATGCCCCGGCCGAACCGCAAGGCCCGATTGTCTTCAAGGCAAACCGAAGCTTCGCGGCGGATGGGCACACACCGCCGCCATCGCGGGTGGCGGCCGCACTGCCGGCGATCATCCATCCGCAACCCCATACCGTGCCGGAAACGCCCTCGGAGCCTGGTCTGACAACGGCGGTGGCCCGCATCGAACTCCCCGAAATGACCCCCGGTTCACCGGACCCGATTGAACCGGCCGCCGTGGTTGTTGAGCAGGCGCCGCAATCCACTCCCGATCGGCCAATCGCGGCCATGCCGGAGCCGGCGTTGACTCCGGACCTGCCCCCGGTGGTCGCCCATACGCCCGAGCAGCCGGCCGCAACCGTGACCGGCGCCGTCGTCCCCGACAGCGCACCCACCACGCCGGTGGCACAAAGCAGGCCCAAAACTGAAACGGCGGTCGCGGCTCCGTCGCCACAACCGGCCCCGGGCGAATACTACGTGCAGCTCGGTGCGCTGGATTCCGCGGCGCGCGCGCAGGTTGAATGGGAGCGGGTTCGTGTTCGGCTGCCGGACCTGTTCGCCAACCTGACGCCGGCGGTCCATCAGGCCGAGGTCAACAACCGGACATTCTGGCGCTTGCGCACTGGTTCGTTCACCAGTCACGGCGACGCCAGCGCGTTCTGTGCGCGGTTACGTCAGGCGGGCGCGAACTGCTGGACACCGGCCACGCGCGGCTGACACTCCGCCTCAGGCGCGGAACCGCCGAACGAGGTGGCCCGCGGCGTCGCTGAAGGCGATCTCCCAGTCCGGATCGCTGAACACCAGGCCGCCTGACGTGGCGATGCCCAGGTCGATCATCGCGTTTTGCAAGCAGCCCTCGGAATGAACCAGCATCCCGTCGGGTTCGCGCGTGGTGCCGGACGTCCCGCCCGTGGCCCCACGGCTGGCCGCTGTCAGTGGCAGGCTGCTGACCTTGAAATGGTCGGCGACCTTGGCAGTGTAATGCCTCGGGTCACGTGTCCAGCCCGCGATAGGCTTACGCAGCGCCCGCATGTGCCCCACTTCAAACGCCGTCCCGGCGTCCATCTCCGGCGAGCGGCGGAAACCGTCGAGGCAGAACAGGCCGCCATCCAGCGTGTCCATCAGCCCCATGTCCGCCCTCACGATGCGTTCCAGCAGTGCGCGGTCGGGGGCAAGACCCTCAAGGCCGATCTGGTTTTCCAGCGGGGAAACGCCCTCCATGCCAAAACTCAGGCAGATGGCTTTCATCTGGGCGAAGACGGCTTCAGGGTCCGGGTAGAACACCATCGGCCCCGCCAGATAGATCCGCGGCGCGCTCATCGGCGGCTGCGCCGAAACGTCGCGGCCGAGACGATCTCGCAGTCCGTCATCGCCGCCAAGATGTCCGTGTCCGCGGCACGGCTGCCACGTACGTCCAGCCGGCGGAGCGAGGTCAGCGACAGCAGCGGCGAGAGGTCGGTAACATGCGTGTCCCCGAGTTCCAGAACCCGCAGCCGGGAAAGCATCCGCAACGGTGACAGATCGGTCACCCGTGTGCTGGACAATTGCAGGCTCTCCAGTCCCCGCAGGCCGGCGAGGACCCCAAGGTCGGTAACGTCGGAGCCCCCCAAGTCCAGGCGAGTCAGTGCCGCCAGTCCCGCCAGCGGCGACAGGTCGGCCACGGGGCACCCTGTCAGGTACAGGCTCCGCAGCCCGGTCAGCCGCGCCAGAGGGGCGATGTCGTCCACCGGCGTGAACGACAGAATCAGGCTTTCCAGCTTGGTCAGGGTCGCCAAGGCGGCGATATCGCGGACGCGCGTCAGCCGAAGGCCCAGGACGCGGAGTTCGGTCAAGACACCCAGCGCCGTGACGTCGCTGATCGGGGTGCGGGTCAGGAACAGGCGATCGATCCCGGTAAGGGACGATAGCGGCGGAAGGTCAGCCAACGCCAAACGCTCAAGCCGCACTTCCCTGGCGAACGCCACCCCCACCGTTACTCCGCCGCCATACGGGGCGGATCGATCAGATCGTTTGCGGCGGTCAGGTCAACCGACAGCAACCGCGAAACACCACGTTCCTGCATCGTCACGCCATACAGCCGGTCCATCCTGGCCATGGTCAGCGGATGGTGGGTGACGACCAGGAAGCGGGTGCCGGTGTCGCGGACCATATCCTCCAACAACGTGCAGAACCGATCCACGTTGGCATCGTCCAGCGGCGCATCGACCTCGTCCAGCACGCAGACCGGGGCGGGATTGCAGCGGAACACCGCGAAGATCAGCGACAGCGCGGTCAGCGCCTGCTCGCCGCCGGACAGCAGGGACAGGGTCGCCAGCTTCTTGCCAGGCGGCTGGGCATAGATTTCCAGGCCGGCTTCCAGCGGATCGTCGGACCCAACCAGCGCCAGATGCGCCCGCCCGCCGCCGAACATGCGGGTGAACAGTTGTTGGAAGTTCTTATCTACCTCCTGAAACACCTCGGTCAGGCGTTCGCGGCCCTCCCGGTTCAGGTGACCGATGGACCCACGCAGTTTGGCGATCGCCGTAGTCAGTTCCGCGCGATCAGTTTCGATGGTCCCGATCTGCTTTTCGACGTCGTCGGCTTCCTGTTCGGCGCGCAGGTTCACCGGCCCCATGTCCTCGCGTTCTTTCAACTGCCGTTCCCAGCGGCGGCGAGCCTTGTCCTCGGCCTCTTGCGAAAGGTCGCTCGGCGGATCGGGCAGGCCAGGATTGGCGCCCAGCCGTTCCAGGATGCGTTCCATGACGGTGCCCCAGGCGTGGTTGGCCTGCTGCACGCCGCCCTCGGCGCGAACCGCATCTTCCCGGCGGCTGGCCAGCGCGGCTTCGGCCGCTCGGGAGGTTCGGTCGGCGTCCGAGGTCTGCGAAACCGCGATGTGCAGCGCCTCGGCCGCCCGGCGGTGTTCGGCTTCGGCCGCGGCCAATATGTCCAGCGCCTCGGCACGGCGCACCGCGATCTCCGCCGGCCGGGATTCCAGCGCCTTCAGGGCATGTTCGGCTTCAACGAGACGCGCGGTCAGATCCGTGACCCGTTCCGCCGCGTCCTTGGCGCGTTCAGCCCAGCCCGACCGTTCGGCGACAATAACCCGGAGGCGATTGGTCCGCGCGGTATGTTCGCGCGCCAGCGAGTCACGTTCGCCGCGTGCGGAGGCCTCCCGAGACCGCACAGAAGACAGCGCCGCGCGGGCGCGATCCACCGTCGCGCGCAGTTCGGCGATGTCCGGCAGCGTCGTGTTCGCCGCCCGTACCTCCGCCAACGCGGCGCTGGCCTCGTCGCGCTCGACCGTGATGCGCGCCAACTGGTCGTCGGCGGCGGCGAGCCGGGCGGTCGCGGTAGCGGCCTGATTGCGCAGGCTGGACAGGCTGGACCGCGCACGCTCCAGCTTCTGTTCCCACTCCCGGCGCGTATTGCGAGCTGTCTGTTCGGCCGTAACCGCCGCCTGCGAGGCGGTCTCGGCCGCCGCGCGAGCAGCACGGGCGGCAGCAGCTTCCTGTTCGGCGGCGGCCAACCGCGTGCGGAGACCGGCAAGCCGGTTGCGCTGCTGCAGCCGCACCGCCGCGTGGGTCGGCGTGCCGGCGCGAATGGTATAACCGTCCCAACGCCAGATCGCCCCAGCGCGCGACACCAATGACTGGCCGGGTAGTAAACTGGTCTGGTTGTCCAAACCCTCCTGATCATTCTCGACCAGACCAATCTGCGACAGAGAGCGCGCCAGGGCAGGCGGCCCCTGAACAAAGTCGGTCAGCCGCCGAGCGCAAGCGGGCAGCGGGGGCGCCGGGTCGAACGCTGGCAGTTCGCGCCAATGTCGAGCGGCACCGGGGTTAAGGGCGGAGGTAAGTTCCTCGCCAAGCACCGCGCCAAGGGCCGCTTCCAGCCCGTCGGCAACAGTCAGCGAGTCGATCATCGGCGGCCAGCGCTCGCCGTCCTTCACCGCCAGGACTTCGGCCAGAGCCTGCGACTCGGCAGCCAGACGCGCGCGCACCGAATCGGCGGTCGCTTGCTTTTCCCGTGCCTGAGCCAGCGCCGTCGCCCCGGCGGCCCGCGCCTGTTCGGCCTGTTCCACAGCCGACCGAGCCGCCGTGATAGCGGCGTCAGCCTCGGCGGCGTCCTCGGTCGCACGCGCGACAACGGCGGGATCGACCTGCTGGGCCGCGATACGATCACGGTCTTGGCTGATGGTGCGGAACTGCTCGTTGAACCGGTTTGCCCGGTGCTCGGCCTGAGACAGCAGTTGCGCCGCCGCCTGTGCGCGGGCATTCGCCTCCGCGGCGGCTTCGGTCGCGCGATTGGCCTCGGCTTCCGCGACACGGACGGCTTCGGAGGCTGCGATCGCGGCGGCCTCGGCGGCGGCCGCACGCGCCTCGTGCCCGGCATCCGCCTCGGTTAGAGTGGTTTCCTCCGTCCCCAGACGCTGATCGGCGGCAGCCGCGTCGCGCTGCAATTGGTCAGCGTAGGTCAGGTCCTGGCGAATTTGCCCGACACGGCGCTGCGCCTCACCCAGGGCGACTTTCGCGGCCTGTTCCTCGCCAGCCACCTGCTCCTGCGACACGCGATGGCGTTCCAGGATGGTCCGGGCGTTGGACTCGATGTCGCGCAGCGGTTGCAGGGACGCGGTCGTTTCCGCCGCCAGCGCACTGGCCGCCGTCGCGGCGTCGGTGGCGGCGGCAACGGCGATCTGCGCTTCGTGCAGAATAGAAGCCGCCGCGGCGCGGGCCTTTTCCACCCGGGCGCGTTGCAAGGACAGCAGATCCGCCTCCGCCTCGCGGATCGACCCGGAGATGTTGCGGTAACGGCTGGCCTGCCGAGCCTGCCGCTTCAGGCCGGCAAGCTGACTTTCCAACTGGGCACGCAGATCGTCGGCGCGCGACAGATTGGCCTCGGCGGCGCGCAGCTTAAGCTCCGCCTCATGCCGCCGAGCATGCAGGCCGGTGATATTCGCAGCCTCTTCCAGCAACTGACGGCGATCTTCCGCCTTGGCACTAACCAGCGCGCCAACCCGCCCCTGGCTGACCATCGCGGACGCGCGCGACCCCGACGCCAGATCGGCGAACAGCGTCTGTACGTCGCGGGCGCGGGCTTCCTTGCCGTTGATGCGGTAGGCAGACCCGCTGCCACGCTCGATCCGGCGGACGATTTCCAACTCCGGTTGCTCATGGAACGGCGGCGGCGCGCGGCCGATCGCCTCATCCAGGAACAAGGTGACTTCGGCGATGTTGCGGGACGCCCGGCCGGAGGTGCCGGCGAAGATGACGTCCTCCATCTCGCCGCCGCGCAGGTTGCGGGCGCTGCTTTCGCCCATCGCCCAGCGCAGGGCTTCCACCACATTGGACTTGCCGCACCCGTTGGGTCCGACGATTCCGGTCAGTCCAGGCAGGATCTCTACGCTTGTGGGTTCAGCGAAACTCTTGAACCCGGCGATGCGGATACGGCGAAAACTGACCGGCAATGGCTACTCCCTATGACGGAATCAGCTTGCGGAAGGCGTCATAGGACATCTCCCCGCTGTGCTTCTGGCCGTTGACGAGGAAGGTCGGCGTCGAGTCGATGCCAAACTTTTTCGTATCGTCCTGCTGGGTCTTGACGATCCAGTCGCGCAGGCTGGTGTCCCCCAGCGCCTTGTCGAAGGTCGTGCGGCTCATGCCCGCAAGGCCGGCGATTTTCCACAGTTCTTCGGTCGTATCGGCACCGCGGGCGAACGCCCAGCGGTTCTGCGTCGCGAACAGCGCGTTGATGAACGGTTCATACCGATCGACCGGCAGATAGCGCGCGACCATCGACGCGGTCAGCGCGACCTGATCCAGCGGGTAATCGTGGAACACCCACCTTACCACACCGGTATCGATCAGGTTCTTTTGGATGTCCGGCAGCGAGGTCTGCGCGAACACCGCGCAATGCGGGCAGGTGAGCGAGAAGTACTCGTCCACCACTACCTTGGCGTCAGGCTTGCCGATGAACCGTTCGGCACGCGGGTCGTCCTCGGCTCGCGCCGGGGAGGCCAGCGCCGCGAGGGCGAAGCCGGTTGGTACCACAGTTAGTAGAGAACGGCGAGAAATCGTCATGGAAACCTCTATATCTGGTATTACAGCTTCTTCAAGGGTCGTGTCGAGTGTTTGCTTCGTCCGATGACGACCCGCCCGAGCGCGGCGAGGGCGTCCTTCAGTTCTCCATCCGGCAGGTCGGCGACGGCGGCCTGGGCTTCCAGGATCGCCTCCGGTGGCTTTTTGTGGATCGGTGCGGCTTTGCGGGGCATGCCGGCCTGGGTGAACTTCAGCGAATGCACCGGTTGGCCGCCCAGATGGGTGTTGATCCGGTTGATCATCGCAACGCCCACATAGTGCAGCTCCATCGCCGTCGGGCCGGCGCAGGCGATGGTCAGCACACCCCGGTCGAGTCGCCGCGGGATGGTCATCGATGCGACCTTGGGACCGACGATAACCTCCCAATCCGCCAGGATTTGGGCGGCGGAGGGGTTTTGCCGCTTGTAAACCGGGCGCGTAACCGTGGGCACCAGGTTGCCGATGGGGCGCGGCCCATAGACGAACCTGCCGCGTCCCGCCATACCTTCGCGCGTGTCGTCGTCGTCCGCCATTGCCGCCGCCTCTGACCTCCTGAGTTGGTATGACCGCCACCGGCGACGGCTGCCGTGGCGGGCGGAGCCCGGCGAGACCCCTGATCCTTACCGCGTCTGGCTGAGCGAGATCATGCTACAGCAGACGACCGTCACCGCGGTCATACCGTACTATGAGCGGTTCGTAAGCCGGTTCCCGACGGTTCACGCGCTGGCCGCCGCACCGCTGGACAGCGTGCTGTCGGCCTGGGCCGGGCTTGGCTACTACGCCCGCGCCCGCAACCTCCTGGCCTGCGCCCGGGCGGTGGCCGGAGAGCACGGCGGGGTGTTCCCGGGCGACGAGGCCGGGCTGCTGGCCCTGCCGGGGGTGGGCGCCTACACCGCCGCGGCGGTGGCGGCCATCGCCTTCG
>DNXO01000109.1:653-1068 GCA_003506895.1 Acetobacteraceae bacterium | reverse complement strand
GGCGGTTTTCCCGCCGATCTGGCCGGTTTGCAGGCGCTGCCGGGCATCGGCGCCTATACCGCCGCCGCGATCGGGGCCATCGCTTTCGGCATCCCCGCCGTGCCGGTGGACGGGAACGTGGAACGGGTGACGTCCCGGCTGTTCGCCATCGAGGAGGCGTTGCCCGCCGCGAAACCCGCCATGCGCGAGGCCGCCGCCCGGCTTGGTGCCGATCCGGCGGCACAAGCCCGGCCCAGCGACTTCGCGCAGGCGATGTTCGATTTGGGGGCAGGGGTCTGCACCCCGGCCGCGCCCGGCTGCGGCGTTTGTCCCTGGATCGAGGCCTGCGAAGCGAGGCGGATGGGCATCCAATCCTCGCTGCCACGCAAGGCGCCGAAGAAGACCCGCCCAGTGCGCTATGGCGTGCATTTCTGGC
>DNXO01000109.1:0-410 GCA_003506895.1 Acetobacteraceae bacterium | reverse complement strand
TGCGCTATGGCGTGCATTTCTGGCTGACCGACGACACCGGCCGCGTGTTGCTGCGAACGCGCCCGTATAAGGGTCTGCTCGGGGGGATGACCGAGCTACCGGGGACGGAATGGCGGGATACGCCGTGGTCGGTGAACGAGGCCTTGGCGGATGCGCCGATGCCGGCGACGTGGCGCGGGGCAGGGCAGGTGCGGCACGTCTTTACCCATTTCGAACTGATCCTGGACGTGCTGGCTGCCCATGTGCCGCGTATCAGCGGCGAGGGTTTCGCGCACAGGCTGGACGCGCTGGATGACGCGGCGCTGCCGTCGGTGATGCGGAAATGCGTGCGGATGGCCGTCGCGGCCTGAGTTGCTATAAGCCGGCTCGCAACCGCTCCGACCGCCCGAGGACCCATGATTCGCCTGGAC
>DNXO01000063.1:1955-3156 GCA_003506895.1 Acetobacteraceae bacterium | reverse complement strand
TTGCCCTGCGCGTCGGTGATCGTGATCATCGTATTGTTGAAGCTTGCATTCACATGCGCAACGCCGGATGCAATGTTCTTCTTCTCGCGGCGCTTAACGCGCGCCTTTTCCTTCGCCATGGTCTAGTTCCTAAATCGGGCCGCTGGAGCCACGCTTACTTCTTCTTACCGGCAATCGGCTTGGCCGGACCTTTTCGCGTGCGCGCATTCGTGTGCGTGCGCTGCCCCCGGACGGGGAGTCCACGGCGATGCCTGAGCCCGCGATAGCAGCCCAAATCCATCAACCGCTTGATATTCATCGCGACTTCGCGGCGCAGATCGCCCTCAACGACGTAATCCCGGTCGATCACCTCGCGGATCTGCAGTACCTCGGCGTCGGTCAACTCGTTGACGCGGCGCGCCTCCGGGATGCTGACCTTTTCACAGATTTCTTTCGCGAAACGCGCGCCAATGCCATGGATATAGCGAAGGCCGATTTCTACGCGCTTATTCGATGGGATGTTTACACCCGCTATACGTGCCACGTTGTCCTCGTCGTGTTTAGGCTAAGATCGAGCGAGTGTCCGCCCACACAGGAATGCGACGCGGCGCCCAGAGAGAAGCACCCTCCAGACCACCGCAGATCATGAGTTAAGGGCTGCAATATAATCACGGTTCTCAAATTAGTCTAGCGCCCTTCTTTACAATATCGATAAAGTTCCCGAAGCGTTGCCGTGCGCCTACAGGATCTCGTTGATACGCCGCTTCACGTCCTCGATCGGCAGTTCGCCGTCGATGGCATGCAGCTTGCCCTTGACCTTGTAGTAATCGATCAGGGGCTTGGTCTGCTGATGGTAAACAACCAAACGTTCGCGAACCGTGTCTGAGTTGTCGTCCGAACGGCGCTTGAAAGAGCTGCTTCCGCAGCGGTCGCAAACGCCCTCCGCCTGAGGCAGGCGGAAGAAGTCGTTGAAAACCTCGCCGCAGCCGGCACAGGTGAAACGGCCCGAGATGCGCTTTACCAAAACGTCGTCCTTAACGTCGACGACGATCACCGCATCGATGGTCTTGCCGATGCGGACGAGCAGTTGATCCAGCACCTCGGCCTGCTGCACGGTGCGCGGGAAGCCGTCGAGAATAAAGCCAGCCGTCTCTTTCGGCAGCGCGTCGATGGCCTCCGAAATCACGCCGACGACCACATCGTCTGGAACAAGCTTGCCGCC
>DNXO01000063.1:0-1600 GCA_003506895.1 Acetobacteraceae bacterium | reverse complement strand
TTGAAGTGGTCTTCAAGATACTTCGATTGCGTGCCCTTTCCCGCCCCCGGCGGGCCGAGCAAAATAATATTCATCGGCGCGTCCTACCCTTGTTAAGCTTCGACTTCTTGATGAGTCCTTCGTACTGATGCGCAAGCAGATGGCTCTGGATCTGCGCAACGGTATCCATTGTAACGCTAACAACGATCAGAAGCGATGTTCCGCCAAAATAGAATGGCGCATTCATCTGGTAGGATAGAATCTCGGGCAGTATGCACACGACCGAGACGTAAGCCGCGCCGATCACAGTGATCCGGTTGAGCACATATTCGATATATTGCGCCGTCCTTGGCCCAGGCCGGTAGCCCGGAATAAAGCCGCCATACTTCTTGAGATTGTCGGCGGTTTCCTGCGGCGGAATGACAATCGGCGTGTAGAAGAAGGAGAAGAAGACGATCAGCGCGATATAGAGCAGGACGTGGAGCGGCTGTCCGGGTCCGAGCAGCGCCAGCACACGGGCAACTTCATCGGATGTGGACCCGACAAATTGCTGCGCGGTCGCGGGCAAATAAAGCAGCGTGGACGCGAAGATCGGCGGAATAACGCCCGATGCGTTGAGCTTCAGCGGCAGGTGCGAGCTGTCGCCCTGAAACATGCGATTGCCAATTTGCCGCTTGGGGTATTGGATCGTGAGGCGCCGTTGCGCACGCTCGAAGTACACCACCATTGTGACGACCGCAGTCATCACCAGGAGAAGGACAATGATCACTGCTGGCGGCAAGATGCCGTTCTTGCCTTGCTCCAGGATGCGCGCAAGCGCGGTTGGCATTTCGGCCACGATGCCCGCGAAGATGATCAGCGAGGAGCCGTTACCAATCCCGCGCGCGGTAATCTGCTCGCCGAGCCACACGAGGAACATCGTGCCGCCGACCAGCGAAATCACGGTTGTGAGCTGGAAGAACCAGCCCGGCTCAAGCGCGGAACTGTTCAGCCCTTTGGCGGTCAAGGTCGCCTGCACCGTGGCGATCACCACAGTGAGATAGCGCGTATATTGGTTGAGCTGCTTGCGCCCCGACTCGCCTTCTTTGCGGAGCGCTTCGAGCGTTGGCAGCACCGAGGTCAGCAACTGAATAATGATCGACGCCGTGATATACGGCATGATGTTCAGCAGGAAGATCGCCGACCGTGAAAGGGCGCCACCCGAAAATACGTTGAGCAGACCGAACACTGAATTGCTGTTTTCGAACAGCTTGTTCAGAATCGAGGTGTCGATGCCGGGAATCGGAATGAAGGTGCCGAGCCGGTAAACCAGCAAAGCGCCAAGCGTGAACAAAAGGCGCTGCTGGAGTTCGCTCGCCTTCTTGAACGTGTCGAATTTTAGGTTCGCGGCAAGTTGCTCCGCTGCGGAAACCATGACTGCTACTCCGGTGTGCCGCACCGCTCCGGCGCGCTATTGGGAGCGGTGTCTGGGCATGATGCGCCTCGATTAGTATCGTACAATAGAAGAGCGGCCTTTCACAATATCGGGAGCAGCCGCGCGGCCTAACACGCGGCCATTGTCGCTTATTCAGCCTTCGGCTGGCGGCTCTCACGCTTCGCTTGAGCTTCCCGCCTGCGCACA
>DNXO01000052.1:5717-6005 GCA_003506895.1 Acetobacteraceae bacterium | reverse complement strand
TGATCGCCTATGTGCGCGATGCCGGTGGCGGCGCGGCGGCGCAGAGCGCGTTCTGGTGTCTGATCGGCGTGAGCGCGTTCGCAACCCCATGGCTGTGGCGCCGGGTGCTGGCGCGCAATAGTGGCGGCTTCTCGACCGCGATCATCCTGGGCGTCAACGCGATCGGCGCGTCGCTGCCATTGTTTGGGCATTCCCCGCTCCTGCTCGCGGTATCGGCGCTGGTGTTCGGGGTGTCCTTCTTTGCGATCGTCGGATCGACCACTGCCTTCGTGCGCTTCAACTATCCGC
>DNXO01000052.1:4468-5459 GCA_003506895.1 Acetobacteraceae bacterium | reverse complement strand
CTTCAACTATCCGCCGGCGGCATGGTCCAAGGGGATTGCGGCGATGACCATCGCATTTGGAATAGGCCAGACCCTGGGACCGACCGCGGTCGGCGCGATCACCGACGCGTTTGGCAACCTGTCCTATGCGTTGAACGCCTCGGCTTTGATGCTGGCGCTGGGAGCCATTGCCGCGGCGTTTCAGGGAAGGCTCGCGCAAACATCCTAGATTGCGCCGGGCGCGCTTTCGTGCCGCCCACAAACTCCTTTGACAAGATTGGCCTGAAGCCGGGTTGGCGCCAAGAAATGGCGGTCGGGACGAATTGCCGCCGGGTCATCGCTGCTCGGTCTGGATATTGTATTTCGCCGACCCTAAAGTAGCGCAATGATGAATTCCAACCACCTGCACTTTTCGAACGGCCGCATTCTCACCGGTCTGCTCGGTGCGCCGGTCGCGCAATCGGCCGCGCCGGCGATGCATGAACGGGCGGCCGAGGCGCTGGGCCTGCGTTGCCACTATCAGCTCATCGAGGTCGCCGGCGCCGGACGCGAAGAACTGAAGGCGCTGATCGAGGGCGTTCGGCGGCTGGGCTTCGCCGGCATCAACGTCACCTTTCCCTATAAGGAAGCAGCGGTCGGCCTGCTCGACGAATTATCGCCGGACGCAGCGCGGATCGGCGCGATCAACACCGTCGTAGTCCGCGATAACAGCTTGATCGGCTACAACACCGATACCACCGGATTCGCGCGCGCGGTCGCTCCGCTCGTCGACGCATCTTCGGATGGCGCCGTTGCTTTGATTGGGGCCGGCGGCGCCGGCAAGGCGATTGCGTTTGCGCTGGCCGGACATGGCGTTACCGATTTGCGGATCTTCGATTGTGACCGTGCCAAGACCCTGCATCTGGCGGCGCGGCTCGAAGGTCACGTAAAGGCGCGCGCGGCTCACAGCGTCGAGGATGCGATGCACGGCGTCGTCGGGGTGGTCAACGCTTCCCCGATTGGGATGCTGCCC
>DNXO01000052.1:2735-4130 GCA_003506895.1 Acetobacteraceae bacterium | reverse complement strand
TCGCCGCTATGGACGCCGCTGCTGACGGCCGCCAAGGCCAGGGGGGCCACGGTCATGACCGGGCGCGAACTTGCCATCTATCAGGCCGCTGAAGCGTTTGAACTATTCACGGGGGTTGCGCCGTCCACCATCGAGATGGGAATTGCATTCGACGACGTGATGGCAAAAAGATACGTCGCCTCGCACGCGGCGTAACAACGCGGCCCGGAACGAGGCCGTAACCAAAATGGCGGGACCACAGGGGGAAACCGAATGAAGCCAGGAATTTTGGCGGGTGCCGTACTGGCGACGATCTGGACCGGGGCGGCGTTCGCGCAATCCGGCGGGACCATCAGATTGGCTGACGTCGCCGAATTATCCGGCGGCGGCGCCACCGTCGGCACCAACTGGAAAAACGGGATCGATCTGGCGATCGAGGAAATCAACGCGAAGGGCGGCATCCTCGGCAACAGGCTCGAGGTCACTCACGCGGATTCGCAATCCAATCCCGGCATGGCCCGCGCTCAGGTTCAAAAAGCGCTCGACAACGAGCCTTACGTCCTGCTCGGTCCGGGCTACTCGGGATCGGTCAAGGTAACGGCGCCGCTGGCGGCGGAGGCCGGCATCGCGCAGATTATGGGCGGCGAAGCCGCCGAACTGACGCAAGCCGGCAACAAGTTCCTGTTCCGCACGTCTTTCGGCCAGCAATCGTCGATGCCGAAGGTCGCCAAATATATCAACGACGATCTCAAAGCCAAATCGGTGGCCATCGTCTGGGTCAATAACGATTTCGGCAGAGGCGGACGCGACGTCATCGCCAGGGAATTTGCCCGCTTTGGCATCAAGGTCGCGGCCGATCTGTCCACCGAGGCCGGTCAGGCCGATTTCGCCGCCGACGTCAGCAAGATCAAGGCCGCCTCCCCCGATGCGGTTTTCATCTACCTCAACGAAGAAGAAAGCGCGCGCATCCTCAAGGAACTCAAGCGCCAGGGCGTGACCGTGCCGCTGATAGGGGAGACGACCCTGGTCGGCCAGAAGGTCGTCGAACTCGCAGGTGACGCCGCCAATGGCGCCCGCGGCCATGTCGGATTGACGACCGATGCGCCGGTCGATCTGGTCAAGGCGTTCCGCGAAAAGTTCGTCAAGAAGTACAATTACATTCCCGACCATAACGGCATCAAAGGCTACCTTGCGATCTATATGATCAAGGCAGCCACCGAAAAAATGGGCAAGGTCGATGCCAAAAAGCTCGCCGATACTCTGCATGGCCTCACAATCAAAGCCGCGAACGAGCCGGGCATCCTGATGGACGTGACCTTCGATCAGAACGGCGACATTGACCGTCAGGGGTTTCTGGTCGAGATCGTCGAGGGCAAGCAGGTCATCAAGCAGGTGCTGCCGAAGCTGAATTGAACC
>DNXO01000052.1:0-2404 GCA_003506895.1 Acetobacteraceae bacterium | reverse complement strand
AAGCATGTCCAATTTGCTCGATCTTCTGGTGGCCGGTCTTGCGACCGGAGCAATTTACGCCATCGTCGCGGTTGGCTTCACCTTGTTGTGGCAGACCTCGCAAACCATCAATTTCGCGCAAGGCGAATTTGTCATGCTGCCGGCATTCCTGATGCTGGCGGCGATGCACGCCGGTGCGCCGTTCTGGCTGGCGATCCTGATTGGCATCCTGCTGTCGCTGTTGCTGCTCGGTCTCGGCTTCAAGATGCTGCTGGTCGACCCGATGCTACGCCATGGCGTGCTGCCGCTGGCGATCGCGACGATGGCGCTCGCCATCGGCATCAGGGAAGCCGTGAAGCAGTTCTTCAGCGCCGAGGCATCGCCATTTCCGTCGCTGCTGCCCGCCGGGGACGTCGCCATATTTGGCCGCATGGTGTCGCTGCAAAGCCTCGGCGTGCTTGTGCTGGCTATCCTGGCCGTGGTCGGCCTCACCGCGTTCCTGAACCGGACCTCGATCGGCCACCAGATGCAGGCGGCGGCCCAAAATCCAACGGTGGCGCGCATTATCGGCGTGCCCGTCGAGCGCATGATCCTGCTGACCTTCCTGATCAACGCGTTGTTGGTGGCACTGGCCTCGCTGCTGATTACCCCGATTTACCTCGCTAAATTCTCCAGCGGCGAAGTGCTGGGGCAGGCGGCATTCATCGCCGCGATCGTCGGCGGCTTCAATCAGGTGCGCGGCGCGATCGCCGGCGGCTTGCTGATCGGAGTGGTCGATAATCTCGCCGCGGCCTATGTCTCGACCCAGTACCGCGCCGCGGTGCCGCTGATCCTCTTGATCGTCATCATCCTGTTCCGTCCGCAGGGAATCCTCGGCCGGGCGGAAGAGCGCACGGTATGAACGGCCCAAGAAAATATCTGCGCATCGCACTCGGCATCATCGTGATCGCCGGGCTGATCGTGGTCCCCATGAATTTCAATCGCTACGGACTGTTCATCCTGAGCCAGTGGGCGGTGATGACCATTGCCGCCATGGGACTTAATCTGACGCTCGGCTATGCCGGGCAGGTTTCGCTGGCACAGGGCGCGTTCGTCGGCATCGGCGCCTATGCCGCCGCCATCATGACCACGCAGGGCGCGCCGCTAATTGCCGCGCTCGTCGTTGCGGTCGTGCTGTGTTTTGTGGTCGGCTGGCTGCTCGGTTACCCCGCGCTCCGGGTTCAGCATCACTATCTCGCCTTCGTCACCCTGGCATTTTCGACGCTGACTTTTCTGGCGTTTCGCAACGAGGACTGGCTGACCAGGGGCATTTACGGCATCAGCAATATTCCCCGGCCGGTCATCTTCGGCTTTCCGACCAACCGGCCGCTGCCGTTCTATTACCTTTGCCTCGGTTCGCTCGGCATCGTCTCGGTAGCGCTATGGTGGCTGATCCGCTCGCCCTGGGGCCGCGCTTTCCTGGCGCTGCGCGAGAACCCTGTCAGGGCGCTGTCGCTCGGAATCGATACACGACGCTACACATTGATGGCATTCGCGATCGGTTCGGCGCTCGGCGGGGTTGCCGGCACGCTGTACGCGCCGCTGACACAATACATCGATCCGGTGCCGTTCAATCTGTCGCTGTCGCTCGATCTCTTGATGATGGTGATCGTCGGCGGCGCCGGGTTCTTCTTCGGGCCGTTCCTTGGCGCGATGATCGCGGTACTGCTTCCGGAATGGCTGCGTTTCACCGAAGGCTATTACCTGATGCTCTATGCCAGCGCCGTGATCGGACTCCTGATCTTTTCACCGACCGGCATTCTTGGGATTCTCGACCGCTTGTTGTCGGAGCGCCGCACCAGGGCGGCATCCGCACTGCGCGCGGTCGCGAAATCCGGACTGGAGGCCGCGCCATGACGGCAGTCCTCGAAGTCACCGACATCCGGAAGAGCTTTGGCGGCATCACGGCCGTCGACGGCGTGAGCTTCGACGTTCGCGAGGGCGAAATTCTCGGACTGATCGGACCGAACGGCTGCGGCAAGTCGACCCTCTTCAACTGTATTCTCGGCCAGCTCACCCCGACTGGCGGCGAAGTGAAGGTCGACGGCAGGGTCGTCACCGGATTGCGTCCCTCCGAGCTGAACCGTCTTGGCGTCAGCCGGACTTTCCAGCTGCTGCAGGTGTTCCCGAAATTGTCGGTACGGGAAAATCTGATCCTCGCCGGACAGGAGCACCAGGGCAGCATGATGTCCCGCCTGTTCGGCCCATCCGACGCGGGATTGACCAAGGCCGCCGATCGCATGATCGGCTTCTTCAAGCTCGATCATCTCGCGGGCGAGGCCGCGGGCAGCCTGTCCTATGGACAACAGAAGCTGCTCGATGCGGCGATGGCTTTCATGGGGGGGCCACGGCTGGTGCTGCTCGACGAACCCGCCGGCGGCGTCAA
>DNXO01000029.1:2336-3253 GCA_003506895.1 Acetobacteraceae bacterium | reverse complement strand
GCGGGCCTTCGCCCGCCATGACGGATAGGGTGACATCGCCAGAACAAGTTAGCGCCCTGGACCGCCACTCCCCTTCGCCCGCCATGACGGATAGGGTGACATCGCCAGAACAAGCTAGCGCCCTGGACCGCCACTCCCCTTCGGCCGCCATTACCGGTGGGGTCACGCCCCCCGCCGACACCGAACTACTCGGCCTTGTCACCATCGCCGCCCATTTCTTCGTCGAAGACCTGAACATCGAGTCCATCCGGCAGATCAAGGTTACCTACGAAACCGGCGACCTTCGCCCCCGCCTCGCCCGCTACCACCGCGACGTGGACGCGGCCTTCCGCGGCTGGAACGGTGCGTGGCTGGATCCCCGCTTCCGAGCCTTCGATATCACCGGCTTCCTGCCCACCATCGCCGTGCCGATCCTGGCGTTGCAGGGCGCCGACGACCCCTATGGGACGGACGAACAACTCCACGTCTTCGCCGCCAACGTGACGGCGCCGATCGCCACCCGCCTGATCCCGGGCGCCAAACACTCACCGCATCTGGAGGCCAAGGACACAACCCTGGCCGCCATCACCGACTTCATCGCCGACCTGCAAGCGGGGTTCCCGACGTGATCGATTTCCAGACCCACCCGACCCGTTATCGCCATTGGAAGCTCTCCTTCGACGGCCCGGTCGCCATGCTGACGATGGATGTCGATCCAGACGGCGGACTGATGCAGGGCTACGACCTAAAACTCAACTCCTACGACCTGGGCGTGGACATCGAACTCGCCGATGCCGTCCAGCGGCTGCGGTTCGAACACCCCGAGGTCAAGACGGTGGTGCTTCGGTCCGGCAAAGACGGCGTGTTCTGCGCCGGCGCCAACATCCGCATGCTCGGCAAAGCCTCGCACGGCCACAAGGTGAACTTCTGCAAGTTCA
>DNXO01000029.1:390-2090 GCA_003506895.1 Acetobacteraceae bacterium | reverse complement strand
TTCTGCAAGTTCACCAACGAGACGCGGTTGTCGATCGAGGACGCCAGCGAAAACTCCGGCCAAACCTACCTGGCCGCGATCAGCGGCACGGCGGCCGGCGGCGGGTACGAACTGGCGGTGACAGCCGACCATATCATGCTGATCGACGACCGGCGCTCCTCTGTGTCGCTGCCGGAACTGCCGCTGCTCGCGGTGCTGCCCGGCACCGGCGGCCTGACCCGGCTGACCGACAAGCGCCGCGTGCGCCGCGATCGCGCCGACATCTTCTGCACCGCCGAGGAAGGCGTGCGCGGCAACCGCGCCGTCGAGTGGCGATTGGTGGATGAGGTCGTTCCCCCCTCGGCCTGGGACGCCACCGTGAAAGAGCGCGCGCTGGAATTGGCGGCGAAATCGGACCGTGACGGCGGAAAGGGTGTCAGCCTGACGCCGCTGGACCGTTCGATCGGCGACGACACCATCACCTATCCGCATGTTCGGGTGGCGCTCGATCGCACGCTTCGCAGCGCCGCCATCACCATCCTGGCGCCGTCCAGCCTGCCGGGCGACCTGCGCGGCATCCACGACACCGGCGCGTCATTCTGGCCGCTGGCGATGGCGCGCGAGCTGGACGACGCGCTGCTGCATCTGCGGCTGAACGAGCCGTCTATCGGCCTGATCGTGTTCCGCTCGGTTGGCGATCCGGCCGACGTGATGGCCGCCGACAGCCTGCTGGAACAGTATCAGTCCGACTGGCTGGTGCGCGAAATCCGCCTGTACCTGAAGCGGGTCTTCAAGCGCGTCGATATGATGGCGCGCAGCCTGATCACGTTGATCGAGCCTGGAAGCTGCTTCGCCGGCAGCCTGGCCGAACTGGTGTTCGCCGCCGATCGTTCGGTGATGCTGTCCGGCACCGCGCCGGGAGACAATCGCGGGCCGGCCACGCTGCATCTGTCGGCGCTGAATTTCTCGGCCTATCCCATGGGTAACGGCCTGTCCCGCCTCGCCAACCGTTTCTATGGCGAGCCGGACTCGGTGGACACCGCCGCCGGCCTGATCGGCGAAACCCTGGATGCCGAAGCCGCCGACGAACACGGGCTGATCACGCTTGCTTACGATTCCATCGACTGGGACGACGAGGTCCGGCTGATCCTGGAAGAACGCGCGTCATTCTCCCCCGATGCACTGACCGGCCTGGAGGCCAACCTGCGCTTCGTTGGCCCCGAAACGATGGAAACCCGCATCTTCGGCCGGCTGACCGCCTGGCAGAACTGGATATTCCAGCGCCCCAACGCGGTGGGCGAAGCCGGATCGCTGAAACGATACGGGTCCGGCGTGCGCCCGGACTTCAACACCGAACGTGTTTGAGAGGATCGTCACCATGCCCGACGGCACACAGATCGATTACGACGGACTGATCCCCAACAATGTTGGCCTCGCGGATGACCTTCGGGTCCGCAAGGCGCTGGAAACCTGGCATCCCGGCTACATCGACTGGTGGAAGACGATGGGGCCGGAGGGCTTCCAGACCTCCTCGGTCTTCCTGCGCACGGCCGTCGGCGTCGGCAGCGAGGGCTGGGCCAAGTTCGGCTTCGTCCGCATGCCGGAATACCGTTGGGGCGTGCTGCTGGCACCCGCCGTCGAAGGCCGCACCATCCCGTTCGGCGCCCACAAGGGCGAACCGGCCTGGCAGGAAGTCCCCGGCGAATACCGCGCCATGCTGC
>DNXO01000029.1:0-161 GCA_003506895.1 Acetobacteraceae bacterium | reverse complement strand
GGCCTGGCAGGAAGTCCCCGGCGAATACCGCGCCATGCTGCGCCGCCTGCTGGTGATCCAGGGTGACACCGAACCCGCGTCGGTGGAGCAGCAGCGCTACCTCGGCGCCACCGCGCCATCACTTTATGACATGCGGAACCTGTTCCAGGTGAACGTCGAGG
>DNXO01000077.1:5331-5485 GCA_003506895.1 Acetobacteraceae bacterium | reverse complement strand
ACCACTGGGGCTGTGGCCTTCGGCTACCGCGACCGCGCTGCATTCATCGAGCACGCCGAGGATGAACGCGTCGCCGCCGGGGGCGGCCAGGATATGGCCGACCGGAGCACGCATCAAACAGGTCGAGGACGCGAGCGAGGCGAGGAACACCCAT
>DNXO01000077.1:3042-4989 GCA_003506895.1 Acetobacteraceae bacterium | reverse complement strand
CCGCTGGCCATCACTTCCGCGATGGTGCGGACACGATCTGACAATTTCCCGTCGCGCTCGCCGAAACCGAGCGACTGCATGGGCGCGAGCTGAACGATCTCGCGTTTTTCATTGAGCGTGGCGGCGATGGCGCAGAGGCCGCCGAGCACGCGCTCATGCCCGAACTTCCTGTCGAGCACATCCAGATGAAGCATGCCGTTGAGCAGCGGGATAATCGCGGTCTTCGGACCGACGGCGGGAGCAAATGACCGGATCGCATCGTCGAGATCGAATGCCTTGCAGCTCAACAGCACCACGTCGAACTTTTCGGCGAGCTTGTCGGCCTGCACGGTCGGCGGATTTTTCAGCTTGACGTCGCCGTTGGGGCTTTTGATCACGAGGCCGTCGCGGGCCAGTTCCGCCGCGCGCTTCGGGCGCACCAGAAACGTCACATCACGGCCGGCCTGAAGCAGCCTGCCGCCGAAATAGCCGCCGATGGCGCCAGCGCCGACCACGAGAATGCGCATCTCAGAACTCCTTTTTGTTTTTGTTGGCGAGCTTATCCTGAGGAGCGGCGTCCTCGGAGCGTCTCGAAGGATGGGAGGCACATTGTGGCCTCATCGTTCGGGATGACGCAAGCGTCTCACCTTCATGAGGATGAAGACAAGACCTTACCATTTCTCGCCGAACGGGCGAATTTCAAGCTCGAAGGTCCAGGCGCTACGCGGCTGCTGGTACAGCTGCCAGTACGACGCTGCGACCGATGTCGGCGGCATCAGCAAATCCGGATTATCCAGCACCTCCTTGCCCCAGAGCTGCTCCCGGCGCTGGCGCACCCAGGCGGTGTCGACGCCGGAATCGATGACCAGGTGCGCCACGTGAATGTTCTTCGGGCCGAGCTCGCGCGCCATCGATTGAGCCACCGCGCGAAGCCCGAACTTGGCGCTGGCGAAGGCCGCAAAACCGCTGCCGCCTCGCAGGGAGGCGGTGGCGCCGGTGAAGAAGATATTGCCCTTGCCGCGCGGCACCATCAGCCGGGCCGACTCGCGTCCGGCCAGGAAGCCCGCCCAGCAGGCCATTTCCCAGACCTTGCGGAATACGCGATCGGTGGTCTCCAGGATCGGGAAGTTGACGTTGGCGCCGACGTTGAAGATGCAGACTTCCAGCGGCGCATGCTTGTCGGCATCATCCAGGAATGCCGCGACTTCGTCCTCCTTGCGTGCGTCGAGCGCGCGCGCGACGATCGACCCGCCCGCCGCCTCGATATCCCTGACCAGCGGCTCGAGTTTGGCACCATCGCGCCGTCCGGCGAACACGGTGAACCCTTCGGCGGCGAATTTCTTTGCGATCTCGGCGCCGATATAATCGCCGGCGCCGATCACCGCGGCCGTTGCGTTGCGTTTTTCCATTGTGGCGGGTTCTCCCGATGTCGACGCCAATGACGGTGGGGTCATTTCCCCAGAACCATCTCCTCGACCTCGCGCAACTGTTCCTTGCCGAAAAACATTTCCTTGCCGACAAAGAAAGTCGGTGAGCCGAATGCGCCGCGCTCGACCGCGGATCGGGTGTTCTCGATCAGCTTTGCCTTCACGTCGGAATCGCCGGCGCGCGCGAACAGCCTTGCAGCATCGAGGCCTGACGCCGCCAGCGCCTTGAGTGCGACCTCGGGGTCATCCATTTTCTTCGGTTCGACCCACATGTGGTGAAAGGCGGCATCGACGTATGTTTCGAACATGCCCTCGAGCTGCGCGGCGACGGCGGCGCGCATTAGATTGAGGGTGTTGACGGGAAAAAATGGATTCCAGGTGTAGGGGCGGACGTGAAAGCGCTTCACGAAGCGTTCGGTTTCCAGCGCGTGAAATTCGCGCTTGTTCTTGATGCCGGCCAGCGATTCGGCGGGAGATTTGTTGTTGGTGGCCTTGAAGATGCCCCCGAGCAGGACCGGAATATATTCGAACTTCACGCCGA
>DNXO01000077.1:0-2747 GCA_003506895.1 Acetobacteraceae bacterium | reverse complement strand
TCGCCGGGATCGCCTCATGACTGAGAAAGGCATTGGGGCTGCCGAAATCGAACATGAATTGCGGGGCTGTGAGGCTCACGGCGGTCTCCCTGACACGAAAGCTTCTTATATGATATCCGTCATTCTATCGAGAATAGCGGTTTGTCTGGTCCGGATCAACAGGAGTTGGCCATCGCTTCACGATGAAAAGCGCCTTCTGCGAGCGCCAGCGTGTAATCGCGCACGTCCGCGGGCCATGCGGCGATCAATTCCTCGAAACGGGTCGATTCATCCGCGAACAACGCGCGGATGGCGTCTTCGTAGTTCGGCTTGTTGCCGGCCATCGCCGACATGAATCGGTAGGTGGTGTCCTGCGCCCGGCGGACGCGGTCCCTGTCCTCGCCATTTCGCCGCGCTTTCTCGACCAGCCTGCGCAATGCGACCGAAGCGCCGCCTGGTTGCTGCCCGAGCCATTCCCAGTGCCGCGGCAGCAAGGTGACTTCACGGGCGATCACGCCCAGTCTCGGGCGGCCGGGGCCGCGCGGCACGGACGGCATGTCGACCTCTGTCGACGCGGGTGTGGCGTCAGCGTTTCCCGGCAGCCGCGCCAGAACGTCGGCGACAGTGCCGCGAAAATCGATATCGATGGCACCGCCGGTCATGCCGTCGAAAATGAGGATCGAGGCATCCTTGCGCCGATCGAGCAGCTCTTTCGCCGCGCGCGCGACGTCGCCGAGGTTGCCGGCTGCGACGCGGCGGTCGCCCTCGAAGGCGATGCAATCGGTCGCTGTCTGCGGGTTCATCATCACTCTCTTATCTCTGATGAGATGATATTACCCGGATAAATTAGCTCGGTCAATAATACCCGGATATAATTAGACCCTGCTGGGTTGGCGAGCTGAAAAAAAGCCGGAGGACCGCCTGCAACGACTTCATTGCCGTCGGAGTGCATTCATGCTCGCCATGCGCGCGCATTGGAAAAGGGCGGGCCGTATTCGGCTAGGACGGTGAACCGGCCTAGCCCGCCTTCTGAACCCCGCCGACGGAGGGCAGCGCCGTCACCGTGACGCCGGGTGGCGGCACGTCGTCATCGGGTACAAAGAAATCTGACATCAGCGGGACCGTTGGATCGACGCGATAAGGCCCGAAGTCGCGCACACCGCTCGCATAGAGCACCTTGTCGTCGATGCAGAATTGTCCGGTGAATTCGCGCGACGGCCTTGTGAGGATTGCATAAGCCGCATCGCCCATGATCTCGGGTTTCCGGCTGGCGCGCATCATGGCGTCGCCGCCGAGCAAATTGCCGACCGCCGCGGTAGCAATCGTGGTGCGCGGCCACAGCGCGTTGACTGCGACGCCCGAGGTTTTCAGCTCGGCCGACAGACCGAGCACGCATAGGCTCATGCCAAATTTCGCGATGGTATAGGCCGTCGAATGCGCGAACCATTTGGCCTTCATGTCGAGCGGCGGCGACAGCATCAAAATGTGCGGATTGGCGGCCCTCTTCAGATGCGGGATGCAATATTTCGACACCATGAAGGTGCCGCGGGTATTGATCCCCATCATCAGATCGAAGCGTTTCATATCGGTCGCTTGCGAATCGGTCAGGCTGATGGCGCTGGCGTTATTGACGCAGATATCGATGCCGCCGAATTCCGCGACGGTTTCTTCAATCGCCGCCGTCACCTGCGCCTCATCCCTGATATCGCAAAGCACCGGGAGCGCGTTGCCGCCCGCGGCGCGGACTTCGTCGGCGGCGGTATAGATCGTGCCCTTGAGTTTCGGGTGCGGCTCCGCGGTTTTTGCGGCTATCGCGACGTTGGCGCCGTCGCGCGCCGCACGCAGTGCGATCGCAAGCCCGATGCCGCGGCTGGCGCCGGATATGAACAGCGTCTTTCCTTTGAGCGATGTCATCGGGCGACCTCCGGTTGGTGCAACGCACTCAACTTCTGCTCTCTCCTCCTTGCGGAGAAGGGAATGTGCAATTCTTCGGCGACGACACCTCTCTACGCGTCCGCGTGCAGAACTCGGCCTCGCGTTTCAGGCAGTGCAAAGGCGGCGAGGAAAAATAAGCCGTAAGCCGCAACCGCGAAAATCGCAATGGCGTTGCCGAGCGACGTCTCGGACGAGAGTGCGCCGACCAGGAAGGGAAACAGCGCGCCAATGCCGCGGCCAAAATTGTAGCAGAATCCCTGGCCCGATCCGCGCAACCTCGTCGGATAGAGCTCTGTGAGGAACGCGCCGACGCCCGAGAAGTATCCCGATGCGAAGAAGCCGAGCGGGAAACCAAGCAGCCAAAGCGCTTCGTTGTTCAGCGTCAACTGGGTGTAGAGAACGATAACAGTGATCGCGCCGATCGAGAAGATCAGGAACAGATTGCGCCGTCCGATACGGTCGGCAAGCCATGCCCCTACCAGATAACCGGCGAACGAGCCGATGATCAGGGCCGCGAGATATCCGGTGGAGCTGACAATCGAGAGCTTGCGCTCGGTAGTGAGAAAGCGCGGCACCCAGAAGGTGATGGCGTAGTAGCCACCCTGGCATCCCGTCGCCATCAGTGAGGCCAGTATCGTGGTCTTGAGCGTGGAACTTCCGAAAATCTCCCACAGCGAAGGCCGGTCGCCCGAGGCGACCTGCTTGGCGCGGGTAGCGGCCGCAATCGCCGGCTCTTCGACATAGCGGCGCAGGAAGAACACGAGCAGCGCCGGCAGTGCGCCAACCGCAAACATCCAGCGCCATGCGATGTCAGGCGGCAAAAAGGAGAACAG
>DNXO01000043.1:2611-2945 GCA_003506895.1 Acetobacteraceae bacterium | reverse complement strand
GCATCTCGAGCGCCGCGGTGGCGAGCTGATCGATGATCAGCGTCAGCCGCGACACGCTGAAATTACGCAGCGCGGTCTCGACGTTTCCCTTGCGTGAAAAGTGCAACCGCGGAAAGCCGCTGTCGAGCAATGCCGATATTGGCGTTCCGTCGGCCACGGCGAGTGCGGACTTGTGCAGCCATGCCGCCTGACGCTGGGCCGCGGAAATGATCATGCCGGGGTAAGTGCCCGCTACCATCGCCTTGGCGAATTCGGTTTCGACGGTGGCGGCGTTTCCCGCGAAGGCGCCGTCGACGATCGGATCAATCTTCAGCTCGGAGGCGTCGGCAACGAC
>DNXO01000043.1:796-2304 GCA_003506895.1 Acetobacteraceae bacterium | reverse complement strand
TCGCCCTTGCCGTAGGCGTAGAGCGCGAGCTTGCGCAATTCGTTGCGCGACGCCTGACGGTCACCGCCGAGCAGGGCCATCAGCACCGCACGTGCATCCGGCGCGATGCGCAAATTCGAAGTCCGCAGCTCATCATCGATCAATTTTGCCAGGTCGCGTTCGCTGTCGGGATAGCAGGCGATCGCGACGGCGGTTTTCGCGCGCTCGCAGGCCTTGCGCAGCGGCGACTCGGCCCTGAGCTCACCCGCCTCGATCACGATACGACAATCCTTCAGAGGCATTTCCGCCAAGGTGTCGATGCCGCTGGCAAAGCTGCGCGAGCCGGCGCGGACGCGAATCGCGCGGCGGCCGCCGAACAGCGGCACCGTCAATGCTTCATCGACGAGGCGAGACGGCTCGGCCGAAAGATCATCGCCCTCCAGCCTCACCAGTGAAAACGGATCGTTGGGATCATCAACGGCGGACGCCAGTAGCGCGTCGGCGCGTTCGCGCACCAGACCGGCATCCGGACCATAGAGCAGGATGATGGGACGTCCGGGATCGGGCCGGGCCAGGAAGGCGTCGATTTCTTTTCCGCGGAGCGCGACCATCTGACTTGAATTCACCTGGATCGGAGCGATTTATTCAAAAAGCCCAGTGAAGCCGGTGCGCTCCCTCTGTTGCAGGGAACGGGGCGGGGCTTCAGTCCTTCGCTTCCCTGTGAGGAGGCAGATCGAATGTCTGTCCAGCGTCACGTGCCGGCGTAGAAGAACGACGCCAGCCGCGTCTGGATGTGTTCTGCGATCTCCTGACAGGCGCGGTCCTCGGCGTCGCGGAAGGCGCGGGCGCGAGCAAACCGCTGGTAACTGCCCGGAATATCGTAGGAGACTCGCGAGAATGTCGTGCCGGTCATCACCGATTTGTTGGTGGCGATATCGATCAAATTGAATTGCGCATCGATGCCGTAATTTTCACTGGTGGGCAGTGCGGTGGCCGGATCGGTCATCAGCGAGGTACGGCTGGTCTGGAACTTGATCTCAAGCCGGTGCGTGGGCGGCATGCCGGTGGCGTTGCCGTAGAGCTTGAACGCCAGCGCATTGCGGATTTCCACCCCGAGCCGGGCGTCGCGCGAGGCATTTGGCTTGTCGACAGGCGGAAGATCGACGCCCATCAATTTTTCCCGCAAGCCGGGCGTGCCGTCGACATGTTCGGCATACATCGGCTGAAAGCAGCCCGCCGTCAGCGCCGCCAGAGCGGCCACGGCCAAAAGCCGAGCGGCGATGCGGGTCTTAGCCAACGACATTCACGATCCTCATGGGAACAACGATCACCTTGCGGACGGCATTGCCACCCAAGGCTTGTTTTACCGCATCGAGAGCCAAAACGGCAGCCTCAATTTCCGGATTCTGGGCAGTGCGGGCCACCGTGACCTCGCCTCGCTTCTTGCCATTGACCTGAACCACCAGCGTTACCGTGTCTTCAACCAGCAAATCGCGTTCGATTTGCGGCCAATTGGCCTCGGAAACCAG
>DNXO01000043.1:0-396 GCA_003506895.1 Acetobacteraceae bacterium | reverse complement strand
GCCCCGGACGGGCCAGCACCTCGCCCAGCGCGTTGGAGAATTCCCGGATATAGGCGAGGCAAACGTTGAAGTGCAGCTTTTCGATGCCGGTGGAGACCTTGTCCAGCGCGCCATGGGCCGCCTTGCGGAGCGCCAGCGCGTCGGTCCCGAACGCGGCCGGCCTGGCCGCCGCTGCGGTGGTGCCGACCTCGGCCGATTCGTTGATCAGACGCCAAAGCCGCTGCACGAAGCGCGACGCGCCCTGCACGCGCTCGTCGCTCCAGATCACGTCGCGGTCCGGCGGTGAATCCGACAGCATGAACCAGCGCGCGACGTCGGCGCCGTAGGTCGCAATGATGTCGTCGGGATCGACGGTGTTCTTCTTCGATTTCGACATCTTTTCGATGCCGCCGATAA
>DNXO01000101.1:1930-3668 GCA_003506895.1 Acetobacteraceae bacterium | reverse complement strand
ACTTCGTCATCATGGACAAGGCCCAACATTCCCCCGGCAAGAACATCCTCGACAGCGTGCAACTCGGCGACCTGCCCGGCATCGGCATGACCATCATCGATGGCATCGTGCGCACGCAACGCAGCCGCAATACGCCGCCGGCGACGAGGGTACCGGAGATTGTCGGACGCTGATCGCTCTTCAACGGAAACAAATTTCAAAGGAACCGGCGGACAAATCAGCCATCTCTCCCGCTACGCATCTGCATGGTTCGAGAGACCCCGACAGCATGTACAGCGGGCCAGGCGCCCCGGCATGAATTCACGCGAGAGTTTTTGGCGCCATGGCGGCGTCTTTGCGACGCGCCCAATACGAATCCCATTTTCGTCTCAATTTTGCCCGCCGACTCAATTCACCTCCGGATGAAGACAGGGCGACTGGGGGCGATTTCGGCTCATTGAATTGGAGTATCAGTCATGGGAACAGACCATCCGCCACGCAGCAAGCAAGACCACCTCGGCGAACCCTCGCTTTGGGCTGACGAACTCGCCGACGACACTCTTGCCCTGCTTGAAGAAGATGCCCTTCGCGAGGACGAACCGACACTTTGGGCCGACGAACACGCCGACGGCGTTCATTCGCTGCTTGAGGAGAATGCCCGGCTTCGCGGGCTTCTGGTTCAGCTATCGGACATCATCAACAGAAGTATCCTTCACCCACGGTAACGCCATCTCCGTTAACGTGTCAGGTGGCCTGATTGCCGCGATCGCGAGCGATGTTTTCGCCAGCTCGTCGTCGGTCAACGGCTGGCGCGGTTGTGCAACCCGCCCAGCCGCTGCCAACATACGCGGACTTGAAGATGACGCGACACTCGGCCATCAGCAGCCAAAGCGAACGCACGGGGTGTCACCTTTCAGCGCGACAGTCCCCAACTGCCAAACGACGCGCCCGGCCTGATCGCCGTCTTGTCGCCCTCCTCCTTGAATGCGAAGGTCAATCCGGCCCGGATCTCATTCACGGGGCGCCCATTGACCAACGCATAGCGATACGCAGCATCCAGGCTGAGGTCGCGGTCGACTTGCCAGATCGCCCCCATCAGAATCGAACGGGTCTCGGTCTGCGTCCATATCTTGTCGTAAAACATCTCGAGAACCGGACGAACTTTCCACGTCGATGGCCCTTCGAGGATGACATCGAGGAATCCCTCGCCGTGCTGGTCGCGGGTGAGGTTGGCCTCGACGTTGAAATGCGCAGTCCCCCAGTCCCATCGCTGCGACACGATTCCGACCCAACTAAAACCCACTCCGGGATCGGTATTGATGCCCGGCAGCAGCGGTCCGAATTCCGTGGCGATGCTGATGCCGGATTGTCCCTGGAGCACGCCGGGCTGGATCACATATTTGAGGAACGCGGCGTTGGCCGCGACGCTGGGTTCACCGCCTCCGGTGATCGGCGTCAGCATTTCGGTCTGAAACACCACCTCCCAGCGATCGGCGAAACCATAATTGTATACGACAAAGGGCGCGACCGCGGCCGATTGCGATCCCGTTCGCTGCCAGCCAAACGGTTGAAGCTCGACCTCGGTTTCGTTCACGCCGGCCACGGCCGCATCGGTACCATCGAAGGGCCGATAGGCGGCGGCCGGCCGTGCGAACAGACAAATCACCACCGCCGCTGCCCGACCGAGCCCAACCAGGAGGCCGGCAAAATCGCACTGTAAGTTCCTGATACGAATCTGGCCCGAGGTCATCCTCCATCT
>DNXO01000101.1:711-1640 GCA_003506895.1 Acetobacteraceae bacterium | reverse complement strand
GGCGAGCGATCCGGCCACGACTCGAGCGCAGCCTTCGCCCACTCGGTGGATTGATCCGTATGGCACAGGTTGCAGGCATTTGGAATCTTCAAGGCGTCGGTATCGCCTGGCGTGACAAAGTGAAAGGTGTGACTTCGAACATTCTGGTCGGCGATCGTCTGTTCGATTTTTGGCATGTGACAGGCGATGCACTCGTTACCCGGACTACCCACCTTATGATGGGTATGCGCCTCGAGCGTGGGCGCGTGGGGACCTGCTTGTGCATTTGGGCCATGGCAGTCGAGGCACAGCGCATTGCCGGTCTTGCGCACCATGGCGACGTTGTCCCCGCCATGCGGATCGTGACAGCTGAAGCACGTGACGCCGCGGGCATACATCAGGCTGTCGACGAAATCGTTCCCCTGCATGCGGTTCTTGTGGCCGGTCCCATCGGGGAAATGGGTGAAGGACGTCTCGCCGAGCTTGTGCTCTTCGAGCTTCCAGTAGTCCGCCAGCCGCTTTCCGACGTCGAAGCCGACCGGCCAGTCGTAGTACTTTCCCTCGATCGGATTCTTCAAGGGCTGGCCCTGGGAGTGGCACTGGATGCAGGTGTCGTTGGCATGCACGTAGTCGAATCGGGCAGGATTGAGAATGGTGTCGCGCGTCGGCTTCCTGACATGCGCCTCGCCCGGACCGTGACATTTTTCGCAGCCGACGTTCCATTCGGTAACGCTCTTGTTGGCGATATCGTAATTGACCGAATGGCAGCCGTCACACAGCGGACCCGTCGGGCGCTGGAAATTGTCCGGCGGATAAAGCGTTGCCCACCAATCGGAACCATTGGCGACGAAGTAACGCCGCCAGATTCGGTGCGCGACGTCCCATTGACCGGGCAACACGACATAGTCGTCCCCAACCTTCTTGAAGTACCGTTGCTTCCACCGGCTGCC
>DNXO01000101.1:0-386 GCA_003506895.1 Acetobacteraceae bacterium | reverse complement strand
AAATCCGGGATGATGGCGTCGGGATGTTCCCTGGGGTCGCGCACCACATTCGCCATGCGCGTTTTGCTCCAGCGCGCATAGACACTCTCATGGCAACTCTTGCACGCGGCCGATCCAACGTAGTGTTGCCGGCTTGGCGGCACTACCGGCGTGATATCCGCCGCGCCGGGTGTCATCTGCGCAACCTGGGGCAGGTTTCGGATATAGGTCACGAGCTGCCAGACCTGATGGTCCGGCAGATTCCAGGCGGGCATGCCGGTGTTACGAATACCATTGCGGATGTGGTAGAAAATCTCACCGTCCGGCGTTGCCGCTATGACGGCCGAGCCAAGCGCGGGCGGACGCGGATATTCGCCGGCGCCGATGGTGGTTTTTCCGCCGCCGTC
>DNXO01000126.1:10674-25648 GCA_003506895.1 Acetobacteraceae bacterium | reverse complement strand
CCACGCCTTTTCCCGGACCAGCACTGCAAGTCGTGGGTAGCGGGCCCGCGCCCGCCATGACGAGGAGACGCCGACGGCTTCCGTCAAACGATTCGTTTATTTCGCTGCGTATCCTTAGCTGCTTGGCGATCCATGCCTTTCAAGGCACCAACCGCTTTCGCAGGAAGAACCGGGTCTGGCCGTTCGGGTAATCCTCCAGCGAGCCGAACACACTGTATCCAAGCCCCTCGTAAAACCCTTTCGCCTGGAACGTGTCCAGCCAGACCGAGTGGCATCCCTCGGCCGCCGCGTGCTGTTCGGCGCGCGCCATCAGCGCCCGTCCCGCACCCTTGCCTCGCAGGTCGGCGTGGACCCAGACCGCGTCGATGAACAGCCATCCCCAGGACATCACGCCGCTCAAACCGCCAGCCAGCCGGCCGGCGCCGTCGCGCAGTTCCAACGCGAAGCGGCTGGAGGTGAACGGCACCGTCTGGTTGTGAAACGCATTGATCGCCTGACCCAGACCGGCGCGAAACTCTCCGGGCGGGTCTTTTTCCAGGGTCAGGTGGCAACCGTCCGGAACCGGCGGCGCGTCGGATAAGGGCATCGCGATTGATAACACTCCGACATTATGCTTCTAGCGGCATCTGAATCCGAATGAGGCTTTTCCACCGATGTGCTGGCGTTGTTCCGCCCCCAGCGAGGATCGCCCGCGCTTGTCCCGCCGATCATTCCACAAGGGCGTGCTGGCCGCTACCATCGCCGACCCCGTCGCCGGCGCCTGCCTTATCGAACCACCCGCGGCAATGATCGAGCCGCGTATGCGACTGGCCGTGCCCACTGACCAGCCCCGAACGGTTGCGCTGACATTGGACGCATGCTCCGGCGGCGCTGACATGCGGATCATCGGCACGTTGATCGATCTGTCCGTTCCAGCGACGATCTTCGTCACCGGGCTGTGGCTGCGGAATAACCCAGGCACGCTGTCGCTGTTACTGAACCGGGCCGACCTGTTCACGCTGGAGAACCATGGCGAAAAGCATCTGCCCCCGATCCTCGGCAACCGCTCGATCTATGGGCTACCCGTGGCCGGAACCATGGCGGCGATTACCCGGGAAGTCGAGCGGGGCGCCGATGCCTTGGTTGCCGCTGGCGGGCCTCCGCCGCACTGGTATCGCGGTGCGGCGGCTTGTTACAGCCCGGCCGTGATCAAACCGATCGAGGCGATGGGTTATCGGGTCGCCGGCTATTCGCTCAGCGCGGATGAGGGCGCTTCATTACCGGCGGCGTCCGTCGCCCACCGGATGGCATCCGCGGCCAGCGGCGATGTGATCATCGCCCATGTCAACCAGCCGCTCCGGCCGAGCGGCGCGGGAGTCGCCGCCGGGGTGGCGGCGCTGCACGCGGCCGGGACGGTTTTTGTCGGGCTGGATGCCCTGCCGGTGGTGGGTTTGCCGTGCGAAGGGCCACAGCCGCCCCTCGCCTGAAAGCGCCTACTTCTTCTCCGGCAGCGGAATGCCGGTCAGCGCTTCCCAGACCCGGATCACGTAGGAATCGTCCTTCAACCCCTGCCCGTTCGCCGCGGCCGCGAGGAACAGTTGGTGGGCCGAGGCGGCCATCGGCAGCGGGAAGGTCAGCGCCCGAGCCTGGTCGAGCACGATGCCCAGGTCCTTGACGAAAATGTTGACGGCGGAGGACGGCGTATCATCGCCTGACAGGATGTGCGGGACGCGGTTCTGCCACATCCACGAACTACCAGCGGATTCCGAGATCACCTTGAACAGCGTCTCCGGGTCCGCGCCCGCTCGGATTCCCAGCGCCAGGGCCTCGGCGGCGGTGGCGATATGAACGCCGGCCAGTAGTTGGTTGACCATCTTGACGGTGCTGCCGACGCCGATCTCGTTCCCCAGGCGCCAGACCTTGGTGGAAATTGCGTCCAGCACCGGACCGGCCTTGTCGAACGCGGCATCCGAGCCGGAACCCATCACCGTCATGGTGCCGGCCTTGGCACCGGTGGAGCCGCCGGACACCGGGCTGTCCACCATCAGGAACCCCGCGTCCTCGATCTTCTTGCCCAGGGCCTTGGCGGCCTCGGGGGCAACAGTCGCGCAGCACAGCACGACGGCGCCCGTTTCCATGCGGGTCAGGCAGCCCTTTTCGCCGAACAACACCTGTTCGGTTTGCGCGGCGTTGATGACGAAAACGACGACCGCTTCAAGGTCGGTCGGCAGCGCGTCCGGGGAGACCACGACCTTGCCACCCTCGGCCGCGAAGGCGGCGCGGGCTTCCTCCCGCGGTTCGCAGCCCGTCACGTCATGGCCCTTGCGCAGAAGATTAAGGGCGGCACCCATGCCCATGTTGCCAAGACCGATGACGCCGACTTTCATGTAGATTATCCCTTGTAGAACTAAATGTGCCGCGCCGTCGGGTCCAGGCCGAGGAAATACTGGCCACAGACTTCGATGTGGCCGGTCCGCCCCTGGACCTGTTGGGCCGAGGCGTGGATGTCGCGCATTTTGCGCTCGAACATATTGCTGGTGAAGATCGCTGTTGACCCCGCCTCATGATACGCGAATTCAGCGACTTCCTTGGCTCGGCGGATGGCGGTCGTGGTCGCCAGCCGCATCAGCACGCGATTTTCGGTGCCGAGTTCGCCGGTGCGCTGGATGTCGTCCCACGCATCATGGATCGTTTCCAGGACGAACGCACGGGCCGAGCGCAGCTTCGCCTCATTCTCAGCAACCAGATGATGCATCACCGGGCTGTCGCGCAGCGTGCGCGCGGTGTGCGACGGCTTCTTGTTCTGAGCCAGTTCTTTCAGGCCATCCAGCATGCCGCGCGCGATGCCCATCGATACGGCGGCGAATCCGCAGGCATAGGCGCTGGTGGTGGTAAAGCGAAAGAACGGGTCGTCTATCCGGCGTTCGGCCTCGATGTCGCGGCGAACGGTACAGGCGTCCGGCACGAACACATCGGTCAGCGTATAGGTGTCGCTGCCGGTGCCGCGCAACCCGACGACATCCCAACTGCTGGTCCAGTTCAACTGATCCTGGCGCAGCAGCATGGTGCGTTCGATCAGGGCGCCATCTTCGTTCTTGAGCAACGAGCCATCCGGCAACTCCACATGGCAGTGCGCGCCCATCCAGGTCGCGTGGTGGCCGCCGCTGCCGAAGCCCCATTTGCCGGTGACGCGATAGCCGCCCGGCACGACCTTGGCACGACCCTCAAGCTGGAAGCCCCAGGCCAGAACCCCGCGCGCGTCGTTGCCCCAGATTTCACGCGCGACGGGCGCATCCACATAGGCCGCGGCCATCGAACAGCCGCTGGCCTGACCGACGCACCAGGCGGTGGACGCGTCGGCGGCGGCCAGGATTTCCATCACCTTCACGAAGGTGTCGAGGCCGACGCCGTAGCCGTTCAACTGACGGGGCAAGAGGGTGCGATAAAGGCCATGCGCGTGGAGCGCATCGACAACCGTGGGGGTGAGTTGCCCGAGCGCCTCGGTTTTCGGTGCTTCCTCGGCCAGCAGGGGCGCGATGGCGCGGGCCTGCGCGACCGGGTCGGGCGGCAGTTGGATGGCGGTCGCGACTCTGTTCAGGTCCAGTGCAGCGCTCATGGCCGTTTTCCCTTGGGCGATTGCCGTTCATTAAGCCATCAACGGTTCGGCCGGCTAGTGGCCGGTGTCAACAGCTTGGCCGGTCGGGTGAGTCATCGACCCTCCTCGACGCCGCCATTGGGGATTTGGCGATGATCCCCCGGACACGCGCGTTGATCTGGGTCAAATGCCGCGTCCGGGGCGAAGCCGGCATCCACCGCCGGCTAATGCCGCTCAGTTCGCCCGAACCTGCATGTATGGGCTGCCCGGGAGCCCTGGCTGATCGGGCGTGGTGCCGAAACTGATGCTCAACTTGCCGCTGTTGAGATCAGCCGAGTCGTAGCCTACCAACGTAAAGTCCGCGGCTGGTGTATTGGCCGCCGCCACTGACAGCGTCAGGCCGGTGTTGCCCACGGCTCCCTGTCCGTCGATCCAGGTCAGCGCGAAGTTCTGAGCCATCACGCCCCATACGGTCACGGCGTCACCTGCGTGGAACCCCGCGATCGTTGACCAGATCGCGCTGGTCGCGGCGCGATCGTCGATGAAGAACGTGTCGTTGCCCGATCCTCCGGTCAGGAAGTTTGACCCCCGGCCGCCATCCACCACGTTGTTGCCGCCTCCTTGGGAGACGTCGATGGCGTCGTTGCCGCTACCGGACGCAATGAACCAGTTCGGCGTGGTCGTCGTGATGTTCAGACCATCGTTGGTGGAGGCAATGTATTGGTTTTGAAGGCCGGGGACCGGCCCGGTATAGGGCTGGACGAACGGGCCGACCGGCTGACCCGTGGTCGTGTCGGTGACGGCGATGCCCGGGTTCGCTGGCTGGACGGCCGATACCGGCAACGAGCCGCCGCCATTGGTGGTCGTCAGTGTCACGGTGTCGGTTTTCGGATTGTCGGCGGCATAGATCATGGTCTGGCTGTTGACATGCAGGTCCGCCACTTTCGCCGTCCCGTCGTACAGCAGCACTTCGGAGACCGACCCACCGGCTGTGTTGACCACCTCGCTGGTCGCCTGGGTGGCGTTGAGTGTGATGGTGCTGGCCTGGTCCATCGTGATCGGCGCCAGGAACGACAGGCCGCCCGGCGGGCCGAATGTCCCCGGCCCGCCCCCTTGCCCGCCGATATAAAGGTTCGACGCGTCAAGTTGGATCGTGTTGCCGGCATCCGAACCCTGAATGTTCAGCGTGCTGCCGTTGGCCGCAACGATTGCGCCGTTGCCACTCAGCACGCCGATATCGACTGTTGAACTATTGACGGTCATGACGCCATTATTTTGAACCGGGCCGTATATCGGACGCGGCGCTCTATAGGCCCCCAGTGTCTCCAGCGTCGCGCCTTGGGTCAGGCTGCTGTTGCCATCAATCACCAGCAGGGCGACCTCGGTGCTGATGAGTATTTTCGTGCCGGCTGCCTGAACGCCGGTTGTGACGATCCCGGATGTTGACTGCGGCGCGGCGGCGGCACCGTTGGAAGCGGTCAGTTCCCCGATGTTGACGATCGCGTCATTGCCCGCCGTGTTGCCAATGTAGAATGTGCCGGTGACCGGATTTACCGACGTGCCCGCCGGCGGCCCCCAGCTATCGCCGGGCGTTCGCTTGCTCCACCACAGGCCCTGGCTGTTTTCCTGCCAGATTTGTCCATTTTCATAGGCCAGCTCAATCACGTTCGCCGTGTTGGGATCCACTGTGCCATTGACCACGACCTGTCCGTTGGCGATCCGCCATGTATTGCCGCTGGTATCGGTAATCGAAACGGCTGGTCCGCCTGACGAGGCACCGATGACCGATCCGTTCGCCGACGCCTGGATCGGAAGCGTCGGATTGGTGGTTATGCCAGCCGGCGGCGCCCATGCGGCGGTTGGCGATGCCTTGCTCCACCACAGGCCCTGGTTGTTCGCCTGCCAGACCAGGCCATTGACGTAGGCCAGTTCACTGACATGGCTGGTCGTTGGATCGGCGACGCCGTCGATCGTGACCTGACCGGCGCTGTCGATGCTCCAGACATTGCCGTACGCATCGGTGATCGTGCCCGAACCATAGTAGATGACCGTGTTGTCAGCACTTTGTGCCACGCTTCCCCCGCCACACGCCGCCGGGGACCATATTCGTCAGTCAGCGGAAATAAATCCACCCATCCAAGGTTGACAAATCCGTATAGAACCGACTTGTCACCGGACTTTTACAAATATAAAATAGTCTTATAAATTAATGGTCCCGAGGACGAACGCATCCCGCAGTCCGTACGCCCGCACCCTATCGTCCGCCGCGAAACCGCTCCACTGCCGAAACGAGCGCGCGGCGGATACCGGGTTCCAGCGCCGAATGCCCGGCATCCGGGACGATCGTCATCCGAGCGTTGCGCCAGGCGGCGGCAAGATCGAACGCGCTGACCGCGGGACAAATCATGTCGTAGCGGCCCTGAACGATCTCCGCCGGAATATGGCTGATGCGGTCCATGTGCCCCAGCAGTCCGGCCGGCGGCAGAAACAGGTTGTTGGCGAAATAGTGCGCCTCGATCCGCGCGAGCCCCAGCGCGGTGCGGTCCTGGGAAAAACCGTGGACCGTCTCGGGGCTCGGCAGCAGCGTGCTGCATGTGCCCTCGTAAACCGACCACGCCCGGGCGGCGGGCATGTGGACCGACGGGTCGGGGTCGGATAGCCGGCGCAGATAGGCGCCCAGCAGATCGCCGCGTTCGGCCTCTGGCAGGAAGCCGGAAAATGCCGCATGGGCTTCGGGGAACACCGCATGCATGCCGCGCAGGAACCATTCGACCTCCGCCGCGCGGCCGAGGAAGACCCCGCGCAGCACGGCGCCGGCAACATGATCCGGATGGGCCTGGGCGTAGGCCAGCGCCAACGTGGAGCCCCAAGAACCGCCGAACAACAGGAAGCGCTCGATTGCCAGATGGCGGCGGAGGATTTCGATGTCGGCCACGAGGTCGGGGGTGGAATTGTTGTCCAGCCCCCCAAGCGGCCGCGAACGCCCAGCGCCGCGCTGGTCGAAGATTATGATGCGCCAGTAGTGCGGGTCGAAAAAACGGCGGTGCACCGCGCCGGCGCCCGCACCCGGACCGCCATGCAGGAACAGGACGGGCCGGCCGTTTGGATTGCCAGCTTGCTCCCAGTACATCACATGGCCATCGGATAACGGCAGGTAGCCGGTCTCGTATGGGCCAATTTCGGGGAAGAGGTCACCGCGGGGCATTGCCTGCCGATGATACAGCCATCGGCGGCGCGGGGGAACAGGCGTTTGTGCCCGGTTGTGCGGCCCTGCGCTTCTGGCGATAGTCGCCGGCAACAAAACAGGGAGGCCGACATCATGCCTAATCAAGAAAGCGCCGGCGCAAGGCCGATGACCGGGGCCGAATACCTTGAGTCCCTCGACGACGGGCGCGAGGTTTATATCTATGGCGAACGCGTCGCCAAGGTCACCGAACACCCCGCGTTTCGCAATACGGCCCGGATGATCGCCCGGTTGTACGATGCCATGCATGACCCCGTGCGCGGGCCGAGGATCATGGTGCCGACCGATACCGGCAATGGCGGGCTGACGCATGCGTTCTTCAAGGCCCCCCGGAACACCCAGGACCTGATCGCCGGCCGCGATGCGATCGCCGAGTGGGCCAGGGTAACGTATGGCTGGGTTGGCCGCTCGCCCGACTACAAGGCGGCGTTCCTGGCAACGCTTGGCGCCAACGCCGACTTCTATGCGCCGTACCAGGACAACGCTCGGCGCTGGTACAAATACAGCCAGGAGCGGGTGCCGTTCATCAACCACGCGATCATCCATCCCCCGGTCGATCGCGACAAAGCGCCCGATCAGGTCAGCGATGTGTGCTGCCATGTGGTGCGCGAGACGGATGCCGGGATCGTGGTCTCCGGCGCGAAGGTGGTGGCGACCGGTTCGGTGCTGACGAACTTCACCTTTGTCGCGCATCACGGGCTGATCCCGTTGCAGGACAAGTCCTATGCCGCGGTGTTCATGGTTCCGACCAACGCGCCGGGGATCAAGTTCATCTGCCGCACCTCGTATGAGATGACCGCGACGGCGATGGGCAGCCCGTTCGACTACCCGCTGTCCAGCCGGCTGGATGAGAATGATGCCATCTTCATCATGGATGAAGTCCTGGTGCCGTGGGAGAACGTGTTCGTCTATGGCGACGTGGAAAAGGCCAACAACTTCTTTCCGCGCACCGGATTTCTGCCTCGGTTCGTGGTGCATGGATGCACGCGGCTGGCGGTGAAGCTGGACTTCATTTCCGGGCTGCTGCTGAAGGCGGTGGAGGCTTCCGGCACCAAGGACTATCGCGGCGTGCAGGCGAACGTGGGCGAGGTGATCGCCTGGCGGAACCTGTTCTGGGGCCTGTCGGACGCGATGGTGCGCGATCCCAAGCCCTGGGTTGGGGATTACGTGCAGCCGAACATGGACCCCGGGAATGCGTACCAGATCATCGCGACAATGGCCTATACGAAGGTGAAATACATCATCGAGCAGACAGTCGCCTCGGGTCTGATCTACCTGAACAGCCATGCCCGCGACTTTGGGAACCCGGAGATACGGCCGTATCTGGATAAGTATCTACGCGGGTCCAACGGCTACAGCGCCGAGGAGCGGGTGAAGCTGATGAAGCTGCTATGGGACAGCATCGCGTCCGAATTCGGCAGCCGGCATGAGTTGTATGAGATCAACTATGGCGGCTCGACCGAGGAAATCCGGCGGTATTGCTTGTTTGGCGCTCAGGCATCGGGCAACGCGGCGGCGTTCAAGGGGTTCGCTGAGGAATGCATGGCGGAATACGACCTGAAGGGATGGACAGTGCCGGACCTAAGCGATCCGGGGGATCTGAGCTATCACCTGATGCGGGGCGCGCGGTCGTAGGATCTGAACAACAGCGGCGATTGTCAGACGGCTAAGGATAGGCGGCAAAATAACGGCTCCGGTGGACGCACGGTTGGTGGAGACCGTCATGGCGGGCGGAGGCCCGCCATCCACGCCTTTGCAGCATTCGGAGTGAAACTAAGCTGGCGATGGATTAATCGCCCGTTAAGATTGCTATGGCAGACTGCGCGTAATGAGCCGCGCGAAACGCTCTGCCAACGACAATCGGACGCCAGTTGCGGCCTATATCGCCGCGCCGCTGCAACTGCCGGCTTTTCCCCAGGCAACGGGTCCGCGCCAAGAACACGATCCCCGGTGGCGTGTCACGACAACGCTGAGAAAGCCGATCCGGGACGATCTACCCATGCGACTACCAGCATGGGCGTGTGGAGGTGTACGATCGGCGCGGCCGGCGCTCGGGCGAATTTGACCCTAATACCGGCGCCAGGGCAAAGCCGGCAAACCCACATTATCAGGTTGAGCCATGAACGCAGTGGTTAAGCTAACGGGTTACGAAAAGACCACCGAGTTACTGACGACCATCGCCACCGTTCCTTCCGGATTGGTTTCCTTCGCGAAAACCATCGCCGGCGTCCCCGAGACCGATCCCGGCGTGGCCGCGATGTATCCGCTGACCGTTCCCCAGGCCGAGGCGCTTGCCGCGGAGGCCTCGTTGGCTCTGGACCCCGACCGGTTCGACTATTGCCTGGAGGCGATCGCCGAAGATGGGCGTTCTCAGGCGTGGAAGGTCTGACGGCGTTCGGATAACACGTTGCTGGAAAACGACTTTCCCTCTCCTGTGATGGCCGTCCATGTTTCGGCCATGCGTCCGTAGGAGCCCATATTGCGCCAACGGCCCCACGGGTCGCACGCCAAACGCGCCGCCTCTGCCCCCCGGAGCCCCTGTGGCCCTCTGTGGCCCTTCGCGATCTCCGTGTTTAGAGAATCCCGCCTCGACAACCGCGCCACAGCCAAATGCCCCGGCACCCGCCCTGTTGCGCAACCGCCGCTGGCACCGAAAGCCGCCGGCAGCATGCCAGCCCCTGGCATAGGAACGTATATTGACTATTTTCCTACATCCATCTAAACATCAACCATGGAAACCCGGCCCCAGCCCCAAAACCCACCCATCGACCTCCCGGCCCGGGCGTACCGCCACCTCATGCACACGCTGATCGCCCTGCTTCCGCCGCCGATCGAAGACACCCCGGAAGCCACACTGACCAGAAACCATGCCGCGATAGCCAGAATTGCGGCCCTGGCACCGGTCAACGCCGACGAGGCCGAACTCGCCGCACAGTGCATCGCCGCCAGAGCCCAGGCCGAGGACATCCTCAGACTCATCCGCCTCCACGCCAGCGACATAAACCTGATCGTGAAACTCAACGCCCAGTACACCGCGATGATCCGCGCCTCGCTGTCCGCCCACAACCGCCTCCTCCGCGAGCAGCAGCAGCGCCGCAAACGCGAAACAAATCACGATACCGCCGGCCAGGACGAATGGACCCGCCACATCGCCGCCGAGGCCATGCTGAGCGCCCTCCCCAGCACGCCCAAACCCTCACCCGTCGAAAAATCGGAGACAAAATCCCACACAATGGAAAGCGAGACGCCCAAGAGACGTTTCTTGCCCGATCCTCCCGCGGTCGCCAGCGTCAACGCCATCATCGACGCCGCGCTGCGCTCCGCAAGAGCAGACTGGCGAGAACGCGGCCTGCCGCGCTCGAACAACGGGACAGGAACCGCCCCCCGACAGCGATCCGCCTGACTCGCCAGCGCAACAGTGCATGGCGGAATACGACCTGCGCAGCATACTCCCCGGGTTGGACGAACGCCACGCCGGGGGCCGCCCGAGACATATCCCGGCGCGGCCGGTTCGACTATTGCCCGGAGACAATCACCGAAGATGGGCGTTGAATTCGGTGCTTATGACGCCGACTATCGATCCCGAAACCATCCGCTTTTAACAAGGCTGACCTATGAGCAACGATCAGGATGCACTTTTCATCGTGGATCAGGAATTCACACCAAAGGATCGTGCTGATAGATGGCGGATATACTTTGGGCCCAATACATCGTCGGGGTATGATTTCCTGTTGATGATCGAGAACCCGGACACCAAAATTAGTTACCAGATCGAAGTTGGGATCATGGAAGATGGTCGCCTGTGCGGACAGATGACACCCGACGAAGGCGGGAAGGGTCCCGATGCATTGGTCCTTTTCGACTCGACACCGGACACTGCTCGGGTGTCGGGTAACTACGGGGGAGCCGCGCTGATTATCAGCCTGGATGACGAAAAAGGTCCTACGGTCGTCGATTCTTCAGCCCTGGAGACACCTCGTGGCTTCTACTGAGCAGGTCAGCCCTTGAAAATCTCGTCCCTGTGATACCGAAGCCACTGGGGATTGGGCCGCAGATCGGGTTGCGGCGGAAGCCGCATGCGGAGGTCGGGATTCAGAAGGCGCTTCACCGGCTCGGAAACTTTCCCCTTCGCCAACAGGATATTATAGTCGTCGTCGAGAGATAATAAGCCCCGGTCAAACATCCAATGAATGGTGCCACAAAGCGCGACGCCATTGCGGACGGAGTCAGTGCCAGACTGGCTAACGGGTCGAATATGCGCCGCCTGCACCTCTGACCTTCCGCCCCCGTTGATAATTTTGAGGCCCGTCATTGCACATGTGTTCCCGTACGCGCTTTTAACCACGGACGAGAACACCGCATCTCGGAACGGCCTGCGAATGACGCTTTCAACAATAGGTCTTTCGAAGATTTCTTGTTCCTCGGCGAAGGCAAACGGTACCGAGGGGCGCATCTGTTGCTGATCGCCTAGTAGCTGCGCAAAGCCGGAGCGGAGTATGGCATTGTATTCACCTTCCGATATTGGCCGGACGGAACGGCCAAACGCACCTTTGCTGGTTCCACCATCGGCTCTACGCAGACCGCCCTCGTAATAATGCTCGCCTTCCCTAAACGGAACAGGCCGATCGAACGGCAGAAAATCTTCGACATAGGCGTAGAAATAATCGGCGTGCCGCGAGTCCCGTTCGATCCTGACAACGCGCGCCGTCGCAAAGTATGATTGGCGTCCGCCACGACTGCTAAGCGCCCCAGAACTTCGGCGCGGCTCATAATAGACTATCCAGTCGCCAAGCGCCTCCTCTACCGCCCTTCGATATGTTGGCGGGAAATGGTAACGCTGCTCTGGCAAATCGTCGTAGCTGGGATCTATTTTCGTCGCAAAAACGGCTTTGGTCACGGTCCCGTTCCTCGAACCTATTACGATGCTTACACGCCACGAGTTGAGCCAGCAAGCGACGCCCTTTCAAGAACACACTGAATTTCCGAGGAATACCTGCCCGAATGGAATTTGAACCGCTGAACGGCGCGAACCGCAGGCCCCTAATGTCGCCTGACATGGGGCCGGCTGTCACAGGGGCGCGCCGAACCGTTTCAGGCGGCGTGCAGGGTCGGGATTTGCTTCACCGTCTCGGCCAGGTCCCGCTTGGCTTGCCACAAATCGTGCGCCATCTGCATACGCAGCCAAATATCCGCGCCGTCGCCGCACAGCTTGCCCAGGCGCACCGCCATCTCGGGCGTTACCGCCGAGCGTTCGGCCAGGATAGCATGGAGCATCTGGCGCGAGACACCCAGCTTTTCGGCCGCAGCGGTAACAGTCAACCGCAGCGCTGGAAATACATCCTCGCGCAGCATCTCCCCCGGATGGGACGGGCGCCACGCCGGGGCGTCTTTGACACTGAAATCGACCATGGTCCTGCTGCTGCGATCGGGATGGAGAGCGTTCTCCCTACTTCGGTATTTATCGGGAGTGGTCCCGCGATTGTCAAGCAGCGCTTGACAGATAGAAAAGCCACACCTTACAGATCCGGCATGATCCGAACCTTCCGGAACCGTGCGCTCGATGTCTTTTGGCACGCCGGCGATGCCACGAAGATCCGCTCGGATTTGGTCAAACGCCTGAAGATCAGGCTTTCCCGCCTGGACGCCGCCACGCGGCCCGATGATATGAACGCCCCCGGGTTCAATTTCCATCGGTTACAGGGCAAACCTGTTCGCTATACCGTCCACATCAACGGTCCGTGGTGCTTGACCTTCGAGTGGGATGGCGAAGACGCCGTCCGCGTCGATCTGGAACAATATCATTAAGTCTGTTCGGTGCGGCATCCGTCAGTGGGGATACCAAGGCCGTGGCCGCCGCCACAATCCTCTTGCCCAATAAGAACCGTCGGGACATGACGGGCGCCACCGCGTCACGGAGCCTTCCCCCCATGCAACGTATCTGGATAGCACTGGCCTCCCTAACCGGTTTCGCCGCCGTCGCCATGGCCGCCTTCGCCGCCCACGGAGTCCAAGACCCAGACGCCGCCCACATCGTCGCCAGCGGCGTCCAGATGCACGGCTGGCACGCCCTCGCCCTGCTCGGTACCGGCCTGTGGTCACCGCGCGGCGGCTGGCTGACCAACGCCGCCGGCGCCGCGTTCACCCTGGGCACCATCCTGTTCTGCGGCGCCGTTTACACCCACGCCCTGACCGGCCACTCCCTGGGTTCCGTCGCCCCCACCGGGGGCACGCTGCTGATGATCGGCTGGCTGCTGCTGGGTGCCTCCGCCCTCCGCACCCGATGATCGGGTCCGCGTATCTCGCCGCCGAGGGGTTCGAGGACTCCCTGGCCGAAGAACTCACCCGCCGCGGCGTCACCGTCACCGAATGGCACGGCCGGCTGGCGCTGTCCCCCGACGCCCCCGTCCACGCCGCCTGGGCGCTGGATATCTGGACCGACCCGCGCGAGATCGAGGCCCCCACCGTCAAGGCCGCCGCCGACGCCCTGCGTGCCCTGCAACGCAACTGGGGCGCCTATGCCGCGGGCTTTCACCGCCGGATGGCACTGATCCAGGAACGCCTGCCGCCGGTCAAAGCCCGCCCGCTGGTCTTCCCGTCGCTGCCGCCCGCCTCCCATCTGGGCGCGTGGACGCTGCTCGGGCCGGATCGCCTGCTGGCCAGCCCCACCAAGTCCAGCCCGTTCGTCAACGGCGAATGCCTGTTCATCGAGGACCATATCGGCCCGCCCAGCCGAGCGTATTTGAAACTGTGGGAGGCGCTGACCCGATTTGGACAATACCCCAAACCGGGGGAAACCTGCCTCGATCTGGGTGCCTCGCCGGGCGGCTGGACCTATGTGCTGGCATCGCTGGGGGCCAACGTCACGGCGGTGGACAGGGCGCCGCTGGACCCGGTTGTCGCCGAAATGCCGGGGGTAACCGAACGCCTGGACAGCGCATTCGGCATGGCGCCGGAGCCGGTGGATTGGCTGTGCAGCGACATCATCGCCTATCCCGACCGCCTGCTGGCGCTGGTGCGTAAATGGATCGACGCCGGGGCCGCGCGCCACATCGTCTGCACCATCAAGTTCCAGGGTCCCACCGATCACGCGGCAGCCGAAGCCTTCGCCGCGATCCCCGGCGGCCAGGTCATCCACCTGTTCCACAACAAGCATGAGCTGACGTTCCTGTGGGGTGCTTGCTGATAGGCCGCCGCATCGGCTAGATGCCCGGAAGTTCGAGGTGTGGGGGCGTGCATGGCGGTCAACAAGATTTTCCCGGATGCGAAGACGGCTTTGGCCGGCGTGCTGCGCGACGGCATGACGATCATGTCCGGCGGGTTCGGGCTATGCGGCATCCCCGGCGCGCTGATCGAGGCGATCCGCGACAGCGGCGTGAAGAACCTGACGATCATCTCCAACAACGCGGGTGTCGATGACGCCGGCTTGGGCCTGCTGCTGCAAACGCGGCAGGTGCGGAAGATGATTAGCTCCTACGTCGGTGAAAACGCCACTTTCGCCAAACAGTATCTGGCCGGTGAGCTAGAGATCGAATTCAACCCGCAAGGGACGCTGGCCGAACGCATTCGTGCCGGGGGCGCGGGAATCCCCGCGTTCTTCACCGCGACCGGCGCCGGCACCCAGATCGCCGAGGGCAAGGTCCAGCAGGAATTCGACGGACGGATGTATGTGCAGGAACGCGGGTTACGCGCCGACCTGTCCATCATTCACGCCTGGAGGGCCGACCCCGAGGGCAATCTGGTCTATCGAAAGACCGCTCGGAATTTCAATCCGATCATGGCCACCGCCGGCGAGATGACGGTGGTACAGGTCGAGGAAATGGTGGCGCCCGGCGCCTTCGACCCCGACCACATCATCACCCCCGGTATCTTCGTCGATCGCATCGTCAAGTTGGATACGGTGGACAAACGGATCGAACAACGCACCGTGCGGAAAAGGAGCTGAGCCATGGCCTGGACCCGTGACCAAATGGCCGCTCGCGCGGCGCAGGAACTGCAGGACGGCTTTTACGTGAACCTGGGGATCGGCATCCCGACCCTGGTGGCGAACCACATCCCGGACGGCATGTCGATCCAGCTTCAATCCGAAAACGGCATGCTGGGCATGGGCCCCTTCCCGTTCGAGGGCGAGGAAGACGCCGACCTGATCAACGCCGGCA
>DNXO01000126.1:10229-10400 GCA_003506895.1 Acetobacteraceae bacterium | reverse complement strand
AGCAGACCGTGACCGAACTGCCGACGACCAGCTTCTTCGACAGCGCCGCCAGCTTCGCGATGGTGCGCGGCGGGCACATCAACATCTCCATCCTGGGTGCGATGCAGGTGGCCGAGAACGGCGACCTCGCGAACTGGATGATCCCTGGCAAGATGGTCAAGGGCATGGGCG
>DNXO01000126.1:0-9966 GCA_003506895.1 Acetobacteraceae bacterium | reverse complement strand
GGCATGGGCGGCGCGATGGACCTGGTGGCTGGCGTGCGGCGCGTGGTGGTGCTGATGGAACACACCGCCGGCGGCAAGCCCAAGCTGCTGAAGCGCTGCAACCTGCCGCTGACCGGCGCCGGCGTGGTGGACCTGATCATCACCGACCTGGGCGTGTTCGAGGTCACGGCCAAGGGTCACGACGACGGTCTGGTGCTGGTGGATATCGCGCCCGACGTCACCCTGGCGGAACTGCACGAGAAGACCGAGGCGCCGTTTACCATCGCGGCGGGGTTGGCGGTCGCGGCCTGATCCGGTTACGTTACCCCCGCGCAAGCACGCGGGGGCGATCCCCTCGTGCCAGATCAAAACAAGGCCAGGGGAAATCGTATGTCCGAATCACTGCCCGTCGTTGCCCAGAAGGGCTCCTACAAAGTCGAGGTTGAAGCCGGGAAATCCTATTGGTGGTGCTCCTGCGGCAAGAGCAGCAAGCAGCCGTTCTGTGACGGTTCGCACAAGGGTTCGGCGTTTTCGCCGATGAAGTACGAAGCGATTGAATCCGGAACGATCGGGTTCTGTGGCTGTAAGGCGACCGGCAATGCGCCGCGTTGCGACGGTTCGCACAAGAACCTGCCGTAGTCGCTCGCCGGGACGGTCGCTGATAGCGGCCGCGGGGCACTCGTTGCCCTCTTCCCGTCATGGCCGGACTTGTTCCGGCCATGACGAGAGAGAGCGGATGGCCCGGCGCAACGAGAACCTATCTTTGGCGAGCCTCGCCTAAGTATTCACCAGCACATTTTCCGGCCGAGCGGGGATTTCGCCGCGTTCCACCCGCAGCACCTGCCGCGTCAGCATCTCATGCGTCGGCGCGCTGACCCCAACCCTGGCCCCTTCGCTGGCGATGAAACCGTTCATGAACTCGATTTCGGTGCGCCGGCCCTTTTCCATATCCTGCGCCATCGATGGCCGCTGATAGTCGCTGCGTTCCGCCTGCCCGGCCCCGCCCTCGGTCATCAGGCGTTCGATCTCTTTATAGGATGTGGCATCGCCTTCCATCGCCTTAGCCAGCATCTCGTATGGCAGCGCGCCGACTTTCCCCAGTTTATAACCCAGCTTTTGGCCGACCCGCACCGACTCGCCGCCCAATTGGATGCAGATGCGCCGCACCGCCGTGTGGTTGTCGCGCGCATTGCCTCCCATACCGGTCGCTGCCGAAACACCGTTGCGCATCCCGTTCACACACAACTTCGTCCAACGCTCCCCCCACAGATTGTCCGTGGCCTTGGAGGCATCGACGCTCGCCATGATCTCAGCGATTTCCTGCGACCGTTTGGTGATCTTGCCACTGGGTTCGCCTATGTAGAACGAGGTGATATCAGCCCGTTTCGCATAACCCCGGCGGATATGGCCCGGCTGATACAGATCGACGCCAACGCCGCCGGTAACGATGCAGCCCAGCGTCCGACCCCAGCCGACAACGCCGGCGACGCGTTCCTCGTTGATGCAATTCTGCATCGACACCACGCAGCCCGACGCCGCCAGATACTGCCGGATCATCGTTGTCGCCCATATGGTGTCGTACGACTTGACCGCAACGAACGCGATGTCGATCGGCTTCTGCTTCGCCAGATTCTGCACTTCGGTAAGGTGCATCGCATTGACTTTGACCGACAGGCGCTCCTCCGGCGTCATGCCGAAGATCTCCATCCCATGCGCCTTCATGTACTCCACATGCTCGGGCCACGCATCGATCAGGGTCACGTCGTGACCGGCCGCGGCCATATGAGCACCCGCATAACCGCCGACCGCTCCGGCGCCAATGACCGCGATACGCTTACCCATGTGTCGTTTCCCTCAATGCGTTTGACCGTACTTACAACGGAACTCTGGGGCGATAAAGCTACGCGGATCGCGGTTCAGGCCCGCATTTCCTTCCCGGTTTCGCGCATCAATATCGCCGCATGCGCGCCGGTCACCGCCTCATGATAGGCCAGTGCCCGCGGCGACATATCCGCATCGGGCCACTCTTCCGGCTCGAAATGACGGTATGTATCAACACCGCGCACCAGCGTGGCGTGATCGTGGGACCCAGCCACCTGCCGCACCGTCGTCGGGATATAGCGGATCGCGAACCCGATCCGCCGCAGATCCGACGGGTTGGGGTCGGACCCGTGGATCAGGCGGACATGGTGCAGCGACATCTCGCCGGCCTGAAGCGGCATCATCACCGCCTGCCGCTCATCGACATCGACCATCACCTCTTGGCCGCGACTCAGAAGATTGTCCGGGCTGAAGGTATCCCGATGCGCCACCTGCGCCAGCTTATGCGAGCCCGGAATGACCCGCATCGCGCCATTGGCCGCGGTGCTGTCCGACAGCGCGACCCAGGCGGTCATCACGTCGGCGGGGTCCAGCCCCCAATAGGTGGAGTCCTGATGCCAGGACACGAACGCCGGATTGCGGGGTTCCTTGATAAAGAACGAGCTGCCCCAACACAGAATGTTCGGACCCAGCACGTCCTCCACCGCGTCCAGAATGCGGGGATGGCGGATCAGGTCGTTCAGCCAGGTGAACAGCAGATGCGATTTGTGCCGCAGCTTTCCGGCCAGGATCCCGGCATCCGCCTCAAAATCCTCCAGCTTCGCCCGCAGCGCATCTGCCTCGGCACGGGGCATAACGCGGATGGGCGAATAGTAGCCCTGGTCCTGGTATTGCCGGACCGCGGTTTCCGTCAGCATCTTCATGGCTTCCTCCGTTAGCCGGAGCATGGGAAACGGAGCCGATGAAAGTCAACCCGGCGGACTATGATGCGGTGATCGTCATCTTCGGCGCAGCGGTGCGTCCGGACGGGCAACCCAGCCAGACATTGCGCCACCGGGTGGACGCCGCAGCCCGATTTGGCAGGGGCTTTGCCCGGCCGCTGTTCATTCCCACCGGTGCGAAAGGCCGTTACGGCGACGCGGAGGCGACGGTCATGGCACACCTGCTGGACAACGCCGGGTATCCGATCGCATCCATCGTCCAGGAAACGACCGGTACTGATACGTTAAGTTCCGTGCGGGCGGTTATCCGCCTGCTGGGCCGAACGCCGGTTTACGCCTGCACCAGCGCCTATCACCTGCCGCGCTGTCTGGTCCTGCTGCGGCTCGCCGGGATCAAGGCGCGCGCGTGCCCGCCACCCCCGGTTCCGGCGGCAACGAGCCCATGGCGGCGTTGGTACTGGCGGCTGAGAGAAACGCCCGCCCTGCCCTATGATGCGTTGCTGATGCTCTGGCTTCGCGTCACGGGACAGGTCTGACGAATACACCTTGGCCCGCATACGACGGACCAAGGCGACAGTCTGGTTCTAGCGTTCGTTCTCGTCGTGGTCGGTCTCGACCTCGATGTCGCCGCCGATGACATCGGTATCGTCTTCCAGATCGTCGGCGGCCTCCAGGACGTCTTCGTCCTCGACCTCCTCGACGCCTTCGACTTCCACATCAACGTCCTCGGGCGCCGGTGTCGGCTTCTTCGGACGCTTGTCTTCGACGACGTTGCCGCCGGTGCGACGCGGACGCGGCTGTTCGATCGGCTGTTCCGTTCCGCATTTGGGGCAGACGGCGGGTGATTTCGTCAGGTCGTAGAATCGCGTGCCGCACGCGACGCAAACCCGCTTGGTGCCGAGTTCAGGCTTAGCCATGAGTGTATAAGGCCCTTCGTGACAGTCTTTTGGGCATCGAATAAGAGCGGGCGCCCATGCCATCACGGCGCGCCCCTGTCAAATAGCTTATCGCGTTCCTGACCATATCCGCATTATGGGAAAGCGGTTAACAAGCCGCCAACGACGCCACCGACCGGACCCTTTCCATGCACGAAGCCGCCCTCCGTCCCGTGATTTCCCGTCAAGCCGAGGCTCCGCTAACCGGCAGGATCGCCGCGCCGGGCGACAAATCAATCAGTCATCGCGCGCTGATGTTCGGCGCGCTGGCGATCGGCGAAACCCGCATCACTGGCCTGCTGACCGGCGAGGACGTGCTGCGTACGGCCGCCGCCATGCGCGCACTGGGCGCCGAGGTGACCCCCGACTCGGACGGCACCTGGCGCGTCGCCGGCCGTGGGATCGGCGGGCTGACGGAACCGGCGGATGTCCTTGATATGGGCAACTCCGGCACCGCCGCCCGGCTGCTTTGCGGCATCCTGGCCAGCCATCCGGTGTTTTCGGTCATGACCGGCGATGCCAGCCTGCGCGGCCGTCCGATGCGCCGGGTGATCGATCCGCTCTCCGCCACCGGCGCCAAATTCTGGGCGCGTGAGGGTGGCCGGCTTCCGCTGGCGATCCGGGGGGCGAAAGAGGCGATGGCGCTGGACTACCGGGTGCCGGTGCCGTCAGCCCAGGTAAAATCCGCTGTTCTGCTGGCGGGCCTGAATGCGCCCGGCATCACCCGCGTCGAGGAACCGGAAGCCACCCGCGACCATACCGAAAACATGCTGCGACACTTCGGCGCGACCGTCAGCGTACAGGCCAGCGGCACCGGCCGGATCATCGAGCTGCAAGGCCAACCCGAATTGCGCGCGGCCGACGTGATGGTGCCGGGTGACCCGTCGTCGGCGGCGTTCCCGCTGGTCGCGGCCCTGTTGGTCCCCGGCAGCAAAGTGACAATCCCGGCCGTCGGGCTAAATCCGCTGCGCACCGGCCTGTTTCTTTGCCTGGAGGAAATGGGCGCCTCGGTCATCATCAAGAACCGCCGAATCGAGGGCGGCGAACCTGTCGGCGACCTGGACATCACTGGCGGTGCGCTATCCGCGATCGACGTGCCGAACGAACGCGCACCCAGCATGATCGATGAGTATCCGATCCTGGCCGTCGCGGCGGCTTGCGCCTCGGGTACCACCCGGATGCGCGGCCTGAGGGAATTGCGCGTCAAGGAAAGCGACCGGCTAGCCGCCACCGCCGCCTTGCTCTCTGTGAACGGTGCGAAGGTGGAGATCGAGGGCGACGACATGATTATCCATGGAACCGGCACGCCGCCGGCGGGCGGCGGCACCGTGGCCACCCACATGGACCACCGCATCGCCATGTCTGCCCTGGTGCTCGGTATCGTCACGGCCGCTCCGGTGACCGTCGATGACGCTGGCTTCATCGACACCAGTTTCCCGGGCTTTGTCGGGCTGATGAATGGCCTCGGCGCCGCCATCGGGCCGGCGGCGTGACCATGAAGCCGATTATCGCCATCGACGGACCCGCCGCGGCCGGCAAGGGCACATTGGCTCGGCGTATCGCCTCGACCCTGGGCCTGCCCTATCTGGACACCGGCCTGCTGTACCGAGCGGTTGGACGGCGCGTATTGGATGCTGGCGGCGATCCGGCCGACGCCGCCAGCGCGGATGCGGCGGCACGATCGTTACGCCCAGAGGATTTGGACCGTTCCGATCTGCGCGGCCCACAGGCAGATGCCGCGGCGGCCTCGGTTGCCTCGATCCCCGGCGTGCGCGCGGCGCTACTGGACTTTCAGCGCGACTTCGCGGTTCAGGACGGCGCCGTGCTGGACGGCCGCGATATTGGCACGGTGATTTTTCCCAATGCCCAGGCCAAACTTTTCGTTACCGCCGGCCTGTCGGAGCGCGCCCGCCGGCGCTGGCTTGAACTGCGGGGGAAAGGCCTGGAAGCCGATATCCTGACCGTCGAGGAGGATATGCGCCAGCGCGATGCGAAGGACGCCGCCCGAGCGGCCGCGCCGCTAAAGGCAGCCGATGACGCCTATCAACTCGATACCAGCACAATGGACGCGGAAGCGGCCTTTCAGGTTGCGCTTGCATTCATCCGGACACGGATCGGTATGATTTGATACGAAAATGACGGTGCATTACCCGCGCCAAACACCAATGGGTATAGCCTCAGGTCATGTAACGCATTACAACCGTTGCGATAGTCCCGAGGGGAATTGATGGCGGACTCTCAAACACGGCTGCCGACACCGTCGATGCCAACCAACGTACTCGATCATGTCGTCGTGCGGCTGCGTTTGATCGGGCAGATGGAAGCCTGGACGATCCGAAGCGAAAGCGTGTTGCCGGCCGGACGCAAAACCCGTGCGCTGCTGGCCAGTATCGCGATGGCGGCGCCACGGCCGGTGCTGCGCGGCCGTCTCGCCGAACAACTCTGGAGCCGGCGTCCCGAGGAACAGGCGCGCGCATCGCTTCGCCAGGAAATCCACCGGCTGCTGGAGGCGCTGTCCCCCGCCGAAACCGACATCCTGATCATCACGCGCGACCACCTGACCTTGCGGCCGGGCGCCGTGTGGATAGACGTCGAGGAAGTGATGCGGGCAACCGCCACGCAACCAGCGTCGCTGGCGCTGCTGGATGGCGACCTTCTGGAAGATCTGGACGGGATCGATCCAAACTTCGACGCCTGGCTCAACACCGAACGGGAGCGTCTCCGCGACCGCGCGCGCGGCATCGCCGAATCGATGCTGAAGGGAGAACTGGAACCGGACGCCGCGATCGCCGCCGCGCAACGGCTGTTGACGATCGACCGGTCGCATGAAGGCGCCTGGCGCGCACTGATGAAGGCACATGCGGTTCGGGGCGAACGCGGGCTGGCGGTGCAGGCCTACGACCGCTGCCGGGCCGTGCTGGCGGATATGCTTGATGCGGCACCGTCGGTCGAAACGCAGAAATTGCTGAACGAAATCCGTGGGCCGTCGCATAGCCGCCTGCCGCTGCGCCCGCCGCAACCGGTCGAAGCCGCCGCGCCGCAGCCGTCGCCATCACCGGAACCCGTCGCCGCCCCGCTTGTCGCGCCCCCGCTGGTTGACGATGCCGCGCCACCGTCCCGCAAGCGCGAACCAGCCGCCTCCCGTGGTGGCGCCCATATTGGGGTGATGCCGTTCCGCCTGGTCGGCATACCGGATGAGGACGCCCATCTTGCCCCCGGCCTTGCGGACGAAATCACCAATGCCCTGTCGCGTTTCCGCTGGATGTTTATCGTCTCGTCCAACTCACTTGGGCGTTTCGCGGCGGATCATCGGGATGAAGCGGCCATCCGGCGTGAATTCGGGTTGGATTTTCTGCTGGATGGTTCGGTGCAACGCGCCGGCGGCAAAATCCGCATCAGCCTGCGGCTGCTGGACCTGCGCGCCAACAACCAGATCGTGTGGGCACGCCGCTTCGACCGAGAAACCAGCGATCTTCTGTCGTTGCAGGATGAAGTCGCGGCCGAGGTCGTCGCGCAGATCGACCCGGAAATCCTGCTGATCGAAGCCAAACGCAGCAGCAGCCGCAGCACGATCGACGCAACGGCCTATGACCTGATGCTACGCGCCATTCCGCTGATCGGACGCATGGAGCATGACCCCTATATGCAGGCGGGGGAATACCTCTCCAACGCGATCACCTTGGACCCGGATTACGCGGCTGCCTACGCTTGGTATGCCTATTGGCATATCTTTCTGGTCGGACAAGGTTGGGCGGACCATCCGCAGTCGATGATGGAGAGAGCCGGTGAATTGGCCGAACGCGCCATTATCCTCGATCCGTTTGACGCCCGCGGTCTTACGATCAGCGGGCATGTACGCGCCTTCCTCCACCGCCGCCTGCGTGAGGCGATCGTGCTGCACGAGCGAGCACTCGCGCTGAATCCGAATCTGGCGATGGCCTGGGCACTCTCGGCCATGGCACACGCCTATTCCGGCGACCCGGACGAAGCCGACCGCCGGTTGCGGCGCTATAAGATGCTATCGCCGCTTGACCCCCATGCCTTCGTTTTCGACGGGTTCTTCGGCGTTATCCATCTGATGAAGCGCGACTACGAAAGCGCGGTCGAGGTTGGACGCAACATCAGCCAACTCAACCCGGCGTTTTCGGCAACCTACCGGCCTTACCTCGCGGCATTGGGGCACCTGCACCGTGACCAGGAAGCCGCTACCATTCGCCGCCGCTTGCTGGCGTTGGAGCCCGACTTCACCATCGAACGCTTTCTGCAAACCAACTCGATGGAAAACGAAAGCGACAAAATGCACTATGCCGAAGGCCTTCGCCTCGCCGGCATTCGGGAACGAGCCCCCCCTGTCGCCAACGCGCCAATCGTCCTTCGGCCGGGTCTCGGGTAGGAAGGTCCGCGCGCTGCCCGGGCGGTGCTACGTCAGCGGCTGGCCGAAACGGTGACGGGCGCGTTGACGGCGGAGACGATCAGACGGCCAAGGGACTGGGTAACACAGAGGTAGCCCAAATCGTTTTGGTGCAAGCCGTCGGAGGCAATGAACTGGCTAGGTTTGGCGCCTTGGTCGGACCAGAAGTCCATCAGGTGGCTGCGGGAGAACAGATTGGCGCCAGTTTCCCGAGCGACGTGCGCAAGCGCTTCTTCCAGGATGATGTGATCGGCGGCGGCCAGGACGCGGGGGGAGCGTTGGTTGTCCATCAGAACGACATCGATATTGGCTTTGAGCAGGCGCTTCACACCTTCTTCGACCATGTGATGAAAGGTGCCGGGATCGGCATGGCGCATCGCGCCGTTGGCGCCGACCTGCCAGATGACGAGTTGTGGATGCAGCGCGATCACGTCGGTACCGAGGCGGGCGAGCTCCTCGGGCGCGTCCTGACCGCCGATCCCGCGGTTGATCACGGCGATGTGGGCGTTCGGCAGGGCGTTGCTCAGTTCCCGCTGAAGAATGGCGGGATAAGTGTGGGCACTGTCGGCCGCCATCGCGCCTGCGGTCGATGAGGAGCCAAGCGCTACGATCACCCCCTGGGAGCGGTTGGCGAGGGCGGCGTGGAAGTGCGGCAGATTCAGCTTATCCATCGCCGGATCGGCCGGGCATGTGGGGTTCGCATAACCGGTGACCGGGGCGAGCAAAGCCGCGGCGGTACAAAGCAGACGTGTTATCGTGCCCAAACTGCGTCGTTCCCTCATCGACGTTTGATGCTGGAAAGCGCGCTGGCTGTCCAGCACCGGGTCGGTTTCCCGCCGCTCTTTAATCCGTTGCACCTTCGGCACTGCGCCGTTTGCGCGCGGCGGCGGCGTACTGGCCACGCGGGCGAACCACCTGGGAATTCGGGCGGACGACGGTGTCGTAGTAGTCGTCCCAATCCTCGGGCGTGAACTGTGTCAGTTCGGGGACGATCTCGTAGTTGTTAAGCGTCGAGTCCTCATAGACATGGCGCGGGATCGGCTGGACCTGCAGCAACGGGAAGTCTGGCTTGAAGTCGATCGGAACGTTTGTTTTTGTCAGTCTAAGGTTGGTGATCAAGGGGCCGAACCAGTGATCGGTTTCGACAATGCCCTCGAACGGTTCCCAACCGCCGCTTCGGGGCAGGTTGGCGGGCGCACGAACCAGCAGGCTCCAGCCGGGAGCGGTTCGGACAGTCAGGCCCATCCAAAGCTGTATCAGGCCGGGCTCTTGCAGAGCACCCAGGAATGGTGGGGAGAATTCCTTGATCTCGTCTGGCGCGATTCCGTCGAAATAGTCGCGATAACCGGGAAACTGCACGGCGCCGTTCAGCGGGAGCCATTCTCCCGAACCCTCGAACGTCCACATCATATCGTGCCCGTCCCACATCACCGAGAAACCCATTGGGGGGAACAGGTAATAGCCGAACGCCGCGGCAGACGTTGCCGCCTCGCAATAGCGGAATGCGCGCGTAGGCAGCGAACCAGCAGCGGAGCGGTCGGCGCGTTGCGGCATCCGGGCAGTTGGGATCATGCGATGGAAGGTGATGAGCTTGGGCTTTGCGTCGGGCGCGGCTGGTTTGTTCACGACGACGGATCCTTGGAAGAGTGCGAATACAAAATCAGACCGGCCCGAGGCTCGGTCTGCTATCTTTATAGACTAATAACCTGGCATCACGCAGGCCGTAATGAAAAACGGGGTCGGCGCGAGCCGACCGAGCCAAGACCTAGCCGACCAGCCTGACCTTGGAGGCATCGGTCGTGCTCAGGGTCGGGGCATAGCCGCCCATGCGGACCTTGGAAGCATCAGTCGTGTTCAGGGTCGGAGCGTAACCGCCCAT
>DNXO01000028.1:9090-30773 GCA_003506895.1 Acetobacteraceae bacterium | reverse complement strand
GTTTAAGTCGAGACTTCTACAGCCTAATGTCAACGCGGGTTGGTACAAAATTGGGTGGGTTAGCGTGCCTACGAACCCGCCGGCTTCCCGGGCGCGTTCCACACCGCGTTCGGCGGTGGCGATCCGCTCGCGGGGTTCCATTCACCGGACTTTTTCAGCGCGTCCACGACCTCCTTAGGCATATAATTCTCGTCGTGCTTGGCCAGCACTTCGGAGGCCTTGAACACGCCATCAGGCTGTTCGACACCGAGCACCACAACACCCTGCCCCTCACGGAACAGATCTGGTAGCAGGCCATTGTAGGTTACTAACACGTCGGCCTTCCCGTCAGTGACCTTGAACCGGGCTCCGGCATGGCCACCGGATGTACGCTCGACCGTGCCTTGCTCGACCATTCCGCCCAGGCGCATCTGCCGGCCGTTGGGCGTGCTCTTTCCCAAATCGGACGGCGAAACGAAGAACACCAGGTTGTCGCTGAATGCCGACAGAGTCAGGCCCGCGGCGGACGCCAAGCCCGCGCCACATGCAAGCAGGATCAGCAGTCGCTTGGTCTTGCGCTTCACCGTGTGCCCCGGGGATCGATAACTGCGAGGCGGCGCTTGGCATAGCGCAGTCGGAAGGCGGTGCCGATTGCGAAGAAAAGCGGTACACCAAGGGCCAGCACATAGGACGCGGCGATGTACGGAAGGTGGGTCATGACTGGCTGGCCTCGGACGTCTTTGCCATCAACAGCATGCGAATGCGCCGTTCCATCACGCCCGCCCGGGTTCGGGCGATCGTGATCGCGGCGAACAACAGGGTAAAACCCAGGGTGGTGAACAACAGCGGCCATAGCAGAGAGGCCGCAATCGTCGGTGCTCCGGTCAGGCCAATGGAAGCGGGTTGATGCAATGTGTTCCACCAGTCGACGCTAAACTTGATGATCGGCAGGTTGATCACCCCAACCAGCGCCAAGATCGCGCCGGCCCGATAGCCGCGCGTGGGGTCATCGAACGCCCGAACCAGCGCGATGTGGCCGAGATAAAGCAGGAATAGCACGAAGACCGACGTCAGGCGGGCATCCCAAACCCACCAGGCACCCCAGGTGGGCTTACCCCAAAGACTGCCGGTCGCAAGGCACACGGCGGTGAAGGCGGCGCCAACCGGTCCCAACTCCACGGCCGCAAGGTCGGCAAGTGGGTGTCGCCAGACCAGCGACAAGACACTGCAGATGGCCAACGAGACATAGCCGGCGGAAGCAAGCCAGGCGAATGGGACATGGACATACATGATCTTTACGGTGTCGCCCTGCTGCCAGTCGTCTGGCGCGAAGAACAGGCCCCAGATTACACCCACAGCGGTCAGCAGAACTCCGGCGCCATACAGCCAGGGTAGCACCTTGCCGGACAGCCGCAAGAACTGGCCCGGGTTGGCAAACCGATGAAAGAGCTTCACCGGCCGAAGCGGCGCGACTGTTTGGCGTGTGTCCACGGCAGTCCTCTACCCGATTGACTCCGCCGCTAAAAGCACGATCCCGGTAACGCGGCTTTGATTTGGGTCATGCGGCCTCGAACACCGGCAAGGTCAGGTCGTCCTTAACCGGATCGAACGCGACTTTCACCTGGAGCCCGATGTGTAACTCGGATGCCGCGATTCCGCGGGCCCGGGCGTTCATGCGTACGCCTTCCGGTAGATCGACGGTGAGAAGGATGTAGGGCAGGTCGCCCTTGAAGCCAGGATGGAAGGCGTAGTGGGTGATCGTCCAGCTGTGGACCGTACCCTGCCCCGCCGCATCCATCCACTCCATATTCATCGACCAGCAAGCGTCGCAGACCGGGCGCGGGTAATGCCGAACCTTGCCGCAGTCGGCGCAGCGCTGCAGGCGCAGGCGTCCTTCGCGCAGACCATCCCAGTAGGGTTGGGTTTCAGGCGTCGGGGTCGGGACCAGTTTATCGTAGCCGTCCATATCTCAAGCCCTCCGCATGATGGCCAGGGCGCCGTCGCCCATGTCGCCATAACCGGTGACGAGGCCGATCTCGGCATCCGGGACCTGGGCGTCTGCGTCACCTCGCAGTTGCCGGGCAAGTTCGACGATGTGGTTCATGCCGGCCATATGGGCCTGGGACAGCAAACCGCCATGGGTGTTGACCGGCAGGCGTCCGTTCAGCCCCAAGGCACCATCCTGCACGAAAGCGCCGCCCTCACCCTTCTTGCAGAATCCAAGATCTTCAAGCTGGCACATCACGATGTAGGTGAAGCAGTCATAGACCTCGGCGACATCGATATCGGCTTGGGTGATGCCGGCCATCGCAAACGCCTTCGGGGCGGCTTTGGCCAGGCCGAGCGTGGTCAGGTCGGGACGTTGGGTGATGGCGGACGGAGAGTCGGGATGGCCCTCGGCCAAGCCCATTACCATGATCGGCCTTTTGGCAAGATCGCGCGCGCGGTCGGGTGCGCTGATGACGACCGCGGCGCCGCCGTCGCTTTCCAACGAGCAGTCCAGCAGGCGCAGCGGATCGGAGATCATGCGAGAGGATTGGTGGTCCTCGATCGTGATCGGGCTCTTCATCGTGGCGTTGGCTTGAAGGGAGGCGTGGTAGCGGGTGGTCACTGCGATTTCCGCAAGTTGGCGAGAGGTGGTGCCGTAGAGTTCCATGTGCCGTCGCGCCATCGGCGCATAAAGCTGGGCCGGGGCGATCGCGCCGAGCGGCATTTCGAACTCACCGATGACTTTGAACTGTGGCATTTGCTGGACGCGGGTGCCGATGCGGCCGCCGGAATAGCCGGTGCGGCCGAGGGAGATCAGCACATGCTTGCAGATGCCGGCATGGATGACGGCGAGAGCACACTGAATGGCGGCGACGGCAGAGGCGCCCCCCATCGGGGTTGTGGCGGAAAAACGCAGATCGTTGATGCCGAAATTGGTGATGAAATCTTCGGCGACGGCGCCGTGTCCATAGGGAATCAAGCCGTCGATGTCCGACGGTTTGAGACCTGCGTCACGAATTGCATTCAGTGAGGCTTCGAGCTGGAAAGACAGCGCTGTGCGGTCTGTGCCACGCAGGTATTTGGTCTCACCGATGCCGGTAATGGCGCCTGCTTCGTGAAGCGACATGAGGCGGTTTCCTTCTCTTGGACCACCTCAGGTTCTGCTACCCGAAGTCGGTCGTCAATTCCGCGCGGACGGCTTCGCTCATGACCGCCATGTGCCGGTAGTTCTGATGGTTGAAGCCCAGCACGACCTCGGCGTTCGGTGGGGAAAACGCCGCGATCTGATCGACGGTAAAGGGGAAGTGAACGAATTGGACCGACGATGCCTTGCCCTCGGCGGAGGTGCGGTCGGCGTCCGCTTCGGGCTGTCCGACGATCGTTTCGCCGCCAACGCGCAGGAACGCGGTTTCCTCGATGCCGCCCAGGCCGTCGAGCACGCGCTTGCGGTGGATCGGGTCGTCGATCTCCACCATGAATGTGGCGATCAGTTCGGATCCGTTCGGGATCAGCGGGTTATAGGCCTCAAGCTCGCCCGGTATTTGTTCGGCGCCGCCCTTTTCGATGTACACCATCTCCTGCACCTGCAGCCACATGGTCTCGTAGCACTCGAAGTAGAAGGTGATGTGCGGACCGATGGCGACCCTGCGGTTCTGCTTCTTCGCCGAGACCTTCTTGCGCAACTCCTTGCGATCCTTGGCGTACTCGCCGGTGGGGATGATGTCGGCTTCGGTCAGAAATCGCTTGGCCATGGCAACCTCGGTGGGTTTAGACGGCGCCTTCATAGGCGCGCGCCAGAATTTGAATGGGGTGTGTCACCAATGTGGGCTTCGGACCGTCGCCGCCAATGCGCTCGATACCCTGTTGGATATGAACACCCGCCAACGGGCATTCCGACATCACGAAACCGGCACCGTTCTGTGCCGCCTGACGCGCGACCGGGCGGCCGACTTTCATGCCGACCTCAAAGAATTCCTTCTTGAAACCCCAGGACCCGCCGTGACCGGAGCACCGCTCGATCACCTTGACGGTGGCTTCGGGCACCAGGCGCAGCATTTCGGCGGCCTTCTGGCCCATGTTCTGCGCACGGGCGTGGCAGGCCATATGAACGGTCATCGTAGCCGGCGTCGGAGTCAGGCCGGGAGCAATGCCTTCCTTTTTGGCGATATCGACGATGTATTCGCTGATATCGAAGGTGGATTTCGAGAGCGCCTTTAGATCCGGGTCGTCGGGCAAGATCAGCGGCCACTCGAACTTCAGCATCAGTGCACAGGACGGGACCAGGGCGATGATGTCGTAACCCTTGGCGATCCATTCCTTCATCGCCACAGCAACGTCCTTGGCATTGGCGGCGACGTCGGCGATACGGCCCTGTTCAAGCAGCGGCATGCCGCAGCATTTCGGATACACAACCTCGGTTTCCACGCCGTTGCGGGCGAGGACCGCGCGGGTATCCATGCCGACGTCAGGGCTGTTGTAGTTACCGAAGCAGGTGGCGTACAGCACGGCCTTGCGGCCGAAGGCAGGGGCTTCGCGGTTCAGAACCGGCGCCGCGGCCGACAGGTTGACCAGCGACTGGCCAGAATATTTGGGCAGTTCCGCGTTGGGGTCCAGGCCGGCTGCAGACCGCAGAACCGGCCCGACTGTCTTATTGTCGCGGCTGGTCGCCCAGTTGGCGACGCTGGAAACCATGCCGGCCAGCACGCCGTTGCGATCCGTGGCGGCCAGTTGCTTGTCGACGAAAGCGACCTTGCCCTGCTTCTCCTCCATGGCGCGGTAACGCAGCATCAGATGGGGGAAATCCAGGTTGAATTCGTGCGGCGGGACGTATGGACATTTCGCCAAAAAGCACATGTCGCACAGCGTGCAGGCATCGACGACCGACTTGAAGTTCTTCGGGTCAACGTCGTCGAGTTCCTGCGTCGGCGATTCATCGACCAGGTCGAACAGGCGAGGAAAAGAGTCACACAGATTAAAGCAGCGGCGGCAACCGTGGCAGATATCGAAAACCCGCTCCAGCTCTTTCTCGACAGCCGCTGGATCGGTGAAGGCCGGATCCTGCCAAGCGATCGGGTGACGCGTCGGCGCGTCGAGGCTGCCTTCTCTCATGCGGCGTTCTTCCGTCTTGTTCTGATGGGAATCCCCTCCCCGTTGCCGGGAAGAGGATTTTTCAATCAGGCCACGAGTTCGTTCAGGGCCTTCTGGAACCGGCCAGCATGCGAACGCTCGGCCTTCGCCAAGGTCTCAAACCAATCGGCGATCTCGTCGAAGCCTTCCTCGCGAGCGGTGCGCGCCATGCCCGGGTACATATCGGTGTACTCGTGCGTTTCACCGGCAACGGCGGCCGCGAGGTTCTTGTCGGTCGGGCCGATCGGCAGGCCGGTGGCCGGATCGCCGGACTCTTCCAGGTATTCCAGGTGGCCATGGGCATGACCCGTCTCACCTTCCGCGGTGGAGCGGAACACGGCGGCGACGTCGTTATGGCCTTCCACGTCGGCCTTTTGTGCGAAATAGAGATAACGGCGGTTCGCCTGAGATTCGCCGGCAAATGCCGCCTTCAGATTGTCTTCGGTCTTGCTACCCTTGAGTGCAGCCATGACGCGTTCCTTTCAGCTTCCGGGACGATGAGTCGAAAACAGACCGCCGCAACGCCGGTAGCGCCCACGGGTCAGTCTGCTTCCCCACAGGAGGCACGCTAGACCAAATGCGGATTCAATTGAAGTTCGCCGGAGTATGAAATTTTTCGATCGCGGTGAGTGAGCAGGGCGATGGTGCACGTGAACGGGTGCGGCCGGCCCCGGTCGCGCGCGCTAAAAACATCGGCAGCGGTTGGCTCGCGCGAGGGCCCGCGGCCACGTCGCCGAGCGCATCTGACGCGTCCCTGTCGTCCATCCCGAGCGGACAGACCCCATGGGTTCGCGGGTAACCGGGGTTACGCCGCCTCCTTCTGCACCACGCCCAGTAATCGCGCCTGCAACTCCGGATGCTCTTCTAAGGCTTTCGCAGTGCCTTCGAAGGCAACCTGTCCATTCACCAGCACATAAGCCCGATCAACCAGCGGCAGCACGGTTTCGGCGTGGTGCTCCACGATAACCATCGCGACGCGGCCGCGAAGCTGGGCGAGCGCGTCCATGACCTCCTTGACGATAGCGGGTGCCAGGCCTTCGAACGGTTCATCCAGCAGGATCAGCGTGGCCGGGACCATCAGCGCCCGTGCGATCGCAAGCATCTGACGCTCGCCGCCGGACAGGCTCTCGGCCTTGGACTTTTGCAGGATCTTCAGCTTCGGGAACAATGCATAGACGTCATCCAACGAGGCCCCGCCGGCCCGCATCGCCAGACGCAGGTTATCCAGCACGGTCAGATTAGGGAACAGGCGCCTGCCCTCGGGCACGAGTGAGATGCCTTTCTGGTTGATCTCGTACGGCTTGGCATTGGTGATCGCGCCGCCGTCCAAGGTGATCTGGCCGCCGCTGGACCGCACGGTCCCGGTGATCGCACGCAACGTCGTCGTCTTGCCAACACCATTGCGCCCAAGCAGGGCGACCGCCTCGCCTTCGTGAACGACCAGGGAAAGGTCCTCCAGCACGACGCTGCCCGCATAGCCGGCGCGCAATTTATCGATGACCAGGATCGGCTTGCTGGCGGCGTGCGCGGCACGATCGGCGTCCGTGGGGGCGGCCGGCGGGATAATTCGTTCGGCACCGAGATAAGCCGCGACGACGTCCGGGTTACTTCCGACCTCGGCGGGATTGCCATCGGCGATCAGGCGGCCTTGATGCAAAACGGTGATGCGATCCGACAATGCCAGCACGCGATCGATATCGTGCTCGATCAGCAGCACGGCATGGGAGTCGGCAAGCTTGCGGATCAGCGCACCGACGACTTGCCGATCGGCCTCCGCCAAACCGGCGAGGGGCTCATCGAGCAGCAGCAGCTTGGCGTCCGTGGCGAGGGAGATCGCGATCTCCAACAAGCGCCGTTGACCGTGGCCGAGGTTTGCGCACGGTTCGGCGGCGCGGTCTTCCAGACCGACCGCCGCGAGCAGCGACCAGGTTCGGGCGTTCAGGTCATCATAGTCATAGGCATCACGCCACAGTCCCCAGGCCCGCTTGTCTTGCGCCTGTACGGCAACGCGCACATTCTCGAATGCGGTCAGGTTTGGGAAGACACTCAGTATCTGGAAGGAGCGCGACAGACCGAGGCGGATACGCTGGTAGACCGGCAAGTTAGTGATGTCATGGCCGTCGAACATGACGATGCCGGAGTTCGGTTTCAGGATTCCGGTCAGCATGTTGAAGAATGTTGTTTTGCCGGCGCCGTTCGGGCCGATGAAGCTGTGCAGCTTGTAGGGATAGACCTGGAGGTTTAGGTCTGTCGCGACCACCAGCGAACCAAAGCGCTTGTTCAAGCCCGTGACGGTCAGGATCGGGCGGGCGGGGTCCAGTTTGGCGCCGGCGGTCCGATATGGCTGAATCGTTGCGGGGCGGGGCGGAATTTGTTTGCGGGTCAGGGTCCAGCCCTGCCGCCCCAGCAGGCGGAAGAGCAGGCCCTGCATGCCCTCGGGCGAGGCGAGGGCGAACAGGATCACGATCGGGGCGAAGATCAGCCACCAGCTTTCGGTGATGGCCGACAGGCGGTCCTCGAGCAGAATGAAGGCAATGGCGCCCCACAGTGGGCCGAGAAAGTGGTGGACGCCGCCCAGCACTGCCATCAGCAAGGAATCGCCGGCGTGCTGCCAACTCAGGTTATCGGCGTAGGCGCCTTGCAGCATCAACGCGATCAGGCCGCCAGCGTAACCGACGACCGCGCCCATGATCACGAAGGACACGAATTTTAGTTGGAATGTGTTGTAGCCAAGGCTTTGCGTACGTTGCTCGTTGTCCCGCAACGCCTGCAACGAGCGGCCGAAAGGCGAGTGGACAACGCGCCAGAGCAAGCCCATGCCGAGGCAGACGGTGACCACGGTGAAGGCGTGGAATGACCAGGCGCTGGTGAACAACTGACGGGGAAGGCCCTGCACGCCGTTCTCACCCCCGGTAACGTCGGTCCATTTGTACGCGATCTCGAACGCGATCTGGGAAAATGCCAGGGTCAGCAGGGAAAAATACAAGCCTCGGCGGCGCAGGATGATCGATGCGATGATCGCGGCCAGGACAATGGAGAAAGCGACGCAGAACAGCAGTGCGATGATCTCGTTGGGCGCGCCGCGCAGCATGACGAAGGCGACGGCATAGCTGGCACAGCCAAAGAAAACAGAGGCACCGAACGGCACCAGCCCCGTGTAGCTGACGAGGGTGCATACGCCGGCGCCATACAGTGTATAGATGGCAATCTGAGTGATCAGGCCGATCGGGGCACCCATCAGGTACCAGATCACGGTCAGGGCCAATAGCACCGCGAAGGTGATCAGGACGGGATGGCGGATCATTCGAAGCGCTCCCAACGCTCACCCAACAAGCCACGTGGTCGCACCAGCAGCATCAGGGCCATGAAGAGATACATCACCGCCCCGGACGCAGCCGGATAGAATTGGATGGTAAGGGCAATGACCACCCCGACCAGCAGTCCGGCGATGACCGCTCCGGCGAAGGAACCGAGGCCGCCGATCGCCACCACGACGAAGGCCGGCATGATCGCGTTCGTGGCCATGGCCGGCGTGATGGTCCAGAGCGGGGCGGCAAGGACACCAGCAATGCCGGAAATGGCGCACCCGAGGCCGAACACCCAGGTGAGGACCCGGGGCAAGTTGATGCCGAGCAGGCCAACCATTTCGGGGTCTCGGGAACCGGCCCGAAGAATGCGGCCGAAGGGCGTTTTCTCTAGGAACAGCCACAGGCCCAACAGCAGGACGGCGGTGGTCAGCAGGACGGCAAACCGATATTTGGTGATCAGAATCGGGCCCCAGATCAGGAAGCCGCTTAGCAACGGCGGCGGGCTGAAGGGTTGGCCAATGCCGCCATAGATCAGGCGGACGGAAGCCTCGATCAGAAGCGCAAGGGCGAAGGTAACGATCAGGCTGATCAGCGGCTCTTTATCGTACAGGCGGCGGATCAGCAGGCGTTCGGCGACCATCCCGATCGCGCCGACCAGGATCGGGGAGAAGATAACCGCGGGCCAACCGAAGTATTGGTAGAGAGTCAGCGCGAGGTACGCGCCCAACGTGAAGAACGTGCCGTGGGCGAAGTTGACGATTCCCAGCAGGCCGAAAATGACCGACAGGCCGATGGCGATCAGCACGTAGAGGCCGCCCAGCACCAAGCCGCTCACGACCTGGGAGAGTAGTATTTCGAGCATTTTTTAGCCTCCCCCATACCGCGTGATGACCGGGTAGGGCCCGGTCATCACGCGGCTTATCGTTATCATCATCGAAAGGTGGGCGTAACGCCCCGCCATGACCAAGAGGCGTCAGGAGGCAGGTTACGCTCTAACCCATCTTGCAGCCGACTTCTTCCTGCGTGCCAAAGACTTTGTCGATGTCAGCGGGGTTCTCCGGCAGCGTCGCCTTCACGTCGAAGTAGTCCCACTTGTCGGTTATATTCGGCTTCACGGACACCGCGAGGTTCCGTACCAGCATCTGATGGTCGAACTTGCGGTAGCTGTAGGACGCATTGCCCGCTGGGGCTTTCCAGGCTTCAAGCCCCTCGACGATCGCCATGCCATCGAGCGATTTCGCTGCATCGATCGATTCGAACAACGAACGCGCGGTGATCCAGCCCATCCAAGCCTTATCAGCGGCTGGCTTGCCGTGTTTCTTCAAATAGGCTGCGGCAAAAGCCCTTTCCTCGGGCGGGTTGTCCGGATTGCTGTGCTCCCACATCTTGGTGAAGGTGCCCGTCGCAGCCTCGGGACCCACGGCCCAGATGTCGGTGTCGCCGATCGCGATCTCGACGAAGGGTATCTTGCCCTTCATGCCGAGTTCGTTCCACTGCTTCAGGAAGGTGGACAGATCGCCGGCGGACAGCCCGCCGACAACCACATCCGGCTTCGCTTGGCGTATCTTCAGGATGAAAGAACTGAAATCGGCGGTGTTCAACGGTACCTCGTCCGATCCGACTTCGGTTCCGCCGGCGGCCTTCAGCAGTTCCCGCGACGACCGCAGGATGTCCTGACCGAACGCGTAAGATGCGGTGATATGATACCACTTCTTGCCATAGGTCAGCGCGAAGGGTGCCAGCATGCGGGACTGCACCGCGACCGGCGTGTTCAGGCGAAACGTGTAGCGGTTGCAGTTCTTGCCGCTGATTTCCGTCGCGGCGGCGTTGTCGCAGACGAACGGAACTTTCAATTGCGCGGCTGTAGCCTCCTCGGCCAGCGCGTTAGAGGACAACGAACCGCCCAGCACGGCACAAACCTTATTCTCCTGAACCAATTTCTGCATGTTTTGCGTTGCCGCCTGCGGGCTCGGCTCATCCAGCCAGACCAGTTCGGCCGGTTGGCCCATGATCATGTTGTTGCGCTGTTCGAGTGCGAGGTACGACCCGTTCGCCAGATACTCGGTCTGAGCCGCGATCTGTCCGGTCTTCGCCAGCAGCAGCCCGATTTTGATTGGATCGGCCGCACGCGCGATGAATGGCGCGGCAAGCGAGCCCGCGGCGGCTCCCAGAAGGACTTTACGGCGCGCCAGCAGCAGGCCGGTGTTCACAGGCTTCATTGGTTGGTTTCCCCTTTTTTCCGGGCTGTTCAGGTGCCCGCTTCCTTACGCACAAATTCGGTTAAGCGCGCCGTCCCTCGTCGTTTTGCCTGCGCTGCCATCCGTACCGAGGCATTCGCCGCGCCATATTGCTGATAGCCACCGATTCGCTGAACGATCTCGAAAAAGAAGCGGTCGTCAAACGGATCGGTGTAGGCGTGAAGAAACTCGCCCGCATCGTCGCGGTCAAACAGGATATTGTGTGTCCGTAACATCTCTAGCATCTCGGCGTCCAGACTCCAGCGGGCTTTGATATCCTCGTAGTAGTTGCCGGGTATCGGCAGGAACCGCGCGCCGCGGGTAACAAGTTGCTCCATTGCCTTGTGAATGTCAGTCGTGGCCATGGCGATGTGCTGTACCCCCGCCCCGAAGAACGTGGTCAGGAACCGGCCGGTCGTCGTCTCCCGGCTTTCGGAGATATTGAGCGGCAGCCGGATATCCCGGCCAGCGCTGGTCATCGCGCGGCTTTGGATCAGCCCCATTGTGTCGGGGATTTCCCATAGCTGTTCCAGCATAAAGCCAAACAGGGCGCAATAGAACAGGACGAAATTGTCCAGCCGGCCCATCGGCAGCGCCTGGGCGATATGATCGACCGAGGTCAGAAACGAGTCGGCCGCTTGTTCCGGGAACAGGTTGAAGTCAGCCTCGTAGATGGTCGAACCATCGGGCGCAGGCTCAACCAGATACAGCAACGTGCCATCGGGTCCGCGTACCGCGGGAAGCGGACGCTCACCGGGCCCAACCGGTTCGTGCCACGGAGGACAGAGGAATGCCTCCGCACGGGCAACCGCCTGTTTCGCATTGTTCACGCGGAAGGCCATGGCGCAGACGGATGGGCCGTGAAACTGGAAATGTTCGGCGGCGGCGCTGTCTTGTTCGCTGTTCAAGATCATATTGATCCGGCCCTGGCGAAACAGGTCCATCGACTTGGAGCGGTGGCGTCCGGCGTATTGAAAGCCCAGGCCGCGCAGGGTTTCCGCCAGGCGGCGGCCCGATTGCTCGTTAACAGCGAATTCCAGGAATTCGACACCATCGAATGCCGGAACCGGCGGAAGCTCGGTCGCGCCTGCCTCGGCTTCGACCAGCAGCAGAGACCGAAGCCCGTCACGCGCCATCAGACGGGCTGGCGCGGAGCGGAATTTGTCGTTGAAAATCTCCAGCGACAGCGGGCCGCGGTAGCCGGCGCCGATCAGGTCGCGGACGAAGGCGGCGACGGGCAACTGACCCTGACCGGGGAAGTTGCGGAAATGCCGGCTCCAGGACAGTACATCCATCGGGAGTTTCGGCGCATCTGCGAGTTGCGCGAGGAATATCTTTTCCGCATGCACTGCGGACAGGCCAGCGAGGTCATCGCCCAGGGCAAGCGTATGGAAGCTGTCAACGATCAGGCCCAGCGCGGGGTGATTGGCGGCTTCAACAATCTTCCATGCGTGACGCCATGTGTTGACATTGCGGCCCCATGCCAAGGCCTCAAACCCCACGCGCAGGCCGCGTTTCCGTGCGCGTTCTGCCATTTCCGCCAGATCGGCCATAGCACGGGCGTCATCGTCGATCGACGCTGGCGATACGTTGCTGCATACCAACAGGAGTTCGGCACCGAGTTGATGCATGACGTCGAACTTGCGTTCGGCGCGATCCATGTTGCGAGCACGTTGCGGCTCCGGCATCGACTCGAAGTCGCGGAACGGCTGAAAGCAGGTGATAGACAGGCCGAGGCTTTCAGCAAGGTAGCGGACGTCGCTGGGGGATCCATCGAACGTCAGCAGGTCGTTTTCAAAGACCTCGACCCCATCGAAGCCGATCGCGGCGGCGGCCTCCATCTTCTCGGCGAGCGTGCCGCTGATGGAGACCGTGGCAATGGATTTCGGCAACAGGGGAATGGTCATGGGTGGCTCCGTTGGTCGCGAGACGGTGGCCCCACCGTCAGATTTCCATAAAGACCGTCTCGTTGTCGCCTTGCAGCCTTATATCCAGGTTCCAGGCACCCGACGCGTCCCTTCTGGCGATTAAGGTGTGGCGACGGGCCTCGTCCTCGATCATCGACAGGACGGGGTCGGCTTCATTCAACGGCTCATTCTGGAAGTACAGGCGTGTCGTCAGCGCGTTCAGCAAGCCACGGGCAAAAATCGAAATCGCGACATGGGGTGCTTGCTGGGCGTTGCCCAATCCCGCAACCGGGCCCGGCTTCAGTGTGGTGAAGCGGAAAGCACCATTAGCATCGGTACGGCAGCGGCCAAAGGCCGGGAAAATTTCCGAGGCCACCGGGCTGGACTGCCAAATCTCGATCGCTGCGTCGGTGACGAGGCTGCCAGCCCCATCACAGACCGTGCCGGTCAGTATGATTTTCTCGCCCTCCGCGCCGAAGCGGGTCAGGTCGGACCAAGTGGGATCCTCGATCAGGTGCCAGTAAGGACCGATTGTCTGGTTCGCGGTAGCAGCCAGCATATCACGCCTGCTCGGTTGGCGTGGCGTCGCGGCCACGCAGGACAAAGTCGAAGCGATAGCCCAACGCCCATTCAGGCGAGGTGATATCAATGTCAAACCCCGCGATCAGCCGCTCGCGCGCCGCTTGGTCGGGGACGGCTAGGAAGATGGGATCCAAAGCCAGAAGCGGATCGCCCGGGAAATACATCTGGGTGATGACGCGCTGGCCAAAACCGGTGCCGAAAAGCGAATAATGGATGTGGTTTGGCCGCCAGGCGTTGTGATGGTTGCGCCAGGGATACGCTCCCGGCTTGATACTTGTGAACTGGTACCAGCCATCGGCGTCGGAAAACACCCGCCCACCGCCATGGAAATTCGGGTCCATTGGCGCGTCATGCTGGTCGCCTGGATGATCGTAGCGGCCGGCGGCGTTGGCCTGCCAGATCTCGATCATCGTGTGCGGCACGGGCCGGTTATTCTCATCCACCACGCGCCCGCGGACGATGATCCGCTCACCCTGGGCCTGCTTGCCGTTTATCACCGACAGGTCGGCCATCGGGCCGAACCGGGCCGGCGTGAAGCGAGGACCGGTCGTTTCAGTGATGGACTGGGGAATCCGCAGCGGCACCTGTGTCGGATGCCGCAGATGCGTGCTGCCGTAGGATGGCGTGTCGTTCGCCGGTTGGCTGTTCGCCACGATTGGGCGAAACGGCCCTCTGTCCGTCGTCATGCTCCCTCCTGTTCCCGTCGTCGCTTGCGATCTTGATGTGGATTAACCGGTTAGTTAATAGCGATACGCTCAATAAGCGCGCAAGCGAAAAATGCACTTCGTCCATCGCAGTATCCATCGCTTCGGCCGTCGGAAGCAATTAGGGGGACCCATGAAAGCGGCATATTTGCTCGGCCTGATCGGTACCGGCATTCAGGCTTCCTTGACGCCGGCGATGCATATGCAAGAGGCCGAGGCGCTGGGCTGTCGCCATGTTTATCGACTGATCGACCTAACGGAGCTGGGCCTGGGGGTCGAGGCGCTGCCCGACCTGCTGACTGCGGCGGAGCGGATGGGCTTCAACGGACTGAACATCACGCATCCGTGCAAGCAATTGGTGTTGCCGCTGCTGCACGAGCTGTCGGATGACGCAAGGGCGATCGGTGCGGTGAACACCGTCGTGTTCAAGGACGGCAAGCGGATTGGCCACAATACGGATGCCAGCGGTTTCGCCGCCGCGTTCCGACGCGGACTGCCGGATGTTCGGTTGGACAAGGTCGTGCAGTTTGGTGCCGGTGGCGCGGGATGTGCCGTGGCGAATGCCGTGCTGGGTTTGGGTGTTGGGCGGCTGACATTGGTCGATACCGATCCCGCCCGCGCCGCGGACCTTGCCGAGACTTTGTGTGCCCGTTTCGGAGCGGGCCGGGCAGAGGCATGTGCCGATCTGGCCGAGTCCATCGCCTCGGCGAATGGGTTGATCAATGCAACGGCCCTTGGGATGACGAAATATCCTGGGCAGGCCGTCCCGGATACAATGTTGCGACCGGAGCGCTGGGTGGCGGATATCGTGTATTTCCCGCTGGAAACCGTCCTTCTGGCGAGCGCCCGAGCAGAAGGGTGCCGCGTGCTGAGCGGCGGTGGAATGGCGGTGTTGCAAGCCGTCGATGCATTCCGGCTGTTTACCGGGCAGACGCCGTCGGCGGAGCGGATGCTGGCGCATTTCGCCCAACTGACTGGGGGGTAGGCCCGGCCGGGGACCATTATGACATCGGGCCGGATCTCACATACCCGACGATTGTCTCCACGATCATAGCCTTGTGCCTTTTGCGCATCTCGGTCACCGACAGGTCGCAGCCGAATATCGCGCCGAAGGTATGGCGATTCGAAACTCGGTAGAAACACAGCCCACTAATCATCAGATGGATATCCACGGCGCTGCATTCGCGAGCGAACACCCCCTCCCTGAGCCCGCGTGACAGAATCTCATCCAGCGAGGCGATGGCGTCCGCGTTGACGTTCCGGATGGTGGTCAGCCTGGTCAGGTAGGCAGCTTGATGGATGTTCTCGATAGCAATCAGCCGCACGAAATCGGGGTGCGAGTCCTCGTAGTCGAAGGTGAACTCGATCAGTCGACGCAGGGCAGCCAGCGGGTCGAGTTGCCGCAGTTCTAGAGTGGCCTCGGTCGAGCGAATGTCGGCGTAGGCTTGTTCCAGGACGGCCGAATAGAGCCCCTCCTTGCTGCCGAAATAGTAATAGATCATCCGTTTGGTCGTGGCGGTCTTTTCGGCGATCGCGTCCACCCGGGCGCCGCTCAGGCCGTGTTCCACGAACTCGGCCCGTGCGACAGCCAGAATGTCTGCGCGGGAGCGTTGGGCATCCGGCTTACGAGTTTGGGGTTCTCTGGTTTCGGGCACGCGCGATGTTTCCTGCTGGCGTATCGCGCGGCAGGCTAACACATGTTCGAACCAGTTAGTGAAGGCCCATATCGACCCGGCGCCAGACAGCTATCCGGGCTGGGGTCCCTCGTAGCCTTCGATGATCAGTACGTCGCCAACTGCGGCGGGCTCTCGCAGCGCCTTGGCGGCGGCGTATTCTGGGGAATGGTAGCAGGCGACGGCGGTGTCGTAGTCCTTGAACTCGATCACCACGTTGCGGGATCGGGCCTTACCTTCGGGTGCCTCGAACCGGCCGCCGCGAACGAGGAACTTCGCGCCATATTTGGCAAAGGCGGCGGCGTTGGCGGCAACGTAGCCCTTATAGGCCTCGGGGTCGTGTACATCGACGCGGGCAACCCAGTATGCCTTGGGCATGCGTGTTTCCTCTATGAGTGGGGGTGGTCACCAAGCATGGCCGCCAAAACGGGTTCCATGGTCTTTGCCATCAGGGCTTGCCCTTGCGCCGACGGGTGCAGAGGCGGATCAGGAGGGGTGAGTTGGGGGTCCAGGAACAGATCTCGGTTCAGTTTGCCGTCGCGCATGAACTGCGGCGTTAGATCCAGATAGGAAACCGAACGATCGCCTTTATAACGAGCAGCAAGCCGGCCGTTGATCTGAGCTGTCGTCTCGGTGATCCAGACGGACCGTTCCGAGGGGAGGACCCCGAGCAAAAGGACCTTGGTGTCGGGCAGGCGCCGGTGCAGTTCGCTGATGATGGTGTCGATGCCGGCAACCGTGTCCTCAGCCGACCAATGGACCCGACCGAGGTTGTTGGCGCCGATCAGGATGACCGCGACTTTCGGGCTGATTCCGGACGCCTCGCCATTGCGGATGCGCCAGAGCAAGCTGGCGGTTGTGTCGCCCTTGAAGCCCAGGTTCACGGCATGACGGTCACCGTAGAAGCGATGCCAGACCGGGGCAAAATCCAGCCACTGCGGCGGGGCGGCACGCTCCCAGTTCTCGGTAATCGAGTCGCCCAGAAAGATCAGCTCCGGCTTCGATCCGGCCAGGTCCCGGAGTTTCGCCTCATGCCGCGTACGCCACCAGGGGAGCTCCATCCGGGAGATCGGCGTGGCGGCCAGGATGGTGCGGGCGCCCCCCAATGTCGGGGACAGAAGTGACAGAAACAGACCAAAAAGAACCAAACGACGCCGCATGCGGATAATCCCTTGCCGAGGCGAGGAATACACCCCGATCAGGGCCTACGCTGCAAGACGTTCTCCGTCCCAGCGGGTCTGCTGGCGCCCGATCCGGCGCGGATGCAACAGCGGGAGTAATAGGCTGACACCAATTCCCCACATCTGATATGCGACGAAGGAGCGGAGCATCGGCGCAGCCTGCCAACCGAACGCAGCGGAATGACCCATCAGCGGAAGGAACAGGAACCAAGCCAATGCCATTGCGCACAGCCCAGTCACGGCGGCCTTCATCCACAATGGCCCGCGGACCCACGGCAATGCCAGCCCCAAAATGGCCCCATAGACCGCACCCCAGAAGGTAATACTGACAACCAGAGGCGCGTTGAACGGCGGCACCTGTGCGATACGGAACGCTGCCTGCGACGTCCAACCAAACCAGAAAAAAATCTGGAGCGTGGTTTGGTGGAACACCAGAATGGCGAGTGCGCCCGCGAGGCTACCCAGGAAAACACGGGTCGAGAGACGCTTCATATTACCCGGCCTTTCGCTTGTATAAGCTATTGTCACCGGGTCAGCGGTCGCGTCAATCCTGCAATGCAACACACGCATGACACTTTAGTAAGCCGCAGCCGCCTTGCAGTTTCCGCTGGACAGGCCGCCGACCCGCGCCTATATGCGCGCCTCTTTGGAACGCGGAAGACCGTTGGCCGCCCCGTGGCGGTCTTGGTCGTTTGCACCGCGGTCCCGTGGATAAGGACCAGGGATTACATGGCGAAGAAGATCGTCGGCTACATCAAGCTGCAAATTCCGGCGGGCAAAGCGAACCCGTCCCCGCCCGTCGGCCCGGCGCTTGGCCAACGTGGACTAAACATTATGGCATTCGTCAAGGAATTCAATGCCTTCACGCAGCAGATGGAACCCGGGATGCCGATCCCCGTGGTTATCACCGCTTATGCCGATCGTAGCTTCACGTTCGTCACCAAGACCCCGCCGAACACCTACTTTCTTAAGAAGGCGGCCGGCATCACCAAGGGTAGCCCGACCGTGGGCAAGGGCGCCTCGGTCGGACGGGTGACGACCACGCAGCTTCGTGAAATCGCCGCGATCAAGATGAAGGACCTGAACGCCAACGACATCGATGGCGCGGTTAGCATGCTGACCGGCTCTGCCCGTTCGATGGGCCTTACCGTGGTGGAGGGCTGATCCATGGCCAAGAACAAGCGCCTCGTCGCCGCCCAGAAGGCCGTTGACAGCAGCAAGGCATATCCGCTCGCCGACGCGATCGCGCTGATCAAGTCGATTTCCAAGGCGAAGTTCGACGAAACGATCGAGATGTCGATGAATCTTGGCATCGACCCCCGACACGCCGATCAGATGGTCCGTGGCCTGACCAGCCTGCCGAATGGCACGGGTAAGACAGTCCGCGTTGGGGTGTTCGCGCGCGGAGCGAAGGCCGATGAGGCTTTAGCGGCGGGAGCCGACGTCGTTGGCGCCGAAGACCTGATGGAAAAGGTGCAGGCCGGCGAAATCAATTTCGACCGCTGCATCGCGACACCCGACATGATGGGCATCGTCGGCCGCCTGGGTAAGATCCTGGGTCCGCGCGGCCTGATGCCTAACCCGCGTCTGGGTACCGTGACGATGGACGTCAAGGGCGCCGTCACGGCGGCCAAGGGCGGTCAGGTTGAATTCCGCGCCGAGAAGGCCGGCATCATTCATGCCGGCATCGGCAAGGTGTCGTTTGACGCCGACAAGCTTTTGGAGAACGCCAAGGCCCTGGCCGACGCGATCGTAAAGGCGAAGCCGACTGGCGCCAAGGGCACGTATGTCCAGAAAGTTTCGGTCAGCTCCACCATGGGGCCCGGCGTTCGGGTCGATGTGAGTTCGCTGACCGCGTAATACACCGGCTTTTCGGAGCTGGTGGGCAGGGAAGGTTCATTCCCTTGGGTTTACCCAGGGGTTCGGTCCTCCCGATCCTGTCCAAGACCGTTCGTCTTTTGTCCCGGCATGCCGGGCAGAATTTAATGAACCCTCAGGTTCGCGCGCGGGAGATGGGGATGCCAATGCTCTTTACGGGCTTTGGTGGTTCCAACGGACAGGCGAACCGAGTGTTCGGCCTAACCCGGACACTCTTTGGGTAACCTGACCTGCCCTTCCGCGATGTGCGGGATGGCTGGTCGAACGGAGACGAAACGTGGATCGTACGGAGAAGCGCGAGTTCGTCACCGAGCTTAATCAGGCGCTGGCCGCCACATCGATGGTCGTCGTGACCCGCAATGCGGGTCTGACGGTTGCCGAGGTGACCGACCTTCGGCGCAAGATGGGAGCTGCGGGGGCAACTTATAAAGTCGCGAAGAACCGGCTGACCAATCTCGCTCTGGATGGGACCCCGTTCGGCGGCATCAAGTCCATGCTGACAGGACCGATCGCACTCGCTTACGCGACCGACCCTGTTGCGGTGGCCAAGACGGCTGTCGAGTTCGCCAAGACCAACGAGAAGTTCGTGCTGGTCGGTGGATCGCTTGGATCGCAGATGCTGAATGCAGATGGGATCAAGGCGCTTGCCGAGCTGCCGAGCCTGGATGAGCTGCGTGCGCGTCTGGTGGGGATGATTTCCACACCGGCCACTCGTATCGCCGGTGTCCTCCAGGCGCCTGCTGGGCAGCTTGCTCGGGTCTTCGGGGCCTACGCCAAGAAGGATGAGGTCGAAGCCGAGGCGGCTTAGTACCGCCCGCGACGCATACCTGACCGCAAGCTGTCAGAGACGGCTTGCATGGAACCAACCAAAGTCTAAATAGTAGGAACACACGACATGGCCGATCTGAACAATCTGGTTGAAGAGCTGTCGAAGCTGACGGTTCTCGAAGCCGCCGAACTGTCCAAGCTGCTCGAAGAGAAGTGGGGCGTGTCCGCTGCCGCTCCGGTTGCCGCCGCTGCCGCCCCGGTTGCCGCTGCTGCTGCCCCGGTGGAAGAGCAGACGGAATTCACCGTCATCCTGGCGAGCGCCGGCGACAAGAAGATCAACGTCATTAAGGAAGTCCGCACCATCACCGGCCTGGGCCTAAAGGAAGCCAAGGACTTGGTCGAAGGCGCGCCGAAGCCCGTCAAGGAAGGCGTGAGCAAGGACGAAGTGGCCAAGATCAAGAAAATGCTCGAAGACGCTGGTGCCAAGGTGGAGGTGAAGTAACGCTTCCCCTCGCACGTTTTGCTTCGGCCTGGCGTCTCCGCCGAGACGCCGTGGCTTTTGGTTCAGGGGCGGGTGGAAATCAGCAGATTTCCGCCCGCATTCCTGTTTCGGCGGAAAGTTTCTCCATGCGCTTCGGTTTGACCGGCGGCATGGCAAGTCAGGTTAACGGTAAGGTGGGTCATCGATGAACGCGATCACACGGTCCTTTACTGGGCGTAAGCGCATCCGCAAGAGCTTCGGCCGGATACCCGAAGTGGCTCCAATGCCTAACCTGATCGATGTACAACGCTCAAGCTATGAGGCGTTCCTGCAAATGAACGTGCGTCCTGACAACCGGACCCAGTCCGGGTTGCAGGAAGTGTTCAAATCCGTGTTTCCGATCGACGATTTCGCGGGCCGCGGGCGGCTTGAGTTCGTCTATTACGAGCTGGAAGAGCCAAAGTACGACGTCGAGGAATGCATCCAGCGTGGCATGACGTTCGCCGCGCCGTTGAAGGTGATCCTCCGTCTGATTGTATGGGATGTGGACGAGGACACCGGCGCCCGTTCCATCCGCGACATCAAGGAACAGCCCGTTTATATGGGCGACATGCCGCTGATGACCGATAATGGCACGTTCATCATCAATGGCACCGAACGTGTGATCGTGTCGCAGATGCACCGGTCCCCGGGCGTGTTCTTCGACCACGACAAGGGTAAGACCCACTCGTCCGGAAAATACCTGTTCGCGGCTCGGGTCATCCCGTATCGGGGCTCTTGGCTGGACTTTGAGTTCGACAGCAAGGATCTCGTGTACGTCCGCATCGACCGGAAGCGGAAGCTTCCGGTGACGACGTTGCTCTATGCGCTGGAAAGCAACGGGACGGAACAGCTCCGAGCGGCGCGGGAGGCCAAGGGCGAGGTTCTCGACCCGATGGAAATCCGCGGCATGGATCAGGAAGAAATCCTGGGCCATTTCTATACCAAGGTCGTATTTGATCACACGCCGAAGGGCTGGGCGCGGCCGTTCGATCCCGAGGCATTCCGCGGCGTGAAGCTGCTGGAGCCGCTGGTCGACGCCGCCACCGGCGAGGTTGTGGCCGAGGCCGAGGCGAAGTTGACCGCCCGTCAGGCTCGCCGCATCGCCGAAAGCACCAAGGAAGTCCTTGTCGGCCGCGCGGACTTGCTTGGCCGCTACATGGCGGAAGATTTGGTTAACGCCGAAACTGGTGAAATCTTCGCCGAAGCCGGCGAGGAACTGGTCGAATCCCGCCTCGTTGCCCTGGAGGAGGCCGGCATTACCAGCCTGCCGACCTTGGCGGTCGATCAATCGAACGGCCCGTGGATACGCAACACGCTCGCCGTGGACAAGAACACCAACCGCGACGACGCCCTGATCGACATCTATCGCGTCATGCGCCCGGGGGAACCACCGACCCCGGAAACGGCTGAGGCGCTGTTCCGCGGCCTGTTCTTTGACGGCGACCGATATGACCTGTCCGCCGTCGGCCGGGTAAAGATGAATATGCGCCTTAGCATCGAGGACGCGCCGGATACGATGCGCGTGCTGCGGAAGGACGATCTGCTGAAGACCGTCAAGACGCTGTGCGACTTGAAAGATGGCCGTGGCCAGATCGACGACATCGACAACCTCGGCAACCGCCGCGTGCGTTCGGTTGGCGAGCTGATGGAAAACCAGTACCGCATCGGTTTGCTGCGGATGGAACGCGCGATTCGGGAGCGCATGGGGTCAGTCGATATCGACACCGTGATGCCGCACGACCTGATCAACGCCAAACCCGCCGCTGCGGCCGTGCGGGAGTTCTTTGGGTCGTCGCAGCTCAGCCAGTTCATGGATCAGACCAACCCG
>DNXO01000028.1:7948-8836 GCA_003506895.1 Acetobacteraceae bacterium | reverse complement strand
CAGACCAACCCGCTGTCGGAAGTGACGCATAAGCGCCGCTTGTCCGCGCTTGGGCCGGGTGGTTTGACCCGCGAGCGCGCCGGCTTTGAGGTGCGCGACGTTCATCCGACGCATTACGGCCGTATCTGCCCGATCGAGACGCCAGAAGGCCCGAACATCGGTCTGATCAACTCGCTCGCGACTTATGCCAAGGTCAACAAGTACGGCTTCATCGAAACCCCGTACATGTTGGTTAAGGACGGCGTCGTCCAGAAGGAGCCGCGCTATCTCTCCGCGATGGAGGAAGAGCGTTTGGTGGTTGCGCAGGCCGATGCGCCGATGGACGGCGGCGGTCGGTTCACCCAGGACCTGGTGTCCGTGCGCAAGCAGGGCGACTTTCGTCTGGTGAAGCCGGAAGACGTCACCGCGATCGACGTGTCGCCGAAGCAGTTGGTGTCCGTCGCGGCAGCGTTGATCCCGTTCCTGGAGAACGATGACGCGAACCGTGCGCTAATGGGCTCCAACATGCAGCGTCAGGCGGTGCCTTTGATTCGTGCCGACGCCCCGCTCGTGGGCACTGGCATGGAAGCGGCGGTGGCGCGTGACTCCGGTGCCACTATCGTCGCGCGCCGTGAAGGCGTCGTTGACCAGATCGACGGTGCCCGCATCGTCGTGCGTGCCACCAACGAAGATGCGACGACCAAGGGCGTGGATATCTACCGCCTGCGGAAATTTATGCGTTCGAACCAGTCCACCTGTATCAACCAGCGTCCGCTGGTGAAGGTCGGGGACCGCGTGGCGGAAGGCGACATCATCGCCGACGGTCCGTCCACGGAACTGGGTGAGCTGGCGCTGGGCCGGAACGTGCTGGTCGCGTTCATGCCTTGGAATGGCTACAACTTCGAAGAC
>DNXO01000028.1:7434-7694 GCA_003506895.1 Acetobacteraceae bacterium | reverse complement strand
CAACTTCGAAGACTCGATCCTGATCAGCGAGCGGATCGCCCGCGACGACGTGTTCACGTCGATTCACATCGAAGAGTTCGAAGTGATGGCGCGCGACACGAAGCTGGGCCAGGAGGAAATCACCCGCGACATTCCGAACGTGGGCGAAGAGGCGCTGAAGAACCTGGACGAAGCCGGCATTGTCTATATCGGTGCAGAGGTGAATCCGGGCGACATCCTGGTGGGCAAGGTTACCCCGAAGGGCGAAAGCCCGATGACGC
>DNXO01000028.1:6672-7170 GCA_003506895.1 Acetobacteraceae bacterium | reverse complement strand
CGCCGGAAGAAAAACTGCTGCGCGCAATCTTCGGCGAAAAGGCGTCGGACGTCCGTGACACCTCGCTGAAGCTGCCGCCGGGTGTGACCGGCACCATCGTCGATGTCCGCGTGTTCAGCCGCCGCGGCGTGGACAAGGACGAACGCGCGATGGCGATCGAGCGCGCCGAGATCGAACGTCTGGCCAAGGATCGCGACGACGAAAAGGCGATTCAGGAGCGTTCCTTCCTAAATCGGCTGCGCGAGAAGCTGCTGGGCCACAAGGCGTCCGGCGGATTCAAGGGCATCAAGTCCGGCACCGAGATCGACGAGGCGATCCTGGCGGAGCATCCACGCGGCTCCTGGCGTCATATCGGCGTGCAGGATGATGCGGTGATGGCCGATATCGAAACCCTGAAGCGGGAATACGATGCCGCCGTTGGCCGCCTGCAGGCGCGGTTCGATAGCAAGGTCGAGAAGCTCCAGCGCGGCGATGAGCTGCCGCCCGGCGTGATGAAGA
>DNXO01000028.1:5257-6401 GCA_003506895.1 Acetobacteraceae bacterium | reverse complement strand
GGTCTTCATCGCGGTGAAGCGCAAGCTGCAGCCAGGTGACAAGATGGCTGGCCGTCACGGCAACAAGGGTGTCGTTTCGCGGGTGGTCCCCGTCGAGGATATGCCGTTCCTGGAAGATGGGACCTCGGTTGATCTGGTTCTAAACCCGTTGGGTGTGCCGTCGCGCATGAATGTTGGGCAGATTCTGGAGACCCATCTGGGTTGGGCCTGCGCGAACCTAGGGAAGCAAATCGGCGGTCTGGTGGAGGAATACCGCCGCACCGGCGCGCAACGCGATGCGTTGCTGGGGATGTTGAAAGAGATCTACGGCGATGCGGTTTACGACGAACAAATCGCCACGCTGGATACGGCGCAGTTGATCGAGATGTGCGAAAACCTGAGAAAGGGTATTCCGATCGCGACACCAGTGTTCGACGGCGCCAGGATGGCGGATATCGAAGGCATGTTGACCCGTGCCGGTCTGCAGACGTCGGGTCAGGTTGTGCTGACCGACGGGCGGACTGGCGAGACGTTCGAACGCAAGGTGACGGTCGGCTACATTTACATGCTGAAGTTGCATCACTTGGTCGACGACAAGATTCACGCCCGTTCGATCGGGCCGTACTCGCTGGTTACCCAGCAGCCGCTTGGTGGCAAGGCGCAGTTCGGTGGGCAGCGATTCGGCGAGATGGAGGTCTGGGCGCTCGAGGCTTACGGTGCGGCATACACCTTGCAAGAAATGCTGACGGTGAAGTCGGACGACGTGTCTGGTCGGACGAAGGTCTATGAAGCGATCGTGCGTGAGCAGGACAACTTCGAGGCAGGCATCCCGGAAAGCTTCAACGTGCTGGTGAAAGAACTTAAGAGCCTGGGCCTGAACGTGGATTTGGATAACCGGGCAGCCTAACCCCAATGTGTCATGGCCGGGCCTGGCCCGGCCGCCGACGTCTTTAGACAGACTGACTTGATGAACCCGCTGATTAGAAGGGTATCAAACGCATGAACGAACTGATGAAGATCCTCGGCCAAACCGGCCAGGCAATGACTTTCGACCAGATCAGGATTCAGATCGCCAGCCCGGAGCAGATCCGCTCCTGGTCATACGGCGAGATTAAGAAACCCGAGACGATCAATTACCGGACGTTCAAGCCGGAACGCGACGGCC
>DNXO01000028.1:4345-4962 GCA_003506895.1 Acetobacteraceae bacterium | reverse complement strand
TGCGGCAAGTACAAGCGCATGAAGTTCCGCGGCATCATCTGCGAAAAGTGCGGCGTTGAAGTCACGCTGGCGAAAGTACGCCGCGAACGGATGGGCCACATCGAACTCGCCTCCCCGGTCGCGCACATCTGGTTCTTGAAGTCGCTTCCCAGCCGCATAGGCCTGATGGTCGACCTGACGCTGAAGGAGCTTGAGAAGATCCTGTACTTCGAAAGCTACGTCGTGCTGGAACCCGGCACGACAGACCTGAAGATGTTGCAGCTTCTGACCGAAGACCAACTCATGTCCAAGCAGGACGAGTTCGGCGACGATCAGTTCGAAGTTGGCATCGGCGCCGAAGCGATCAAGAAGGTTCTGAACCGCATCGACACCGATGCGGAAAAGGTCAAGCTGCGCGCCGACCTGAAGGAGACGACCTCCGAGGCCAAGCGCAAAAAGCTGGTCAAGCGCCTGAAGCTGATTGAGGCGTTCGGTGAATCGGGCTGCCGGCCTGACTGGATGATCCTGGACGTCGTGCCGGTTATCCCGCCGGAACTACGCCCGCTGGTGCCGCTGGATGGCGGCCGGTTCGCCACGTCGGACCTGAACGACCTTTATCGCCGCGTCATCAACCGGAA
>DNXO01000028.1:3667-3995 GCA_003506895.1 Acetobacteraceae bacterium | reverse complement strand
TCGACAACGGCCGCCGCGGTCGCGCTATCACCGGGGCCAACAAGCGTCCGCTGAAGTCGCTGTCCGACATGCTGAAGGGCAAGCAAGGCCGTTTCCGGCAAAACCTGCTGGGCAAGCGCGTCGATTACTCCGGCCGTTCGGTCATCGTGGTGGGGCCGGAACTGAAGCTGCATCAGTGCGGCCTGCCGAAGAAGATGGCGCTGGAGCTGTTCAAGCCGTTCATCTACTCGAAGCTGGAGAAGTATGGCCACGCCACCACCATCAAGGCCGCGAAGCGGATGGTGGAAAAGGAGCGTCCCGAGGTTTGGGACATCCTGGAAGAGGTGAT
>DNXO01000028.1:0-3333 GCA_003506895.1 Acetobacteraceae bacterium | reverse complement strand
AGCCGGTGCTGATCGAAGGCAAGGCAATCCAGCTTCACCCGCTAGTTTGTACCGCTTTTAACGCGGACTTCGATGGTGACCAGATGGCGGTGCATGTACCGCTCTCGCTGGAGGCGCAGCTTGAAGGCCGCGTGCTGATGATGTCTACCAACAACATCCTCAGCCCCGCGAACGGTAAACCCATCATCGTACCCAGCCAGGATATCGTTCTGGGCATTTACTATCTCTCGCTCGAAACCGCGCTCTTTAAGGACAAGCCGGCCAATGATGCGCCGGCCTTCGGCACGATTGGTGAGATTGAGCACGCTCTGTTCGCCAAACGGGTCACATTACACGATAAGATCCGCGCGCGTTATGAGACGGTGGACGCCGGCGGCAATCCGATCCGTCCGGTCGTCGTGACGACCCCAGGCCGGATGATGATCGCTCAGATCCTGCCTAAGCATCCAGAAGTGCCGTTCGATCTGATCAATCGCCAGTTGACCAAGAAGAACGTCTCCGATGTGATCGACGCGGTATATCGTCACTGCGGCCAGAAAGAGTGCGTGATCTTCGCTGACCGGCTGATGGGGCTCGGGTTCGCCAACGCGGCGAAGGCGGGCATTTCGTTCGGCAAGGACGACATGATCATTCCCGATAGCAAGGGCAAGCTGATCTCCACCACCCAGGCCGAGGTGAAGGAATTCGAGCAGCAGTACCAAGATGGTCTGATCACAGCCGGCGAACGATACAACAAGGTCGTTGATGCCTGGTCACGCTGCACGGACGAAGTCGCCGGCGCGATGATGAAGGAGATCAGTAAGCAGGAGAAGGGGGTGCCCACCAACTCGGTGTGGATGATGTCGCACTCCGGTGCGCGTGGGTCGCCGGCGCAGATGCGTCAGTTGGCCGGTATGCGCGGGTTGATGGCGAAGCCGTCTGGTGAGATCATCGAGCAACCGATTATCGCGAACTTCAAGGAAGGTCTGACAGTCCTTGAGTATTTCAACTCCACCCACGGCGCTCGTAAGGGTTTGGCGGATACGGCGCTAAAGACCGCAAACTCGGGTTACCTGACCCGCCGCTTGGTCGACGTGGCGCAGGATTGCATCATCGTCGAGGAAGACTGCGGAACGGAACGCGGCCTGACCGTCAAGCCGGTTATGGACGGCGGTGAAGTCGTGTCGTCGCTGTCGGAACGGACCCTGGGTCGCACCACTGCGGAGGACGTCCTTGACCCGGTGACTGGCAAGGTGCTGCTGCCGAACAACACGCTCATCGAGGAACCGGAAGCCGAGATGCTCGAAACGGCCGGCGTCGAAGCGGTGAAAATCCGTTCGGTGTTGACCTGCGAGTCGCATATCGGCGTCTGCGGGCATTGTTATGGGCGGGACCTGGCCCGGGGCACACCTGTGAATATCGGTGAGGCTGTCGGCGTCATCGCGGCGCAGTCGATCGGTGAGCCTGGCACGCAGTTGACGATGCGTACCTTCCATATCGGTGGCGCGGCGCAGCGCGGGGCGGAAACGTCCAGCGTGGAAGCTTCGCACGAAGGCACGATCACCGTTCGCAACCGCAACGTGATCGCCAACAGTTCCGGCGCGTTGGTCGTGATGTCGCGTAACTGCGAAATCGTGCTGGTGGACGACAAGGGCCGTGAGCGTGCGCGCTTCCGCGTCCCGTACGGCGCTCGCCTGTTGGCCGAGGAAAACCAGGCGGTGACCCGCGGCCAGAAGCTTGCCGAATGGGATCCGTTCACCCTTCCGATCATCACGGAGCGCGCCGGTAAGGTCGAGTATATCGACTTGATCGAGAGCATCACGCTGATGGAGCGGATGGACGAAGTCACCGGCCTGACCTCCAAGGTCGTTGTCGATTACAAGCAGGGCTCGAAGAGCATCGATCTGCGTCCCCGGCTACAGCTGAAGGACGAGAGGAACGAGGTCATCCGGCTGGACAACAACACTGACGCTCGCTACTTCCTGGCGCCGGACTCGATCCTTTCGGTCGACAACGGGGCCATTGTGCAGGCTGGTGATGTGATCGCCCGTATCCCGCGCGAAGGCAGCAAGACGCGTGACATCACAGGCGGTCTGCCGCGCGTGGCGGAACTGTTTGAAGCGCGTCGTCCCAAGGATCACGCGGTTATCGCCGAGTGCGACGGCCGCGTGGAATTCGGCAAGGACTACAAGGCCAAGCGCCGCATCGTTGTGAAGAACGACGAGACCGGCGAGGAAACCGAGTATCTGATCCAGAAGGGCAAGCATATCTCGGTACAGGAAGGCGACTTCGTCCGCCGAGGCGACCCGCTTGTCGATGGGCCGCGCGTGCCCCACGACATCCTGAAGGTGTTGGGGGTGGAGGCGCTGTCCGACTATCTGGTGAACGAGATCCAGGACGTCTATCGGCTGCAGGGTGTGAAGATCAACGATAAGCATATCGAGGTGATCGTCCGTCAGATGCTGCAGAAGGTGGAAATTATGGATCCGGGCGACACCACCTTCCTGACTGGGGAGACGGTGGACCGGACGGAGTTCGACCATGTCAATAGCAAGCTGATGAAGGACGAGCGTCCGGCGCATGCGATGCCGGTACTCCAGGGCATCACGAAGGCGTCCCTGCAGACCAACAGCTTCATCAGCGCGGCCTCGTTCCAGGAGACCACGCGGGTGCTGACCGAGGCTGCAACGGCGGGCAAGACCGACAGTCTGATGGGGCTGAAGGAGAACGTGATCGTTGGGCGTTTGATCCCGGCTGGCACGGGCGCGGTGATGAACCGGCTGCGGGCGGTGGCGGCTGGCCGCGATCAGCGGACGTTGTGGAACGAGAATGCTCGGCTTACGGAAGAAACTGCGGCGGAGTAGTTTTCGCTGCGCGGGTGGCGTGGGGCTGGTGGCGCGCAAGTGCCACCAGTCTAAATAGAAACCGCTTCTGGTTGCTGCGCTGCGGCGATCATGCATGTGAAGCCGAGCTTGGTGATTTGCTTGACGAGGCGTTGGGCTGGGCTTCGAGCAAAGCGCGATGAAAATGGTTTGCGCCAAGGTCTTTGTAAACGATGGCATTGGTTATACCAACCTGCCTAGACATTGACCGTTGCCCAGCCTCGTGAGCCGAGGGATCGGATGCGATCTGGATCGTCTATGAGACAATTCCAAGCTGTGGTGCAGGCCTCGAGGATTTCGTCGTAGCTATCCCAAATACCGGTGGTGAGCTTGTTGCCGCGCAGATACTCCCAGACGTTCTCCATCGAGTTCAGTTCTGGTGCATATGGCGGCAGCGGTACCAATACGATGTTGCTCGGCACGGTAATACCAACCCGCCTAGACATTGACCGTTGCCAGGTCGCGCGAACCG
>DNXO01000049.1:1188-2848 GCA_003506895.1 Acetobacteraceae bacterium | reverse complement strand
GAACAACCGATCGGGCTTCTTCGTGAGTGCGTATACGCGTTACACCCAGCGGCACGACCAGGAACTGATGCAGATGCTGAGGAACAAGGGCATCGCCATATCGGATGACATGGATGGCCCCTTGCGTCCCGGCAGCGTCGTATTCGTGAAGACACCAGATGGCGTGACGCATCGCGATTACGTTACGCACGCCTGGGCCGACAAGCCTGTCAGGGAAGTGCTGGCGAAGATGACGCCCGCACTGACGCGGGTTGCGGCAAGCACCGCTGACACAAGATAAAAACCAGATCCAGACTTATCGCGTCAGTTTCGCGTCGTGCCGAAATCACGCGTGGAGATCACCGTGATCAACGCCAGCGCGACAAAGACCATCGCGGCGTATCCTGAACCGTGCAGGAGATCGCGCGAATACAATATGCCACCGATCGCCGAGCCGACGGCCTGTCCGACGTAGAGTACCGAGGTATTGAGCGACACCGATGCCGACGCCAGCGCGGGCGCCGCACCGACCAGCCGGACCTGCTGCATCGAGTTGGTGGAGGCAAATCCCAGTCCCCAGATCGCGACCGAACAGGCCATCAGCGGATAAACGCCGGCGGTCAGGGCCCAACCGGTGATACCCGTCAGCAGCAGGACCGTGAACAGTACCGACGTCTTATAGGCTCCCCAGATGTCGACGATGCGACTGGCGATAACAACGCCGATGAAGCCGCAAATCCCGTAGATCGCAAATACCAGCCCGACCGCGTCGGGGCCGGCATGGGTGAGCTTGACCAGGAGCGGTCCCATGAAGGTGAACACGACGAACTGGCCGGACATCTGCAACGTCGTAATCAACAGCAGCACGATGATCGCCCGGTTACGCCCGACCTCGGTCCAGGTCTTCAGGTCCACTCGCGCGCCGATCAATCCAGCCGGCAGCCGCCAGACCAGCAGAAGAAAACTGAGCGTGCCGATTACACCGATGCTGCCATGGGCCGCGCGCCATCCGTAGTGGCTCGTCATAAATGCAATCAGCGGCAGGCCGACCGCCGCGGCCAGCGACCAGCCAAGAAATACATAGGCGATCGTGCCGCCACGCTTGTCCGGTGGAACGATGAGAGCGGCGGTGCCCGCCGCCTGCGGCGTGTAGAGGGCGCCGACCGCGAGCATGATCAGGCGAATGACCAGAAGGGTCGCGTAGTCGGGTGCAAAGGCCGACGCGGCATTCGCGAGCGCGAACACCGCGAGCGTCGCGGTCAGCAGCGTGCGGCGCTCGATCCGGCTCGTCAGCCACGCCGTCAACGGTGAGCCGACGCACAATACCACGGCCCCGAAGGTGATCAGCAGCCCCGCCGTGTGGACAGTGACGCCGAGATCGGATGACAGTTCGATCAACATGCCTGCCGGCGCCAGCACCGAGCAGCCGGTGACGAGATTACCCAACATCAGGGCGGTGGGCGCGAAACGGCGCCCGGCGCGGGAGTCTTCAGGCAGGTTTTTCATGCATCTGCATGTAGAACACGCCCGTCCCGAATAAAAGGGCGCCAGCGGATTATTTCGCGCGCCCTGGTTCGCCGGCGAGCTCAAAGTCACCCGTCGTGCGGCCTCACGGTGCCGGAGCAGGTGCGAGATCGCGAGACACGGTCGCGGGCCGCGTATTGTTCGGGGAAGCGGGACA
>DNXO01000049.1:0-829 GCA_003506895.1 Acetobacteraceae bacterium | reverse complement strand
CGCCCCTCCCCCATCTGCAGATGAGGAGCCGCCAGCACCACTTTCATGGCGGCGGACGCAATCGTCCCGCTCCAGGCTTCGTACGCTCCTATTCGCGCGGGGAAAGTGCCGAAGGCCACCGGCCTATCCGAACCCACCATCATGACCACCGAGTTCTTGCCTTCGGCGCCCTTGTCAAATTCCCGGGCGAACATCAGCCGTGCGCGGTCCTTGTTCTCGCAGAACAGCCGCCACTCCATCGTTCGAAATGCATCACCTTCGTCTTTCTTCGCGAAGGCGATTTTGCGGATAAAGGGACGAGATTCGACTTCCAGGGTCCATGCGGTTTCGGCGACGGGCCGCGTGTCGATGCCGAAGCGATAGAGCTCGGGCCGCGTGAGTATGTGCGCATTCTCGAATTTCACGGTTTTGATCAGATCGACGAGCGCGTGGTTGATGCCCATCGCCGCAACAAAGGCCGTCCTTTCTCGATCCGCCCGGGCCAGGCCGCGGTTGGTGGCAGCCACGATCAGTTCCGGCGGGGCATGTCCGCGAACCAGCAAAGTGAATTTGGAATTGTGGACAGCCATCGTGGCATCGGGAGCTACCTCGCGCGTCGTGGCTCCGAGAAACAGATAACCGCAGGCCGAATTGCATATCGCCTGACGCGTCACGATCTGGGCCTGGACTTCGCCACCCCCTGTCTTGATCTTGAGGCACGCGTCGTCGACCTGCGCTCCCGGAGCACAGGCGGAGACGATCGTCCGCCCTACCCGGGCAACAGCCTTCCGGCTGCGCAACAAGCGCCCAATCACGAAGGCCTGTTCAACCGAACCACCCGGCGAATGAA
>DNXO01000142.1:34209-72185 GCA_003506895.1 Acetobacteraceae bacterium | reverse complement strand
GCCTGCGCCCGCCATGACGGTCTCCTCCGGTCGTGCGTCCATCGAAGCGGTTATTTCGCAGCGGCCCCCTAAAGACTGTCAGGGCCGGGCTTGGCGCGGCCACCCCGGACTTTGCCTGGTTCGGCATCGCAAGGTGCCGGTCGCTGCGCCGCCCAGCGATCACACATGGATAAGTGGTCTGCCGCCCTCGGGCATGTCGTTGACTTTTTTCCTATTTTACTTATAAACTGGGACATGCACTCTTGTTTCCAGCCGTAAGGTCGAATCCTGCCAATGAACCGTTTCGCGCAGAGCCGCCCACGCGGTTATGCGGCCATCAATCGTTGCGACAGGCATTGCGTATAATAAATGTGAAAAGAGTATCGTTTTACACCTGCTGAGACATCCACTAGACACCCAAATCCGCCGGTTCCGCCCAGGATTACTTAACCGACTTGTGCCGCGCGGCGTCGGCCCGGCTCGCCCGTTTCGGGTTCACCGCCGCCCCCGCCGCCTCGATCGCCGCCCGCGCCCATGTTTGAAACGTCTCGGTGTCGTCCAGCAGGTCGGGCGGGCAGCGCCAATAGGAGTGTATGGTGTTCGCACCCTTCTTGGTTTCGTAGCTGAACGGCGCCTCGCCCGCTGCTTCGTAGGCGGGCCGATTCTCGTCCCCAACCTTGAAGTACAGTTCCTCGCGCGCGATCAGGCCGAACATCACGCCTCGGTGGAACAGGCCGACACCGCCGAACATGCGCCGAGGGGACACATGCCCCAGCGGGAACAGCATTTCCAGCAGGTATGCCGTCAGTTTGTCAGTCTCACGCACAGTACGCATCCTACCATGGTATCGGCGACAACCGTGCGAGGCTGCCGCCTGAAGGATCACACAATGCAAGCCGAACCGAAACGCATTTCGACCTTCGATCCCGGCCTGATCGGGCGCCTGCGTGGTCGCGCCGAACTGCTCACCCCCAATGAGATGGGTCAGGCCGACCAGGCGGCCATGCGACACGGTCACCCCGGTCCCGAACTGATGGAAGCGGCCGGCCGAGCGGTGGTTCGGGCAATGGCGCGGCATATAGGGCGCTGTCGCGTGTTGGTCCTGGCCGGGCCGGGCAACAATGGCGGGGATGGCTATATCGCCGCTCGGTTGCTGGCGCAGCAGGGATGGCCCGTGCGCCTCGCAGCCCAGGCGCCCCCCAAGGCGGGATCGGACGCCGCCTGGGCGGCCAGCCTGTGGCATGGCCCGAACGTCCCGTTTACACCGGACGAGGCGCTGCGGTCCGATGTCGTGGTCGATGCGGTGTTCGGCGCCGGCCTGACCCGGCCCGTCAGTGGCCTGGTTGCCGAGACGCTGAAGGCGGCCAAGCGCGTGGTCGCTGTCGATGTGCCGTCCGGCCTGGACGGCGCGACCGGGTTGACACTTGGCTATGCCCCCTCCGCCGAACTGACCGTGACTTTCTTCCGGCTGAAGCCAGGGCATCTTTTGCTTCCCGGACGAGACCTGTGCGGGCGTATCGAACTGGCCGATATCGGCATCCCCGGCGCCGTCCTGGACGAGGTCCGGCCAAGGACATTCGCCAACCTGCCGACGCTGTGGCAGTTGCCGGGTCTGACCGCCGAGTCTCACAAATACACAAGGGGCCACGTCACCGTGATTGGTGGCGCCGAAATGACCGGCGCCGCCCGCCTCGCCGCCGAAGCCGCTCGGCGGGCCGGGGCCGGAATGGTGACCATCGCCGCGCGGGGCGCGGCCGAAACCTACCGTTCGGGCGAACCCGGCCTGCTGGTCAGCCAGTCCGACATCGCCGCGCTGCTGAACGATGACCGCCGGAAGGTCTGGGTTTGCGGCCCCGGCCTGGGGCCCGATGAGGCACGCGCCATCTTCCCCGCCCTGATCGCGGCCAACAGAACCATCGTTGGCGACGCCGATGTGTTTTCCGCCTTCACCGGCAATCCCGACGCGCTACATGGCGCCGCTGTCCTGACGCCGCATGCGGGCGAATTCGCGCGTGTGTTCGGTGCCCCCGCCACCGACCGGCTGTCGGCGGCCCGCGAGGCAGCCGCCCGCACCCGTTCCGTGGTGCTGCTGAAGGGCGCCGATACCATTATCGCCGCACCGGACGGCCGGGCCGCGATCAATCTCTCCGCGCCGCCCTGGCTGGCGACCGCCGGGGCGGGCGACGTGCTGTCCGGCATTATCGCCGGCCTGCTCGCCCAGGGGATGCCGGCCTGGGATGCGGCGGCGGCCGGCGCCTACCTGCATGGCCGGGCGGCGGAGGTCGCGGGAGCCGGGTTGGTGGTGGAGGATCTGCTGCCCGCACTTGTTCGTGTGCGCGAGTCCGCAAAGTGACACGCTAATCTATTGCCACTGTGTCTATGCTGCCTCCGTTGGCTGATCAGATGAGGCTTGTATGAGCGAAGCTGTTTCCACCGGTCTGCTGGATCGCGCGATCCGGCGCATCACCGGGGTCTGGCGCGATATGGCGTCGAGCGTCTCGGGCGAGGTGGACGAAACCCTCGAAGCCCAGATGCAGGCCTGCCTGGCCGGGCGCGGCGGCGAGGTCAGCGCACGCAACCGAGCGGCCAAATTGGCGCAGACCTATCTGACCCAGGATGAGGCCGGACGGAAGGAGTTCCTGCGGACCTTGGCTGGCTTCGATTCGGACCCCGATGCGGTGGCTGACGCCTATGCCAAGGTGCAGGCTGCCTCGGACGCCGCCGAACGGGCCGATGCGAAGGCGGCGCTGCGGCGGGCGCTGGAGCCACCGCGGCTGAAGCTGCTGACACAGTTCACCTCGATTCCAGATGGGCGGAAGTTCCTGGTCGATCTGCGCGGATCGCTGCTGAAGGTGCGTGGGTCCGACAAGCTGCTGACCGCCCTGGACTCCGATCTGCGTGGGCTCCTGGCCGCCTGGTTCGATATCGGCTTCCTGGAGATGCAGCGGATCGACTGGAACAGTCCGGCGGCGCTGCTGGAAAAGCTGGTCGATTACGAGGCGGTGCATGCCATCCGCTCCTGGCGCGATCTGAAGAACCGGCTGGATTCCGACCGGCGGTGCTACGCGTTCTTCCATCCCCGCATGCCGGGCGAGCCGCTGATCTTCGTCGAGGTTGCGTTGGTCAAGGGCCTGGCTGGCAGCGTCCAGGACCTGTTGGACGAGAAGGCGCCGGTGCTCGATCCGTCGCAGGCCGATACCGCCATCTTCTACTCGATCAGCAACTGCCAGTCGGGGTTGGCCGGGATCAGTTTCGGCAATTTCCTGATCAAGCGCGTGGTCGAGGAACTGTCCGGCGAATTCCGCAACCTGAAGACGTTCGCGACGCTGTCGCCGATCCCCGGATTCAGGCGGTGGTTGGACCCGTTGCTGGCGAAGGATGAACCCGGGCTTTTGAGCGACGAAGAGTCGGCCAGCCTGGCCTCGGCGCTCCCCGCCGAAACCGGTAGCGCGGCGCTGGCCGGGATCATCGGCAAGCGCCATTGGTGGCGGAATGTGGCGCTGCGCAAGACCACCGAACCGGTCCTGGTGCGGTTGGCGGCGCGGTATCTGATGATCGAGGCGAACGGAAAACGGGCACGCGATCCGGTGGCGCACTTCCACCTGTCGAACGGTGCCCGCGTCGAGCGGCTGAACATGGCCGGTGACACCTCGGACAAGGGCGGGAAAGAGAGTGCGACCTTGATGGTCAACTACCTTTACGACCCGGCGAAGATCGAGGACTGGCACGAGGATTATGCTGGCGAGGGGAAGCGGAACGCCTCGACCGCGGTCCGGAAACTGGCTCGGGGGTGGAGTTAGGGGCCGCTGCGAAATAACCGCGTCGCTTCGGGACGAATTTTTATCAACTCAAAGGGAGTATCGTTAAGTTTTCATACTATTTTCGACTTGAATCCACATACATCCCGACAAGACGCCCCAGCAGTACCACCAGATAGAGTTGGCCCAGAACGGACTCCAGATTCGCCATGCTGCGCGCGAAGGGGTCGAGCGGCAGGATTTCGCCGAAACCTGTCGAGGTCAGCGTGGTGAAACTGAAGTACAGCATCACGCTATCGGCCGCCACCTCGGTGGCTTGCACCGGTATCCGAGCGAACGCGCCGGGATTGAGCTCCAGGATGAGGCGAAAGATCGAGGTAAATATCAGCGCTATGTTCAAATAGAGGATGACCGCACCCTCTAGTCTATGGTGGGTAATCCGGCCCGGCGCGAATACCGCCTGTGCGATAACAACCGAGATTGCCAGCAAGGCAGCGACGACAGCGAAGTGCCCCAGCCAAACGGTCACTAGTGAAGGGTGGTAAATGCGGAATAAGGCCCCACCGATCGCCAATGCGACTGCGACGCTCGCCAAAATCCTGGCACCCGTGCTGCGGGAAATGAGCACGATCGCCAGCAGAAGAAGGCCGAACAGCAGACCGCCGGCGATGAGCGGAAACCGGACCCCCATCGCCGAGAGTGGCGAGGCGACGAACAGGATCAGCGCTTCCAGCGCAAGAAACGCGGTCAGCGCATAATCCCTGATGCTAACCGAATGCGTTGGCTCGTTTGCCATGACAGCGGCAGAATGGCCGCATCAGGGCAGGCCCGTCACCCGACAATAGCGGGAGCGTCGCGAATGGTCAGCACGACATTGGCGGCGTGATCGGGCTGGGTTGTGACGATCCCAACCGGCATGACCGGCCTTGAATCAGTCCGCGTCACGCGAAATCGCCCGATCATGGCGGCCAGGACCAGCACCGCCTCGGTGGTTGCGAACTGGGCCCCGACGCAGATCCGCGGGCCGGCACCGAACGGCATAAAGGAGAAGCGGGCGGGCGCCGGCTGGTCGGGCATGAAACGGGCCGGCTTGAACAGTTCGGGGTCCTGCCACAGGGCATGGTGACGGTGCAGCACCCAAGGCGCGATCATGACAACCGAGCGCGGCGGCAGATCGACCGCGCCCGCGCGATCCCGCGCGATGGTTTCGCGGACCACGGTGAACGCCGCCGGAAACAGCCGCATCGTCTCGTTCACCACCGCTCGGGCGCGGATCAGGCTGGCCATGGCGGCGTGACCGGTTTCAGGTTCGATCGCGACCGTTCGGGCTTCCTCGGCGAGCCAGTCCTGCTCCTCTTGCGCCTGGGCCAACATGATCAACGACCAGAACAGCGTCACCGCGGTGGTTTCGTGTCCGGCCAGGATCAGCGTGGCGACCTGATCGCGAAGTTGGATCGGGGAGAAGCCGGCGCCGGTTTCCGGGTCGCGCGCCGCCCGCAACAGATCGAACAGATCGCGCGGGGCATCCGGCTGCGGTTCAGCAAGGCGCGCGGACAGGATCGTTTCGATCAGCTTCATCCAGCGTTTCTTGAACCGGGCGCGGCCAAAATCGCCTGGCGCCGGGATCGACGGCGGCAGCAGCATGTCCAGCAGGTGCGGCTTCGAGTATTTCTCGCTGAACTCGTAAAGCATCGCCCGCATCTGAGCGCCGAAACGATCCATTTCCAGCGAGAACATCGAACGCCCGGCGATATCCAGCGCCAGGGTTTGCATGGTGAACAGCAGGTCTATCGGTTGACCGGCCGTCGCTTCCAGTTTGGCAACAGCCTGCTTTGTGCTGGCGACGATATGACGGGCCAGCATCGGCATAACACGCGGGCCAAGCGCCGGGGCGACGGTGCGGCGTTGCAGCTTCCATGTGTCGCCTTCGCTCAGCAGCAGCCCCTCGCCGGTGATCGGCCGAAGAATGCGAATCGACGCCGGGGAGCGGCGGAAATTGCCCGGATTGCCGACCAGGACATGGTGGATGGCTTCCGGCGTATTCAGCAGGACGTTCGTCCGGCCGAGGAAGTTCCGGATTGTGTAGTCCTCGCGGTATGCGGACTTTGGCCAGATCGTCAGCGCGTTGGTGCGGATCGCCCGCAGGAATGGCCGCACCCGCAGCGGGGCCTCCGGCGCTTCCGGCACCGGAGGACGCAGCGGCAGGGTGACGGCCGTATCCATCTATTCGGCGGCCAGATAGGCGGGCACGGCCGCACGCTGGGCGGTGTCCATCGGCTTCGGCCACCAGCGGTGTTCCCACTCGCTGAACAACGGTTCCAGCTTCGGCCTTACATGTTCGGCGAACATCCTGGTGTTGTAGCGACACAGCTCTTTGTTCATGTTCCCGAATTGCAGCAGCATCATCAGGTTGCCGACATTCAGATTCACCGCGACTTCGCGGAGCTGTTCGGCGACCTCATCCGGGGAGCCGATGATGACGTACCCATTATCGACGATCGCATCCATCTCGCGGGCCAGCGTATTGAACTTGCTGCTGTACTCAGCGGCTTTGGAAACCTGGCTTTGCAGGCCCTTGCGCTGCGTCGCCTCGGTGGAATAGCCCGGAGGCGCGGCGAAGCGCGGGTCGATGTGCAGACAGTTGCCGTAGAAGTATTCAGCGGCCTGCCCATACAGGTCCATCGCGTGCTGGCGGCTTTCCCCGACGCCGACGAATTGCAGGAAGCCGGCGCGATACGGGTTCCGGTCCTTGCCGAGACGCGCCATTTCGTCCCAGAAACCGTTCATCGTGGCCTGGCCGATCTTGTAACCGTAGTACGACAGATAGCAGTAAACGTAGTCCATTTCGGCGCACCAGTGCCACGTCTCCACCGATCCGCCGCCCGGTACCCAGATCGGCGGATGCGGCGCATCCTGCACCGGGCGCGGCCAGATATTGACGTAGCGCTGCTGATTATAGCGGCCGTTGAAGGCGAACGTGTCCTTGTCGGTCCAGGCGCGGACGATCAGGTCGTGCGCTTCCAGATAGCGCTCCCGCAGCATCGAGGGGTTCTGGCCATAGGCGTAGCAGGTGTCCATCGGCGACCCGACCGGGAAGCCCGCGATCAGCCGGCCGCCGGAGATGCAGTCGATCATCGCGAATTCTTCGGCGACGCGGGTCGGCGGGTTGTACAGCGCCAGTGAGTTGCCCATCACGCACAGCGCGGTGTCGCTGGTCCGCCTGGCCAGCGAGGAGGCGATCAGGTTGGGCGACGGCATCAGGCCGTAGCCGTTGGAGTGATGCTCGTTCACGCAAATCGCGTCGAAGCCGACCTCGGCGGCATATTCCAGTTCGTCCATGAAGTCGTTGTACATCAGGTGGGCGCGCTTTGGGTCGAACAACGAGGAGTGGATATCCACCCAAACCGACGGATGCTTGCCGCGGAAATTCTCCGGCAGCTCGGTGTAGGGCATCAGATGGAACCACATCAGCTTCATGGCTTCTTCTCCCTGTTATTTGGCCGGCAGCCCGATCCGGCGCCCTGCCCCTTTCGGCAAATCCGCCGGCGCATACGCCTTGACTGCTGCTTGCAGCGCGGCCTGTTGCTCCGGCGGGAACGGTGCCACACGCCGGATGCCCATGTCGATATGCAGGGCCATCAACTCCTGCACCGCTGACCGCTCGCCACTGTCCGCGTGGAACATCTCGTGGAAATAGTGAACCCGCTTGGTGTCGGCACCCAGCAGCCAGGTCCGCACCGTCAGTCTGTCACCGAGATGCACCTCCCGCTCATAAAGCGTGTGGGTTTCCGCGGTGAAGCAGGAGTTCCCCGACACCTCCCGATACGCGTCGCCAATGCCCAGCGCGGTGTACAGCGCGTCGGTCGCGTAATCGAAAACGACCACGTAATAAGCGAGGTTCATGTGTCCGTTGGAGTCGATCCACTCGGGCCGGACAACATCTTGGTATTCAATGACAGGTTTGCTCATGATGCGGCGCACCTTGTTGGGGAAGCGGGTCTCGGTCAAGTTGGCCTGATGACGAACCCGATACGAGCCGAAGAGCCCGACGGCCTGCCGCCACACGAGCGTCGAGCGGCACTGATGACCATTACGATCGCCATCGCCGTGTCGGTTCTGGCGTCGGTGATCGCGAACATCGCCCTGCCATCGATGGCGCACGAACTGAACGCCACCCCAGCCGAGTCAATCTGGGTGGTGAACGCCTACCAACTGGCGGTGACGGTGACACTGCTGCCGCTGGCGGCGCTGGGCGACATCATTGGCTACAGGCTTGTCTATAACTGGGGCCTGGTGGTTTTCACTCTGGCCTCTTTGGTCTGCGGACTGGCGGACTCCTTGCCGATGCTTGTGGTTGCACGGGTGCTGCAAGGCTTCGGTTCGGCGGGGATCATGAGCGTCAATACCGCTCTGGTCCGGTTCATCTTCCCCCGCGAGCTGCTTGGGCGGGGAATCGGGACGATCGCGCTGGTGGTAGCGACGTGTTCGGCGGCCGGACCATCGATCGCCGCGGTGATCCTGGCGGTGGCGTCATGGCACTGGCTGTTTTTCATTAACATTCCGTTCGGGATACTGGCGTCGTGGCTGGCACTGCGCTCCCTGCCGGACACGCCGAAATCAGGGCACACATTCGACCTGATCAGCGCCGGGTTGAACGCGGCCACATTCGGGCTGCTGCTGATCGGGCTCGACGGTATCGGGGATGGTCAGGGTCGACCGTGGGTTGCGATGGAACTGCTGGGCGGTGTGGTGGCCGGCGTGGTGTTCATCCGGCGGCAGAACCGGATGGCGGAGCCGATGCTGCCGGTCGATCTATTTCGCAAACCGATCTTCGCGCTGTCGGTGGCGACGTCGGTCTGCTCCTACAGCGCGCAGACGATCGCGTTCCTGGCACTGCCGTTCTATTTCGCGCTGGCTGGTGGCATGTCCCAGTCGCGGATCGGGCTGTTGATCACGCCGTGGCCGGCGGTCGTGGTGATCGTGGCACCGATCGCCGGACGGCTGTCGGACAAGTATCCGGCGGGTCTGCTGGGTGGACTGGGGCTGGCGGTGCTGACGGTCGGTTTGCTGCTGATGCTGGCACTGCCGCCGGACCCGCCGTTCATCGACGTGGTGTGGCGCATGATGATCTGCGGCATCGGGTTCGGGTTCTTTCAATCGCCGAACAACCGAGCGCTGATCTCGTCGGCGCCGCGGTCGCGCAGCGGGGTGGCGAGCGGGGTGCTGTCCACCGCCCGGTTGACCGGGCAAACGATCGGCGGCGTGGCGGTGGCGGTGATTTTTGCCCTGACGCATGGAGATACGGCGCATGGCGATATCGCCAGCGGCGTCTGGATCGCGCTGGCCGCCGGGGCCGCGTTTTCGGGGTTTGCCTGCGTGATCAGCTTCTTGCGGCTGACACAGCCGGAGGCGCTGTAGAGCGCCCACCCAACCGCTATTGATTGGCAAGGAGGTTTGGATATCCTATATTCCTATTCAGGATATCCAATCCGGATGACAAACCCTATGCCCCTTTTTATCAAGGACGACACAACCGCCGACCTCGTCGCCCAACTGGCGAGACAGCGTGGGATCAGCAAGCAGGACGCCGTGAAACTGGCGGTGAAGGCGGAGTTGAGCCGAATGGCGCGAGCCGTGCCACTCCGGGATCGCTTCGCCGCCCTGCGTGCGGCCCACAAGCTGCCGCCGCCGACCGGCCTAGCCGCCGACAAGGCGTATTTCGATGAGTTGTCGGGCGGCCTATGACCATTTTTGCCGACGCGTCAGCCCTGATCGCGATCATTACAGGCGAAAGCGACGCTGACATACTCGCCAACACGCTGGAGGCCAATGACGCGCGCCTTTGCTCCGCGGTCTCGGTCTGGGAGACAATGGCAGGCCTCCGCCGATCCTACAGCTTTTCCGTCGCGGAGGCGCGCAGCCAGGTTGAACTGTTCCTGGATGCCGGCGGCTTCCGGTTCGTCAACATCGGCGAACGGGAATGGGAAATCGCAGCCGAGGCCTTCGCCACATATGGGAAGGGACGCCATCCGGCCGCGCTTAACATGGGCGATTGTTTCGCCTATGCCTGCGCGCGGTCGTATCAGGCGAAGCTGCTCTACAAAGGCGACGATTTTGGTCAGACCGACCTTGTGTAGAGCAGCCCGCTTCCGCGATCAGAACACCTGTTCACCGTGCAGGACGATATCCAGCCCTTCCCGCTCCTCTTCCGCGCTGACCCGCAGACCGACCACCAGATCGGTGATCTTCAGCAGCACCCAACTAACCGCCGCGCAATAGGCGATCGTCGCGACCACGCCCACCGCCTGGACCGCCAGCAAGGAAAGCCCGCCAACATAGGCGCCGGCCGGCGCATCCTTCGTGGCGGACAACGGGCCGAACGCGAACCAGCCGGTGGCCAGTGTGCCGAGGATACCGCCGATCCCATGCACCCCGAACGCGTCCAGGCTGTCGTCGTAGCCGAAAGCCGCCTTCATCGTGGTCGCCGTCCAGAAGCACACCACGCCCGCCACCAGCCCGATCGCCAGCGCCGGCCCGGGCAGGACAAAACCAGCCGCCGGGGTAATGGCCACCAGCCCAGCCACCGCGCCCGATATCGCCCCCAGCACCGACGGCTTGCCACGAAGGAACCATTCCGCGAACGTCCATGTCAGTGTCGCCCCCGCCGCCGCGATCTGCGTCACCAGCACCGCCATACCCGCTCGGCCATTCGCCCCAAGCGCGCCGCCGGAGTTGAAACCCATCCAGCCGATCCACAGCAGCGAGGCACCGATCACGGCATAACTCAGGTTCCACGGCGCCATGTTCTCATGCCCGTAGCCCAGGCGCTTCCCAAGCATCAGCGCGCAGACCAGGCCGGAGACGCCGCAGTTGATCTCCACCACCGTGCCGCCGGCGAAGTCGGCGAAGCCCATCGTCGCGAGCCAGCCCGTCGGCGCCCACACCCAATGCGCCAGCGGCGCGTAAACCAGCAAAGACCAAAGAGTGAAGAAGATCAGCAACGCCGAGAACTTCATCCGGTCGGCGCAGCTTCCGGTGACCACCGCCGGGGTGATGATGGCAAAGGCCATCTGGTACATCAGAAACACGCTCTCCGGGATGGTCGTGGGCTGGGCGTTGGGCGTGCCGGCGCCCAGGGTAAACGGCTTGTCCCACCCGTCCGCCAGACCGTTCAGGAACAGGCGCGAGAAATCTCCGACCCAGGCATTGCCGTTAGTGAACGCCAGGGAATATCCGGCGACGATCCACACGACAGTCATCGCCGCGCACAGCATGAACGACTGCATCATGATGGCGAGGACGTTCTTTTTCCGGACCATACCGGCATAGAATAGGGCCAGTCCTGGTATGGTCATCAAAAGCACCAGGATGGTACTGACCAGCACCCAGGCGACGTCGCCCGGTTCGACATGTTGCATCGGTTATTCCCCCATGTTGAGGGGGCCATCTCAAGATCCGTGCCACGAATAGCGGCCATTGAAGCGCGCGGAAAAGGCTGATTGGCTAATATTTGTGCACACGATCTCGTGCCCGAGAGGGTCAAATGACGGGCGTTTGACGGCATCAGGAGCGAAACGGTGGCGCTTAATTCTTAAGCAGACAGCTTTAGCTGACGCAGCAGCCGTCACGCCGCCTCGGCCAATTGCCTCGGCCGATAGATCGCGATGTGGGTTGCCTGGATCACCGGGGTCGTCTCATTGGCAACGACCATGCAGTTCAGTTCCACCCATTTGTGGCCCTTGTGCTCATAGTTTTTGGTGATCTGGGCTCGGACCGTAAGCGTATCGCCCACATGGGCAAGGCCGAGATTCCGCACCGTGCTGCCCATATGGATCCAGGCCGGCAGGATGACGTTGTGGGTCAGGACCCAGTTGCAGCAGCGCAGGATCGTCCCGGTGTGAACGATCTTCTCGTTCCCGTAGAGCGGATGGGCTTCGCGGATATCCTGCAGGTCCTGGGCGTGAAAGCCCTCGGTGACCGGAAGCGGCGCCATTCCAAGCCAATCGCCGACCCGCAGGGACGTTTCGTCCGCGGCGGCCCGTTCGGAGCGTGGCGCCACCGCCTTGAAGTCGCTCAGCGCCGGGGCCGGCCCCGGGTTCGCGGGAAGCGCCGCCCGTCCGGTCGCGCAAAGCACGCCCTGGCTGTGAACCGCCAATGCCATGCCGTCCGCGTCTTCAGCGCAGGTGACCTCCGCAATGTCACCTTCATACACCGGCTTACCGAACTTCGCCTCCCCCGTCCCGCGTTCGAGCCATGCCCGGCCCCAGCGTTGCAGCGGTTGATGCGTCATGTAGGCATAGACGTTCACACCGCCGACGAAACCGCCCTTGAAGCCCAAGCGCTGGGCGGTGGCATCGTCGTGGATCTTGTTCTCCGACGTCTTGGCGGTGTTGAAGGCGGACACGTGGTACGGGTCGAGGGACATGACAATGACTCCGCTCGTTGCTGCGGGATTACGCTGGCAAAGGCGTGAATGGCGAGCCGGAGCCCGCCATGACGTCGGTTAGTTGAGCGCCCAGAGGCCCACTTCGTAACCCGGAACGAAGTTGCGGTTGGACATGTCCGGGTTCCGGTTGATGAAAGTCCGGTTGAACATCGGATGGCGCATGCTGCGGGTTTCATGCTCAATCCGGAACAGCGGCTTGTTGGTGTCCACGTCAACGATGTCCAGGAAGCGATACTGGTGCTGGTCGCTTTCCTCGGAGATCAGGCCACGCTCCAGCAGCTTCTTGTGCGGGCCGGAGAAGTCGGCCAGCGTGATCTGGATGTGGTGCATGTCGTATTCGGGGACCGGCGCGGAGGTTTCGCGGTAGATCACCTTGCACTCGCCGGAACAACTGGCCCAGGCATACGGACCACGCGCATCCGAGGCGACGCCGGAGATGCCGCCAAGGATTTCCTTGTAGAATTTGGCGATGGCCGCAAGGTCCGTCCCGGCGGGGATGTCGAATTCGACATAGGGCATCCCGACGCGCATGGAACCGAAGCGAGCCGGGTCCGGCGTATGGACGCGAATACGGTTGCCCCACGGGCAAACCGCTTCGACGGTGTCGCCAACCTGACGGAAGCTGAACTTCGTCCCTTCCAGGTATTTGCCGGCGTTGTGCAGCCGCTTCATCAGCGCTTCCAGATCGGGCAGGACCAGCGCCGTCGTACCGCGCAGGACGTCGGTGCCGCGAGTCGGAAGATGGAACTGACCCTTGCCGACATTCACCCACATGTTGTCGAGCCCGGCCATCAGATACGGATCGCGCGTCAAGCCCAGTCCCATGATGTAGAACGCGACGGCCTTGCTTTGGTCAGGAACGCGGACATTGACGTGGCCGAGTTCGACGATGTTGCCGAAATCCTCCACGGTGCGGTCGAAAGCCGGTGTCGCGACGTTGGTGTCCATCCCTTAGGTCTCCTGCCTATCTGCGTTCAGCGCTGGTCTGCATCCTAGTCCTGGCTGGGTATCTGGTCCATCCCGGCGCGGCGTGCTTGTATCCGAAGTAATAAAGCGAGATGGGAAATGTCATGCGTTCGACCGACTGGCCGGCATTGGATAACGCGTCGCCGTGACTGTTCTGGCTACCGGCACCGGGCTGCGTGCCCTGCTTTCCTCCTCCGCATTTCTGCGTCTTTGGTCGATCGGCGGCTGCGTCAACACGATGCGCTGGTTCGAGGTTTTGTCGGCCGCGCTGTTTACTTTGGACATGACTGGGTCGGGCCTGGATGTCGCCATCGTTTCGGCCGCGCGCACCATGCCGATGTTCCTGCTGGGCGCGTTCTCCGGCGTGGTGACCGAGGCGGTGAACCGCAAGAAAGTGTTGTTCATCGGCCAGATGGTGACCTGCGCGGCATCGGCCTCCGTCGCGCTGTTGGCGTGGGCGGGCGTGGCTCGGCCGTGGCATGTCGCTGTCGCAGCACTGGTCGCCGGGGTCGTCTGGTCCACCGAAATGGCGACCCGCCGGCGGATGGTGGGGGAGTGCGTGCCCGGCCGGCTGGTATCCCGAGCACTGGCGTTGGATACGATGTCGAATTCGTTTACGCGGTTGGTGGGGCCGGTTTTGGCGGGCGTTATCTATCAACGGCTGGGGCTGGGCGGATCGTTCGGCTTCTCGGCCTGTATCTACGCCCTGGCGGCGGTTCTGGCGTCGGGGATCGATTACCAGCAAACGACACGGCGGCTGGTGCTGGGCAACGTGGCGCGCGAACTGGCCGAGGGGCTGCGGTTCGTGCGCGGCGATCTGATCATCGGCGGGGTGCTGGCGGTGACGTTCGCGATGAACCTGCTGGGCTTTCCCTACAGCGCGCTGGTCGCCCCGATCGGGCGGATGATCTTCCAGGTATCGCCCACGCTGGTCGGCGTGCTGGCGGCCTCGGAGTCCTTCGGCGCCTTCCTGGGCGGGGCATTCCTGACGAGCCGGGAACCGCGGATCAAGGGCCGGGTGCTGATGGTCGGCGGGTCGATGTTGTTCCTGGCCTGCGTGGCGGCGATGCCGCTGATGCCCAACTTCTGGCTGGCGTGCGGGCTGCTGGCGATCGGCGGGTTCGGGTCGTCGGCGTTCTCTAACATGCAGACGTCGCTGATCGTGCTGCATGCGCCGGTGCATATCCGCTCACGGCTGATGGGGCTGCTGACGGTGTGTATTGGGATGGGGCCGCTGGGGATTTTGCTGGTGGGCGGGCTGGCGGCCATGGTCGGGCCGCTGCTGGCGATCGATCTGGTGGCGGTGACGGGGTTCGTGCTGGTGTGCGGGATCGGGGCGGTGTGGAAGCGGCGGGAGACGGCGGTTCTCGCGCCGCCCCGCTAGCCCCCTACGGCAACGTCTCCCCGCCCTGGAACTTCCGCCACGCGCTCATCTGCACCGCCGAGGTCAGGCAATGCACCACCACCGGCTTGGTCTTCACCGCGAACGCGCGGGCAATCCCCTCGGCGATTTCGGATTCGTCGCGAATGGTGATGCCCTCGGCGCCGAAAGACCGGCCCCAGGCGGCGAAGTCCGGGTTCGTCAGTCGCGTCGCCTCCATGAACTTGCGTTCCGGATAGCGCACATAGCTGTGCATTCCGATCGTGCCGTACATGGAATTGTCGGAGATAATAACGATCGGATTGCAGCCATACTGGCAGGCCGTCGCGATCTCATTCCCCGCCATCAGCGCGCCGCCATCGCCCATGAACGCAACGACCTGCTTGCCGGGCCGGCGCAATCCGCCCGCCACCGCCATCGGCATCCCCGACCCCATCGCGCCCACGACCGAGGACAGGAACTCCTGCCCCGGCTTGAAGCCGATATACCGGTGTAGATACGACCCGAAGTTCCCGGCGTCCGACGTGATCACCGCGTCGTCCGCCAGATGCTTGTCCACCTCACAAACGATCGCGGCGAAGTTGATACCGTCGGTCGTCGGCTCCCACGTCTTTTCCAGCAGCGACAGATGGATTTTGTGCAGCCCATCCACCCAACCGCGGCGCTTGGAGGCATCGGCCGGAGTCTTCATCGCCAGCAGACCCTTGATGACCTCATGCGGATCGCACGGCATGCCCAGATCGACGCGCCACACCCGCCCGACCTCATTCGGATCGGGCCAGATATGCACCACCGGAAGCTGCGGCTGCGGCGCCGCGGGGAAGGTATAGGACTGCGAAACCGTGTCGGTCAGCCGTTCGCCCAGCGCCACGATCAGGTCGGCCTTCTTCATCTCGCCGATCAGCGCGGGCGGGACACGGATGCCCATGTAGCCGCCGTAGTTCGGATGCCGCGCGTCGAACAGTTGCGGGCGGCGGTGGGTCGGGTTGATCGGCAGCACCCATTCCTCGGACAGGCGCTTCAGGTCGGCGTACACCGCCTTGTCATGCAGGCTGTCGGCCAGCAGCGCGCCGCCGACCAGGATCAGCGGACGTTCGGCTTTCGCCAGCATCTCCGCCAGTTGCTGCAGGTCCTGCGTACGAGGCCCGGCGACAACACGCGGGCGCGGCTGGTTCAGTTCCGCGTCGGTGGTCTCATCAAAAATATCTTCCGGCAGGATCACCGCGACCGGCCCCGGCGTGCCGGTTTCCGCGATATGGAACGCCCGAGCGATGGCTTCGGAGGCCTGTTCGGGTTCGTTCACTTCGATAACGGTCTTGGTGATGTCGCTCAGCAGCTTGGAGTAGTTCTGCTCCTGCAACGCCAGGCGCCCGAAATCCTTGCGCTCCACCTGCCCCACCAGCATCACCATTGGGGTCGCGTCATGGAATGCCGAGTGCAGCGACACCATCGAGTTAGCCAGCCCCGGACCGCGCGAGACGATGCAAACCCCTGCCCTGTTCCGCAGCCGTCCATCCGCCACCGCCATGAAACCGGCCCCGCCCTCATGCCGGCAAACAATCATTCGGATCGAGTTCCGCTCGGTCAGCACGCTGGTCAGTCCGACATAGCTTTCCCCGGGGACGCAGAAAATCTGGTCCACATCATGGGCTTCCAGGCTGTCGGCCAGCAGGCGTGCAACAGTGGTCGTGGTCATCTCGGAACGTCTCCTTATCGGGTTGCCCGCACGATAGGATGATGCAACGTGGGTGACCAGAGCGGCGGGGCCTGCTAAAGGGCGCCATGCTCCGATCACTCTACATCCGCGTCATGGTATTGGCTTCGTCCCCGAACGCCGCCTGGTGGCTGGCGTTAATCGCTTTCGCCGAGAGCAGCTTCTTCCCCATCCCTCCGGACGCGCTGCTGGTGCCGATGGCGCTGGCGAAACCACGGTCGGCCTGGAAATTCGCCGCGATCTGCACCGCCGCCAGCGTCTGCGGCGGGGCCTTGGGATACCTGATCGGTTTCGCCGTGTTCGATCAGGTGGCCCAGCCGTTGCTGCGTCTGTATGGGTACGGCGCGAGCTACGCTGCATTCCAGGCCAAGTTCCAGGAGTACGGCCTTTGGATCATCCTGATCAAAGGCCTCACCCCGATTCCCTACAAGATCGTCACCATCGCCGCCGGTGCTGCCAGGTTTGATTTTGTATTGTTCATGCTGGCCAGCGCGGCGACCCGGGGCGCCAGGTTCTTTCTGGTCGCCACGCTGCTCCATTTCTTCGGCGATTCGGTCCGCGTGTTTATCGAGCGTCGGTTGACCCTGGTCACCAGCGCACTCGCGGTCGGCATCGTAGGCGGCTTCCTGGCGCTCAAGTTTCTCTAGGCCGGTATCAGATCGCCCAGCACGAGATCCAGGATGCCGGCCATGCGATCGATCTCGGCATCGGTCACGTTCAGGGCCGGCATGAACCGCAACGAATCCGGCCGGGGCGCGTTCACCAGCAGCCCGCGTTCAAGCGCCAGGGCGGCGACATCCGCGGCGATCGGGCGTCCAAGATCGAGCGCCAACAGCAGACCCATTCCCCTGACTTCGCCACATCCATATTTCGCGGAAAGACCACGCAGGCGGTTGGTCAGAACCCCACCCGCCTCCGATACCCGTTCGAGAAAGCCCGGTTTGGCGACTTGCTCCAGCACCGCGCACCCGACAGCGGCCATCAGCGGGTTGCCGCAGAATGTTCCGCCCTGGTCACCATGTTCGAAACAGCAGGTGTCTTTGTGGGCAACAAGCGCGGCCAGCGGCACTCCACCGCCAAGCCCCTTGGCGAGGGTCATGATATCGGGAGTCACCGCCGCATGCTCGAATCCGAACATGCGGCCGGTTCTGCCGATGCCGGTCTGGATCTCGTCCAGGATCAGCAACACGCCCTTGTCCCTGGTCAACGCGCGCAGGTCGCGAAGAAAGGTGTCGGTTGCTTCGAAAACACCGGCCTCCCCCTGGATCGGCTCCAGCATCACCGCGGCTGTTCTTTCGTTGATTGCCGCTTCGACCGCTGCGATATCGTTCAGGGGCACTTTCACGAACCCGGCGACCTTCGGTTCGAAAAGCGGCTCCCAGTGCGGCTTTCCAGACGCGGACATCATCGCCAGCGTGCGGCCATGGAAGCCGTGATCCATGGTGATGATTTCATAGGCCCCGCCTCCATGTTTGGCGCCCCATTTGCGGGCGAGCTTGACCGCGCCTTCGTTTGCCTCAGCCCCGCTGTTGGCGAGGAACACCTGATGCAGGCCGCTATGATGTGCCAGCAGCTCCGACAGGCGGATCATCTGATCGTTATAGAACGCCGGACTGCAGTTGATCAGCCGCTCGCCCTGTAACGCCAAAGCATCCAGTATCGGCTTCGGTGAATGGCCAAGCGTGTTGACCGCCCAACCTTGAATGAAATCCAGGTAGCGGCGCCCCTGATTGTCGGTCAGCCAGGACCCTTCGCCCTGAACGAAGACGATCGGTGGCCGGCTGGCGATATCCATAACGGCGGGGCTTGGAATTGTACTGGTCATCGTATGCTCCTTGTTGGTTGGTAACCGGAGCGACAAAGACCCTGAAAACACGAAGGCCCCCGTCGCTTCCGACGGGGGCCTTCGTGTTCAATCCATAGACTCGCTTACTGCGCGCGCGGACTCCACACCCCCGTCAAAGGACGGCGGCGTCGGCGGGCGGCGATGATCAGGCGAGAGGCGTCAAGCATGACCTCTTCGAAGCACACGCGGCTCCAGCCTGTCAATGGAAGTCGATGCAGGCCACGGTTCCTATTCTACGGTGCGGAGGCGAAACCACATCCGCATCACCCGCCCGACCGGTGAGCCTCCGCCAGCGCACCCAGGCTGACAAAGCGGAAATCATAACGCACATCCGCCGACACCGGGGCCGTCGCGCCCCAACCGCCAGCCCCGTGCCGCCGGTCGATCCAAGCGGATGCCAGGCCAATCGCCTGCGCCGGAACATGATCGTGGAAAAGGCTTTGCGCCACGTGCAGGATTTTCTCCTTCGCCACGCCCTGCTCTCTCAGCCGGTCGATCAAGTAAGCAAAGTTCCGCCGATCCGGTTTGTAGGAACCGATATCCTGCGCCGTGTAGATCGCGTCGAAAGTCACACCCAGGGCCTGGTTCGTCGCCTGAAAACTCGCCCGATCCACATTCGACAGGATCACCAGCCGGAAATGCTGCTTCAGATACCGCAACGCCTCGACCGTATCCGGAAACGGTGGCCAGAGCGCGATCGACCCGCCGAACGCGGTATCTTCCGCCGGATCGGGTTCGACATCCCATTCCGTGGCGAGCTGCCGATGCACCGCCGCCAGCAGATCGGGATACGCCATATCCGGCGTCGTCTCCTGTTGCCGCGCTTCCAAGCGGGCGAATGCCTCCAGCGCGGCATCCCGGGATTCATCCGAACCCGCCCGCTCCAGCAGCGGCTGCAGCGCGTCCCAGATCCCGCTCTCCCAATCGATCAACGTGCCGTAGCAGTCGAACGACAGCACATCGAAATCCGAGAGTTTCACAGCAAAGCCTCCCAATCCCCGCGCTCGGCCGAACGCCGCAACCAGGAGCGGACGCCGTCGGGATTGTTGAACACGGCATCGACCCGATAACCAGCGCCGCCGCGTTTGCGGGCCTCGCGCATACCATCCTCATCAGTGACATCGTCGCCGATGAAGATCGGCAACCGGCCGGCGAACGGAGGCCGCTGCATCAGCGCGATCACAGCCCGGCCCTTGTCGGCACCAAGCGGCCGTACCTCCCACAGCATATGCGCCGGGTGCAGTTCGAACCCGGGAAGGCTGTCCACCAAGCCGCGCAATGTGGCGTGAAACACATCCCGAGCCTCGGGGGCCTGACGGAAATGCAGCGCAAACCCGCGGGCTTTGCGTTCCAGCAACGCCCCAGGATAGCGGCTGACAACGGCCTCGGCTGTCTCCAGCCACGATGCGGGGGGCGCGGGCAAATCCGGGCGTTCGATCGCCTCGCCCGCGCGGTGCCGGATCGCGCCGCCGTGCTCGCCCGCGACCGCCCCGGGCGCTTCACCGAACAGACGATCCACTGCCTCGACAGGACGACCGCTGACAATAGCCAGAGCGCCGCCAAGGCGATCCCGCAAGGTCGCCAGCGTTCCTGGCAAGCCCGACGGCACAACCACCGCATCGGGCGTGGCAGCCAGGTCGATCAGCGTGCCATCCATGTCCAACAGCAAGGCCGCGCGCTGGAAGGGGGGCAGCGCGTCCATGCCTAGGTGCAGCCGGTCACACGAAGGTCGTAGATCGGGTGCTGCAACATGGAAACCGAAGGTTCGCCTGCCAGCATCCAACCCGCGAAGCCCGGCGAGTCAGGGTGACTGTCGGTGACAGTCAAGTAGGCGGCGGCGTCGGCCGGCTGATCCACCGGCCTCGTCACGCACGCCTTGGCGGTGATCGTCAGCGAACCGAAGGTAACGGACTGGCCGACCTTGATCGTCAATGTCGACGTCTGCGCGTTGACCTTATCCAGCGCCTGCACCTTGGCAACCGCCCCTGGCACCCAGACGTTGGGACGCTCCATGACCGCTGGCCCGGACGGGGCCGGCTCCATCTGCGGCGAGGACGACTGATCCTGAGGCAGTGGCGGAACCGGCGCCTGCTGCACCGGCGGCGAACCTTCCTGCTGCCACTGCTGTTGCAGCGGCGCGGTGTCCGCTGGCGGGCGCTGCGCCCAGGCCGGCAGGCTCAGCGCCAAGACAGCGACTGCCAACCAGAATGGCTTCATCCGGCGGGCCGCCGAGGTGAAACAAGACCGGCCACGACATCGGCCAAAATCTGGCGCATCGCATCTTCGTTGACGCCCATCAGCACCGCATCCTCGAACGCATCCTGCAGCACCTGCGCCACTTCCTGATAATTCTCGGTCAGCATCTTCAGCTTTTCGCGGCAACCCACCGCGTTACCGTCCAGGCCCGGCCAGTTGGTCGGGGCCGAGGGGATCACTTTCCCAACGGCGGCAATCCGCTGCCACCCGCCCCTGCGTCGCCGTCCTTTTGCTGATCGCCGCTGGACTTCCCGTCCTTCGGCCCGTTCAGGCTGGTGACGCTGAAAATGAACTTGCCCAACAGGTCTTCCAAGCTGATCGACGATTGTGTGACGGTGATCGTCTGGCCCGGCTTCAGATCGGTTTCATCGCCGCCCGGCGACAGCGATATGTACTTTCCGCCGAGCAGGCTCTCGCTGGTGATCGAAGCGCCGGTGTCCTTCGGGAGCTGGATGTCGTCGCGTACCGTCATGGTGACAATGGCGGCAAAGGTCTTCGGATCGATCCGCTCATCCGTCACGGTGCCAACCTTCACGCCGGCGATCCGAACATCGCCGCCGACGTTCAGGCCGTCGATATGTTCGAACTTGGCCTGCAGCGGATAGCCCGCGCCAGAGGAGCGGCCCGAATGCGCAACGGCATACCCAAGGAAAGCCAGGGCCACGACCAGAACAACAGCCCCGGTCAGGGTTTCCGCTACGCCATGACGGGCCATCGCGCGACTAGCTCGGCGTCCAGGCTTCGTAATCGCCCGCGGCGCGAGCGCGATGTCCGCCCTGATAGTCATGACCGGGCGGGCGATAGCTGAGCGGCGTCCCCGTCGCGTTCGCAAGGTGCGGCTTCTGCCAAACCTTTCGCCCGGTGTCCGGCAACGGCGCGTCGGTCGTATAGTGCAACCACGCGTGCCATTCCGGCGGAATGGCGCTCGCCTCCACTGGGCCGGCATAGGCCACCCAGCGCCGGTTGCGCTGGCTGCCAGGGCGCTGGCGCTTTTCCTCGAAGTACAGATTGCCCGCCGCGTCGCTGCCGATCTGGCGACCCTTGAGCTTGGTGAAAAGCCATGTACCGATATTCATGACGCAACATATACGCAGGCCTCGCCGTTTGGTCCACCCACCGAAACGCATTGCGGCCGTATCCGTTCGCTGTCGCGGCGATTTTCCGGTCACCACAAGTTATCCCCAACATTTTGCGCCCCACGGGGATATTCGGCACAAAATAGGCTACCCGTCGGATACCGAGTCCCATAACATCATTGCCATGAAGACCTCTCGGATATCGCCCCACCGGACCTGGCACGGCGTGCGGATGCGCCGAACCGAAGCGTCACCCGATCCCGACAGCGCCCCGCGCGCGGTCACCCTGCCCGCTTCCTGGGACGATTCGGCCGCGGCCGCGTTGTCGGCCCTGGCACCGGGAAAGGGCCCCGTAACCCTGGCCGGCGCCGCCCAGGCCTGGATTACCCCAATCGCCGCCGCCGCGATGAACGCGGGCCTGGACATTCCGCTGGCTGACCGGTTGCACCGCCTGCTGCTGCTGCGGCGCGGTGCCCCGACCGAACCAGTGTGGCTGATGGACGCGGACGACGGTCCTGGCTTCGTCTTGAACCTGCCCGCGTTTCTGGACAGCGACGGTCAGTTCGACCTCGCCGACTTCGCCGAGGCGGTGGAGACAGCGGTCATCGCCCTGCATTTCGCCGCCCCAACGGTGCGTGACATCGATGTCGGCATGGCCGATCTGGCGGGTCTGCTGGCCGCGCTTGGGGTTGACTACGCTTCGGACGGCGCACGCGACATCGCACGCTGCCTGGCGGTTATCCTGCGTGGCCGGGCCGATGCTGCCTCCGGACGCATCGGACGGATGGGCGGCCCGATGCGTCTGGCCGCGTTCGATTGGCCGACGCCGCCGGCCCAGGCCGCGATGCGGGGATTGCCGGAAGCCGCCCGCGCCGCCCGTCAGGCCGCCGCCGCGGTCGAGGGTCTGCGCCATCGCGCCACCACCGCGATCAACCGGCCGGGTTTGGCCGAGGCCCTGCTGGGCTGCGAAACCGGCGGTATCGCCCCTGCCTTCTCCGCCATTGGCCACGCCGGCGGATTGACCCGCGCAGCACGATCCTGGCTTGGCGTCAGCGGAATCACCGCCGAGGAAGCGTTGGCCACGGCGCTGGCCGGTGGAAGCCCCATTCCGCTGCACGGCGCGGTCGCTCATGCGGCGATGCACGACGCGGTCGCGCCGTTCATGCATGCGATGCCGCCGCGTCCGGTGCCTCTCGCGGTGCAGGCCTCGCCCGCCCGCCGCCGCGAACTGCCGGGACGGCGCAGCGGCTACACGCAGAAGGCCTCGGTCGGCGGACACAAGCTGTTCGTGCGCACCGGCGAGTACGACGACGGCTCGCTGGGCGAGATCTTCGTCGCGCTGCACAAGGAAGGGGCGGCGTTTCGCGGCCTGATGGACAACTTTGCCCATGCCGTCAGCCTGGGGCTCCAACACGGCGTGCCACTGGAACGTTTCGTGGAGGCTTTCACCTTCACCCGTTTCGGACCGGCGGGCCCAGTGGAGGGCGATCCGGCGGTTCATGCGGCGACGTCGTTGCTGGACTATGCGTTCCGGCACTTGGCGGCGAACTACCTCGGACGCCACGACATTCCCGAAGCCGAAATCGAGGAAGCCGATACGGTTGGCCAAGGCGCGCGCGATCAGTCGCCGCTGCTGCCGCTGGAACTCCCCGACGAATCTTCACCGCGGGCTCGGCGGCGTGGGTTGCGGGTCGTGTCGAGATAGACCTATCGGTGGCCGCCGCCCCCGTGGCCACCGCCCCCGTGGCCGCCGCCATGTCCGCCGTGGCCAACGCCACCATGGGCAAAGCCGCCACGGCCCCAGCCCGGGTGCCCGTAACCGCGGCCCCAGCCGCCGCGGTGCCAGCCTGCGCCGTATCGCCCGCCCCAGCCGAAGCCGCCATAAAAGCCGCTACCCAGATACATGCCCGGATACCCAAAACCATATGGGTAGCCGGCGCTGTATGGGTAGTTAATCCCGTAGGAATAGTCTGAACTATAAGGGTACCCCGCGCTGTACGGGTAGGCGGACGAATATTCGTATGGCGTGGCGTCATAAGATTGGGGCTGCAGCTTCACGGTATCGCCCCGAGACGCCATACACTGGGCATAGGCCATCTGGTCAGGAGGTTCGGCCGGTGCTGCATCGGTTGCGGACGCAGCAACGGGTGCCGGCGTCGCATCCGTTGCCGGCGCATTGGCATCGTAACCAGTGTGCGCCACGGCATGCCGGAGGCAGATCGCATCGTCCTGCTGAAACGTCGCGAGATCCCTGCCCGCCCCGGGCAAAACCATGACCATTGGACCTGGAGGCGGCCCCGCTACGCAACCAGCCAGACCGAATGACATGCCGAGCGGAATCCAGTTTCTGACGGACAGCACGGCCACCCCACTCTTTGGACAAATTCGTTCCCTGGATAAGTTTGCAGCCGGACGAAAGCATCAAGGGGATCGACTGGACATGTCCAAAATTATAGGAATGGCTTCATCAAGCCGGCGGCACGGGACCGTGCCACCGGCGCTGGAACCAGGAGGCGTGGCCGCCGCCCCCAGGATCAGAAGGTCAGTCGCGCGGTCATTACCCATGCCCGGTCGTACACTGGCGTCATTACCGGCACGTCGGTAAACTTCGGCGACACGGCAAATTGATACCCAACCCCAATGACAGCCTTGATCCGGTCCTTGATCTGGAACCGCCCCAAGATCAGGCCCGGTGTCAGAAACACCTGATTTTTGCCGGCTCGCTGGATACCATTCATCCAGTAGGTGTGATTGACTTCGAATTCAGGCCAGAAATACGCGAACGCGTGATACTGGAACGCGACGTTCGTCGCGATCGAGGTGCCCAGCCTGGACTGATAGGACAATGGCGTCGGGACACCGATGGTCGCCTGGATGTCGAAATTTTCCCAGCCCTTACCAAAAGCGATCGTCGGCGTGATGTACCATGCCCGATTGGTGAACGCCACGTTGCCCGATGGGGCGGTCACGCCAAGGAACGTCGTAACGATATAGTTTCCATCCTGCTCATTGGCACTTAGCAGGCGTTGCTTGACCACGAGGAATGGGTCATCTGCCCAGCCGCTGACCGGCTTTTTGACGGCACCCAATTCCTGATAGGCTGGCGGATTGATCAGTATCTCGTTCGTCTCGGTTGGGATCAGTTCAAGCCCCTTGCCGCTGCCGAAAGTATCCAGCGTCGATCCATTGGCGCGGTTCTGCCAGTATTGATCGTAGCGCACCTCCTGCTCCAGACGCGGTGTCACGGTGACCAGCGGCGTCATCCAGTGCGGCTGGCTGGCCTGCGCCCGCTCGACCCGGTCGAACCAACCGCTGAAGTATTGCGAGACAGACGAAACGGGCGCATCCGAAGCCGCTGGCGGGTCGGACTGGATGGCGGCGCCCGACGGCGTCGTCTGTGCGAGTTGCCAGTTCGCGGGGGATGTCATCAACAGCGGCTGTGCGTCCGGCTGGGCACCTTGCGCTACATTTGTATAGAGTATCGTCGCACAGACGGCCACTGGCCATGCGGTGTTCATACGCATCACGGAATTAAGTCCCCTGCATTGGTCAAAGTGAAACGCGGCATTACCGCGATGTCATTCGTTATATCCATTCGAGCATAACGGACAACGCCCTTGAACGACGCCAACGTAATAATAAAATAAATTTTAACATCCGATCGCACGCCGGACGGCGGATTGCCACGTTGAAGCCGGGCGTTCACGCGCAAAACGGCGCCTGCCGGCGGACGCCCGCGACGCGCCCTTTTGGCGTTGGCGAACCTGGCTTATATTGCACCGCACCCATTAAAGGACCCACGGCATGGCCGGACAGATCGAGGCGAAACTGGCGGAACTCGGCATCACCCTGCCGCGCCCGATGCAGCCGATCGCCAACTACGTTCCCTACGTCGTCACCGGCAATCTGGTCGTGGTATCGGGCCAGATCCCGGCGATCGACGGCAAGGTGGCGATTACCGGCAAGGTTTCCTGGGGCGTATCCGTCGATCAGGGGAAAGAGGCCGCCCGGCTGTGCTTCATTAACGTGCTGGTACACCTGAAAGCCGCCTGCGGCGGCGATCTGGACCGGGTCAGGCGCGTCGTCCGCCTTGGCGGGTTTATCGCCGCGCCATCCGAGTTCAATCAGCACGCGCTGGTGATGAACGGGGCGTCCGACCTCGCGGTAGCTGTATTTGGCGAAGCCGGCCGCCATGCCCGCAGCACCATCGGCGTCCCGTCCCTGCCGGCCGACGCCGCGGTCGAGGTAGAGGGCATGTTCGAAATCGAGTAGGTTGCCGCGCATGCCAGATGGTTCGGCCACGCTTACCCTGACCCTCCATGCTCGGATCGCGGAAATCGGCGCCGCGGATTGGGACGCCTGCGCTGGAAGCGGCAACCCGTTCGTCAGCCACGCCTTCCTCAGCACGATGGAGGACAGCGGATCGGCCAGTTCGCGCACCGGATGGCTGCCGCAACACGCCGTCCTGCGCCGCGACGGTGGTGAGATCGTCGGTATCGTGCCGATGTACGCGAAGTCACACAGCTACGGCGAATACGTGTTCGACCATGGCTGGGCCAACGCGCTGGAGCGGATCGGCGAGGACTACTATCCGAAACTCCAGGCGGCGGTGCCGTTCAGCCCGGTTCCCGGTCCGCGGCTGTTGCGGCGTCCAGGAAGCGGTGTTCCGGTCGCGGCGATGGCGAGCGCGCTGGAACAGGCTTGCGCGTCGCACAAACTGTCCTCCGTCCACGTCACGTTCTGCCAACAGGACGAGTGGGAGGGCCTGGGCGATGCCGGCTGGCTGCAACGTATTGGCATGCAGTTCCATTGGGAAAACCAAGGCTATGCCGATTTCGAGGGATTTCTCAGCGCGCTGTCCTCCCGCAAGCGGAAGGTGCTGCGGCGGGAACGCCGCGATGCGAATGCCGCCGGCCTAACCTTCCATTCGCTGTCCGGCGCGGACATTACCGAACGGCATTGGGACGCCTTCTATGCGTTCTATCAGTCCACCGTGGACCGCAAATGGGGTTCGGCCTACCTGACCCGATCATTTTTCTCCCTGCTGGGAGAGCGGCTCGGCGACAAGGTCGTTCTGATGTATGCGGAGAATGGAAACAGGCCGGTCGCCGGGGCATTGAACCTGGTTGGGGATGAAGCCCTGTACGGCCGCAACTGGGGCTGCCGCGGCGACTGGCCGTTCCTCCATTTCGAGCTTTGCTATTATCGCGCGATCGATTGGGCGATCGAGCACGGCCTGACGCGCGTCGAGGCTGGCGCCCAGGGGCGGCACAAGATTCAGCGCGGCTACCTGCCGAAACCGACCTACTCCGCGCACTGGATCACCCATCCGGGCTTACGCCGGGCCGTGGCCAATTTCCTGGTGGACGAACGGGCGGGGGTGGAGGCGGAGATGGCGGCCCTGGCCGAGGAGTCGCCGTTCCGAAAAGGCGAGGACTGATTTCTGGTCGATGCACTCTTGACCGGGACCGCCCTCCCGAACCATATACGCCCTCCTGCGCCCGGGGGTCCGGTGGCAGAGTGGTGATGCATCGGACTGCAAATCCGCGGATGCCGGTTCGATTCCGGCCCGGACCTCCAATTTTTTCAATGAGTTAAACTCCCGCATCTCATTTCTTCAGGACCTTCTCGGATTTCTTCAATCTGTGGCCTCTTAGAGCGTCTGGATTCGGAGCGTTTTGACGGCTTGTGATGGAGCTGACGCCGACGAATTCCTGAACGGAATCGGGGAATCGCCCTGAATTGCAATTGACTTTAGGAAAATTTTGGACCTCCGCAGCATCCCAGTGGACAAAGGGAGTTCGCCAACCTACTGCAAGCCAGGATTGGCTATTGTCGGCGATCCTGCAAATGCTGGCCTGACCAACGAACATTTCCGCATCTGCTATGTCACCTCCAATTCCAAAAAATAACTTTCCTCGACCCGTCGTCATTGGTCGGAAATTATGATTGATGATACGAATCGTTCCGGTGAACATCTGTTCGATTGGTTAACAGGCAGTGTTCAACCAGCCGAGACATTGACATTGCGTGCGACGAGCATTATTCAGTGGTAAAATATGGTCTCGGAATGGATTCCGTTCAATGTTCGAAATAGGAGCTTCACCACAGACAAAATTTTGTCGGAGATCTCAATTCGGCCAACATTGAAGGAGTGAAGGCTGAGTATAGGCCAACAATGGCTTAAGATTCTGCCGAGCATGTATTTGAGATTATCATCACTGTAGCTGCTCCCGTGGCGCTCACGTTGATAAAGGATTTGCTCATTGAGCGCTTGAAGAAGGAAGTTCCCAAGCAACTGGTCATACACAATCAAGTTGTAAACAACGCTGAAGGCGTCGTGATCATTTTTGAGAATATCATTGACAAGCAGCGTGACGACAAACCATAGTCCATTACAAATCTCTCTTAAGCCGAACGATGGGCAGCCACAACGGGTGATTTGTGGAGGCAAATGGCACTTCCTGAGACCTATCTTGCTGCGCTCGAACAACTCGCTCTCGTTTTCGAGAGCTACCACAGGTCCACTGGCGGGGACGCAGTTTTGGTGGGTGGAGCGGCGGTAGCGATTTTTACGGCCGGGCAGTTTCCTTCTGCCGATTTCGACGTGGTCGCGAGCGCAGACACGGAGTTTGAGCGGGCAATGACCGACCACGGCTTTGTGCGGGAAGACAGGTCCGGCTACCTCCGAATTGGTTTCTACCATCCGGACCACCCGGGTTATGGCTTCCAACAGGTTTCTGGCGCCCTATTCGATGGTCGCTCCGAGCGAGGTAGAGTGGTGCGGGTCACGGTCAAGGCAGGCGAGATAGCCCTTCCGTCTGTGGAGGACTTGATTGCGGATCGACTCGCCCAACATGCTGTAGCGTCTCCTACAGACCACTCGCGGCTTCGTCAGGCTAGATTCCTGTATCAATTGACAGAAAACCTCGATCTCGCGTATCTTCGGAGACGGATCGTCGAGGAGAATGCCGATCTATCGCTTTTGGAGCAGGTGTCGTGACACTGGATGCTTTGATAACTCGGGTTGAGGCTCGGAAGGCAGCGCTCGGTTTGACCGAAACGGCATCCGAGACAGAAGCTATGCGCAACAAGGGTGCCAATCGAACGCCGGAAAAGCGTGAGTTGCTACGCTGTGTAGAAGCGCGCGCGGCGGCAGTTGGCCAGCGGATGATACCATCCTATTTTTAGAAATCCGAGGCCGGCTGGTCGTTCGATGATCGGCAAAGGGCGCTTAGGCGCCCTTTGTTTTTTTCATATCATCAATGACAAACGGTTAATTTTGTTGCTACACAATCGCCACACAACACAGACCGATTTTCGTTTCTGATCATATATTTATGAAATTCCGGTTCGATTCCGGCCCGGACCTCCAATCCTTCCCCTAAGCGAATATCTCCCCAAGCCGCTTGATCGTGGCCAACGTCTGTTGTTGCGGCAAGCCGGGCCAGTTGCAGCGCATGATGAAGTGGTCCACGCCCAGGATCTCCTTGTAACGCGCGATCTCTTCCTTCACCGACACCTTGTCGCCGATGATGAATTTGTCGCGGGCGAAGTCCTCGAACGTCGTTTCGGTTTTGCGGCCGGACAGCCCCCAAGAGGCGTAGGCGTTGTATTTGTATTCCAGCGGTCCGCGGCATTCCTCATGCGCGGTGGCGTGGCGGTCGCCGACATAGCATTCGATGGTGATGGGGAACTCCCGAGCGGTGCGGCCATATTCGGTGAGTGCGGCGCGGTAGGTCTTCATGACGGGTGCCACAGCCCCAAGCCCGCGGCTGTTGACGATCAGCCAGGCGTCACCAATCCGTGCGGCGCGCCTGACGGCGACCTCGGCATGGCCGGCGATATACAGCGGCGGGCCGCCGGCCTGGATCGGCTTCGCCCCGATGCCGGAGTCGTTGATGGTGTAGAAACGGCCCTTGTGGGTGACGCGGTCCTCGGTCCACAGCCGCTTCATTAAGCCGATGCTTTCGGTGAAGCGCGGCGCACGCTCCGACAACTTGATACCGAACGCGTCGAACTCCGGCTCGCGATAGCCCTGCCCGACGCCGAGGATGTAGTTACCACCGGTCAGCACATCCAGCGTCGCGGCTTCCTCGGCCACATGCATCGGGTTCTGCGGCGGCAGGATCAGGATGTTGGGGCCAATGGTCATGCCCCCGGCGTGCGCGGCGATAAAACCCATCATCGGCGTGATTTGCAGCATCTGCATCGGATGCGTCAGCCAGTGGTGCGGGAACCACAGCGAGCTGAACCCCGCATCGCGCGCCGCGCGCACTTGCTCGATGATCTCCGGGATGCGATCCGCGACGCGGTTCCCTTCCGGAAACTGGGTGTTGATGAACAGACCGACCTTCATGGCTGACGTCCTCGTGCGTTGGACTCAGCTTAGACCGGGGGTCTAGACCCGGATATAGGTCCAGCCCTGTTCCTGCAGCTCGTTCAGGCGCACGACACCGGCCGGAACATCTGTCGCTTCCGGAACCTCGGGGATGTCCTGCACCGCCTTGCCTTCGGCCTTGGCCATTGCCTTGCGGGAGTTCTGGCAGGCGGAAAACACGACGAATGGAAACTTGGCATGCGTCTCGGTGATCAGCGCGGCAACCGGTGACTTGTCGGCCCGCATCATCACGTATCCAGGTCCGTTGGCGACCAGCTCGATCGCAACCGTCTCGTTGCGGGCGGCATAGTATTCGGCGGCGGCTGCGATGTTGTGCAGCACCACGTTCATCATCACCGGGTCGGCGCTCACGATATGGAACGACATCCGGTGCGGCTTGGTTGCCTCGGCAGCCTTGGCACCGCTGGCCGCGGTGGCGGCAAGCACGAGCCCGGCGACGGAGCGATTGAGGAAGCGGCGGTCCATGGCGACAATCTCCCAGTGGTTTGTACCATTAGCTTAGCACTTTATCGTCTCTCGGGCAGTACGTCTTTTACTCGCTGCGTATGCGCTGCGATGTCCTCCAAGGAATAGGACCGATGCACACGCTTGGCCGAAGGCGGCCGTCGCAGTACGGAAATACCAGGGCGCCATTCCGTAGCGGGCCGGATCGGCCGCGGGACGAAGCCACCGCCGCAGTTTGGACAGACATTATTCAGTTTGTTGTCAACGCAGTCCGCGCAGAACGTGCATTCGAACGAACATATGCGCGCCAGCGTCGATGCGGGAGGAAGATCGCAATCACAGAACTCGCAGTTTGGCCGCAGATCCAACGCCACCGGGAGTCTCCCTTCTTACGGAAATCGCACTCCCCACCGAGCGTCACCCCCCGACAGTACAGTGCGGAGGGCCGGCTCAGACCTCCGGCCTACCGTCCACACCGGCTGGCCGTTCAACCAATTCGGGAGACCGGCTGCCCGTGCCGGTCAGCCCGGCGCCATCGTTGTAGGTGACTGCCCCCGTCTTGGTCGCAGGTTGGGTCGGTGCGCCGCCGCGGGGGCCAACCATCTTCCGCCACATCGAATACAGGAATCCCCCTGCCCCCATCGGCATCAGGAACATCACCGCGATCAGGATCACGCCATAGACGGCACTTGGCGCCGCCTTGGAGAGCTTGTCGGCGAAGTTGGGAATAAACTCGATAAACGCCGCCCCGATCAGGGTTCCGCCGATCGAGGACACGCCGCCCACGACCAAACCGACGAACAGAAACACCGAGACGAACACCTGGAAACTGTCGGGGGCCACGAACTGCACCGCGATCGCGCCCAAGGAGCCCGCGAGGCCGGTGTACATCGCGCTCATCGCGAAGGCGCTGGTTTTCACCATCGGCAGGTTGATACCCATTGCCTCGGCGGCCATGGAGTGGTCACGGATCGCCATCATCGCGCGTCCGACACGGCCATGAACGACGTTCCAGGCGATGAGATAAAGTACTGCCGCCACGAACGCGGTGAAGATGTAGAGCCACTGGTCAGGCGAAAGCGGCAGCCCGAACGGGGCGTCGGGCTTATCGATCACCAGCCCCTGAACGCCGCCGGTCCACTCGTCGATCGCCTTGTATTTCAGGATTTGCGGGATCGCCACCGCCAGGGCGAAGGTGGTCAGCGCCAGGTACAATCCACCCAGCCGCAGCGCCGGGAGGCCAATCAGGAAGCCGAAAACGGCACAGACCACCGCCGAAACCGGCAGCGTCATCCAATACGGCATGTTCCACGTCGTCATCAGGATGGCGGTGGTGTAGGCGCCGATCGCGTAGAACGCGCCGTGTCCCAGCGATATCTGCCCGTTGAACCCGGTCAGCAACGAAAGGCCAAGGATCGCGATGGCATACACGACCACCATCGTGAGTTGAAACAGGTGGTAGTCGGTAAACTGGGCGACCGGGATAATGACCGCCAGCAGCACCAGGATCGGGATAAGCCAGGATATCCGCATGATCTCTACACCCGGCTAAAGACTTTGCGGCCCATCAGGCCGGTGGGCTTGATGGTCAGCACCGTGACGATGATGACCAGTGCCAATGTCAGCTTCAGTTCGGTGCCGACCAGATAGGCCCCGCCCAGGTTCTCGATCACGCCGACCATGAAACCGCCGATGACCGCGCCCAGGGGATTGTCGATGCCACCCAGCAGCGCGCCGGCGAAGGCGTAGAGCAGGATGCCAGCCATCATGTTCGGATCGAGGAACACGATCGGCGCCACCATCGCCCCGGCAATCGCACCGATCGCGGCCGCCAGCCCCCATCCCAGCGCCAGCATCCAGCCGACCCGGACGCCGACCAGCCGCGACGATACCGGATTGAAGGCGGCCGCCCGCATCGCGAGACCCAGCCGTGTGTGCCGGAAGAACAGGTATACACTGATCAGCACGATCAACGTGACGGCGGTCGAACCCAGCTCGTGTCCCGACAGGTAGCCCCCCAGCATGGGATGATCCGGGAATGGCGTCGGGAACTGCTTAATCGTGTAATCGAAGAACCAACCGCTCAACGAGTTCACGATCAGCAGCAGGCCGATGAATACGCCCACCGACGCGAGCACCGGTGCATTGGCTAGTGGCCGCATCAGCACCCGCTCGATCGCGACCCCAACAATAAAGGACAGCACCACGGCGGTCGCCAGGGCGATCCAATATGGGAAGCCGGCGTTGATGAAGGTCAACGTGATGTAGGTGGAGAATGTCGCCATCTCCCCCTGGGCAAAGTTCACGTGATGGGTGGCCTGGTAGATCATCACCAGGGCCAGCGCCACGGACGCATAGATGCCGCCCGTCGCGATGCCCGACATGATCTGATGGAGAACGCCCGCGAACATCGTATCCCTCCCTAGTAGCCGAGATACGAGCGGCGAATTCCCTCGTCCTTGACGATATCCGCCGACGAGCCCGACATCACGATCCGCCCGGTTTCAAGTACATAGGCATCCTCGGCGAATTCCAGCGCGATGCTGGCGTTCTGCTCGACCAGCAGGATGCTGACGCCTTCGTCCTGCTTGATGCGCGCAAGGATGCGGAATATCTCCTGCACGATCAGCGGCGCCAAACCGAACGAAGGTTCATCCAACAAAAGCAGCTTTGGCCGCAGCAACAGCGCTCGAACGATCGCCAGCATCTGCTGCTCGCCGCCCGACAGTGTGCCGGCTTGTTGCTTGTAACGCTCTTTCAGACGAGGGAAGTATTCGAACATATGCTCGAAATCCTGGGTCGCCTCCCGCGCCGGGCGGGTATAGGCGCCAAGGCGCATGTTCTCCTCGACGGTCAGTTCCATGAACGTGCCGCGGCCTTCCGGGACCTGGGCGACGCCCAGGCGGACGATGTCCTCGGTCGCCATGCCGTCGATCCGCTTGCCGGCCAGGGTGATCGTCCCCTGGGTGCGGACCATTCCGCAAATGGCGCGCAAGGTGGTGGTCTTGCCGGCGCCGTTCGCGCCCAGCAAAGCAGTTACCCCACCCTGACGCACCGCGAAATTGATGCCGTGGAGGACTTTGGTCTCGCCATACGCGGCGTGAAGGCCGTTGGCCTCAAGTAGGTTGGTCACGCTTGCATCTCGCGAGCGCTCACGCGCTCTTCGCACGCCTTTGCGGCGACGCCCCAGCCTCCCATACGGCTCCGTTCCCTTCGTTGTTGGTTCTTCCCAGACCACGGGAGGGTGGCGGAGCGGACCTGGTTAGTCAATCGGACTCGCGGAGCATGCGGCAGACAAAAACATGGATAAAAACGCAGCCCAAAATGCCCGTCTCGGGTCCTGACGCACCCGCACGGGTCTGATCTCAGCCGAGCGTTGCTCCTCATTCCCTAGCCCATGGTAGCAATACGCGGGTGGTGATATCTGGCGAGGAAGCGACGAAACCCGGACAGATCAAGAGCTAGCCACAACCGCCTCATCGGGCCTTGGTTTCTCTCGCCCGATCGGTAACCATGCGCCTGAACAATAAACCTGGGATATATCCGCCATGCTGAAACGCCTGCTCCTTACCACCTGCATGCTCCTGGCCTGTGCCGCCGCCCATGCCGGCACGCTCGACACCGTCCGTCAGAAGGGCTTCATCTCCTGCGGCGTGAACGTCGGGCTTGGCGGATTCTCCATGCCCGACAGCAAGGGCGTATGGCGGGGACTGGATGTCGATGCCTGCCGAGCGGTGGCGGCGGCGGTATTCGGGGATGCGGAGAAGGTGCGGTATATCCCGACCACCGGCACAAGCCGATTCGCCGCGCTGCAATCCGGTGAGATCGACATCCTGGCGCGCAACACGACCTTCACCTATGTGCGCGACGTCACGATCGGCCTGCGCATGGTCATGGTGAACTTCTACGACGGCCAGGGATTTCTGGTCCACAAGGACGCCAAGGTCGCGCATCTGGCGGACCTCGCCGGCGGCACGGTCTGCCTGCTGCAAGGGTCCACCCACGAAATGAATCTGGTGGACTGGATGAAGCAGCATAATATCAGCTTCAACATCGTGCTGCTCGATACCACCGACATCCTGATCAAGACCATGCTGTCCGGGCGCTGCGACGCCGCGTCGTCTGACAGTTCCAACCTGGCTTCGATCCGCGGCGCCGGCGTGCCCAACCCCGACGATTTCGTTATTTTACCGGACCGGATCAGCAAGGAGCCGCTGGGGCCGATGGTCCGTCGCGCCGACGATAACTGGCTGGACGTGGTGCGCTGGTCGATGATGGCGATGGTCGAAGCCGAGGAGAACGGCATCACCTCCGCCAACGCCGACCAGATGCTGGCCGAGAGCGGCAATCCCACGGTCCAGCGCCTGCTGGGAAAATCCGGCGACTTCGGCAAGCAAATGGGCCTCGACAACGCGTTCGCGCTGAACATCATCAAGCAGGTTGGCAACTACGGTGAATCCTATGAGCGCAATGTCGGCATGGGCAGTTCGCTGAAGCTGGATCGCGGGCCGAATGCGCTGTGGACCAACGGCGGCCTGATGTACGCCATCCCGTTCCGATGAGCCAACAAGGACGCAACAGCCGGTCCGACATCCTCGCCCCGTTCAGTATCCGCAGCTTCCGCTTCCAGTTCCCCGGGGATTTACTGACTTCCTGGGCCGGGGAAATGGAGATTCTGATCCTCGGTTGGTACATCCTGACCGCCACCGGGTCGGTGCTGCTGCTGACGGTGTATGGCTCGCTGCAATACGCCGGGACGCTGATCGCGCCGATGTTCGGACTGGCAGGCGACCGGCTCGGGCACCGGAACGTGCTGTGTGCGATGCGGGCGGTCTATGCCGCGCTCGCTGGATTGGTGTCTCTTCTGGCGAGCATTGACTTGCTCAACCCGGCCGTCGTTCTGACAATTGCCAGTGTGGTGGGTCTGATCCGTCCGTCGGACCTGGCCATGCGCAATGCCCTTGTTGCCGAAACCGTTCCGGGCGACCGGCTGATGGCGGCAACCGGCGTCGCCCGTACGACGATCGATTCCGCCCGGGTCTTCGGCTCGCTGGCCGGTGCCGCGCTGTTTGCACAGCTTGGCATGGCACCCGCCTACGTGGTGATCACCGCGGTCTACAGCGGTGGGCTGGCGCTTACGCTGGGGGTCGGTGCACCCCGGCCGTCCGGTTCGGCGGGTCGGCTGTCGTTCTGGAGCGACCTGCGCGAGGGTTTGAACTACGTCTGGGACACGCCGGCCTCGCTGGCTGCGATGTGGCTGGCATTTCTGGTCAATATGACGGCCTTCCCGCTGACATTGGGACTGCTGCCGTATGTGGCGAAAGAGATCTATCACGTTGGCCAGACCGGCCTGGGCTCGTTGGTCGCAAGCTTCGCCTTCGGCGCCCTGGCCGGGTCCATCGGCATCAGCTTCGTGGGTCGGGCGATCCATCCCGCCCGAATGATGCTGATCTACACCTGCGTCTGGTATGCGATGCTGCTGCTGTTCGTCCACGCGCCCGGCATCAACACCGGACGAATCGCACTGGTACTGGCCGGCTGCGCCCAGAGCCTGTGCATGGTGCCGATGGCCGTGATGCTGCTGCACAGCGCGGGCGCTCGGTTCCGAGGCCGCGTGATGGGCGTACGCATGCTCGCGATTTACGGTCTGCCGCTGGGGCTGATGGCCGCCGGCTGGCTGATCGAGCGGTTCGGATTCGCCACCACGGCATCCGCCTACTGCGTCGCCGGCCTGCTGATGACAGCGGTGATCGCGTTGCGATGGCGCGACGCTCTTTGGCCCGTGGACGCCCCGGCCAACGCGCGGTAACCGGGTCGCCGCCCCTTGCCATCGCGGCAGGCCCCGCGCGCCATGGCCGGTACGATCGGGATCGCCACGCCGCCCCGACTTCGCCTATTCGCTACGGGCGCGGCTTCCGATACTTGAAACAAAACATCACCAAACAAGCGCTGTTCCGCCTCAATCCGGACAAGGTGGAGTTCCAAATTCAGCCTACACCGATCGGCGGTTTCCCGATCGACCGAATGACAGGAGTTAACGCCATGACCCGCTCCAAGGCTTTTTTGATCGCGCTTCCGCTTGCTGCCGGCCTTCTCGCCAGCCCGATGGCCCACGCTGAGTGGCACGGCGGTGGCGGCGGGTGGCATGGTGGCGGCGGCGGGTGGCATGGTGGCGGCTATGGCCGTGGCTACGGCGGTGGCTGGCACGGCGGCGACCATGGTCCGGGGATCGCAGGCGCGATTCTTGGTCTTGGGGCAGCCGCTGTACTCGGCGGGGTGATTGCCTCTCAGGCGTATGCACCGCCCCCGCCGGTTTATTACGCACCGCCGCCGGTCTATTACGCCGCCCCCCCGGCCTACTACGCCGCGCCTCCGCCGGCCTATTACCCACCGCCATACTAAACCCCGCCACGGACTTGTGGCGGGTCCGCCGGAGTAACTATTCCCTTTACTTCCGCCGAAAGGAACCGACGTCCCGGACCGCGCCCCGCGCCGCACTGGTCGCCATCGCGCCATAGGCCCGCAGCGCCGCCGAAACCTTCCGCTGACGGTTCTCGGTGGGCTGCCAGGCGGCCTCACCTTTGGCCTCCATCGCCGCCCGCCGGGTCGCCAGCACGTCGTCGGCCACCGCGAGCCGGATGGAACGCGCCGGGATATCGATCTCGATGATATCGCCATCCTCGACGAGTCCGATCGTGCCGCCCTCGGCTGCTTCCGGCGAGCAATGGCCGATCGACAGACCGGAGGACCCGCCCGAGAACCGGCCGTCGGTCACCAGCGCGCAGACTTTCCCCAGGCCCTTCGACTTCAGGTAGCTGGTCGGATACAGCATCTCCTGCATCCCCGGTCCGCCACGCGGCCCCTCGTAACGCACCAGCACAATGTCGCCGGCCTTCACCGATCCGCCCAGAATGGCGGCCACGGAGGAATCCTGACTCTCGAACACCCGAGCGGGGCCGGAGAATTTGAGGATGGAGGCGTCCACGCCGGCGGTTTTCACGATGCAGCCTTCCTCGGCGATGTTGCCGTAGAGCACCGCAAGGCCGCCGTCCTTGGAGAACGCGTGTTCAAGGTCGCGGATCACGCCCTTTTCGCGGTCGCTGTCCAGTGCATCCCAACGCTGGGCCTGGCTGAACGCTTCGATCGTGGGGATACCGCCAGGGGCGGCGCGATAGAAGATCTTCACGCCTTCGTCGGCGGTGCGCTGAACGTCCCAACGCTGTAGCGCCTCATTCAATGTCTCCGCATGGACGGTTGGCACCGTCGTGTCGATCAGGCCGGCGCGGTCGAGTTCGCCCAGGATGCCCATGACGCCGCCGGCGGCGTGAACGTCTTCCACATGCACATCGGGAACCGACGGCGCGACCTTGCACAACACCGGAACGCGGCGAGACAGGCGGTCGATGTCGAGCATGGTGAACGGCACCTCACCTTCCTGCGCGGCGGCCAGCAGATGCAGCACGGTGTTGGTGGACCCGCCCATGGCGATGTCCAGCGTCATGGCGTTCTCAAACGCCGCGAAGGTCGCGACGGAGCGGGGCAGGACCGAGTAGTCATCGGTTTCATAGTGGCGGCGGGTGATCTCCACGATCTTGCGCCCGGCTTCCAGGAACAGCCCCTTGCGGTCGGCATGCGTCGCCACGACGGTGCCGTTGCCGGGCAGGCCCAGACCCAGCGCCTCGACAAGGCAGTTCATCGAGTTGGCGGTG
>DNXO01000142.1:33539-33933 GCA_003506895.1 Acetobacteraceae bacterium | reverse complement strand
TGCCGGAGCACGAGCCGCAGGTCGGACAAGAGGACCGCTCCATCACCTCAACCTCGGCGTCGGTGATGTTGGGGTCGGCGGCGTAGATCATGGCGTCGATCAGGTCCACCGATTTGGTCTTGCCCCGGTGAACGATCTTGCCGGCTTCCATCGGACCGCCGGAGACGAAAATGGTCGGGATGTTGAGGCGCATCGCGGCCATCAGCATGCCCGGCGTGATCTTGTCGCAGTTGGAGATGCAGACGATCGCGTCGGCGCAATGCGCGTTGACCATATATTCGACGCTGTCGGCGATCAGTTCGCGGGACGGCAGGCTGTACAGCATGCCGTCATGGCCCATGGCAATGCCGTCATCGACCGCGATGGTGTTGAATTCCTTGGCGATGCCGCCGGC
>DNXO01000142.1:0-33224 GCA_003506895.1 Acetobacteraceae bacterium | reverse complement strand
GCGATGATCGGCTTGCCGAAATCCCCGTCCTTCATGCCTGTCGCACGCCACAGGCCGCGCGCGCCGGCCATGTTGCGGCCGTGGGTGGTGGTGCGGGAACGGTAAGCTGGCATGGGCGTTGATCCTTGGCGTTCGAAAGTATTGGGGAGTGTTTAGCGCCGTCGCGGCGGATAGGCCATCCCTTCGGTGCCGGAGAGCGGTTGCGCTGGGCAACCGGCCCGAGGCCGGCGTCTCATATGCGTCTCAGTAGGCATGAAATGGGATTTTTGTTTGTCTTTTGGATGTTTGGACCTGGCGACGGCGCATGGTTGCTGGTGGGCGGCGGTGAACGAAGAGCAGCGCGTGTGGGCGCGCTGGTTGCAAGCCCGCGCTGGGAGGATTCTCCGGCTGCAAACCTGTGTACAGGTTGATATCTGTAGATATAAGTAGGAAAATAGTCAAGGTGCGTTTGCGGGCATCGCCGGACGCTGGGTCCATCGGCGCGACGTGATCGCAGGAGCGGCTGGCGCGGGGACTGAAGACTTGGGGCGGTCTGAACCCAGTGCCGCCCTTGCGACGAGTTGAAGCAGCCTTCGTCGAACGCCGTCTTGCTGGCGATGCCACGACGCTATTCGGCGACCGGCCGCGAGACATCCAGGCCGAGTTCGCGGATCCGCCGGGCGATCAGGTCTACGAACAGCCTCACTTTCTTCGCCATCAGCCGGTTCGATGGGTAAACGGCGTAGATTCCGTATTCGATCGTCGGCCAATCGGCCAGCACCTCGATCAGTTCGCCCCGCGCCAAATCCTCCCCGATCATCCACGACGGGATGGCGGTCAGGCCGACCCCTGCCAGAGCGGCGCCGCGCAGGGTTTCGGCCGCGTTGGTACGCACCACCGGCCGGATCGGCACATTGACCGCCTCGCCGTCTTTCAGGAACCGCCATTCGTGGCCCCAGGACATCGGGGCGAAGCCGACCGTGTCGTGCAGCGGCAGTTCCGACGGGTGGCGCGGGATCCCCCGGGCCGAGAGATAGGCCGGCGCGGCGGCAATCACCACGCGCGACGAACCGAGCCTGCGCACGATGAGGTGGTCGTCCAACACGGTGGCGATGCGAATCGCCAGGTCGACCCCAGCCTCAAGCAGGTCCACCGGCGCCGCGCCCTCCACGAATTCCATCTGCAGGCCGGGCCAGGCGGCGAACATGTCGGGCAACAGCGGGGCCACCACCTTGTTCGTGAACGCCTCGGGGATTGCCACACGCAGTCGGCCGATCGGCTCTTCGTGCAACGCCCCGGCCTCCGACGAGGCCGCCCGGGCTTCCTCCAGCGCGTTACGGGCTCGGCGGAAATAGGCCTGACCGGCCTCGGTGGGCACCACCCGGCGCGTCGTGCGGTTCAGCAGGCGAATGCCCAGCCGGGTCTCCAGACGCCGGACGGCCTCGCTGACCGTGGACTTGGTCAGCGCCAGTTCGGCCGCCGCGCGGGTGAAGCTGCCCGCCTCCATCACACGCACGAAGATCGCCATGCCATCAAAGGGGTCGTCCAGCATTGTTCGCTTTTACCGAACTGTGTGTTGATGAATGCGATCTACCACACAATAGGCACCCGCGTTAGTCCTGCGCCATCGACCCAGGGCAATGGAGGAATATCAATGCAAACCGAAACCAATGTGATCGAAGTGATCGGCACCAAGGCCGGCGAGGTAGTCAACGTGCTGGGCGCCCCGATCGTCATCAAGTCCGGCGGGCGGCCCGACCAACTGTTCTTCGCCGACCATCCGGTGCCTCCCGGCTACGGCGTGCCGCTGCACGTGCATGCCGCAGAAGATGAGCTGTTCTACGTCCTTGAGGGCGAGATCACGCTCGACAGCGCCGAGGGACCCACCACCGCCGGCCCCGGCACGTTCGTCCACCTGCCGCGTGGCGTGGCGCACGGCTTCCGCAATGCCGGGGCGCAGCCGGCGCGGATGCTGGTCGTGACGACGCCCGGCGGCGGGCTGGAGGGGGTTTTCCGCGGCCTCGATGCGGCGGCCCGCGGCCCGGCGCAGCTAGACCTTGCCGGGGTGGCGGCGATCTGCGCCGCGCATCAGGTCACGATGGTCTGACATCCGGGATCAGGCATCTGGGATCTGGCATTTGGAGACGCGGCGCCCGCTTTGCGCCGCGTCTTCTGTTTCCGACGATAGGCGGGCGGTTGTTCACGCGGTTGCCCCGGGACATTGCGTGCGTTGCTTGACAAGCTGCCCTGCGCTTGCCCCGATGCGCCGCGACGACCACCAAGGGGAAACCACACGATGACCGACCTGACCGGGAAGATCGCCTGGGTCACGGGGGCCGGCAGCGGCATCGGCGAAGCCGCCGCGCTGGCGTTGGCGGAGGCTGGCGCGACCGTGGTCCTGACCGGCCGCCGCCCCGGTCCGCTGGAGGATGTCGCGCGCCGCATCAACCAGACCGGCGCCGCCCATGTCCAGCCCGCCGACCTGACGAAATCCGATCAGGTGCAGAAGGTCGGCGACTTCATCCGATCGACGTTCAACCGCCTGGACATCCTGGTGAACAACGCCGGCATCAACATCGTCGATCGCCACTGGGACAAGCTGACCCCCGAGAGCATCGACACGATGATCCAGGGCAACCTGACCGCGGCGCTGTACTGTGTCACGGTCGCGCTGCCCTTCATGCGTGCCCAGCAGGACGGATTGCTGATCCACACCGCCTCCATGGCCGGTCGTTTCATTGGTGGGGTCAGCGGCCCGATCTACACCATCGCCAAGCACGGCGTGGTCGCCATGAGCCACGGGCTGAACATGCAGGAATGCGTCAACGGCATCCGCTCCACCGTGTTCCTGCCGGGTGAGGTCGCCACGCCGATCCTGGACAAGCGGCCCAACCCGGTCGGCCCCGAGGTCCGCGCACGCATGGTGCAGCCGGCGGATTGCGGTGACCTGATCCGCTACATCGCCGGCCTGCCGAAGCATGTGGTGATGAACGAGGTTCACCTGTCGCCGACGCATAACCGGGGATATCTGGCGGCGCTGCAACGACAGCTATAAAGCGAACCGCAAATCTAGCCGGAGGACAGGCGCGCCGAACCCTCCGCCGTCACAAACGCCAGCTTGCCGTTCGCCACTGTTGCAACGGCCCGGAGCGTCGCCGGATCCACAACCACCAGGTCCGCCCGCTTCCCGTCCGCGATTACCCCCCGATCCATCAATCCGCCCGCTCGGGCTGGATTCTCCGAGATCAACCCCCAGGCCCCGGCCAAATCCAGCTTGCCACGCTGCGCCAGCACGAACGCTGCCCGTATCATCGCTGGATAGTAATAATCCGACGTCAGAACAGTGCAGACGTTCTGTTCCGCCAACCGAGCGGCCGAGGCCCAGCCAAGATGGGAACCGCCGCGGACGACGTTCGGGCAGCCCATCGCAACGAAATCACCCGCCGCCACGGCCGCCGCACCAACCTCCTCGGCCATCGGAAATTCGCAGATGCGCGCCCCCAGACAGCGGTAACGATCCCGGACAGCGACGGCATCGTCGTCATGGCTGGCCATCGGCAGCCCAGCCTCGCGGGCCGCCGCCGCTATGCGCTCCAGCCCGGCCGGAACGTCACCGGCACGATCCGCCACGCGCGCCGCCAGGGCCTGAAACGCCGGCATTTTCATGCCCGCGCGCCCCGCGTATTTCGCACCCTCGATCGGATCTTCCAGCTTGTGCAGGATGGCAGGCGTATGATCGTTGAAGGCCAACAAATGTACCCGCCCGGCTTCGATATCGGCAACCGCGGTATCCAGGGCCTCCAGATTGTAAGCCTCCCAACGCAGATGGACACGCATGTCGCAGGTCCAGGAGCCGGCATCGAGCGCCGTCAGCAAGTTCCGCCAAGCGGCCAAACTTCGCAGTCCCGGCTCCCACGACAACGTCACCCCGTGAAACGCGGTGGTAATGCCGTTCGCCAGCAACTGGGATTCGGTGTCGCGCAGTGCGAGATCGGCGGGAAAGCCGACTCCGGGCCTCGGCTGCACCTGGCGTTCGAACGCATCCCCGTGCAGATCGACGATTCCCGGCAGCACCAGTAGCCCCAACGCATCAAAGGCCACGCCGCCACCATGTCCACCGACCTCAATCAGCCCATCGCGCAGCGACAGATCGGCGCTCCGCAATCCGTCGGAACCAAGCAGCACGGTCCCACCCACGATCCGCATCAAAGCAACCCCTTAAGGTTCAAAAACGATTTGCACGCGCGGCGTCGGATAACAGCTAAACGCGAATTCTATAACTGTTCCGTCACGATCGACGTTGATGTTTTCGGCGACCAGCACCGGGCGATTACGCGCCATCCGCAGCAGGTCCGCCTCGGTTTGCGTCGGCAGGCGCGCGGTTACGCGCGTTTGCAGCCGCAGGTAATCCTCCACGCCGATCGCCCGGAGTGCATCGGTGATCCGGGAGGTCGCTTGCAGGGCCTGGAAAATTCCTTTCAGGCGTGCCGCCGGGAAGTAGTGCCGGGCCAGACTGACGGGCCGGTCATCGGCGAGCCCCAGACGTTCCAGCAGCACCACGCGGCTACCAGCCCGGATACCCAGTCCGTCCGCCACCCGCCGGTCGGCCGTGATTTCGCGCAATTGCCGGACGATGCCCGACGGTTCCTTGTTGTGCTTTCGGATCCACTCCGAGAACCGGGTTCGTGCCTCGACATTGTAGTCCAGAACATCCTCGGCGACGAAAGAACCGCGGCCCTGCTCTACCCGCACCAGCCCGTCGCGCGACAGTTCCTCCAGCGCGCGTCGCACGGTGTGCCGGTTGACGCCAAATCGGGCCGATAGGTCCGCCTCGGTGGGCAGCTTGGTGCCTGGTTGGGTCGCACCGGAGGCAATCTCTGATTGGATCCGTTCGGCGATCTGGCGCCACAGCGTCACGCCTTCCTGCCGGTGAACCGGATGGGTCGCCAAGTCATCCATATCGTTCATAGTTGTTTCATCCAATGCGGGGCGCATGATGGTTGACGGTAGCCAAACTGAAGGTTACCTGTCTAGACATCTACACAGTCCCGGATGCAAATGGACAACCCGAGATCAGCCCGCCAACGCTGGATGTCCGTCCTCGCACGGGCCGAAACCGACCGGTTGCGGGCGTTGCTGGAAGATCAGGCTCCGCTCCCCGAATATACAGTGCTGCGCGGACCGGAAGCCGGCCTGGTGATGGTGCGCGGCCGGGCGGGCGGCGGCGGGGCGGCATTCAACCTGGGGGAGATGACAGTCACCCGCTGCACTGTCCGCACTGAAACGGGCCTCATTGGCCACGCCTATGTCCAAGGCCGTGACGAGAAGCGCGCCGAACTCGCCGCGCTGACTGACGCTTTGATGCTGGATCCCGGACGAACGGACGCGCTGGAACGTCAGGTCATCACGCCGTTGGAATGCCAGCAGGAGCAGCGGAAGGAAGAACGGGCCGCCAAAGCCGCGGCGACGAGGGTCCAGTTTCTTGCCATGCAGACGATGCGAACATGACCCCGGGTTTCGCCGATCCCGTGGCCGATGCCCAGAGCTGCTTTCGGGCTGTTCTGGAGGCCATGTCACGGCCCGGCCGTGTCCAATCCGTGCGCGGCGTCACCGCCCCCGCCCCGCTTTGCGACGCAGCGGCCGCCGTGTTGCTGACCCTGGTCGATCACGAAACGCCGCTGTGGCTGGACCCGGCCGCCGAAGCCGCGCGCCCGTGGATCGCCTTCCACACCGGGGCGCCCACGGACGGCGCCAGTTTCGCGATGGCGCTGTCGTTGCCGGATCTGGACACGCTGCCGACCGGCACGGACGAAATGCCCGAGACTTCGGCCACCGTCATCCTGCAAGTCACCTCACTGACGACCGGCCCGGCCTACATCCTTGACGGCCCCGGCCTGCGCGAGCCCGCCACGCTTCATGTCACCGGACTGCCGGGGGACTTCGCGTCGATCTGGCAGCGCAACCATGCCCTGTTCCCACGTGGCATCGACCTGATCCTGTGCGCCGGAAACACGCTGACCGCGCTGCCGCGCAGCGTCTCGGTGAAGGAGGCCTGAACCATGGCATATGTAGCCGTCAAAGGCGGCGAGCGCGCCATCGACGCCGCCCATGGCTGGCTGGCGGCGGAACGCCGCGGCGATCCCAGCATCCCACCCCTCGGCGTCGCCCAGATCCAGCAGCAACTCGGCCGCTCGGTTGACCGGGTGATGGCGGAAGGCTCGTTGTACGACCCGCAACTGGCGGCGCTGGCGATCAAACAGGCGCAGGGCGACCTGATCGAGGCGGCGTTCCTTCTGCGAGCCTTTCGGACCACCCTGCCCCGCTTCGCCCACACCAAACCGGTCGATACCGCGACAATGCGGATCGAGCGCCGTATCTCGGCCATCTTCAAGGACCTGCCGGGGGGCCAGTTGCTTGGTCCCACTTACGACTACACGCATCGTCTCCTGGATTTTTCCTTGCTTGACGACGCAACGGTCGCGCCGGGCCCGATCGCCGCCGCCGACACGGAAACGATGCCCCGCGTTTCCGACGTACTCGGCCAAGAAGGCATCATCGAACCCGATACCGCATCCGAACAGGAACCCGGCGACCTGACGCGCGAGTCCTTATCCTTCCCTGCCAGCCGCGACGTCCGCCTTCAGGCGCTCGCCCGCGGCGATGAGGGCTTCGTTCTTGGGATGGGCTATTCCACGCAGCGCGGCTACGGCGGCAGCCATCCGTTTGCCGGGGAAATCCGCATGGGTGAGGTTTCCGTCGAGATCGAGCCGGCGGAACTCGGGTTCACCATCGACATCGGCGACCTGGTGCTGACCGAGTGCCAGATGGTCAACCAGTTCAAGGGCTCCAAGACCGTCTCGCCGCGGTTCACGCGCGGTTATGGCCTGGTGTTCGGCTTCGGCGAGCGCAAGGCCATGGCCATGGCCCTGGTCGATCGGGCGATGCGTGCCGAGGAACTGGGCGAGGATGTAACGGCGCCGGCCCAGAATGTCGAATTCGTGCTGTATCACTCGGACAATATCGAGGCGACCGGTTTTGTTGAACATTTGAAACTACCGCACTACGTCGATTTCCAAAGCGAGCTGCAGAATGTCCGCCGCATGCGTGCCAAGCAGGAGACGGCGGAATGAAAGGCTACAATTTTGCTTATCTGGATGAGCAGACGAAGCGGATGATCCGCCGAACGCTGCTGAAGGCGGTGGCGATCCCGGGCCATCAGGTGCCGTTCGGCTCCCGCGAGATGCCGCTTCCCTATGGCTGGGGCACGGGCGGAATCCAGGTCACCGCCGCGATCCTCGGCGCCACCGATGTGCTGAAAGTCATCGACCAGGGGGCCGACGATACCACGAATGCCGTTTCCATCCGCCGCTTCTTCGCCCGCACGGCCGGTGTCGCCACCACCACCGCGACGGCCGACGCGACGGTTATTCAGACCCGCCACCGTATTCCGGAAAAGCAACTGCGCGAGGACCAGATCATCGTCTATCAGGTCCCGCAGCCGGAACCGCTGTTCCGCCTGGAACCCAGCCGTGTCGAAACGAAGCGCATGCACGGTCTGGCCGATTACGGGCTGATGCATGTGAAACTGTATGAGGATGTTTCCCGTTTTGGACAGATCTCCATCAGCTACGACTACCCGGTGATGGTGAACGAGCGTTACCTGATGTCGCCCAGCCCAATCCCGGCGTTCGACAATCCGAAAATGGACATGATGCCGGCCTTGCAGTTGTTCGGCGCCGGTCGTGAAAAGCGCATCTACGCCATTCCCCCATGGACGCGGGTGAAGTCGCTGGACTTCGACGATCATCCGTTCCGGACGATCAATGCCCCGCATCCGTGCGGGTTGTGTGGCGCCACGGATTCCTACCTGGACGAAGTCGTCACCGACGACAAAGGCGGGCGTCTGTACGTCTGCTCCGACACCGATCACTGCGCGGAACGCCGTGCGGCCGGGCATGTCGGGACCGACGGGTTTCAGGCGGCCGCGGAATGAACGACCCCACGCTTCTCTCGGGCCGGGGACTTCGCCTTAACTTCGGCGCCATCCCCGCCCTGATCGACGCCAACGTGGACCTCTGGCCAGGCGAGATGCTGGCTGTCGTGGGCGAGTCCGGCTCCGGCAAGACCACCCTGTTGAACGTCCTCTCCGGCCGGTTGAAACCCGATGCGGGAGCTGTCTGGTACCGCGATCCCAACGGCCAATCGCATGACGTCAATGTCATGCCGGCGCCGGTTCTGCGGACGTTGCACCGTTCCGACTGGGGCTTCGTCCATCAAGACCCGCGCCAGAACCTCCGGATGTCGGTCAGTGCCGGCGGCAACGTCGGGGAGCGTCTGATGGCCCGGGGCGCCCGTCATTACGGCGACATCCGCGGGGCCGCGCTGGACTGGCTCGCGCAGGTCGAGATCGACGCCGACCGCATCGACGACCTGCCTCGCACCTTCTCGGGCGGCATGCTGCAACGCCTGCAGATCGCCCGCACGTTGGTTACGCATCCCCGCCTTGTGTTCATGGACGAACCCACCGGAGGACTGGACGTTTCCGTCCAGGCAAGGCTGCTGGACCTGATCCGCTCCCTGGTCAACCGTCTGCACATCGCGGTTGTCCTGGTCACCCACGACATCGCCGTTGCCCGCCTGTTGGCCCACCGCATCGCCGTCATGCAGCGAGGCCGGATCGTCGAAACCGGCCTGACCGATCAGGTATTGGATGACCCGCAGCACCCATACACGCAGTTACTGGTCAGTTCGGTGCTGAACGCATGAGCACGGATCGGCCCGTGGCACGTCGTTGTAATCGCGGCACCGAACCCCGGGGCAATCGGGCGAAGCATTTCAAGCAGCCGCTGTGTCTCGTGCCATGACCGTCATGCTCCAAACCCATGGGCTGGCGAAGACATTCACGCTGCATCTGCGGGGCGGCCTGGGTATACCGGTGCTTTCTAACGTCGATCTGTCCGTCAGCGCCGGCGAGTGCGTTGTCCTCTCCGGCCCGTCCGGCGCCGGTAAAACCACCCTTATACGCAGCCTGTACGGCAACTACCGCGCCGAATCGGGCCAAATCCTGATCCGCCACCGTGGCGAGACGATCGATATCGCCAGCGCCGATCCCCGAACCATCCTCGCCGTCCGCAAGGAAACCCTGGGCTATGTCAGCCAGTTCCTGCGCGTCGTCCCCCGCGTTGCCGCCATCGACATCGTCGCCGAACAAGCCCGCACCGGCGACGGGCGCGAGCAGGCCCGCGCCCTGCTGGTGAGGCTGAACATCCCCGAACGCCTGCATGCCATCCCGCCCGCCACCTTCTCCGGCGGCGAGCAGCAGCGCATCAACCTCGCTCGGGGATTCATCCGCAACCAACCGATCCTGCTGCTGGACGAACCCACGGCGTCTTTGGATGCCGAAAACCGCGCGGTTGTGATAGACATGGTCCGCGATGCCAAAGCCAGCGGCACCGCCATCGTCGCGATCTGCCACGACGCCGATGTCCGCGACGCCATCGCCGACCGCCTGTTCACCATGACTCCCTGCCAGGAAGCCGCATGACGCAAGAAACGATCCTGACCAACGCGATCCTGGTTCTGCGCGACGAAATACTGACCGGCACCATCGTGATGCATGGCCAAACCATCGCCGATATCCAGGCCGGACCGTCGCAATCCCGCGGCGCGATCGACGTTGGTGGGGACTACGTCATTCCCGGTGTCGTCGATGTCCATACCGACAACCTGGAACGCCAGGTTCAGCCGCGCAGCCTTGCGCGCTGGCCCTCCCGTTCCGCCATGGTCGCGCACGACGCCCAATGTGCCGCGGCCGGCGTCACCACGGTGCTGGATGCGCTGTGCCTCGGCGACCTGGGATTCGACAAAGAGCGCATCAAAACCTTTCAGGACGGCGTGGTCGACCTGGACGCGCTGACCGAGGCTGGGCTGCTGAAATCGCAGCACTTCCTGCATTTGCGCTGCGAAGTCCCGGCAACGGACGTTTTGGACCTGTTCGATCCGGTGGCGGATCATCCCCTGGTCCGCATGATCAGCCTGATGGACCACAGCCCGGGCGTCGGCCAATACGCCAACATCGATTTCTACCGAAAGCTCCGCCGCCAGGGCGGGCTCGATGAAGCAACGGTGGAGCGCCGGATCGGGGAAATGCAGGCCCAGCGGGCGCGGCTGCGCGACCCGAACCGCAAAGCCCTGCTGGACCGCGTGCGCGGCACCTCCATCGCGCTGGCCAGCCACGATGACCGCACCGAGGAAGAAATCGCCGAAAACGCCGCCGATGGAATCAAGATCAGCGAGTTCCCCGTCACCATGGAAGCCGCCCGGGCAGCCAAGGCAGCCGGCATGATGGTCATCGCCGGCGCCCCGAACATCGTCCGCGGCGGTTCCCACTCCGGCAATGTTTCGGCCGCCGACCTGGTCCGCGCCGGCGCGGTGGACGCCTTCGCCTCCGACTACGTGCCGCCCAGCCTGATCGAGGCCGCCTTCCAGTGCGTCCGCGAGGAGGGCCTGAGCCTGCCCGACGCCATCGCCATGGTGTCCGACCATGCGGCCCAAATGTCCGGTCTGCCCGACCGAGGCCGCCTGGAAACCGGCCTGCGCGCCGACATGGTCCGGGTCCGCCTGCATGGAACGCTGCCGATCGTCCGGCAGGTGTGGAGCGCCGGCGAGCGTGTGATTTGATGACGGCCCGCGTCGCCATCTACTACGCCCCCCTTCCCAACGACCCGCTAACCGCCGCCAGCGCCGCCTGGCTCGGTCGAGATCCCATCACCAACGCGCCCGTTCCGCAGCCTGACGTGCCCGACATCAACGCGATCACCGCGGAACCGCGCCGCTATGGCTTCCACGCCACGCTGAAGCCGCCGCTGCGGTTGACCGGAGGATGGCGTCCCCTGATGTCCGCCGTCCGGGCAATGGCGGCTTACATCGCGCCGTTCGATCTGCCTCAGCTCGCTGTGGCGGACCTGCGCGGGTTCCTGGCGCTGCGTGAGACGGCGCCATGTCCGCCGCTGCAAGCCCTGGCCGATGCGTGCGTGGAACAACTGGATTCGTTTCGCCAGCCACCCACCGATGACGAACTGGCCAGCAGGCGCCGGGCGAACCTGTCGGCGGAACAGGAAGCGATGCTGGTCCGCTGGGGCTACCCTTACGTATTTGAATCGTGGTTCTTCCACATGACGCTGACCCGCCGCCTGTCCGACGCGGAAAAATCGGTGATCCTGCCCGCCGCCGAGGCTTGGTTCGCGCCCGCGCTGGCACAGCCCCGGCGAGTTGAGGACATTTGCCTGTTCACCCAGGCCGCCCCCGGCGCGTCCTTTACTTTGGCCGAACGGATTAGGTTGCGCGGGTAATAGCCTTATGATCGCGGTGGTATTTCAGGAGTGCCGCCACGAAATCCCGGGCCGCGTCTGCGGCGGAACGGTCATTCACCACCCTTTCGAGCGGGACATGAGCCGGTATCTGAACGTCCCGCGCGAGCCGCCGAGCGATATCGTCGGACGTTTCTCGTCCGCGCGAAGCGAGGCGGGCGGCGAGAACAGACGGCGGTGCGGTCACTTCTATCACCCGCACGGGGAACCGTTCCGCCGCGAACGCAATCGTACCGCGTGAAACATTCGCCACCACGACGACCCCGCGATCGAGGTCGTCCGCCACATCCAGCGGAATCCCATACGACAATCCGTGCGCCTGCCACCGCAGCGCGAACGATCGCCGTGCGAAGGTATCTTCCGAAACCGCCTCGTGATCCTCGCCTCCGGCATTTGCAGGCCGCGTGATCACCCGCCGCACGAAGCGAAACCGGGCATCGCCGGCCAGCGCGGAACGCGCCAGCCCCAGCACCGTATCCTTGCCGGCGCCACTGGGGCCGACCACCAGAACAAGCATCGCATCATCCCATTGACCAGCCGCAGCCTGACGCTAGCCTGCCATGCGATCAACCCATCAGGAGCACCCATGCGGTCGCTGCGACAACCCGGCCCGCCGCATCCCAACCGGATCGACTGCTTTCGCGGCGAAGCTGTCACGCTGCATTTCAACCTGGAACCAGGCCTGACATTGAACGAGGCGATCACCGGCCCGCTGTTGAAGGCCGGCTTCCAGTCAGCCACCGTCACGCTGAAAGATGCCGATCTGAATCCGTTCCGCTACGTGATGCCCGGCCCAGCAGACGACGAGTCCCATGTCGCCTACTTCACCGCTCCACTCGCACCCGAGGGCACGACACGGATCGAGCAAGCCAACGCCACCTTTGGTTGGGCGGACGGCAAGCCCTTCATTCACTGCCACGCCGTCTGGATCGAACCGGATGGACGGCGTCGCGGCGGGCATATCCTGCCGAAGGACGCTGTCCTCGGCAGCCGCGCGGAGGCAACCGCCTGGGGCTTCCACACTATCCGGATCGAGGCCACGCCGGACCCGGAAACCAACTTTACGCTGTTTCAACCCTCGGGCACCAGCACCGGCCAGGCCATCGTCGCTCGGATCAAGCCGAACGAGGACGCCTTAACCGCCCTGGAGACGATCGCCCGCACCCACGGCGTTCGGAACGCCGAGGTAAGAGGCAGCCTTGGTAGCCTAATCGGTGCTCGATTTAACCACGGCAGCGGTGTGGATGATCATGCGACCGAGGTCCTGGTTCGCCAGGGCCATATCCGCGACGGTATCGCCGCACTGGATATGCTGGTCGTCGATATGAAGGGCGAGGTCCACGAGGGTTGGCTCCGCAAAGGGGAGAACCCGGTTCTGATCACGTTTGATATCGTGTTGGAGCCGGTTTGAACCGGCCGTTCGCCACGTTGGTTTCGGGCGTCGCCTCGACGCGTTGGGTGCCCTTTCTCTCCCCCGCACCAGTCCGCCAAGGTCAGGCACCACCTATGGCCGCAACATCACCTTGGACGCCGCCCGCTGGCGCGATAGCTCAAAACCCTCCAGCCCACGCTCCAATGGCAGCCGGTGCGTGACCATCGGCCGGAACCGTTCCGGTTCGCGCCCCAGCGTGGACAGCACCTTGTCCCAGGTGAAACGATCGCATCCGTGCGTCGCCCGCAACTGATGCCGGGCGCGGACGAAATCCGTCAGCGGCAGTGAGACCGGGCCAGGGTGGATCCCCGCCACTACCAGGATGCCGGCGGTCCGCAGCACACCCAGGCCATCGACGATCGTTGGCGGATGACCGGTCGCCTCGATCACCACATCCACCTTTCGTCCGCCGGTCGCCGCCATGACCAGATCGAAAAGCGGGGCCTCCGCGACATCCAGGATGTCCGCGAACCCCAACTGCCGCATGGTATCGAACCGGGGACCGTCCGCGCGCCCCGCGATCAGCACACGCCCTGCCCCCGCCGCACGGGCGAACAGCGCGATGGCCTGACCGATCGTTCCGGGCCCCATGACCAGAACCGTGTCGCCCAACCCAACCTCCCCGGTCAGCACAGCCTCACAGCCGACACCCAAAGGCTCCGTCAACGCGCCGAGTTCGGTGTCCACGCCTTCCGGCAACGGCAGACAATTCGCCGCCGGCACGGTCACGTAACGCGCGAACCCGCCGTTTCGCGTCAGGCCAATCGCGCTGCGCTTCAGGCAGTTCCGGCGGTCGCCGCGCAGGCAGTTGGCACAGGTGCCGCAGTTCACACCCGGCATCACCGTGACCGCCGTGCCCTCAGCCACCGATACGCCAGGACCCCGAGCGGCGATGCGGCCGGCGAACTCGTGCCCCATCGTCACCGGTAGGTGCGGCACCATGAAGCCGTACCCGTCCGTCCATTCATAGGCATGGACATCGGACCCGCAGATACCGGCGTTCTCGACGCGAACCGTGACTTCTCCGGCGGCCGGAGGGGGTGCTTCGGCGCCTTCCACAAGATCCAGGCCGAAACCCGGCTTCGTCTTATGCAGCAACAGCATCGGCATCTCCTTTCGATTTCGTTCCTACCACGCAATGCATCGGATTTGCCATGAACAGCAGCCCGGCCTGACGCGCCGCCCGCGTGGCACCGCGCCAAGTCCTCGTTTCTTCTTCTGTCAACTGAGACAGTACATGATCCTCCCGGTATCGCCAGATCGGCCCATCGGGATTGTCAAATGTCACGAGGCTGGGAAAGCACCGCAATGCACCGAACCCGGCCTGCCGCATCCGCGCGTACAGGGACGCATCGGCAACGCCCGCACGTCCAACCGATTGAGGCGGAATCTCGACCTTCCGCTTGATCGCCGGCGGCAGATCCAGATTCCACCATTGCGGCAGATCGATCGCCCGAACGATCACGCCAACCCGCCCGCCAGGCTTCACCACGCGATGCAGCTCCCGCAGCGCCAGGTCGGCGTCGCATTCCTCCAGCACCGTTATGGTAAACGCCGCATCGAACGATGCATCCGGAAACGGCAACGATTCCGCATTTGCCTCCTGAAAGGATACCGGCAGGCCATCGGCCAGCAATCCCGCCTCCTTCAGCAGGAAACGGTTCAGATCGGTGGCGACGATCCGGCCGCCGTTCAATCGCGCGGCCAGCAACCGATCCAACGCCCCCGAACCGCAGCCGACGTCCAAGACCATGTCGCCCTGCCCGATCGCCATCGCATCCCACAGCGAGCCAACCAGCGCCCGATAACTCTCCCCCGACGCTCGGTCCTCCAGCGCCGCTACGCCGCCCAGGTGCCGTCCGCCCAGCACGATCACGGTGAACCGCCGTGCGAGGTCCTCCAGCGCCGGTTCCCATTGCGAGGGGGCGAGGAAGAACGGCAGCAGAACCAAGGGTGGTCCTTCGCCTTGAACCGCGTAGGAAATGCCGGCAACAGAACCAGTCGCCCGGGGTAGTTGGATCGGAGGCAAGGGCGGCAGGGCATCAAGGACCGCGACAATCTCCGCTGTCCGTTCGGCGACTACGTCTGCCCAGCCGGGTGCGTCGTAGTCCGTCAGGACATGCCGCGAGGCCGCCGGCAGCCGCCCCATCGCGGCCGTCGTGACCTGCGCGGTCATTCCCACCGAACCGCTGATCATGCGGATCCGCTCCGCCACGCCGGCGAACGGCGCTGGGTCTAACCGAGCGGGCACGCATAGCACGACGCCGCCCACCCGTTCCGGGGCCGCCTGAACCAACCCCGCGATATCCCCGGCCATCTGGCTCGCGACATGCGCCGCGTTCAACCCAAGATGGTCCCAAAGGGCCAGCAATCTTTCCTGCGTCATTGGCGTTCGATCTCCCTGGCCTGTATGGAACAGGACGAACGGCGGCATGGGAAGGGTGGGCCGATGGCAGACGATGCGGCACTGACGCATGTGTTCGGCGTTCTGGACAGACTGAGCCACATCGCACAGGCGATGCATCCCAGACGGTTGGACGCGCTGGTTGCCACGCTCGACGACCGGGAGGTCAACGCGGAGTCCGAGCAGATCGCGCTTGCCGCCCGCTTTGCATCCCGCGCGTGTGCCGGGCTTCGTGCCGCCCCGTTGGCCGACAATCCGATGCTGGAGGCCTACCGTGCGCTGCGCCAATACAGCCGAGCACTGGAGGCGTTGGCGGCGTTGGCGGATGCCGATCCTCGGGTTGGTCTCTATTTCCTTGAACGTCGTTTTCGGGACGACCCGGCGGTGCAACAGCGGCTTGCCGGGCCGGCGCATCCGGACACAGGGATATTCCACTCTGCCAACGAAACCACGGAGCGGGGCGGGTTTTCCGTCTATGTCCCGCCCTTTTACAATCCCGCCACACCGATGCCGGTTGTGATGGCGCTGCACGGCGGGTCCGGTCACGGCCGGCTGTTCCTGTGGAACTGGCTGCCCGAGGCGCGGGCGCGCGGCCTGATCGTCATCGCCCCAACCGCGATCGGCGGCACCTGGTCCTTGATGGAACCCGAAATCGACGCCGGAAACCTGAACGCCATCCTGACCCGCGTCCGCGACCGCTGGACCATCGACGCAACCCATATGCTGCTGACGGGCATGAGCGACGGCGGGACCTTCACGCTTCTGAGCGGGGTCTCCGACGACTCGCCGTTCACCCATCTGGCGCCGGTGGCCGGGTCGTTTCATCCGTTCCTGCTGGCCATGACGACACCGGAGCGTCTGACCGGCCTACCCATCCATCTGACCCACGGCGCCCTGGACTGGATGTTTCCCGTCAATATGGCCCGAACCGCTTACCGCACCCTGAAAGGCGCGGGCGCGGCGATTACCTATCGCGAGATCCCCGATCTGTCGCACGCCTATCCCCGCGACGGTCAGGGCGAGGTGGTGGATTGGTGGTTGCCCGGCATGCAATGACAAGCGTGCGCGCAAAGGCTACACATCCGTCATGCGTTATCGCGTCCAACACACTACCCGTTACGCCTACGGCACGCCGGTCGAACTCGCGGCCCATATGGTCCATCTGCGCCCGCGTCCGCAGCCCTGGCAGACCATCCTGTCGGAGCGGATCCTGACCGACCCGATGCCCGCGCGCCGCCGCGACGGGCTGGACCATTTCGGCAACCACGTCACCTGGCTGTTCATGGACATGCCGCACGCGGATTTCGAGGTGACATCGGAATCCGTCGTCGAGGTCGATCGGCGGCCGCCACCCAGTCCTTCGACGACGCCGGACTGGGAAAGTGTCGTCGAAGCGGCCAACACGACGGAAGGCTGGCAGGCGGTCGAATTCCGCTTCCCTACGTCCATGGCGCCGCTGGACCCCGCGGCCAGGGACTATGTCAGCGAGTCGTTCACCGGCGGCCGCCCGGTACTGGAAGCGCTGCTGGAACTGAACGACCGCTTTTACACCGAATTCCGCTTCCGCTCGGGGGTCACTACGATCTCCACGCCCGTCTCGCAGGTGATGGCGAGAAGAGAGGGCGTCTGCCAGGATTTCTCCCACGCCATGATCGCGGGGCTGCGCGGCATTGGCATCCCGGCGCGCTATACCTCGGGCTATATTCGCACCAAGCCGCCGCCGGGCCAGGTGAAGCGCCAGGGGGCCGATCAGTCCCACGCCTGGGTCGGCGCCTGGCTGGGTCCGGAACATGGCTGGATCGATGTCGATCCCACCAACGGGATCGTCATCAAGGACGAGCATGTGCTGTTGGGCTGGGGCCGCGACTTCAGCGATGTCAGTCCGGTTCGCGGCGTGATCCTGGGCGGTGGCGATCACGTCGTCTCGGTGGGTGTCGATCTTGAGCCGCTGGAAGACGAGGAAGCCGCATGACCCAGATCCGCGTTTTGTCCACCCTGGCGGTCATGGGCGCGATGAAGGAACTGACCCAGCGGTACGAGACCGAAACCGGGGTTTCGATCCAGGCCGATTTTTCCCCGACGGTGGCCCTGCTGGAACGGCTGCGCGCCGGGGAGGCGGCGGACATCGCGATCCTGACGGCACAAGGGATCGACGACATGATCGCCGAGGGCAGGATGCGGCCGGGTTCGCGAACCGACATCGCACTGTCGTTCGTCGGCATCGCGGTGAAGGCCGGTGCGCCCAAGCCCGACATCGCCACTGTTGAGTCTTTCAAGGACACTTTGCTCGCCGCTCGGTCTGTCGCGTACTCGAGGATCGGCGCCAGCGGGATCTTTTTCGCCGGTCTGCTACAGCGCCTGGGAATCGCGGGTCAGGTCAAGGTTCTGGTCGTACCGTCGGGTTTCACCGCCGAACGGCTGGTGAGCGGTGAAGCCGACCTGGCGGTGCAGCAGGTCAGCGAATTGCTGGTGGTTCCGGGTATCGAGGTGGTCGGCAAACTGCCGGAGGAGATTGGCACGGTCGCCACGTTCTCCGGCGGACTGCTAACCGCGTCAGCCCAGCCGGACGCGGCTTCGGCGTTGCTGCGGTTCCTGGCGTCGGCGGGGATCGCACCGGTGCTTCGACGTACCGGGCTGGAACCTGCAAATTTCAGTGGATAGGCATCCGAACCGCCGCGAAGCTGTTAGCCTGTGGCACCGCGCGAGGGATCGAACGTGCCCGTTCTGACCGTCACCCACACGACCACCTATCATTATGCCAATCCGGTGACCTTCGGGGAGCACCGGATGATGATGCGGCCCCGCGACAGCCACGACCTGCGCTTGTTGGGCACTTCCCTGGTACTCAGCCCGAAAGCGAAAATCCGCTGGATCCACGACGTTTTCAGCAATTCGGTCGCCATCGCCCGGTTCGCTGAGCCGGCGGCCGAACTGCGCGTCGAATCGAGGTTCCGGGCGGAACATTTCCCGCTGGCCGAAGCCAATGTCGAGATCGAGGATTATGCCCGCCAGTACCCGTTCAGCTATGATGCCGCCGAGGTTCCCGACATCGGCCGCACCGCCGAACGCCACTACACCGACGCCGACCACCTGGTGGACAGTTGGGCACGCCGGTTCGTCGAAGGGGACGCCAAGCACGACACGATGGGCATCCTGTCGGCGATGACCCGGGCGATTCAGGCAGAATTCAAATACAACCCTCGGGACGAGATGGGCACACAAAGCCCAGCCGCCACCCTGAAATCCGGCACCGGCACCTGTCGCGACTATGCCCTGCTGTTGATGGAGGCTGCCCGCACGCTGGGCTTCGCCGCGCGCTTCGTGTCGGGTTACCTGTACGATGACAGCAAGCTGACCGGCGGCAAGGACACGGTGATCGGCGCCGGCGTCACCCATGCCTGGGCGCAGATCTACCTGCCGGGGGCCGGATGGGTGCCGTTCGATCCGACCAATGGGATTATCAGCGACCGTAACCTGATCCGCGTGGCGGTTACCCGCGATCCGTCTCAGGCAGTGCCTTTGAAGGGGAGCTTCGTTGGGAAGCCGGATGATTTTCTTGGGATGGACGTGAAGGTGGAGATCACGACTTAGGGGCGTTCGGTAGCGGACTGGTTTTGATGGGCTGGTGCGGGGGTAGAGAAAGGGGCCATCACGGATTTTGGGGATTGCCACACGGATCGCCCCGCGAAGCGCCCCAAAAAGCCGTGACGAACCGTTCGTCGTCCCCACACCAGTCTCGGCCGGGGGGAGATTGCTATCGCAGCCCCCGGAAGAATGCGCGGATCTCCGCCGCCAGAGCCTCCGGCTGCTCCATCGCCGCGAAATGCCCGCCCTTTTGCATCACCGTCCATCGCTGGATATTCGTATACATCTGCTTTGCGATCGACCGGGGCGGGCGGATGATCTCCTTCGGGAACGCGCAATACCCCATTGGCACATCCACCGTCCCGCCGCTTGGGATCGGCCACGGCCCGTGCATCCGGGCGTAGTACGGCCAGAAGGACGAACCGATGGCGCCAGTGAACCAATACAGGGAAATATTCGCCAGCAGGTGATCACGGCTGATGACCGACTCCAGGTCATCATCACAGTCGGTCCAGGTACGGAACTTCTCGGCGATCCAGGCTGCAAGGCCGGCCGGCGAGTCCGTCAGACCGTACGACAGGGTTTGCGGCTTGGTCCCCTGGATCCACTGATACCCGGTTTCCTCTTTCAACCAGTACGCCAATGCGTCGAAATAACGACGCTCCTCCTCCGTCGCGTTCGCCGGCGGCGACCGATCCCTTTGGATGGTCAGCAGGTTGATGTGGATACCGATGACGTTCTGGGCGTGCGCGTGCCCAAGCCTGGACGCGGTGAAGGCGCCGTAATCGCCGCCCTGGGCCGCGTAGCGCTGGTATCCAAGCACGTCGGTCATCAGCGACGCGAAGCACGCCGCGATATCCTCGATGCTGAAGCGCTTCTGCCCTGGCACGAACGACAGCCCGTAGCCCGGCAACGACGGCGCGATGACCGTGAACGCATCGGCCGGGTCGCCGCCGAAGCGGGCGGGATCGGTCAGGCGTGGGATGATATCGACGAACTCGAACACCGAACCGGGCCAGCCGTGCATCAGCAGCAGCGGCGTCGGCGAAGGCCCCTTCCCCGGCACATGCAGGTAATGCAGATCGACGTCCGGCATCCGCACCTTGAATTGCGGGAAGGCGTTCAAAGCGGCTTCCCGCGCCCGCCAGTCGAACTGGTCCTTCCAATAGGGCACCAGTGTCTTCATGTAGCCCAGGTCGGTGCCATAGGCCCAAGGCGCATCCGGCGCCTGATCCGGAAACCGCGTCAGCGCGAGCCGCGTTCGGAGGTCGGCGATGTCCCGGTCGGGGATCGCCAGGGTAAAGGGAACCGGTGCAGGGGCCATGGCAATGTCCTCGGAAACGTCGCGGGCCGACGGTCGCGGTATGAAATTAAGCCAGCTTGGTACTCTGCCAGGTGACCATTTGCCAGTTCCCCCCGCGATTTGCGTAGACATCGACAAACCGAACACGAAACGACATGGCATTGCCGCCAGAGGTGACGCCGATCGCCGCAACCCCCGTCAGTACCACGGCATCACCCAAATCCTGCGCGACCACGTCAGACGGAACGACTGAATGGTATACGGTGGCACCGGATTCCATCGCCCCGATGAGGGTTGACTTGGTGTCCATCCGCGCGGAGGAGTGTATATAGATCAGATCGTCGGCGATCAGGCGATCCAGCGCGGCGATATCCCTCGCCCCCATTGCCGCCATCCGCTGGCGGTCGAGTTCGATAACTTTCTCGGCGTTTCCGGCCATCTTTGAACGTCCCCAGACGGATTGCTTATGAATGAACGAAGGCAGCTTAATCGAGCCACCCGCTCCTGTCGAACGCCCTATCGGCCGCCCCCGCCCTTCGATCAACAGAATTTGTTCTTCACGTCCTGTTGTACAATCTAACAATAAACACCAGAATGTGACCCGATCACATCTTTAGTGCCAATAGGAAATGGTATAGATCATGTTATACACTTCCAGACGATTTATCTTGGACGACAATCATGAACAGAACAGAACTGATCCGTCGTCACTTCGATCGGTCCATGCGACTGATCGAATTGGGCGCGAGTTATAACCCAATCATCCCCAAGGCAGATGGATGGCGGACCACCATCATCGATCATGCGAGTCAGGAGGACCTGATCAAGCAGTACGGCGGAATGGGTGTGACGACCATCGACAAGATCGAGCCGGTTGACCATGTCTGGCAGAGCGGCACGCTCTCGGACATCGTTCCAACGTCGCAACTGGCCAGCTTCGACGGCATTGTCGCGTCCCATGTCGGTGAGCATTTTCCTGATCTGATCGCCTTTTTCAAAAGCGCCTCGGCCTTGTTGAAACCAACCGGCGTCATCGCCTTGGCCTTGCCCGACAAGCGCGTCTGTTTCGACTTCTTCCGTCCGATCACCATGACGGGCGACGTGATCGATGCGCATCTGAACAAGCGCACGCGCCACCAGAGGAAGACATTCTTCGATCAGGCGGCCTACTTCGCGCTGCGTGACGGGAATGGCGGCTGGACTCATCGCGGCAACCTGGCGCCGCTTCAGCTCGCTCATTCCATCCACGCCGCACAACAGGGCTACCTGGACGCAGACGAGGCCCCCGGCTCGCAATACAAAGACACCCATGCCTGGACGTTCACGCCGAAAAGCTTCGAGCTTATGATGCTGGAGCTAAACCTTCTGGGCCATATCGATTGGGCGATCCGCTCGATCGAGCCAGCGGACGGCGTGGAGTTCTATGTCTGGCTGGAACGGCGGCGGGTGACGCTACCCGAGGCCGAGATCAATCCCGCACGCCTTGCCCTGTTAAAGGACATGGTCCGGGAGTCCGCGGATGCGATCGCGCAACTGGATACCGTTGCAACGACCGAGCAGCCGGCGGTTACGGTGGTTGCGGCGACGGAATGCTCATCACCTGATCCGACACTCGGCATCACAGCCATTATTCCACTCTACAACGGCTCGGCATTCATCGAGGAGGCGCTGCGAAGCGTCTTCGCACAGACCTTGCCGCCCAAGGAAATCATCGTCGTGAACGACGGTTCCACCGACGATGGGGCAGGTGTGGCAATCGTCGAACGGTTGGCAAAGACCCACCCCATTACCTTGATCCACAAACCCAATGGCGGACAGTCATCGGCGCGCAACCTGGGTGCGAAGCGGGCCCAAACCGAGTTGTTCGCACTGCTGGATCAGGACGACATCTGGTATCCAAACCATCTTGAAGAACTGGTGAAACCATTTCTGACCCCAACCGCGCCAGCCATTGGATGGGTTTACTCCAACCTGGATGAGATCGACGAGTTCGGCTACCTCGTGGCCCGTTCCTACCTCGGTTCGATCGGGGTCGCGCACCCGAAACGACATATCTTCGACTGCATCCGCCAGGACATGTTCATTCTGCCGTCTGCCGCCCTGATCAACCGCGAGGCGTTTCTTTCCGTCGGCGGGTTCGACGACCGGCTGTGCGGCTATGAGGACGACGACCTGTTCATGCGGATGTTCCGGTCTGGATATGATAATGTGTATTTGGATAAAGCCCTGTCGAAGTGGCGGATCTATCCCGGATCGACGTCATATTCATTCCGCATGGCCCGCAGCCGCGGCATCTATACCCGCAAACTTCTGGAAATGTTCCCCGACGACGTGAATCGCTCTCGTTATTACGCACGCGACCTGATCGCGCCGCGGTTCTTCGAGCAAGCGATCCGGGAATACGAAGTAGCGGTAAAACTGGGCGATCCGGAGGCAGTCGAGACCACCTGGAACGAAGTGCTGTTCCTGGCCCGCTATGATGCCAAAAGCGCCAGCCGTATGCTCCCCCACGCGCTTGGTCACTACCGCGCTGCGTTGTTGAAGGGGGACAAGGAGAAGATTTCCATGGCCTGGAATGAAGTATCCGCTGTCGCGGAGCGGCTTCCGCGCGGCAGCCGGAAAGTACGCGCCGTGTTGGGACTGCTGCGCAACCCCGCCGTTTCGCGGTCGGTCTTCGCGGTTCGCCGGGTCGCCAAGCCTGCCATGCGGTGGGCGTTTTCGGCATAACGCACTGCACAAAAAGGGGGTTGACCGGGGCTGGAAGTTTGTCGTCTCGTGATCCGATGTTGGATCATCTGAAAGCAAACAACCAGGCCTGGGCAGCCCGCAAGGTCGCCGCGGACGCCGGCTTCTTCAAACGGCTGGAGGGCCAGCAGGCCCCCGAGTACCTATGGATCGGCTGCGCGGACAGCCGGGTACCGGCGAATGAAATCGTCGATTTGGATCCCGGTGAGCTGTTCGTGCACCGCAATGTGGCCAATCTGGCACCGCCGCAGGACGCGAACTACCTGTCGGTTCTACAGTTCGCGGTGGACGTCATAAGGGTGAAACACGTCATTGTCGTGGGTCATTACGGCTGTGGTGGCATCGCGGCCGCGGTGGACGGCAAGCGGCGTGGCCTCGTGGACCACTGGTTGCATCCGATCCGGGAGGTCTTCACGGAACACCAGCATGAGTTGGAGGCCATTCCCGATGAACGATCCCGCTTGAACCGCCTGTGCGAACTGAACGTGATGCGGCAGGTCAGGAACGTGGCATCGGACGTGTTCGTGCAGGACGCCTGGGCCCGCGGCCAGAACCTGATGGTCCACGGCTGGGTTTACTCGCTGGCGAACGGGCTGGTGACCGATCTGAACGTGACGGTTGGTGGCTGAACCCTAACCCCCCGCCACCCGAAGCTTCGGCTCGTCGACGTTCTCCAACAGCAAAGCCCGGGCGCCGGCGCACATGGCGCGCGCGATCAAGCCGCCTTCGCCTCCCGGGTGATCTTGTCCAGCGACTTCAGCGTGTCGCGGGCGAACTTCAGCCGGGTCGCCACATCCATGTCCCGCGAAATCGCCAGCTTGTGGTCCGGACGCAAGCGGATCATGCCGCCCTTGCTGGACAGCCACCGCACCAGCCCGGCGGGGTTGGCGAACGCGTTGCCCCGGAAGGTAATTACCATGCCTTTCGGCCCGGCCTCCAGCTTCTCGACCCCGGATTCACGGCAGAGACGCTTCAGCGCGACGACACCCAGCAGGTTCTCGACCTCCTCTGGCAAGGGGCCGAACCGGTCCACCAGTTCCGCGGCCATTGCGTCGCTTTCACCATCCGAGGCCAGCGCGCCAATGCGCCGGTACAGGCCCAGCCGCACCGGCAGGTCGCGCACGTAGGCCTCGGGGATCAGCACCGGCAGTCCCAGCGAGATGTTCGGCGTCCAGTCGCGATCCGACCCGACACGCTTGCCCTCGCCGACCTTGATATCCGCGACCGCGTCTTCCAGCATCTGCTGGTAAAGCTCGATCCCGACCTCCTTGATGTGCCCCGACTGTTCGTCGCCCAGCAGGTTTCCGGCGCCGCGAATATCCAGGTCGTGCGAGGCCAGGGTGAACCCGGCACCCAGCGCATCGAGCGTTTGCATCACGGTCAACCGTCTCTCGGCGGCGACGGACAGACGATGGTTCGGCGGCCATGTCAGATAGGCGTAGCCGCGCTGCTTGCCGCGCCCGACGCGCCCGCGCAACTGATACAACTGCCCCAGGCCGAACATATCGGCGCGATAGATCACCAGCGTGTTGACCGCCGGCATGTCCAGGCCGCTCTCGACGATATTGGTGGATAGCAGGATGTCGTACTTGCCGTCACCGAACTCGGTCATCACCCGTTCCAGTTCGGTCGGCGCCAACCGCCCGTGCGCCTGCACCGTTCGGGCTTCGGGCACGATCTCCCGCAGGCGATCGGACATGCGTTGCAGGTCCTCGATCCGCGGCACCACGCAGAACACCTGGCCGCCACGGAACCGCTCGCGTTGCAGGGCCTCGCGGATCACCACCGAATCGAACGGCATGATGAACGTCCGCACCGCCAGCCGATCGACCGGCGGCGTGGCGATGATCGACATCTCCCGCACACCGGTCAGCGCCAACTGAAGCGTCCGGGGGATCGGGGTCGCGGTCAGTGTCAGCACATGAACGTCGGCCTTCATCGCCTTCAGCCGTTCCTTGTGGGCGACGCCGAAATGCTGCTCTTCATCGACAATCAGCAGGCCCAGGTCGGCGAATTCGATCGATTTGGCCAGCAGGGCGTGGGTGCCGACGACAATCCCGATGTCGCCGCTGGCAACGCCCTTGCGAACCTCATTCGCTTCCTTGGCGGTGACCATGCGCGACAACTGCGCGACCTTGACCGGCAGACCGGCAAACCGAGCGGAGAAGGTGCGGAAATGCTGGCGGGCCAGCAGGGTGGTGGGCACGACCACGGCGACCTGGGAGCCGGACATCGCGGCGACGAAGGCGGCACGCAACGCGACCTCGGTCTTGCCGAAGCCCACATCGCCGCAGATCAGGCGGTCCATCGGCTTGCCGGCGGCCAGATCCTCCAGCACATCGGCGATGGCGCGGGCCTGGTCTTCGGTTTCGGCGAATGGGAAGCGGGCGCAGAATTCGTCCCAGGTGCCTTCCGGCGGCGCCATGGTTTCCGCTTCGCGGACCTTGCGTTCGGCGGCGATGCGGATCAGCTCACCCGCCATCTCGCGGATGCGCTGCTTCATCTTGGCTTTGCGGGTCTGCCACCCGGCACCGCCCAGCTTGTCCAACGAGGCGCCCTGGTGTTCGCTGCCGTAGCGCGACAGGACCTCGATGTTCTCGACCGGCAGGAACAGTTTTTCGTCGCCGTCGTAGATCAGCCGCAGGCAGTCATGCGGGGCGCCGGTGACGTGCAGCGTCGCAAGACCGTCATAGCGGCCGATGCCGTACTCCTGGTGGACCACCAGGTCGCCCTCGGCGATTTCTGTGGCTTCGGCGATGAACTGGTCGGCGCGTTTACGGCGGCGCGGTGGGCGGGAGATCCGCTCGCCCAGCAGGTCCTGCTCGCCGACCAGGGCCATGCGGTCGGCCACGAAGCCGCGCTCGACACCGAGCACGACGACGGAGACGGATCCGGCGGGCTTGCGGCGGACGGCGGCCCAGTCGTCTTCCTGGGCGGCATCCTTGAAGCCGTGTTCGCGCAGCAGGCTGGTCAGCCGTTCGCGTGACCCCTTGGTCCAGGCCGCGACGACGATCCGGCGACCCTCGATGTTCCAACGCTCAGTCTGGCCGCGCAACTGGTCGAACACGGTGACGCCCGGTCCGCCGCCAGCGCCAAGACCGCTGGATTGCGCGAATATCGGCCCCGGACGGCCACCACCATCGACACCGCCCGCTCCGTCCGGCTTGGCGAACGGCGTGAAGGCCAGCAGCGGGCCGAACGCCAGCATCTCCTCCCAGCCGTCGCGGTCCAGATACAGCATCGCGGGTGGAATCGGCCGGTACGGCACCTCGCCATCGCGCGGCACGGCTTTGCGGGCCTGCGCATGGTCGGCGATCATCTCCAGCCGGGAGTCCAGCACCTCGTCGGATTGGTGATCCAGGCTGACAGCGGCGTCCGGCAGGTAGTCCAGCAGGTTTTCCATCGTCGGATGGAACAGCGGCACCCAATGTTCCATCCCCGGATGGCGCCGCCCGTCGGAGATCGACAGGTATAGCGGATCTTTCGCCGCGTCCTGGCCGAACAGGTCCCGCCAGTTGGTACGGAAGCGAGCGATCGACTCCTTGCCCAGCGGCACTTCCGACACTGGCCGGAGTGTCAGGCCCTTGCGCTTCCCGGCGCTGCGCTGGCTGCTGGGATCGAACGTACGGATCGACTCGATGGTGTCGCCGAACAGGTCCAGCCGAACCGGGTCGGATTCGCCGGAGGGGAAGATGTCGATGATCCCGCCCCGCATCGCGTATTCGCCCGGCTCCATCACCGTGCCGGCGCGTCCGTAGCCGTTGGCTTCCAGGAACTCCGCGAGCTTTTCGGGTTTGACCTCGCCGTTGACCGCCAGTTCCATGCTGGCGCCGGCGAACGTCGCGCGCGGCGGGACGCGCTGCACCAGGGCGTTCACGGTGGTCAGGACGATTCGCGGTCCCTTGGGCGGCTCCAGCAGGCGCGCCAGGGTGGCGATCCGTTCGGATACCAGCGCCGGGTTCGGCGACACGCGGTCGTACGGCAGACAATCCCAGGCCGGGAAGCGCAGGATTTCCGCTTCCGGCATCGCGAAGGCGATGGCCTCGGCCAGACGCGCCATGCGGGCGTCGTCGCGGGTCACATGCAGGATGCTGCCGGTGTGTTCGCGGCGGCGTTTCGCCAGCAGGAACGCGTCCCAGCCCTCCGGCGCGCCCCAGACTTTGATCGCGTCGCTCATTGGATCAGAAACGCCCGCATGCGGACCAGCATTGGGGTTTCCTTCTCGGGCGGGATCGGTTCGCGGCCAGTCAGCCAATCGGCCAGGTCAGTATCGGGCATCTCCATCACCGCCTCCAACGCATCGACATCGGCTTCGGTTAGTTGGTCGTAATGCGCGCGCACGAATCCGCCGATCATCAGATCGTTCTCGAACGTGCCGCGGTGGTTGGCGCGAAACAACAGGCGCCGGCGCCGTGTTTCCGGCGCGGAGTGATCTGGATCAGTCATTTACAGGCTGTCATATAACGGTGCCCCTGCTACCTGTCAGCCCGTGAACGCCGATCCACTTGCCCCACTTTTCGCGCCCCTGACCAGTCTGCGCGGCATAGGCCCCGCCGTCGCGGCCCTGATCGCGCGCGCGGCGGGCGGAGACCGGCTGATCGACCTGCTGTTCCATATGCCCGAATCCTACCTGGATCGCAGTGCCAGACCAACCATTCGGGACGCCAAAGCCGGGACGGTGGCAACCTTGACGGTGGAAGTGGTCCGGCACGAACGCCCCGCGACATCGCGCCAGCCGTGGCGGATCATCGTCAAGGACGACACCGGTTCGGCGGAAATCGTGTTCTTCCGGTTTACCCGGGAAGCGCAGACTCCGCCGGGCACGAAGATTGTCGTCTCCGGCAAGCTGGACATGTTCAACGGGCGGCTGACCATTCCGCACCCCGACCATCTTGTTCCGGCGGAGCAAGCCGACAGGGTCCCGATGATCGAACCGGTGTGGCCGCTGACGGCCGGACTGTGGCCGCGTCAGGTCGCGATGGGCCTGACCCAGGTTCTGGCGATGGTGCCGGATTTTCCCGAATGGCACGATCCGGCACTGCTGAAGCGGGAGAACTGGGCACCGTTCAGCGAGGCGATTCGCGCGGTGCAGGCACCCGCCAGCGGCGAGCCGGAAAAACGCATGCGTGGCCGGCTGGCTTATGACGAACTTCTCGCCGGACAGGTCGCCATGGCGTTGATTCGCGGCCGGGTGCGAGCGCGCTCCGGCGTGCCGCTGATCGGGGATTCCCATCTGCGCGACATCGCCATGAAGCGCTTCGGCTTCGCGATGACCGCCTCGCAGGACAAGGCGCTGCGGGAGATCGATACGGACCTCGCGTCCCCGCGCCGGATGCTACGCCTGCTGCAAGGCGATGTCGGCTCCGGCAAGACGCTGGTCGCGCTCCTGGCGATGCTGCGCGCGGTGGAAGCCGGTAAGCAGGCCGCGCTGATGGCGCCGACCGAGGTGCTGGCGAAGCAGCACCACCGCACGCTGACCCGCCTGTGCCCGGTTCCCGTCGCGCTGCTGACAGGTTCGGTCAAGGGCAAGGAACGGGCGAAGCTGCTGCGCGGCATCAAGGACGGCAGCATCCAGATCCTCGTCGGAACGCATGCGCTGTTCCAAGATGCCGTGGACTACCGGGATCTGGCCGTCGCGGTGATCGACGAACAACACCGCTTCGGCGTCAATCAGCGCCTGACGCTCGGTTCCAAAGGCGAACATACCGACGTTCTGATCATGACCGCGACCCCGATCCCAAGGACGCTGCTGCTGACGCAGTGGGGGGAGATGGACGTCAGCCGCCTGACCGAAAAGCCCGCTGGCCGCTTGCCGATCCGCACCACGCTGCACTCGCTGGGCACCATGCCGACGGTGCTGGAAGGCGTGGCGCGTAAACTGGATGAAGGCGCACAGGTCTATTGGGTCTGCCCGTTGGTCGCCGAAAGCGAGGCTCTGGACGTCGCCGCCGCACAGGACCGATTTGTGGACCTGCGGCACCGCTTCGGCGATCAGGTCGGTCTGGCGCACGGCCAGCAAACACCGGAGGTGCGCGATGCCGCGCTAGCCTCGTTTGCCGCCGGAACCACCCGCCTGCTGGTGGCGACGACGGTGGTCGAGGTCGGAGTCGATGTGCCCACGGCCTCGGTGATGGTGATCGAACACGCCGAACGCTTCGGGCTTGCCCAGCTTCATCAGCTTCGCGGCCGGGTCGGGCGGGGCGCCGATGCCAGCTTCTGCCTGCTGCTGCACGAGGACTATGTCAGCGAGACCGCCCGCCGCCGCCTGACCCTGTTGCGGGACACCGACGACGGCTTTCTGATCGCCGACGAAGACTACCGCCTGCGCGGCGGCGGCGATGCGCTTGGTACGCGCCAGGCCGGGCTTCCCGGCTACAAACTGGCCGATCCGGATGCGCACGAGCATTTGTTGCACATGGCACACCGCGACGCCGCCGTGCTGCTGTCCCGCGACCCGAAGCTGGAGACGACCCGGGGCCAGGCGGTGCGGGTACTGCTGCGGTTGTTTGAGCGTCATGCCGCGATGAAGACCCTCGCGGCCGGGTAAAGACTCCGATGCTGGCCACGACTCGATACCGCCACGCATCCTCTGTATATGCATATCGTGCCCATCGCTCCTGACATCGATCCGACCCTGGCCATCCGAGACGGCGATATTCGGCGGATTTTTCCGCCCAATACGTTTACCGCCGGCCGATCCTATGAGCAGCGTGGCCGCGTGCAGGATTTGGAAATCGGCGAGCGTGGCGCGGTTATCACAGCCACAACGCAAGGCACCCGCCCCGATCCTTACGTCCAAAGCCTGAAAATCTCTCATTCCCCAACAAACGGGATCCGAATCGCGGGGGCCTGTTCCTGCCCGGTGGGGCGTGGCTGCAAGCACCTCGCCGCCGTGCTGATCGCCGCCCAACGGAAAGAGATGCAGGCCCCGCGACATCAGCAGTCGCTGTTTCCCAAGACCCCTGCCCCAGCCGTCCTGCCGACCCAGATCCAGAGCTGGCTGGCGGACTTCGACAAGGACGAGGACGAGGAACCGACCGAGGACTACCCAGCGGCGATCCGCACCCGGGTGTTCTACGTGCTGGACGCCGCGCCATTGTCGGGCAGCGTTCCACAGTTGCGCATCGACCCGATGACGGTGACGCTGCGCAAGGACAACAGCCCCGGAACGATCAAACGCTATGCGCCGCATCAGATTCAGACCCCGGCCAAATATATCCGCCCGTCCGATCTGCTGATTCTGACCCGCCTCGCGCGTCGCAACAATTATGGCGGGCCGCCGCCGGACGATGACCCGGCCGACACGCTGCGCCGCATCCTGGCGACCGGCCGAGCACGGTGGGGGAATGCGGAGGGACCGGCGTTGACGCTGGGACCGCAGCGACAGGGGCAGATAACCTGGATCACCAAACCGGATGCCTCGCAACAGGCCGCCCTGGCGTTGGATGAGGGCCTGACCGGCGTGCGTATCCCCGAACCCTGGTACGCCGATCCGGCCGCCGGCACGATGGGTCCGGTCAGTCTCGATCTGCCACAGCGCACAGTCACGAGACTGCTCAATGCGCCGTCCATCCCGCCGGAGGCAGCGGCCGAGGTCCGTGCGCGGCTTTCGAAACGGATGCCGGCCGCAAAGATGCCTGTGCCCGCCGAACTCCAGCCGCCGGAACCGGTGCGCGAACCGATGCACCCGCATCTGCGGCTGATCAGCGGCACGCTCCCCAGCGATCCCAGCCACGGCCGCGGCTCCTCCAGCGTGCTCGGGCGCGGCCTGTACGCCGTGCCGCTGGTTCGGTTGTCCTACCAATACGGCCCGATCGTCCTTCCGCGCAGCGCCAAACCCCTGCCCCGCATCACGGTTCGCGACGGCAACCTGTACGAGGTGGAGCGTGACCGCGCCGCCGAGGCAAAGGCCCTGGCCGATCTGACCGGGCTAGGGTTCGGATCGGTGCATGAGGTCGTCCCAGTCTATTACCAGCACGCCCACACCGACGATTTCGCCCTGCGCGAATACGGCCCGAACCCAACCTGGCTGCAAATCGTCACCGAGGAAGTCCCTCGCCTGCGCGCAGACGGCTGGACCGTCGAGATCGACGAGGACTTCCCCGTTCAGGTCCTGTCCGCCGACGACGATATCGCCGCCGAACTGGTTGAGGGGTCCGGCATCGACTGGCTGGAACTGCATCTGGGCGTGACGGTCGACGGCCAGCAGGTCGATCTGGTGCCGGCCCTTGTCCGCCTGATCGCCAAACCCGAGGCCGCCGGCCTGATCGAAGGCCCCGACGACAAGCCTTTCGTGCTGCCGCTGCTGGACGGCCGCATGCTGTCGCTGCCGATGTCGCGCATCCGGCCCACCTTGCAAGCGCTGCTGGAGCTTTGGGCCGGTGGCGGAATCGATGCCGACACCGGAAAGATCGGCTTCAGCAGACTGGATGCCGCCGATCTCGCCGGATTGGAGGAACGCACCGGATTGGTCTGGAGCGGCGGCGACGCGCTGCGGGACCTGGGGCGTGGCCTTCGCCAATCCGGCGGCATTCCCAAGGCGGTTGTGCCCGATACGTTCCTTGCGACGCTGCGACCCTATCAGAGCCAGGGCGTCGATTGGTTGCAGTTCCTGGGGTCGGCCGGATTGGGCGGCGTGCTGGCCGACGACATGGGGCTGGGCAAGACCGTGCAGACGCTGGCCCATTTGATGATCGAAAAGGCGGCGGGTCGGTTGGATCGACCATCGCTGATACTTTGCCCAACCAGCCTGATCCCGAACTGGCTGGCCGAGGCGCGCCGTTTCGCGCCGGAACTGTCCGTGCTGGCGCTGCATGGTTCGGCTCGGAAGGCCAGTTTCAAGGCGATCCCGAAACATGATCTGGTGCTGTCCACCTACCCGCTGCTGACCCGCGATGCCGACGTGCTGCTGGCCCAGGAGTGGCATGCGGTCATCCTGGATGAGGCGCAGTCGATCAAGAACCCCAATGCGGAAACCACCCGGCAGGCGTTGCGGCTGAAGGCGAGGCAGCGGCTGTGCCTGTCCGGCACACCGTTGCAGAACCATTTGGGTGAGCTGTGGTCGCTGTTCGACTTCCTCGCCCCCGGGTTCCTGGGCAGCCAGAAGTCGTTCAAGTCCCGCTATCGCACGCCGATCGAGAAACATGGCGACGTCGAACGCCAGGACCTGCTGAACCGTCGTATCCGCCCGTTCATGTTGCGGCGGACAAAGGAAGAAGTCGTTACGGAGCTGCCGCCGAAGACCGAAATCGTCGAGCCGGTGGAGATGGAGAACAACCAGCGCGCGGTGTATGAAGCCATCCGCCTGTCGATGCACGCCAAGGTGCAGGCCGCGATCGCGTCGAAGGGCCTTGCACGCTCCGGCATCATCATCCTGGATGCATTGCTGAAGATGCGGCAGGCCTGCTGCGATCCCCGGCTGTTGAAACTGAAGACCGTCGCGAAGTCCAAGGCCGGATCGGCGAAGTTGGACCGGTTGATGGAGATGCTGAGCATCATGTTCGCCGAGGGCCGGCGGGTTCTGCTGTTCTCTCAGTTCACCGAAATGCTGGCGCTGATCCAGGAGCGGCTGGAGGAAGACGGCATTGAGTTCGTCAAGCTGACCGGGGATACGAAGGACCGTTCGACGCCGGTGAAGAAGTTCCAGGCCGGCGATGTGCCGTTGTTCCTGATCAGTCTGAAGGCGGGCGGTGTCGGCCTGAACCTGACCGCCGCCGATACGGTTATTCATTACGATCCGTGGTGGAACCCAGCGGTCGAGGATCAAGCGACCGACCGCGCCCATCGTATTGGGCAGACAAAGAAAGTCTTCGTTCATCGGCTGGTGACGTTGGGCACGATCGAGGAGAAGATGGAAATCCTGAAAGACAAGAAGCGGGCAATCGTTGCCAGCGTGATGGACGCGGAGCACGGCGGGGCACTGAGCCTGACCGAGGCGGATATCGAGGATCTGTTCGCCCCAGCGGAATAGCCCAGGAACCAGATTCCCCTGGAGGGCACGAGCCGAAAACCGGACACCCCCCGGGGCCCTTATGCCAGCCGGCGTTGATGTCGATTCTTTGGTAATGCCTCCCCGTTATGCCGACGCAGGTCGGCATCCACGGCTTCGGCCTGACAGATCAAGGCGTGGATGGCGGGCCTTCGAGGTTGTAATCCAATCCCGATTTGCGAGTTTTTTGACTCGTTGATTGATCGGATTGTCCTCGGGGCGGCTTGACGGTTCCTTGTCCCCGATCGTCTGTTGTTGGGTGTCATGTCAGGCGACGAGCCTATCATGAATCTTGTGTGAGAGGTCATAGTGAAGCCCGGTGACGGGCGGAGGTATCTATGACAATTCGCAACGAGCTGATTGATGAACTGCTGGCCGGCCAGGACCCGGCGTCTGTGATGCGCGAGGATGGCCTGCTG
>DNXO01000141.1:11127-11315 GCA_003506895.1 Acetobacteraceae bacterium | reverse complement strand
GACGCTGCACAAGATGCCGCTGTTCATCTGGGCAGAACTGGTCACAGCTTTCCTTCTGGTGCTGTCAGTGCCGGTGTTGGCCGGGGCGATCACAATGCTGATTTGCGACCGGAACTTCGGTACCGCGTTCTTCGACCCGGCAGGCGGTGGCGACCCGGTGCTATTCCAGCACCTGTTCTGGTTCTTCG
>DNXO01000141.1:0-10878 GCA_003506895.1 Acetobacteraceae bacterium | reverse complement strand
TCTGGTTCTTCGGCCATCCGGAAGTTTACATCATGATCCTGCCGGGCTTCGGGATCATTAGCCACGTGATCTCCACGTTCAGCAAGAAAGCGATCTTCGGTTACCTTGGTATGGTGTATGCGATGGTCGGTATCGGCGTGGTCGGGTTTGTCGTGTGGGCGCACCACATGTATTTGTCCGGCATCGACGTCGACACCCGAGCGTATTTCATGGGTGCGACACTGGTGATCGCGGTTCCCACGGGCATTAAGATATTCTCATGGATCGCGACGATGTGGGGCGGTTCGATCGAGTTCAAAACGCCAATGCTTTTCGCGATTGGTTTCTTGTTTGTGTTCACCATTGGTGGTGTCACCGGCGTAGTTCTGGCAAACGCTGGCATCGATGAAATGGTCCATAACACCTATTACGTTATCGCGCATTTTCACTACGTTCTGTCGCTGGGCGCGGTGTTTTCGATCTTCGCCGGCTTCTATTACTGGATTGGCAAGATGTCCGGCCGCCCGTATCCGGAGTTCTGGGGCAAGGTGCATTTCTGGCTGACGTTCGTCGGCGTCAACCTAACCTTCTTCCCGCAGCACTTCCTGGGTTTGTCCGGTATGCCGCGGCGCTATCCGGATTATCCGGCAGCCTTTGCCGGCTGGAACTATGTTTCGTCGATCGGCGCATACGTCAGCGGCATCGCTTTCCTGGTCTTCCTGTATGTCTGCTTCCGTACCTTCACCTCAAAGGAGCATGTGGCAGACAATTACTGGGGTGAGGGTGCGACCACCTTGGAATGGACCCAGACCTCGCCGCCCGCGTTTCATACCTACCCGGAAATGCCACGGATTTCCTGACCAGTGAGCGACACAACACCATCGATACTTCAGGCTGAGGAGGGGGTTTTGGCCTCCTCCTCGGGCGATATGGTCCTTGAAGCGGATTACCGTGACTGGATCGCTTTGCTAAAGCCGAGGGTCCTGTCGCTCGTGGTGTTTTCCGGGGCGATCGGGTTTTTCGTCGCGCCGGGTCAATTGAACCCGGTTCTCGCGTTTACGGCGCTCCTTTGCATAACGGTGGCAGCCGGTGCGTGTGGTGCAATTAACATGTGGTATGATCGGGATATTGACGCGTTCATGCGCCGAACCCGAAACCGGCCGATCCCGGCCGGGCGGATTCAGCCCGGCCCGGCGCTCGGGTTTGGCGTTACCCTTGCGGTTGGGTCCGTCCTGGTCATGGGGCTGGCGCTCAACCTATGCGCCGCGGCTATCCTGGCTTTATCCATCTGTTTTTATGTATTCGTCTACACGGCATGGCTGAAGCGCCGGACGCCACAGAATATCGTCATCGGAGGTGCGGCCGGCGCCTTCCCGCCGGTGATTGGATGGGCTGCGGTCACGGGATCGGTCGATCTGATTCCATTGGTGCTGTTCGGGATCATCTTCATCTGGACGCCGCCGCACTTCTGGTCGCTCGCCCTTTGGGCAAATGACGACTATCGCCGCGCCGGCATTCCCATGTTGCCCGTTGTCTCTGGGGCGAAGGAAACCCGTCGCCAGATCCTGTTTTATACGATCATCCTCGTGCCGCTGACCCTGGTGCCATACGCGATGGGCTTTAGCGGCCTGCCGTATGGCGTGGTAGCTGGCCTTTTGGGACTGGTATTTCTGGAACGCGTATATCGCGTGATCACCGATCAGCAGGATGTGCAAGGTAACAGCCTGACCAACGATGCGCCGGCCAAGGCAGCATTCAAATACTCAGTTCTGTACCTGTTTGCGCTGTTCGGCGCGTTGGCCATTGACCGTCTGATCGGATAGGTCATGAGTGGAAAAATTCCGTCTCGGGCTCCCGCTGCTGAGGCTGCACGGCGGCGCCGTGGACGCAACTGGGCGATTCTGATCGTGCTCTTGGGCCTCTGCGGGCTATTTTACGCGATCACCATCGTCAAGATGGCGCATTTTTGAAATGGCAGGCAATCGGCGTAACGCAATGCTGGCGGGTGTCGTCGCCGCGATCATGGCCGGGATGACCGGAATGTCATTCGCGGCAATCCCGCTCTATCGACTGTTCTGCGCGGCCACCGGATTCGGCGGCACGCCCAATATTACCGGGGCAACTGCCCCCGGTGCCAGCGGCCAGACAATTCGCGTCCGCTTCAATGCCGACACCAATCCGGGCCTGCCATGGACCTTCGCACCTGATCAGACCGAGGTTGCGTTGAACCTCGGTGACGAACAGGTCGCGTTCTATCATGCACTGAACCGGTCCAACCGGCCGGTGACGGGCATGGCGCTCTACAACGTGACCCCGGAAAAAGTTGGGAAATACTTCCACAAAACGGCGTGCTTCTGCTTCAACAAGCAGACATTGTCGCCAAACCAAAGCATGGAATTCCCAGTCAGCTTCTGGGTCGACCCCGCGATCCGCAACGATCCAAACACCGCGGATATCAAGGTGGTCACTCTTTCCTACACGTTCTACCGGTCTCTCGAAGATGCGGAAAAATCCGGCGCACTGGCCAAGGCCGGCCCGCATGTCGGACCAATGTCGGCCGCGGATATGGCTGAGAAGTCGGAAGCGAATTGACCGCCGCGAAGAACTCTCCTCGCCCTCTTGAACTCGTTCGGGATTTGGCGATTATGCGGCAGCCGGGTCGGGGCGGTTTCCCCGGCGGTGTTGTTATGGGTATGGCATGAGCAGCGACGCGCACGGTGCACCAGTCCTGGCTAGTTCGGGTTTGAAGCATCCCTATCATCTCCCCGATCCGAGCCCCTGGCCGATCGTCGGTTCGCTTGGTGGCTTCCTGACGGTGTTCGGCATCGTCCTGGCGGCGCATTATGGAAACTATGTGGTCCTTGGCCTGGGTCTGTTGACAGTGCTAACAACCATGTTCTTCTGGTGGCGCGATGTGGTGCGGGAAGCGCGCACGCCGGGTGCCCACAGCGCCATCGTCCGCCTTGGACTTCGTTATGGCATGACCCTGTTTATCGCCAGTGAGGTCATGTTCTTCGTCGGGTTCTTCTGGGCCTATTTCAACTTCCTGATTTTCCCTGAGACCCAGGGCAATGGTCAGACTGTATGGCCGCCGACGAACGTGCACACGTTCGATCCGTTTCACCTGCCGTTCCTGAACACGATGATTCTCCTACTCTCCGGCACGACGGTGACATGGGCGCACCACAGCTTGCTAGAGGGCGACCGTAAGGGCCTCGTTCGCGGTCTGGGAATCACGGTCCTGCTGGGGCTGTCCTTCACGCTGTGCCAAGGGATCGAGTATGCGCACGCCCCCTTCGCATTCAACGGCGGCGGCGTCTATTCATCGGTCTTTTTCCTTGCCACAGGCTTCCATGGCTTCCATGTAATCGTAGGGACTATCTTCCTACTGGTTTGCTGGTTCCGGGCCCGTGCCGGCCAGTTTACTCCGGAACGGCATTTCGGCTTTGAAGCTGCCGCTTGGTATTGGCACTTCGTTGACGTGGTGTGGCTATTTCTCTTCATCTGCATCTACTGGTACGGCGCCGGCCAGATCGCGGCCGAGTAGCCACGACAAATGACAGGACCGGGTATCTCCATTCTTGCGGCAGCCTTGCGCTGCCGCTGCCCCCGGTGCGGAAAGGGCAAGTTGTTCAAAGCGCTGCTGACGTTGCGGCCAGCTTGCTCGGTCTGTGGACTGGACTTCAGCAAATCTGATACCGGTGATGCAGGCGCCGTTATTCTGATCATGGTGCTCGGCGCGTTCGTCGTCGTCATGGCGTTTTGGGTGGAGTTCCACTTCTCGCCGCCGTTATGGGTTCACGCGGTGCTGTGGCCCCTCGTCACTGTCCCCCTCGCGATTCTGATCACGCGGCCGATGAAGGCAGCATTGGTCGCCGCCCAGTTCAGGCATCGTCCCCATGAGATGGGTTTGTGACACCAGCGTCACGCCGGTTTTTGGTTCCCGGCCTTAGTACCCTGGTGATGATGGTGGTCTTGGTCGGCCTGGGTACATGGCAGGTCTACCGCCTGCGCTGGAAAGAACGAATTCTGACTCAGATCGCCACGGCGGAGGCCGCGCCGCCTGTTCCCCTGGGGCCCGATCCAGCTCCCTACAGAAAAGTAATGGTTACCGGGCGCTTCCTGTTCGATCGGGTAGCGCAGTTCGGCGCTGAAGTCCGCGATACGAACAAAGGTCCAATCATGGGGTTTTACCAGATCGTTCCGCTGGAGTGCGACGGTGCCTCCACGATTCTGGTGAACCGGGGATGGATACCGCAAAAGGGGGAAGCTGCCGTTGATGACCCAACCGGAATCGTGACCGTCACCGCCTACGTGCGGCCCGCCGACGCAGCGCGCTGGTTCAGTGCAGCGAACGATCAGCCTGCGCGGCTGTTCTACACGCTTGACCCGGCGGCGATCGGTATTGCGGTCGGCATCGCTGATCCAGCGCCGTTTACCTTGGTCGCCCTCGGGACACCCACCGCTGGTGCCTACCCTTCTCCCGCTGAACACCTCCCCCGGCCGCCGAACAACCATTTATCCTATGTAATCACTTGGTATGGTCTCGCCGTCTCCTTGGCTGTCATTTTCGGCATTTGGGTCCGGAAGGGGTCGCGGTCATGACCAATCCTTCCGCCTATGAGCGGCTCGCCGCTCGGTTTCGGCTGGTTGCCACCATCGGGGAGTGCGCCTCCATGCTGGGTTGGGACGCTTCTGCCGTTATGCCGATCGGTGGTGGTGCGGCACGCGGTGACCAACTTGCGGTTTTAGCGGTGCTACGTCATCAGCATCTGATCGCACCCCAGGTCGAAGGCGATCTCGCCGCCGCCGAGGCGACGGGCCCGTGGGAAGCGGCCAACCTGAAGCTGATGCGGCACGCCTACGTCCGGGCGAAGGCATTGCCGGAGGAACTTGTGCAGGCTTTCGCCAGAGCCAGCTCGGATTCTGAAAAGGTCTGGCGCGTCGCGCGGAAAGATGCCGACTTCCGCATCGTGCAGCCACATCTTGCCGAAGTTCTTCGTCTGACTCGCGAGACAGCCCAGGCCCTGTCCGGTGCCATCGGACTTAGCCCCTATGATGCACTGATGGATGGCTACCAGAAGGGTGTCGGCGCCGATGATGTCGCCCCGGTATTCGCCGCATATGAAATATTTCTTTCCCAAACCCTGCCGGAGGTCGAGGCCTATCAGGCGGGGCAGCCCGAACCGGTCCGACCCAGCGGCCCCTTCCCTATCGCGGCACAGGAAGGACTCTGCCGTGACCTTGCCCAGCGTCTTGGCCTCGACTTCGAGCATGCCAGGCTGGATCAATCGGCTCACCCGTTCTCCGGCGGCACGCCAACCGATGTCCGGATAACGACCCGCTACGTCGAGGACGACTTCGCCTCCGCCATCCTGGCCGTCGTCCACGAAACCGGTCACGCCTTATACGAACGCGGCCTGCCCTCGGTCTACGCCAGGCTGCCGGTGGGCGAGGCTGCTGGGATGGCCATGCACGAAAGCCAGTCCCTGATCATAGAGATGCAGGCCTTCCGCTCGGACGCCTTTCTGGGATGGCTCGGCGGCTGGTTGCATGCAACCTTCGGCGGCGCCCCCGAACCCTATCGGCTTGAGAATCTCGGCCGTCTCTGGCGCCGCGTTCAGCGCAGCCTGATCCGGGTCGATGCGGATGAGTTGACCTACCCCGCGCATGTCATTCTGCGGTTCCGGCTTGAACGCGCGATGATCGCCGGGGATCTGACGGTTGCGGATCTTCCGGGCGCCTGGAACGATGGACTGCAAAGCCTGCTAGGGATCAAACCGTCGGACGACGCACAGGGATGTTTGCAGGACATCCACTGGTATGACGGCGCATTTGGGTATTTTCCCAGCTATACTCTCGGGGCGATGTCGGCCGCGCAACTGATGCAGGCAGCTCGGGACGCCACCCCCGATCTGGACGAGGCGTTCGCCCGAGGCGATCTGCTGCCGCTAGTGACTTGGCTGCGCACGCATGTTCACGGCGTCGGAAGCCGGCTGGACTTCAATTCAATTCTCCAGCAGGCGACCGGCCGAAAACTCGACCCGCTTGCATTCCAAACGCATCTGCGGCGGCGCTACCTGTCTGCCTGACACCGGCCGGTCAGCCCATGAAGGCGAGAATTTGCTGAGCCACTTCGGCCGGCTTGTCGTGTTCAGCCAGATGTCCGGCCCCGACGATAATCTTCGTCGTGGTCGGCCCCGCGATGCCCTTTGCGAATACCTCGGCATAATCACGCGGCATGATCTTGTCCTGTTCGCCCCACAGCAGCAAGGTCGGGGACTTGATCAGACGGAGCCGTTTCTCAATCCGGGTGTTCCCCAATGGCCAGAAGATCCGGGCAGCCGCTTCATTGGCGCGAACCTGTTCGATCGGCCACTCGATGGAATTGGCGCCCTCGGGCGTTGCTTTCATAACCTTCCAGATTTCCGGATCGGCGCACATCAAGCCGGGGACCGCGTCACCACGCTGAGCCCATGGGTCGGTCGGCGGGTTCTTCTCATCGAACAAACCAAACGGAGCGATCAGCGCCAGCTTGCCAACCGTCGCCGGCCATAAGGCCGCGACCTCGGCTGCGAGCGACGCACCGACGGAGCTGCCGGCAAGGTCGGCGCCCGAAAGGCCCGCCTGGTCCAGCGTATCGCGCACCGCCAGCAGCCAATCCAGGTGTGTATCCAGAATCGAGTGGCCGCGATCGCCGCCAGGAAAGCCGGGCAAGGAGGGTACGATAAGGGTACGGGCTTTCGCCAGTTCATCCAGGAACGGCATCCAGCGGGGCAACCCCCCATATCCGGCGAGAAAACCCAGCTTCGGACCGCTGCCCTTGCGCCAGATGCGTGTTGGAAAGCCGTTGACGCTAACGGTCAACGTTTCGAATTCATTCACGTTTCGCTCCGCGTATCGTTGATAATCTGACTATTCGGCACCCAGTCTCGGCATAAAGTCCGGAATCTCCGCTCGTTGGCTTGCATGCATGGGCTTTGGCCACCAATGGTCGGTCCAGCTCGCGTGAACGTCCTTCAGCTTGGGCATGACCTGTTCGGCAAATAGCTTGGTGTTGTACCGGGTGAGCTCCTTGCTCATATTGCCGTATTGCAGCAGCAGCATCAGGTGCCCAACATTCAGTTGCGTCGCGACTTCGCGAAGCTGTTCCGCGACTTCGTCGGGGGAGCCGATAATGACATACCCGTTGGCCACGATCGCGTTCATACCGCGGGCGACGGCGGCAAATCGCTCGCCGGTGGACTTGCCGCGAACCGCCGAATCGGCGGCCTTTTTCACTTGGCTTTCGATGCCAGCGCGCTGGCTGCCTTCGCTGGTGTAACCCGGCGGCGTGGCCCATTTCGGGTCGACGTGCAGGCATCGCCCATAGAAATATTCGGCCGCTTCACCATAGAGATCGAACGCTTGCTGTCGGGACTCGGCGACGCCGACGAATTGAAGGAAGCCGGCTTGGTATGGGTTACGATCCTTGCCGAGCCGATCCATCTCGGCCCAGAATCCATCCATCGTCGCGCGGCCAGCTTTGTAGCCGTAATATGACAGGTAGCAGTAGACGTAGTTCATTTCGGCGCACCAACGCCATGTCTCCACCGAACCGCCGCCCGGCACCCAGATCGGCGGATGCGGGTTCTGAACCGGCCGCGGCCAGATGTTCACATAGCGCTGCTGGTTGAAGCGTCCGTTGAAGGCAAAGGTATCCCTTTCAGTCCAGGCGCGAATGACCAGGTCGTGTGCTTCCATGTAGCGTTGGCGCAACTGACTGGGGTTGGTGCCGTAGGCGTAGCAGGTGTCCATCGGCGTGCCGACCGGGAAGCCGGCGATCAACCGTCCGCCCGAGATGCAGTCGATCATGGCAAACTCTTCGGCGACCCGGGTCGGCGGATTATACAAGGCGAGCGAATTGCCCATCACGCAGATCGCTGTATCGCTGGTGCGACGCGCAAGTGAAGAGGCGATCAGGTTGGGCGAGGGCATCAGGCCATAGCCATTGGAATGGTGCTCGTTGACGCAGATCGCGTCGAAGCCAACTTCGGCGGCATACTCCAGCTCGTCCATGAAGTCGTTGTACATCAGGTGGGCGCGCTTCGGGTCGAACAGCGAGGAGTGGATATCCACCCAGACCGACGGATTGGCGTCCCGGAAATCTTCCGGCAGTTCCGTGTATGGCATCAGATGGAACCACATCAGCTTCATGGGGCGGTCTCTCCCTGTTAATCCGGATACCAGCCAGTATTGCGGGCGCCCAGCGGGTATGTCAATTTCCACACAAGCCTTCGCCACCCCAAGCGTGGGCTGCTGCCAGGGCCAGTGGAACGAGGGAACGGTCGCATGAATGGCTTCGGTTGTGCGGGCGAACTGTCCAGCTTGGATAACGGCTTCACCGCTTGCCTCGATCGGGCTCGGAGCATGATCCCCCTGCTGCGGTCTGCGCCGGACCGCATTGATGCGAAGAACGAGCTTACGCCCCATATCCTCAATGCGATGTTCGACGCGGGACTGTTCGAACTTCTGTTGCCCAAGACCTACGGTGGTGCCGAACTGAAGCCTGCGGAGTTTATCCAGTGCGTAGAGGCGATCGCCCAGGGCGATGCCGCTGGGGCGGGGTGCATGAACCAAGGTTCCCGTTGCTCAATGGCTGCCGCCTATGCGTCGCCACGATGTGGCGTGGGAGGTGTGGGGTGGCAAGCGCGACGTGCTGGCCTAGGGCCAAGGGCACGGCGCCACGGCAATCCGAATAAGGGTGGTTGGCGGGTCACCGGCACATGGACCTTCAGTAGCGGCAGCCGGCACGCAACATAGCTGGGCGCGAACTGCCGGGGGTCCGAAGAAGATGGGACACCGATCCTCCACGTCGATGGCCGGCTCTGGGAGCGCTGTCATCTGTTCCGGCGCGAGCATGCCCGAATCGACGGCGCATGGAATGTGCTTGGTCTGCGCGGCACCGGCAGCGACGCCTATACCATTGAGAATTTCTTCATCGACGACGCGCATAGGATAACCAGGGAGCACGCGCGCGGATCGCCGCGATGGCGGGCCATTGTATCTATTCCGGTCTATGCAATTATATGCCGTGGGGTTCTCTTGTGTCGGCTGGGGTGTTTCTCGCGCCATGCTGGATGCATTCATCGATCTGGCGAAGTCCAAAATCCAGGCTTGGTCGTCCAATTTGTTGCGCGATAATTATGCCGTTCAGTACCTGATCGGTGACTCCGACACCGCATGGAAAGCGGCCCGGGCGGGCGTGGATTTGGCGCTGGATAATGTGTGGGACCAGGTGCAGGCGGCGGGTGTCTTGTCGTTGAACGACAAGACCCGGATACGTAAAGCCACGAACTACGCGATCCATATCTCGCACGATATGTGCCATCACGTGCTCCACCAGGGGGAGCGCGACGGCCATTTTCAATCGCCTGCCTTCGAGCGGCGGGTGTGGGACGTCAACAGCGTTTTCCAGCAGACGCAGTGGCGGCGCACGCCTTTCGAAACCGTCAGGACATATCCGCTGGGAGGTGCGTCGGATTGCCGCTGGCTTTAGCCGAAAGAGCTTGATAGCGTTCCGTCCGTGACCGTCAAACAAGAAGGCGGCGAGGGAGGGGAATGCCAATGTCACTTGGTTCTTTCGGTCGCATTGCGACGGCTATTGTCGCGTTCACGTTGGGCCTCGGGTCAGTCCGGGCAGCCGAGCCACCGATTACCATCGGGTTCGGGATGGCCTTGACCGGCAATATTGCCGCCAATGGCCGAGCGGCGTTGATCGCGATGAAGCTTTGGGAAGAAGACATCAACAAGGCGGGCGGTTTGCTCGGTCGCCCGGTGAAGCTGGTTTACTACGACGACCAAAGCTCCCCGCCGAATGTCCCGGGGCTGTACACCAAGTTGCTGGACGTGGATAAGGTCGATATCGTCGTATCCGGATATGGGACGAACATGACCGTGCCGGCAATGCCTGTGGTGATGGCGCATAACCGCATGTTCATGACGTTGTTCGCCTTGGCGGTGAATGCAGATTTCAAATATCCACGGTTTTTCGGAATGATACCCGCCGGTCCGGCGGAGACTGCCAAGCGCGCGTTTTCCAAGGGCTTCTTCGAGACCGCGAAAGCGATGAACCCGCGGCCAAAGACGCTGGCCATAGTCGGGACTGATGCCGAATCGTCGCGCAACGCGATCGAGGGCGCGCTGGAGAACGCCAAGGATGCTGGGTTGGAGGTGATCTACAATCGATCCTACCCGCCGACGACGAACGATTTCTCCCCGATCATGCGGGCGATTCAGGCTACCCACGCGGACGTTGTGTATGTCGCCTCCTACCCCGGTGACAGCGTCGGTTTGGTAAATGCCCTCCACGAGGTGGGCTTGAAGGGCAGGCTTGTGGGGGGAAACATGGTCGGGCTGCAGACGACCTCGATCAAGACGCAGCTCGGACCCAAGTTGAACGGGCTGGTAGTTTACAACTTCTGGGTGCCCACACCAGCGACGATGAATCCGGAGATCAAGGCGTTCCTGGATCGCTATCAGCCGGAGGCGATGAAGCAGGGGGTGGACCAGCTGGGATATTACCTGCCGCCGTTCGCCTATGCCTATCTGCAGGTTGTTGGTGATGCGATCAAAAATGCGGGGACCTTAGATCAGGACACGCTGACCGCGTACATCCACGCACATCTGTTTCATACCATTCTGGGCGACATCGCTTTTGGCCCGGATGGCGACTGGAAGGAGGCGAAAATCGTGTTCGAGCAGTTCCACGACGTGAAGGGGAACGACATCGAGCAGTTCCGCGACGGAAAATCGGAAACCATCCTGGAGCCGTTGTCGATGCGCTCCGGAAGCCTGAATGAGCCATACTCCGACATAGCCCACTGAGCACCCGCCGGCAGCCGCGTGGTTCCCCCGTGT
>DNXO01000035.1:2427-2674 GCA_003506895.1 Acetobacteraceae bacterium | reverse complement strand
GCTTGGCCGTTTGCATCATTCGCAACACTCGCATTAATGCTGCCACGGAGCTTTGATCGAAGTTCTTCGGCGACGAAATGAGCATCCAGGCTGTCACGGATAATCTGGGGGCGGATAAAGATGATCAACTCGGTGCGAGCCACACTCTTGTCCTGATGCGAGAAGGCGTCGCCCAATCCCTGAATTTGATCCAACAGGGGAATCCCGTTTCGGTTGAGGTTTTGCTGTTCGCTGATCAATCCGGCCA
>DNXO01000035.1:1809-2044 GCA_003506895.1 Acetobacteraceae bacterium | reverse complement strand
TCGAGCCTGACGTTTCCGTTGATGTTGATACGGGGAGAAACCCGCAGGATGATACCCGTGTTGCGATAATCGATGGTGTTGACGATGGTGTTGCTGGTGGAGGTCGCAGAATTGAGCACGTTCGCCGAGCCTGTGGAGATGGGCACGGAGTCGCCGACCTGGAGTGTGGCGGCCTGATTGTTGACCACCACGAGAGACGGATTTTGCAGAACCTTGACGGTGGTTATCGTGTGCA
>DNXO01000035.1:0-1508 GCA_003506895.1 Acetobacteraceae bacterium | reverse complement strand
CCCGGCTGATTTTCCGAACCTAGCAGGAAATTGAACCCGGGCACTGCGCGGCTGATAAAGGTGTTGACGGCCGTTCCGGCCGCTGCCGCGACGCTGGGTGGCACAGGTGTAGACGTCGACTGGGTGTTGAGGAGGGAGCCTTGGTCAGGTCTTAATCCCAGGTTGTGGCTGGTCAGATAGAACTGAACGCCATAGGAGAGTTCGTCGTTGAGCGTGACCTCGGCGATGGTGGCATCGATCGCGACCTGAAGCTGCGGCTGGTCGACCTGCTGCAGCGTCGATTCGATGATCCGGTAGTTACCTTGATCGGCATAGATGAGCAGGGTGTTATTGACGTTGTCCGCCGTGATCCGCACACCTTGCAACACCGGCTGCCCGCCGCCGGCGCCGCCTCTGTCGAGCGATCCCGCGTTCGCGCCGGCCGCAGGCGCGCCAAAGCCCGCATTGGACGCGGACCCGGCGCGGGAGCCAAAGCCCCCAGATGATGAGGACGAACCGGAGCCAAAGCCGCCAGACGACGAGGATGAATTGGAACCCAAGCCGCCCGATGACGAAGATGGGCTGTTGCTGTTCATAGAGGGCCGGTCGCCGCTGGCGCTCGCAGATGAGCCCGAACCCGGCGCGATCTGGTTGTCGGCGCTGTCGAGCAGGCCGCCCGAGGAAGAGCCGCCGCCGAACATATCGGTGAGCACGCGCGCGATCTGGCGGGCATCGCCGTACTTCACCCGATAAACATGAACGCTGGTCCTTGAGCTGTCCGCGCGATCGAGCCGCTTGATCCAGGTTGCGGCAGCATGCAGCAGCGCCGGCTTCTTGCTGACCACCAGGATAGCGTTGAGGCGATCAACCGCCTGAAACTTGATCATGCTCTGGCTGAGACCGTTGTCACCGGAATCCACAATTTTTTCGAGTTCAGCGATGACGGGTTCGGGGCCACTGTTGAGGATGGGGAAAATGCCGACCGATTGTCCCCGCATCCAATCGAGGTCAAAGCTCAGCGCGGTATCCACCGCCGTGCGACGCTCCGCGCCGCTGCCCTGGATCAGAAGCAGGTTTCGCGTTGCGTCGGCGCGTACCATTCCGGGTTTGGTCGCGAAACTGTCCATCAGCTTCAGTAGCGTCGGCGCAGACACGTGTTGCAGGGGTACGACGGAGACGCCATAGCCGGGTTCAGGGGTCGCGGCCGCGCCATCGACCCGGCCCGTGCCGACCGCGTCGCCGAGCGGCGTCAGACGGTAGCCCGCGGTGTCGCGAACAAGCACGATCCCGCTGATCCGCAGGGCATTTTCCAATACGAATATAATGTCGGATTTGGCCACCGGCCTTACGGAAACGAGGCTGACGGTGCCTTGCACCCGCGGGTCGATTGTGTAGCCGGTTTGGAGAATGTCGCCCAACACCACCTTGGCCACGGTGGCGACCGGCGTGTTTTCGAAATTGAGTTCAAAGCCGTTGCCGGTCGAGACCGATTGCGGGCGCCCCTCCGAGATATCGGCCACCTCGGTGCC
>DNXO01000053.1:38306-73657 GCA_003506895.1 Acetobacteraceae bacterium | reverse complement strand
TCGCCCGCCATGACGATGTGCGGGTACGTCCCTGGCAGCTTTTCGCCCGTCATGACGGCGTGGGGGCGGTGCGTGATTGGCGAAACCGTCCCGGCGTAGATCGCTGCGATCGAGCCGCCATCAGAGTGCCCGACCAGCACCGCGCGTTCGATCCCGGCGGCCTGAAGCACCTGTGGAAGCACCGCCCGCGCCTCATCGTGCATGTAGCTCATGGGCCTGGGCAGCCTCGTGGTGTCAGACTGCCCATATCCAAACCGTGAATAGGCAAACACCCCCCAGCCCGTTGCCGCGGCGAGGCGTTCGGGGACATCGCGCCAGAGTGCGACGCTGCCCAGGCCCTCATGCAGCAGCACGATGGTCGGTGCGTCGGCCGGGCCGGGTCCCCACCAGCCGGTTTCAAGCGTCCCGCCGTCAACCTGGATCGTGCCGGAGCGCATCATTCCTCCCGCAGCCGGAAGCGTTGGATCTTGCCTGTGGCGGTTTTCGGCAGGCTCTCCACGAACTCGATCCAGCGTGGATATTTCCAGACCCCGATCCGCTCTTTTACATGCGCCTGCAATTCAACGATCAGCGCCCCGGCATCGCGGTCGCCTTCGTGCAGGATCACGAAGGCCTTCGGTTTGACCAGTCCGTCCCGGTCCTGCCGCCCGATGACGGCCGCCTCCAGCACCGCGGCATGAGAGATCAGCGCCTCCTCGACCTCGAACGGGGAGACCCAGACGCCGCTGACCTTCAGCATCTCATCGCTGCGGCCCTGAAAGCGGAAATAGCCGTCCGCGTCGCGGGTGTAGGTGTCGCCGGTATAGGTCCACTCGCCCTGGAATGTGCGCCGGGTCTTCGCCCGCTGATTCCAGTAGCCGTCCGCGGAACTGTCGCCGCGCACCACCAGTTCGCCGGTTTCGCCATGCGGCACCGGCCGGTCGTGCTCATCGACAACCCGAGCGTCATAGCCTGGCACGGGCTTGCCGCTGGAACCGTAGCGCACGTCGTCCGGGCGGTTGCTGATGAAGATGTGCAGCATCTCGGTGGAGCCGATGCCGTCCAGGATATCGACCCCGACCACCGACTTCCAGCGATTGCCGATTTCCGCCGGCAACGCCTCTCCGGCCGAGATGCAGCGCCGCAGCCGGGAAGACCCCGCGCCGGGCCCGATATAGGCATTGGCCAGAAGCCCCGCGTACAGCGTCGGCACGCCACCGAACAGCGTTGGGTTATGGGTCCGCATCATCCCCAGCACCGCATCCGGCGTGGGCCGGTCCGGGAGGAACACAGTCTTCGCCCCGACCGACATCGGGAACGTCAGGCTGTTGCCAAGCCCGTAGGCATGGAACGCCTTGGCGGCGGAAAACATCACGTCGTCGGGCCGCACGCCCAGCACCTGCGCGCCATAGGTGTCGGCGGTGAACCGCAGGCTGGAATGAACATGCCGCACGCCTTTCGGCGCCCCGGTCGAGCCGGATGAATACAGCCAGAACGCGACCTCATCCGGCGAAGCGGGCACCGTGGCGGTCGCGGGATCGCCACCGGCCAGGAAAGCCGAGAACCCGGTCCAGCGTGCATCCGGGTCGGACCCGTCGGGTTCCGACACGATGATGTGCTTCACGTCCCAGAGCGACTCACCGAGCGTGGCCATCAGGCCGGCGGAGATAACCACCGCCTCCGCCCTGCTGTCCGTCAGGATGTACTCGACCGTCTCGTGCGTCAGCAGCGTGTTGATCGGGATCGGGACGACGCCGGCACGCAACGCACCCCAGAAGGCGATGGGAAAGTCGATGGTATCTTGCAGCAGCAGCACGATCCGGCGCTCGCGCCCGATGCCGGCCCGGGTCAATGCGCCGGCGAACCGCCGCGTGGCGGTTTCCAATGCGGCATAGGTAAGCGTGCGCCAAGGGTCCTGAAAGGCCACGCGACCCCCGCCGCCATCCCTGGGATGGCGGTCAACAAACCAATCGACCGCGTTGCCGTGCGCCATTTGCTTTAGGTGCTCCCTGTGGTCCGGATGCTGCGGTCCAGTTTCATGCAATATAATGCATGTTTGCCGGCTGAGCGAAAGAGGCTTCTTGCCCGCGGGCATTCGTGGCCGCCACTTCCCCTGGACCCAAGCCCGCAGTCGCTGTAGTGGGACGGACACCATGCCCCGTACCGCGACGATCCATAGAAAGACCTCCGAAACCGATATCTCCCTGACCCTGAACCTAGATGGGTCGGGTGTGGCGGACATCGCCACAGGCATCGGATTCCTTGACCATATGCTGACCGCACTCGCCAGGCATGGCCTGTTCGACCTGACGGTTCGGGCGGCGGGCGATCTGCATATCGACTTCCATCACACCACCGAGGATGTCGGCATCGTCCTGGGCGCCGCCTTCGCCAAGGCGTTGGGCGACAAACGCGGAATCCGCCGGTTCGGCAACGCGCTGATCCCGATGGACGAAACCCTGGCCGAGGCCGCGGTGGACATCTCCGGTCGCCCGTTCCTGGCCTGGAACGTCGATTTCGAACGTCCCAAGATCGGCGAAATGGACACCGAGCTGTTTGAGGAATTCTTCCGGGCACTGGCGTTCAACGCGATGGTGACGCTGCATATTACCAAACGTGCCGGCCATAACGCGCATCACGTCGCCGAGGCTTGCTTCAAGGCAACCGCGCGCGCGCTGAGGATGGCAACCGAGGCCGACCCACGGATCGGCGATGCCATACCGTCCACCAAGGGGGCGCTGTGAAGCTTTATACGGCCCTGCTGAAGTCCGACGCCGAACCGGTTCTGGTGCGCGAAGGCTTCGCATGGGGGGCCTTGTTTCTGGGGCCGCTCTGGCTTGCCGCGCATCGGGCGTGGATCGCGGCCGGAATCACCCTCGCGGCTTACGTGCTGATCGCTGCCCTTGTTCCGGAACCGGCGGGCGCGGTGATAGCCTGTGGATTGGCGATTATCCTTGGATTCACCGGTCATGACCTACGCCGTTGGGCGCTTGAGCAGCGCGGCTACCTCTTGCTCCACGTCATCATGGCGGCGTCCATGGACGATGCGTTCGCTCGGCTGCTGACCCAGCGGCCCGACTTGGTCGCCCGCTTCCGGCCGAGGCCGGCATGATGCGGATCGCGGTAGTCGATTACGGCAGCGGCAACCTGGCCTCCGCCTCGCGCGCGCTGGAACTGGCGGCGGAGCGAGCCGGCATCGACGCGGAAGTAACGGTGACAGCCGATCCCGCGGTGGTTGAAACCGCCGATCGGATCGTTCTGCCGGGGCAGGGCGCGTTCGCCGATTGCGCCGCCGGACTGGCGGCCGTGCCGGGCATGCGCGATGCGATCGAAACCGCGACCCGCAAGGGGGTGCCGTTCCTGGGCATCTGCGTCGGCATGCAACTGATGGCCGAACGCGGGCTGGAACACACCGTCACGCCGGGTTTCGGCTGGATCAAGGGGGACGTGGCGGAGATGCCGGCACCCGGTTTGCGCCTGCCGCAGATGGGTTGGAACGGGTTGGACTTCGCTCCCGGCTCCCATCCGCTGCTGGAGGGATTGCGGCCGGACGACCACGTTTATTTCGTGCATAGCTACGCCCTGGTGCATGGTGCGCCGAACGAAACCATCGCCACGACCGAATATGGCGGCACTGTCCCGGCTATCGTCGTCGCGGGCAACCGGGCGGGGACGCAATTCCACGTGGAAAAAAGCCAGGACGTGGGCATCCGCCTGCTGTCCAATTTTTTGCGTTGGGCACCCTGAGCATGTCGGGCGCGACCCTCAACCAGGAACCGGACCTTTTCGTCGAGCGCCTGAAGGGGTTCAACGACCAGGACCTGAACGCCCTCTGTGAGGCGACCGATGCCGCGATCATCGACGGCGGCGGATTCGGGTGGGTTACACCGCCCGGACGGCGGGCGCTGGAGACGTATTTCCGTGGCGTCCTGCTGGTGCCGGAACGAGAACTGTTCGTTGCCCGCCTGAACGGCGAGATCGTCGGTTCGGCGATTCTGGTCCGGCCGCCGCGCAATAACGAGGCGCAGGCCTTCGCGGCGAATCTGATGCACTCCTACATCGCCCCGTATGCCCGCGGACACGGTTTGGCGCGGATGCTGACGGCCGCGGTCGAGGAACGGGCGCGCGAGCTCGGCTATCACATCCTGAACCTGGACGTGCGGGAGACGCAGACTGTCGCCATAGCGATGTACGAATCCCGCGGCTACATCCGCTGGGGCGAGCATCCGGAATATGCGCTGGTGCGCGGCAAGTCGGTGACCGGCTTGTTCTTCTACAAGCGGCTGAGACCGCCCAAGGCTGGCGGCAGCCAGTAACAATCGCGCTTTTTGTCGTCTCGGCGGGGCGATCCCGACCCTGCCCCCGACGCGATGGGACTATGTTGTATGACTTCTCTCACCCTTTACCCCGCCATCGACCTGAAGGACGGCCAGTGCGTCCGCTTGCGCCGGGGCGAAATGGACCAGGCAACTGTGTATGCCGATGATCCGGGCGCCCAGGCGAAGGCATGGCAGGCGGCCGGATTCTCCTGGCTGCATGTCGTGGACCTGAACGGCGCGTTCGCCGGCAAGCCGGTCAACGCGGATGCGGTGCGATCCATCCTGGCGAACGTCACCATCCCGGTGCAGTTGGGCGGCGGTATCCGCGATCTGGCTGGAATCGAGGCGTGGCTGACCGCCGGGATCCACCGCGTTATCCTCGGCAGCGCGGCGGCCAAGAACCCTAATCTGGTGATCCAGGCCTGCAAGGCGTTTCCCGGCCGCATCGCCGTCGGCATCGATGCACGCGATGGTTTCGTCGCGACCGAAGGCTGGGCGGAGACGTCCACGATGGCGGCCGCCGACCTGGGACTGCGGTTCGAGGACGCAGGCGTATCCGCGATCATCTATACCGACATCGGCCGCGACGGGATGCTGAGCGGTCTGAACCTTGAGCAGACGGCCGCGCTGTCGCGTCAACTGACGACCCCGGTCATCGCCTCGGGCGGCGTAGGCTCGCTGGCGCACCTGGCCGCGCTGAAGGAAGCCGCCGAAGGCACGCGAATCGAAGGGGTTATCGTCGGCCGGGCGCTGTATGATGGTCGAGTCGATCCGGCAGAGGCACTGGCGATTCTTGGTGCCTGATATCCGGATAAGTTAGGACGTGATCCGGTCCTGGTTGTAATTGCAGGTCCGGTATGTGCGTAAGTTCTTGCATCGCGGATTGTCGCGCTATCTAAAGCCCCACCATGTTGAAACTTCGCGTGATTCCTTGCCTGGACGTGAAAGACGGCCGCGTCGTGAAAGGCGTGAACTTCGTCTCCCTTCGCGATGCCGGCGATCCGGTTGAGCAGGCGGCCGTCTATGACGCCGCCGGCGCGGATGAGCTGACATTCCTGGATATCACCGCCAGTCACGAAAACCGGGACACGATCCTGGATGTGGTATCGCGCACGGCGGCGCGGGTGTTTCTGCCGTTGACGGTCGGCGGCGGGATCCGCTCCGTGGAGGATATGCGCCGGCTGTTGTTGGCGGGCACCGACAAGTGCAGCATCAACTCCGCCGCGGTCGCCCGGCCGGAACTGGTGCGCGAAGCCGCAACCAAGTTCGGCAGCCAGTGCGTCGTGGTCGCGGTCGATGCCAAGCAGACCGCGCCGGGCAAGTGGTCGGTCTTCACCCATGGCGGCCGGCGGGACACCGGGATCGATGCGATCGAATGGTGCCGGCAGGTCGTGTCGTTGGGGGCGGGCGAAATCCTGCTGACCAGCATGGATCGCGACGGGACCGGCACGGGCTTCGATCTCGATCTTCTGCGCGCCGCCTGTGGCGCGGTGCGGGTGCCGGTGGTCGCCTCGGGCGGCGTCGGGACATTGCAGCATTTTGTCGAGGGTGCGCGGGCCGGGGCAACTGGCCTGCTCGCCGCGAGCGTATTTCACTTCGGCACGTTTACGATCGCGCAGGTCAAGCAGGCACTCGCCGATGCGGGCCTGCCGGTTCGGCTACCCCGGAAGGCTGCCTGACATGGCAAAGACAACGAAGAAAAAGGCCGTCGCGCGGCCCGCGAAGGTAACGAAAAAGCCCGCGGGAAAGGCCAAGAAGCTCGGGACAAAGAAGGTCGGGACCAAGAAGGTTGCCGCCGCGCCGTTGAGTTCGGATGCGGTTGTGCTGGACCGGCTGTTCGCCGTCGTCGAAAGCCGCCGCGATGCCGATCCGACGATTAGTCATTCCGCTCGGCTGCTGTCGCGCGGGCCGGCAAAGGTGGCACAAAAGTTCGGCGAAGAAGCGGTGGAATGCCTGATCGAGGCGGTCGCCGGGAACCGCGACGCGCTGATCGGCGAAAGCGCCGATGTGCTTTACCACCTGCTGGTGTTGTGGGTGTCGTCGGGTGTGGCGCCGGCGGATGTGTGGGCGGAACTGGTCCGCCGCGAGGGGGTCAGCGGAATCGCCGAAAAGGCCGCTCGGGCGACGCCGGTTGCGGTGCGCCGGCGTCTGGGGACCTCGAAGATCCCCTGAACCGGCTTCGTGGCTGGCGGCGTGGCGGTCGCCATCGTAAGAAAGCGCCCGAAAATCGTTTGAGGGGGACATTCCGATGCCGGTCAGCGGCCTGCCACCATACGACAGCCAGAATATCTTCGCGCGGATCCTGCGCGGCGAGATACCCTGTAAAAAGGTGTATGAGGACGCGTTCGCCTTGGCGTTCCATGACATCAATCCGCAGGCGCCGACGCATATCCTGGTGATCCCCAAGGGGCCCTATTGCTCGTTCGCCGACTTCAGTGCGTCCGCCAGTGAGGCGGACATCGCTGGGTTCTTCCGCGCAGTGGGCAAGATCGCCAAGGATTTGGGGTTGGAAGTGCCGGGGTATCGGCTGTTGGCGAATATGGGCGAGCATTCCGGACAGGAAGTGCCGCATTTTCACGTCCATCTGTTCGCCGGGCGCCCGCTCGGGCGGATGATCCCCGGCTAGCTCCCGTTGGTCGCCGGCATGCTGCGTGGATGCACCGTGACCGAGACCTCCACGTCCTGTCCGAGGCATTCCAGGATCGACATCAACCGGTCGATCGTGAATCGACGCAGCTTTGCCTGACGAATTCGGGAGAATTCGATATGGGAGACACCGGTGCGGACCTCTGCCTGACGGATTGACAGACCTGCTTCGTCCAGGATTCGGACGATCCGAGCGCCGAGGCGAGCCTTGGCGAGGGTAAGGTTGGTGTCGCGGTCTCGCACGCCTTCCGGTGTACCGCGGCGGGACAGTTCGATCTCGATGGGGTCGGCGGGCATTCCACCGACTGCTTCCCGCGGGAGGTGGCCAAAGACTATTTTTGTCATCGCGTGACGCTGTCCCCCTGGGTGCGAAGTGATGCGAGCACATCCAGGGCCGGTGCCAACTCCCCCGCGGCTATATTGGCCGACAGAATTTGTTCCGCTTCCTGCCGGTCCCCGGTCATGGCGAGGACGGCGGCATAGTCTTCCTTCACCTTGCGGGTTGCGCCCGGACTATCCGCCAGGGGCCGCAACAGCCCAATCGCCTCGTGCCCCTGGCCGCGGATCGCCAGGCACAGCGCCAGGTTGACTTGCGCGGCGGTCATTTCTGGCGAGGCGGCCAGGGCGGCGCGATAGGCTGCTTCGGCTTCGGCATGCCGGCCTTGAAGATCACGGGAGATTCCCAGGTTGTTCAACGCGGCGGCATTCTGACCATCTTGGTGGATCACCGCCTGGAACGATGCCTCGGCCGCCACCGGATCGACTGGAAGCTGTACCCGCCCGAAGGCCAGCAGTGCCTTGGCATTATGCGGTTCGATCGAGACCGCCTTGCGAAGATTCTCCCGGGCTTCGTCCAGGCGGCCGAGGGTGGTCAACGCCATGCCGCGCCGGGTCAGGGCGCCCGCGTCGTTGGGGCTTTGGTTCAACGTCTCGTCGGCGAGCCGCAATGCCAACTCGGGGGAGCCGGCATTCAGCGCCGCGTCGCCGATGCTGGCATCTTGTCGCGCAGCGTCGGCGGACCCACCGCCGGCGGAGCAACCCGCGACCGCGATCACCAGCGCGAGGGCGGTGGAAATATTACGAACTAAGCGCATGCATCACCTGAATGACGGCGGGACCGCCAATGACCAAAAAGACGCTAGGAAGAATGAAAGCCACCATGGGCAGGGTCAGCAGAACCGGCATTCTGGCTGCCCTGGCTTCGAAGCGGGTAATCATTTCGGCACGCAGCTCGGCCGCAAGTCCGCGCAATGCCTCGGTTAGCGGCGTGCCGTATTGCACGGATTGCAGCAAGGTTGTCGCCAGCCGTTTCGCGCTATCGACGCCGCACCGCTCGCCCAGATTGAGCAGCGGCAGCTTGCCATCGGTCATCATCTGCATCTCGTTGGCGGTCTGCGCCAATTCGACCGCAACCGCCGGGTGCGACAGTTGAAGTTCCTGCGCGACGCGGATAATCGTCGTGCCAAGTCCAAGCCCGGCGCCGGCGCAGATCACCATCATATCAAGCGCGTCCGGCAGTTGATCGCGAATTTTCTTCATGTGCCGCTCACGCAGCTTTGTGACGAAGGAATCCGGTGCCAGCATTCCGCCGATCGCGGCTCCCGCGGTGGCGATCACCCGGGTGGAAAACGCGAGGTCCATCGCGCCGGTGAGGAGCCACATGCCGAGCGGCATGGCCACCAGCAGCAGGATCTTGGCTCCGACGAACTGTCGCAGAGCACCCGCTCCGGTGTAGCCCGCGCCGCGCAGGGCGGCTTCGACGTCATTCTTGGTAGCGCCGGTGAGAAGACCCAGCCGCAGCACGGCCTCACCAAGACCGGACACCATACGCAATATAACAGCGCGGATGTTTGCCGCCGGCGTGGGTGTGGCGACGATCTTGGCGAGAGTCGGCCGGTGCAACTCGGCGAACCGTACCGCGAGCTTGCGGTCGGCGCGTAGCCCGCTCAACACCATCCCCCCGCCCACCACTAGTGGGAGAACGAAAAAGCCGACACCCAGGGCGATCATGTTCGGCATCAGGAAACACTCTTCTTGACGATGATCTGCATCACAGCGAGGCCCGTCAGCAGCATCATCACCGCGGCGGTCAGCAGTTTGTTGCCAAGCGGATCGGTGATCAGCAGACCGATATACGCGGGATTCAGGATCGCCATGCCGCCGCCTACCAGAACGGGCAGGCCGGTCAGCACATAGATGCTCATGCGTGCCTCCGATGCCAATGCGTGGGCACGTTCCTTCACCGCGATGCGTCTTCGTATCAGGTCAGCGAGGCCTTCAAGTGTTCCGCTCAACGCGCCGCCGGCCTTGCTTTGCAGCGTCAGGGCAATCGCGAAGAAACGATAATCCGATACGTCAGCGTGACGGGCCATCGACATGATGGCTTTATCCAGCGGTTCGCCGATCGAAAGCTGATTTGCAAGCAGGCGAAATTCGCTGGCGGTCGGCTGGGGTTGTTCGTGGGCGACGATGTGCATCGCTTCGCTTACCGGTACCCCGACACGAACCGAGCGGACGATCATCATCAGCGCATCCGGGAACTGGCTCAACAGTTTGTTCCGGCGTTTCGTTCTGAACCAATAAAATATAGTTCGGCTGATGACCACCAAGGCGACCGGGAACAACACCCAAATAAGGGAACCGAATAGCGAGGAGAGTGCTGAAGTCGCGATATCCGCGATGATTGCCGCCGCCCCGACCATGATCCACCAAGGCAGCGGACAGATATCCGGCCGCTCCAGATCGACACCGAACCAGGAGGCGGCCCTGACCTTGAAGCTGGTTTTCGCGGCGGCGGGGCGGGCGAACAGGCGGATGTCGATCGGCTGGATCCTGACATGGTGGCGCAGGACATCTTCCCGCCGCGCGATCAGGCGCTTTTCCAGCGCCTGGCTCTGGGCGACCATCCATCCGCTAAAGCCGAATCCCACCAGGATCAGCAGTGCGGTCACCAGCAAGGTCATGGGGGCAAATTCGGGCATTTATTCCGCCATCATCTCTTCCCAGGCTTTGTCCAGCCCGAAGTAAACCAATCGTGCCGCGAAGCTTGGTGCCACCCGGCTGCGGTGGTATTTGCCAAACAACCTGCCGTCCCGGTCCTGACCCTGAAGTTCCAGGGTAAAGAGGTCGTTGATCGATATGACATCGCCTTCCATGCCGCAGATCTCGGTGACCTGCGTTACCCGGCGGCCGCCGTCGCGCTGACGGGCGACCTGGATGATCAGATCCACCGCCCCGACGATTTGCGTTCGGATCGCCAGGGAGGGAAGGCCCATATGGCCCATCTGCACCATATTCTCGATGCGGATCAGGGCGTCGCGGGTGTTGTTGGCGTGGATGGTGGACATGCTGCCATCGTGGCCGGTGTTCATGGCCTGCAACATGTCGAACGCCTCGCCGCCGCGCACCTCGCCGATGATGATGCGGTCTGGCCGCATCCGCAGGGCGTTGCGGACCAACTCGCGCTGGGTGACCTCGCCCTTGCCCTCAAGGCTGTTGGGACGTGTTTCAAGCCGTACGACGTGCGGCTGCTGCAACTGTAGTTCGGCTGCGTCCTCGACGGTCAGAACACGTTCGTCCAGCGCGATGAAGCGCGAAAGCGCGTTCATCATCGTGGTTTTGCCGGACCCCGTGCCGCCTGAGATGATAACATTCAACCGGCACTTGGCGGCGATTTCCAGCGCCTTTGCCACCGTGGGTGTCAGCGCGCCGAACTCCACCAGTTTCGCGAGGTCGATCGGCTTCTTTCCGAATTTCCGGATAGAGACGTAAGGGCCGTCCAGCGCAAGCGGGGGGAAAACGATATTGACGCGCGACCCATCCTTCAGGCGGGCGTCCACCATCGGGCTTGATTCATCGACGCGGCGGCCGATCGCGGCGGCGATCCGCTGGCAGATGCCGGAAAGATGCTGTTGGTCGCGGAAACGAACAGTGGATTGCACTGTCTTGCCGCGGCGTTCGACAAATATACGGTCGGGACCGTTCACCATGATGTCGCTGATCGTTTCGTCAGCCAGCAGGGGCTCCAGCGGGCCCAGGCCGATGATGTCATGAACTAGTTCGGCGGCCAGACCGCGCTGTTCGCGGGCGTTCAACTGAATGCGGTTTTGCGTCGCGATCTCGGAGATCAGCCTCTCCATGTCTCCGGATAGCCGTTCGGGCGACATGCCGGCGACCGCGCCCGGCTCCAGGCGGCTAAGACAAAGTGTACGGATTTCATTGATCGCCTGGGCCGGCGGTGTCGCTACCGGCGTATCGTCGATTTCTGGGGGCGGTGGGCGGACCACGGCTGCCGGCATCTCGTGCGCGCGCCGGCCGAATTGGGGCTGCACAGTCATGCTCATTTGTTGCGGCCCAAGCTAAACCAGCCACCACGCTTGCGCTCGGGGGGCGGCGGTGCCGAACCGGCGAGGGTATCGAGCAAGCCAGCGCCCGCAACGGAGCGAGCGAGCTCCGCGATGACCTTGCGATAGGCGGCGTTGTTTATAATGGCTGGCTCGCCAAGATTGGCCGCCATTCGCAACTGCCGTGGCAGATCGGGGATCACGAGATCAAGTTTGCGCTTCAGCCCGTCCTCGACCTGGCGGCGGGTCAGGCCGCCTGGCAGGCCGAGGCGGTTGAGCAGCAACAACGGTAGCTGACCTTGGACCTTGCCTTGCGATTGCGGTGTCATCCGCAAAACATCCCGCAGGCTGACCAGGCTGGGCTCCATCACCAGAATCTGCTGATGGGCCTTGGACAGAAGCTCGCGATATAAGGGGATCGGCGCGAGCGGAACGTCCAGGATAATGAAATTGTAACGCTTCCGCAGTGCGTCGATCAGCGCGTCGGCCGCGCCGGCGGCGAACTTCGGCTGTGCCCCCATCGGGGATTCGCCGGCCAGCACATGCAATCGGTCCGCCGCCGGCTGCGCCGCCCGCTCGGCCAACAGCGAATCGATTCGTTCTGGCGATTCCAGCGCGGCCTGCAGCCCCTCGCCTGGATGTACGTTCAGCAGATAGGCCGCATTGCCACGATACAGATCCGGATCGACCAGCACGGTGTGATGCCGCAGGGTAACGCCGAAATGCCAGGCAAGGTTCGTAGCGATCGAACTGGCGCCGCAGCCCCCGCGAATCCCGGTAACCGCGACCACGCGCCCGCCCAGGGCGGTTGACGCCGATGGCGAACGGCCAAGAACGAAGCTGCCGAAATGGCGGATGACCAGGTCGCGTGCGAGAGGCTTCGGCAGATAGTCGGCCGCCCCCAGGCCGCGGGTGATCTCTCGGTAGAATTCCAACCCCTCCAGCTCGCCGATCACCAGCACGCAGACATCGGGTTCCACGACGTGCGCCAGATCGGCGAGCGCTTTCAACGCATGTTCCTCGCCGGTGACATCCACGATCAGGATCCGTGGCGAGGTCGTCTTTTGCATCGCGGCATAGGCCGCCCGGATTCCACCACGTCGGATATCGGGTGGCTCCGGCAGCATGTCCGACAGGGAGGATCGCAGAACTCGTTCAGAGTCGGCGTCCGTCACGAATGCAATCAGATGCCGCCGGTCATGCCGCAGCGGACTGCCAGGGTCCGTTACGAGGTCCTGGATTTCGCTGACGCTATCCACCGGACGCACCCCCGCTGCTGGTCGAGGCTTGTCCCGAATTCAACAGCGTCTTGGCATGGTCGGTGTCCAGGCGCTGGATTGGCGCATCGGCGGATTTGCCGCTGACCGCGGTTTCGCCCCGTCCACGGACAAGGTCCGCCGGGTTGGCGACCATCGCGGCGATATTGACGTCGTTCGTGCCGCCAAATGGAATTTCATTCAGTCGGGCGATCCCGTCGATGTTGTGGTCGCAGGCGGTCAATATGCCGGACATCAGGAAAAGTAACGGCAGGACGGGAGATATGCGCATCTTGAACCTCACTGCACAATGAAACCGGCGACGCCGGGTGTCGGAGCCAGGGTGGGACGGCCGGTGCCGGCCGATGTCCGCATGTACAGCAACCGGTCCAGGTCGCTGGACACCGGGGCCGCATTCGGAACCCGCAGGGTGGACGGGTCGCTGACCGGCCTGACGACATAGGGCGTAACCAGGATCACGACCTCGGTTTCGTCGCGTTGAAACTGGTCGTCGTGGAAAACCGGACCGACCCCTGGCAAATCGCCGAGCAGAGGAAGGCCGTTGCGGTTGCCGGTGACCGAGTCTTGGAGCAGGCCGCCGATGGCAAAGGTCTGACCACTCCCCAGCTCCACGGTTGTCTCGGCCCGGCGCACGGTCAGCGACGGCACCACCATGGATGATCCGCTGGTGGAGACCGTTACGGCGTTGACATTGCTGAGTTGGCTGACTTCCGGTGCGACGTGAATCGAAATGCGGCCATCGCTGTACACAGTGGGTAGGAACCCGAGCGAGACACCGTAGTTCTTGTAGTCCACGGTGATCTGGCCAAGGGCGCCGCCGGGTACCGGGATCGGGAACTGGCCGCCGACCAGGAAGCTGGCGGGCTGACCGCTGATGACCGTCAGGTTCGGCTCAGCCAGGGTGCGAACCATCCCTTGGGTCGAGAGGGCATCAATGATGGCGTTCGCGCCGAAGCTGGTCATCTTGTTGCCCCCGAAGGGTACGAGCCCGCCAGGCAAGGGGCTTACCGCCGCATTGATATTTCCCATCAACGCCGGCAACGCGCCGATCTGCCCGATATTGCCAAGCGCCTGCCAGTTGATGCCCAGCTTGCGGGACAACGATCGTGACATCTCGACGATCCGCACCTTCAGGGTGACCTGCATCGAGGACCGGACGGTCAATTGGTCTTCTATTGTCTGCTTCTCGACGGCAAAGGCCTTCGCGACGGCGACGGCCCTGGCGGCATCGGCGGGACTTTCAACCGATCCACTCAGCATCAGCGAGGTTGGCAGGGACCGGACGTGGATGTTGCTGTTTGGCACGAGCCGGGCGATTTCCGCCTGGGCCTGTCTGGCACCGTAATCCGAGGTCTGAACCGTGACGTCGAACTGCGACACCAATCCGCCGTTCGAATCCATCGCCGCCACGGTCGTGCGGCCAGCGCCGACGCCGAAGACGAACAGGGTAGATGGGCTCGCCGGGCGGACTTCCGCCACCTTCGAGTCGGCAACGAAGACATTGGCCGCGGGCCCCGGCAGCGTTAGCACCCGGCCGCTGCCGGCATCCAGCAGGACTGCCGATGGGATGGGCGCGCGTTCGGCTGCCATCGCGAATGGCGAGGCGAGGAGGATCGAACCGCCGATCAGCGACGCGATTCGAAGAAGGGCCGAGCGTATCATCAGAACTTGAAATCCTTGCCTTCGCTGGCGCCGGACCAGATCTTGATCGACTGGGCGGCCGGCACGGGCGGCACGAGATCGGCGGACAAAGCCGGGGAAACGTCGGAGGCGAATGTTGTGACGGGGGCTGGGTGGCGCGTACTCACCGTTGAGACCTCATCCGCGGGCCTGACGCTGAGCGACAGGCGCCCCAGGCGGATCGCGACTTGAACTGCCTGGGCCTGGTCCTTGTTGACCTCCAGCGTCACTGTACGGGCGTCTGGCGTGGGGCCACCGTTCGCCGCGCCTTCAACCATACGCTGGTCGATGGCGATGACGCGGATGTCGGACACGACGGTTTCGGCGACCACGCGACGCCCGATCGGCAGGGCGGCGTCGCCGATGTTCTGGGTCAGGATCAGGTCCACACGGTCACCCGGCCAGATCAGGCCGGCGGTGCTGGTGATCGCATCGACGCCAACGGTGACGGCACGCATATCCCCCTTCAGGACAGCTGCCAGGAAGCCGTGATCGCCGGGGCGCAACGCGTCGGCCAGTCGGATGGGTTCACCATAGTTCAGGCCGCGGCGCAGCATCGCGCCCACAATGCCGCGGCGTTCCTCTTCGGTGTCCATCGTCGATCCGGCCGGCACGCTGGCAAGCGGAACCTCTTTGGTGGACAGATCCCCGGGCTTCACCAGGTTGCCCGCGGGGATGTCCCTCGCAGCCGTCAGGATCCGGGCGGTGACGGGCGGCGGTGGGGCTCCGGTGGCCTCGTGTGGGGGCCTTGTGGCCGCGAAGCCGATAAAACCAAGGCCGAGGAGGCCGAGTGCCATCAAGGCGAAGAACGTGACCCTTAGGACCATGGCACTAGCTCAACACGAAAAGAGTTCCAGCCGCGATGGCGCAGGCATAGGGCAGCGGACCCTGGTGGCGGATACGCCAGGCTTCCACGCGCAGAATGCGCGGCAGCAGGGCGGTGGGGCGTTTGACGCCGGGGCGAGGTAGGACGCGTCCGCCGGTGAGGTATGCCAGGGCCAGGGCGCCGCCGAAGAGGGTTACGCCGAGCAGGAATGCTTCGGCATCGCCAGGGGCGACGGCGATCGCGGCGGCGCCAAGTAGTTTGACGTCCGCGCCGCCCATCCAGCCGCGCTTCCAGCAGAAGAAACAAATAACGAAGATGGTCAAGCCGAAGCCCAGGCCCCAGACCAGACGGTTATCGACCGTGGCGAGGACTGTGCAAAGCACGGCCAGCGTCAGCGGGATCCAGTTTGGTACTGTGCGGGTCATGATGTCGCGCGTGGCGGCCAGAAGAACGAGGCCAGCGATGGCGATCTTCAAAATGGGCGTCAGCAGCAGAATACAGTTGTGAATCATTATCCACCTTGCTTCGCCGACGGACGCTTGTATCGGACAGCCAGCGCGGCAGGTCAGGCCGCGCCGGTTATCACGATATTCGTCAAGTTTTGGCTTACAGGGCCGAGCTGACGCTGCTGAGGGTCGTGCTCAGCTTGCTGCCGAGGCCGGTGATGACCGTGACCGCCGCGACGGCGATCAGGCTGGCGATCATTGCGTATTCCAGGGCGGTCACGGCGCGCTTGTCAACGCCAAGACCCAGTAGCTGCAGCTTGATGTATTCCATGTTACTAATCTCCTTGCCTGTGTTTGGCTTCACTCGTGACCTTCCCCGAAGACGTTTCGTATCAGGCCCGATGTCGCAAACGGATTGAACGCCGACAGCGGTTACAAACCACTTTCAATTGAAAAATTTTGTCGTGCATCATGTAACTAACCGGTGATGGGGCGATTTTAGCCATCTGTAACCATTTCGTAAGTATCCGGGCGTCATAACGCGTGCGCAAGCACGCACGAACGCACTCACCAAGGATGCCCATGTCACTCTCCTTGACAGGCTTTCGGTCCTGCCGGCCGGTAACGGTCGCTCGTTCGCTCTCGCACGAGTCGGCGTTCGCATTCATCGCCGCCGCAGCGATCTTCGCCGCGGTGCTTTGGCTGCCGGTGGTGCTGCGCGATCCCGACACCCTTTGGCACATCACGACCGGTGGCTGGATCCTGGCGCACCACGCGGTACCCGCGCTGGATACGTTCTCTTATACTGCTGCCGGCAAGCCCTGGATGGCCCATGAGTGGCTGTCGGAGGTCATTCTGGCGCTCGCCTATGGGTGGGCCAGCTGGAATGGGCTGATGATCCTGACAGCCGCCTCCGCGGCTTGCGCCATCGGGCTGGTTGCCTTTTATGTACGTCGCCATGCGCGCGCCGATATCGCGGTGATGCTGGTTCTGCTGGCAGTCGCTTGCGGCGGCCCATCGCTGTTGTCGCGCCCGCATGTGATTGCCTTGCCGCTGGTGGCACTTTGGACGATCGGTCTGGTGGCGGCCCGCGCGCGCGGTCGCGCGCCATCGTTGACCTTCTTGCCGGTGATGACCCTGTGGGCAAACCTGCATGGCGGCTTCCTGCTCGGACTGGTACTGGCGGCTGCTATGGGGACCGAGGCACTGTTCGATCCGGCATGCGTCCGCCGGGACGTGGTTCGCAACTGGGGCATTTTCATCGGTGGCGCGGTTGTCGCCGCGGCGATCACGCCGATGGGAATCGACACCCTGTTGTTTCCGTTCCGCCTGATGTCGATGCAGAACCTGTATCAGATACAGGAATGGAAGCCGACGGACTTCAGTCAACTGAGCGGTGTTACGGTTTCCATCCTGGTGGCATTGTATCTGGGGCTGACCGGCACCCTGCGGTTGCCCAGGTTCCGCGTTTTGCTGGTCGCCGGCCTGGTATTCTCGACCATGCAGCACGTGCGCAATGTACAGTTGTTTGGGATACTGGTCCCCCTGCTTATCGCGGATTCGCTGGGGCAGGTTGGACCGTTGCGGGTATCGCCGAAATTCCGCCTGCCGGAATGGGCTCCGACCTGGATCGTGGGTGTGGCCGCCGTACTTTCGCTGGCATTCCGGATTGGCCTGCCGTTGGATCGGATTGACGAGGGCGGCTATGCATCGGCGGCGCTGGCCAGCGTGCCGGCGGATTTACGCGCCAAGCCCGTCCTGAACGAATATGGTTTCGGCGGATTGCTGATCTTCGAAGGCGTCAAGCCGTTCATCGATGGACGGGCCGATTTGTATGGCGATGCCTTCATGGAAACGTATCTTTCAATCGTACATTCAAAAGGCGATCTGCTGGATGGGGTTCTTTGCCGCTACGGCGTCGAGTGGACGATGTTTGGGCCGAATACCGTTGTTCCGGCGTTGATGGACCGGACGCCGGGATGGCATCGGATCTACAGCGATAAGGTCGCGGTAATTCATGTTCGGGACGACCAGTCCAGCCGGCCGGTTTGTCCGGCGCCGGCGTCGTAGGCTAGCTGACCGGCATGCTTTCCTGAAAAGGCCGTGCCCGGACGACCGCCTCCACGCGGTTCCGGGCACCAAGCGCACGAAAGACAGTGTTGAGGTGAACCTTTACCGTCGAGACGGATAATCCCAGGTCGCGGGCGATCACTTTGTTGGACTGACCTTTCGCAAGCAACCGCAATACATCGAATTGCCGAGCGGTTAGATTGAGGATTTCCGAGGTGGCCGTGGTTTCCGGCAAAGGTACAGCGGCCATACCTCCGTGGGATTCCCTCGCAGCCTCCCGGTCGCAGCGAACCGACATCATATCGACCACCGAAAGTGTTCGGCTGATCGGATCCGTGCGGGCGATCGTGGCATCGGCGCCGGCACCGAGGCATCCCGTCGTAACGATCGGGTCATTGGTATCGGTGATTGCGACGAGACTCGAAACCAGGTTCAGGCTGCTCGCGACGGTTCGGCCTTGGGCAGCCTCTTGTCCCAGAAGGTGGCTGTCGATGAATAGTAGATCGATCGCGCCTTCCCATAATTGCCCGCGGATTTCCGCCAGCGTATGCGCGTCGGATATATGCCAGTGCGGGTACGCGGATTCCAGAAGCGTGAGCAGGCCGAGACGGAAAAGCGGTTGGGCATCCACGATCAGAACCCGTGCCGGCGCATTGCCGGTCATGAAATCATCCATCTCGACCCCATCGTGGTTTATAGACCGTTCTGGCTAAGTCCCCATAAATGCAACGAAACGTATCCCGAAACAAGCCGGTTGGATGATTATCGGCCGTCTGGCCTAGATCGGGTAACACGCGGTCAGCGTGTCGGTGCGCCCGCGGTCCGGGTAGAGAATCGCCCCGACCCAATCGGAGTAGGAAATCGTCACAACGTCGTATGTGCCCGGTGCGCTGTTGCAACTGGTCGCCGTTGTAACAGTGATGTCATCGGCGGTAACCTTTGCCGGTCCGATCAAGGAGTTCGCGAGATTCAGCGCGTAGTTCTGCGTTCGCAGCGCCGCGGTTGCGTATGTGGCATTGGCGGTGCAGTTCGCGGAATTCGTCGCGATACATCGCGCGGATAAGGCAGCGATCGATTGAACCGTGCCCTTGGTCCACATCATCAGCCCGATCTCGATACCACCGAGCAACATCGGAAGCAGCAGGCTTAGAACGATCGCGGTCTCGGGGATCGTCGACGCTCGGGTTTCCTTCAGAAGCGAGCTGTTCATTTCAGCCTCATGATGACGGTGTCGGAGATTTGGTTCCCGTTCGTTGAAAGGCTGGAAGCCAAGCGGAAATTGCCCTTCAGCGTATAGGTTGCCTGAATCTGAATATAATAACCGGCGGCGGTACCGTCGGGGCAGGTCGACGTGCAGGAAACCGCTGTCCCGAGAGTCGCTGGCGTGCCGGATGGACAATAACAAGCGGTGCCGGTCGTGCCGCTGGGAGGATAGGACACTGAAACCGCGGACACGGCGGCGGAGAGGGGATCGGGCGGAGACGACGTCAGGGGGAAAGCGTTATTTACCACCGAGGTTATGTTTGTTGTCGAGACGGTGGTTCCCTGCCGAAAAGCATAGTAGCCAGCTTGCGAAACAGCGTTCGACAGGCAACTGCGGCTCCATTCCGCGAGGCCGTAATCGGCGGCACCCGCCAGAAACAACGCGACGGCGGGCGCGGTGATCGCGAATTCCAGCACCGCTGTTCCCCGGCGGTCCCATGCGATGGGAATGTAACGGCTGAAAGTTGGGAAACGCATGACAGACCTCATTGAACCAGCGCCGCCGTGCTTGAGCTGGGCAGGGCGCTGTAAGAAAGCAAGCCGTAACTACTGCAATTCCCGGAAAGCGACGCGCTGCCGCTAAATGCAATATTTTTGACGATCATTTCACCACACCCGTTGGCGGTTCCGTTGGTGGAGGCCCCGCTGACCGTTACCGCCCCCTTGGGATAGTAAAGCAGTCCGGTGAACGCGATTGCGCCGCTCGCGGTGAATGAAGTGGTCCCGGTATTGTTGCTCGCATAGACGATTCCGGCGGTCGTTCCGGTCGTTGGCGCGGTGAGCGTGACCGGCGATGCCCCAGAGATCGTCAGCGTTCCATTGCTGAAGATCGTTACACCTGATCCACTTAACCGTCCGCTGGATGTTACCGTTATGTTGCCGGTTACATAATAGACCCCCGGGCTCATCGTCACGTTGCCAACACCCGCGATGTAGATGCTTTTATAACAGCCCGGAGAAATGGTCTGTGAAATCTGCGTCTGGTTATAGGCTGTACCGCCGCTGCAGGTTCCGGCACTGGTGATGCCATTCTGAACGGTGGACGAACTGGCATAAGGATCGGCGATCTGTGGTTCCGAAGCCGCGTAATTCGCGGCCTGAATCGACGACGTGCCGGATATCGCAATGGCGCCAGATGCATAGACGGCCGCGGCTTTTATCTGCGTGCTGCCGCTGAGCGAGATGCCGTCGTCGGAGCGGACCGTGCATCCATTCGCATTCAGGACCGCCGCGCCCGAGACGCTGATTCCATAGCCGACGGTCGTGCCGCTGTTATAATCCTGTAGGGTCAGGAGGCATGGCTGCCCACCCGTGCCGGTTCCCGCCGCGATTTCAGCAGTCGCCGTCGTTGATATGGTTTTGGTTATTCCATTCGGGAACGCGAATCCCACGAACATCGTGGGCGCGGGGCTTTGGACGGTTACGGAAAATGTCGTATCGGCCGGATTGATGAAACCCGATCCCGAAGCAACGACAACCGAAATATTATTATCGCTGAGCGTTCCGGCCGTGGAGTTACCAACCCAGGTGCGCGTTGGTGCGCCTGTTACCTTGTTCAGTTCAGCGAGATAAGCGCCATAGGTCGCGGCCGTCTGGGCGGAAGCTCCTGTCATATAGGATTCCGCCGCTGCGATCGCCGCTGAATCAGCGGCGCGCTGCAACCGTTGTTTCATTACGGTCCAGCCGCTGACCTCGATCCCAAGGGCGATCGACATCGCCAGGACCGGAGCGGTAATTCCGACCAATATCGCGACCGTCGCCCGTTCCCCGAGGCCACGACGAAATGGCTGTCCGAGTAGAGGGGAAATATCCCTGCGCAATGACATTTTGTTGATGTGAACCATTTTGTCCGCGACTTGCGCCGCATTTCTGTTGGTTGCGTACTAGATCATATTTTGACAGCGAATACAATCAGCCATATGGTGGATTACGAGCATCAGTTTTTGGCCAGCTGGCCAGCTTCGGTAAATGGTTAGAAAGCGGTAAAATTCGGTATCAAAAGGAGTGAAGCATGCTGATCTTACAGATTGGTGACCGACCTTTGCGGCGGGACCAGGATACCGGCGAATTGGAACGCAATGGTTTCCATCGTGAGCGCGTAGATACGCTCGAAGAAGCGATTTCGTTCATAGAACTATACGAATTCGATGTGGTTCTCGCGGATTTAGACTTACGCAAAACGTCGGGCTTTGACTTAATCCGTGAGATTCGGGCCGTCTCCCGAATCCCAATTATCGGGATTACGACATCTCTTGATCCGCGTGTGAAAATTACAGCGCTTGATCTGGGTGCGGACGATGTCCTCACGCAAATGTGCGGCATCGATGAGATCCTGGCGCGCATCAGGGCAGTGGTCCGGCGTGGATACGGTCATACTGAATCTACCCTGCGTTTCGGACGCCTCGAACTTAGTCTTGTGGCTCGGGAAGCGCGGATCGACGATCTGCCGCTGCGCCTTGGCCCTAAGGAATATCTGCTGCTGGAATTCCTTGTGCTGAAACGCGGATCGGCGGTGAGCAAGACGGCCTGCATGGCGCATCTGTATGGAACCGACGACTACCCGGAAGCGAAAACCATCGATGTGGTACTTTGCCGTTTGCGCAAACGCCTGGCACCCCACGGATTGGCGGATGCGATCGAAAGCGTTTGGGGATTTGGTTACAAACTCAGCGCGCCGGTTGCAGAACCAGCAATGCCTCGTGAGTCCTCCATGGCTCTCCGGCGGGGGCGTCTGGCGCACGTGTAATGCCGTCCCGATCGGTTCGATGGTTGGGCTGGGTTGGCCTGTTCGTCTTAGCGACTCCCGCTAGGGCGCAAGCGGTCGATGACCGCTCGGTCTGTCAGCAGGTGGGACGGGCGGCCGAACAGGCATTTGACCTTCCGCCGGGTGTTCTGGTCGCCATCGGCAAGGCCGAAAGCGCCCAATGGCCCTGGACCGCGAACGTCGACGGTGCGGCGGAGATGTATCGAAGCAAAGCTGAAGCGCTGGAGGCGTTGACCAGGGTTCGCTCCCCCAGACCGGCGAATATGGATATCGGCTGCTTCCAAATCAGCATGCGCTACCATCCGAATGCATTCGCTTCGATGGACCAGGCGCTGGATCCCGCCGTGAATGCGAACTACGCGGCCCAGTTTTTGCGGACGCTCCACGAACGAACCGGCGATTGGCCGCGGGCGATCGGGCTGTATCACTCCGCGACCGAAACCCTGGAGGCTGATTACAGGAATCGCGTCATGGCGCTTTGGAAAGATGCGCCGGCTGAACCCGTGGTGGACGAAGCGCCGCGATGGCGGGTGATTTCGATTGGTGTCGCGGTCCAACCGGGCGTGCGGGTCTGGAGTCTGTCCACGATGCCGGCCGCGGTCGGCGGCGTTTCACTGCCGCGCGTGATCACCTCCCAAAGATAGCGCGGCGGACGGTCGTCAAGGTGGCCGCTTTTTCAGTGGCATCGATCGGCATCCAGCTTCCCGGCCCGGGGGCGGTTGCCGCGGAACGGCGTAGCACCTCGACCGTTGCGTCGGACGCATCACCTGTCCGGGACGCGACGCGCTGTTCAAGTGTCGCCAGCGGCGCCTGTAGCCAAAAGCCAATAAATCGAACCCCGGTTTCGAAAATCGCGGCGCCGAGTTCATCGCGCATCCGGTGGTCAATAAACGTTGCATCGATAATCGCGGAATGACCGGCTCTGGCGGCGATTTTGGCCGATGCGATCACTGTGTTGTTCACGGCGGCGTTGGCTTGCGTGGAATAGGCATCAGGTGGCAGGCGCTGTTCGGGGGATATATTGTGCAGGCGTTTACGTATTTCGTCACTACGGAGAACCAATGCGCCGGGTGCCGGAAGAAGGTCGGGTGCCAGTGCGCGGGCGAGGGTTGATTTGCCGGTTCCTTGCAGGCCGCCGATCGCCACAATCACGGGTTCGGTGGGCCTGAGGTACTCTGCCGCCGCGGTCAGATAGGCGGTTCCGTCCTGGTGCATCGCTGTCAGGACATGTGCCCTGATCATTGCCCGCTGCGACAGGAAAATGGGAAATCCCGCTGTGGCATCGACATCGCCAGTGCGGGCGACGTAGCGGTTCATTACGCGGTTTGCCGCCGTCCGGTCGGCGCGATGTTCCAGGTCCATCAGCAGGAATGCCAGGTCGTAGCCTACATCGATGGTTGCCAGCGCCTCATCGAATTCCAAGGCGTCGAACGGCACGGGATGGCCTTGCCAGAGACAGATGTTTCCCAGATGCAGGTCGCCATGACAGCGCCGGATAAAACCGTTCCGGGATCGGTCGGAAATCCAGGCCCGCCGAGAAGCGATCGCGGAATCCATCCGTTCCTTCCAGGTATTGATACCGGGAAGGCCGACGGCAAGGGCGGATCGGGCATTTCCTTCGGTAATATTCAGCATAGATCGAGCAAAATCGAGCCCAAAAAGAGACGGTAGGCCTTGATGATATCCCGCGACGGTGTCGCCGATCTCATCCAAAAGTTTCTCCGTCAAACCGTTATTCGATGCGATTTCATCCGCAAAATCGCCGAGCGGGACTTTTGCCATCCGCAGAACGAATTCGATCGGATCGTGCTCCCCCAGGGCCAGTGTTCCGTCGGGGTGGCGGACGATACCAACGACGTCGCGATAAAGACCGGGCGCCCATGGCTGATTGAGTTCGAGTTCACGACGCAGGAAGCGCTCGCGTGCGTCGGGTGTCGTGAAGTCCAGAAACGGCAGTCGCACGGCCTTTTTCAGCTTCCAAACCGTGTCGGCGCCAATAAACACGGCGGAGATATGGGTTTCTTTTGGCGGCCCGCCGGCAAGCCCGGCCAGGAACTGGGCGACGTCGTGCTGCTGTGGCGGGATGGTCATGACGGAAAGTACTGTGGGGCTTCAGCCCGATCGAACATACCGTAGTCGCGGATGACGTGCACCACGCGGTGGCGTCCCGGTGTGCCGGCGACAGCAGCCTGTGCCGATGCCACATCGGGCCATTCGCACAAATACAGGCCGTTGCCCGGGCGGCTTATACTGTCGAAAACATTGCCATTCAAAATTGGGGTGGCGCTATCCAAAGGCCGTTCTGTCAGGGTCACGGCCTTGGCTGTCCCGGCGTCGGTCGTATCGAAGCGGTAACGCGGCGGGGGCGCATCGAGCTCCGAATCAGAGACGATCTCGCCAACGCGCAGATGGTAATCGGCGAAGACAAGGGTGCGGCCTTTTCCCTGAATGTCGTGGTGCAGTGGGTGCGTCCGCCAGCGAATAAGCGCCTTCTCGTCCCGCCAAATCGACAGGGACACCAGCCAACCAGGGCGTTGCAGGCTGGCATAGCGTTCGTTCGCGAGGAAACCGTCGATCGCCAGCAACTCGGGCCGCAGACTGGCGGCATGGCCCAGGTAGGCATCCCATGCATCAGGTCGCGGAGATACTTCGAAGATGACAGCGAACATCGGCCGGCTCCCTCGGCGAGACCGGGACGGCCGCGCGCCGTGAAAGCCTAGCCGCTTTCGGTGGCGGCGGTCACCCGGTCGTCATGGGCCGCAAGATCACCACCGCCGGCCTCGGGCAATCTGAGAATCATAACCGTGCCATTGTCGCGGTTATGGGCGGAAATAAGCCCGCCCATATCGGTGATGATTCCGTAACTGATCGACAGACCGAGTCCGGTGCCCCGGCCAACCGGTTTGGTCGTGAAGAATGGCTCAAACAACCGCGGTATGAGGGTCTCGTCGATGCCTCCGGCGTGATCGGTCACGGCGATCTCGATCATCCCGTCCACCAGACTGGCGTTGATGCCGATGTCCCGCCGGTGGCGTGGCAAGGCGGGGGAATGGGCCTCGATTGCGTCGGCGGCATTGGCGATCAGGTTCACCAGTACCTGTTCCAGCCTGACCAAATGGCCGGTTACCGGGGGAAGGTGCTGCTCGATATGCGTCACCAGACCGATCCGGGCTTGTCGCAGACGGTTCGACAGCACCGACGTCGCGCCTTCGATGGCTCCCGCCACCGCAACGGGCCCCGGAGGCCCATCCGACTTGCGGCCAAATATCCGCATGTGGTCGATGATGGCGCCGGCGCGCCGGACCTGATCAAGGATGCGTTCCAGCTTGCCGCCGACAAGGTCCGGGGTCGATGCATTCGTTTCCAGACATGCGAGACTGTTCTCGGCCATCATGCCGATGGCCGTCAGCGGCTGGTTCAACTCGTGCGCCATGCCGGTGCTCATTTCACCCAGCATTGCCATCTTGGCGCTTTGGGCGAGTTGCAGGTCCCGCTCGTGCTCACGCGAAACATCGGTGGCGGTGCCGACGATCATATAACCTTCGCCCTCGACCCGCCGGCTGAACATCGAAACCCAGAGCCAGTGGCCGTCTTTCTGACGCAGGCGATACTTGGTCCGGGAGCTTCCCTGGGTCAGGACGCGGCGTAGATGTTCGTGACGCTCCTTGGCGAATGCCGGATCGAAATGGTCGGCGAACCAGTTGGGCATGCCGACGATCTCCGCCGGCGTGTAGCCGATCAGGTGCAGGGCGCTGTCGGATACAAACTGCATCTGCAGGTCCCCGTCGGAATCCACCCGCGCGCGGTACAGAACCGCTCGGGTCGCGGTCAGCATCGCGTCCAATTCCTCTTTCGCAAGGCGGAGTGCGGCCTCGGCCTGCCGCTGAACGGTAACGTCCCGGGTCACGCTGATCATGAACCACGACTGGAGCCCCATCGTGTCCCGGACAACCGTTCGCAAACTGGTCTGGGCCCAGATGGTTTGCCCATCGGGGCGGAGCAACCGTAGTTCCGATCGCAGCGGCGTGGCGGTCGGCGCAAAGGCCTTGGTCGGAACGACCATCTTTGCAAGGTCGTCGGCATGGACGAACGCATTTACCGGTAGGCCGACCAGATCGTTCGGTTCGATGCCCAAAAGCTCGCGGGTCGCCTCATTGGCATATCGAACGACGCCGTTCGCGTCCGCCAGCCGGACCAGATCAGGCAGACTTTCGGCCATATCCCTGAACAGACGCTCGCTTTGGTGTGCGATGTCCATCTGGGCTTCAGCCATGGCGAAACGCAGGCGCCATTGTAGAATGACGATCGAACCGACGCCCATCAGCGCGATCAGCGCGGCGGTCAGTTCAATCCAGCGGTGCGAGCGGTCCATGGTAGGCTGAAATCGGGCGCGGTGAGCGCCACGGTCCAGCGCCACGACCAGGATCAGCCCGGCTTGTTCGATCTGCTGCCAGGCGGCGACCCTGTCGGCTCCATCGATTGGACTGATGCCTTGGACCAGTCCGCTCTGGGATCCCAGGAACGCGCGCATATGGGGCGACTCTGGCGGGTTGACCCGGCCAATGTATTGGTCGGCCCCGCTGCGGGTTAAAATAACCCCGTCCCGCCGGACGATCATCAACGTGTCCGATGCTGTTAAGCCCGCGATGCGGGCCAAATCCGACAACATACGTGGGTCGACGTCGATCATCGTCACTGCCAGCAAGGCGCCATCCGCCGCCCGCATGCTCTTGGTAAAATGGATGCCCAACTGGCCGGAGACCTGGCCTGTGACCGGCGTTCCCACGAAGCTTTCCGCGCCGCCCTGGGCGATCGCCCTGAAATACTCGCGATCGGAAAGGCTGACCCGGGGAACGGCGGCTTTCAAATTGGTCCAGTCTAGTATGCCGGACGGGTCGATGGCGCCGATATACCGGACGCCGTGGCGCATATTGCCCTGCCATTGGCCGAGTTCGTCCATCGCCGCCCGCTCCATCGGCAGGTCGCCGGTTTGGCGCGCCACCGTGACGAGCCGCGCAAGGCCATGCAGCGCGTCAAGCTGTTCCAGGAAGCGGGTCAGGGTTTCCTTCAGGATCACCGCGGAGGTGCTCGCTTCGGTTCGCAGATCGGTGTCGCTCTCGTCGATCTTACTTTCGATGAAGTCGTTCGCGCGATTCAGGAACAGGCACTCCAGGCCCAGCGTCAGCAGCAAGATGATGGCAGCCTGCCAAAGCCCGTTGTTTTTGACCGGACTGGCCTGAATCACGGCTTGGGGCCCAGAACGCTCTCGGGCGGAAGATGAAGTGTGACGGTCGTGCCGGTGCCTGGTTCGCTCTCGATCTCCAGGGCGCCGCCGATGCGCTGGGCGATCCGCATTGCCATCGGCAGGCCAATTCCCAAGCCGTCGAATCGTCGGGCCAGCGACATGTCGATTTGATGGAAGGCGTTTAAGGCAAGGTCCGCCTCGGCCTTGGTCATACCGGACCCGGTATCCGAGACACTGAACGCAACGCCTTCGCCATCGTCGCGGACGGTCAGTCCGATCACTGAGGCCTCAGGCGAAAACCGGCTTGCATTGTCGATGAGTTCGTCCAGCAGGCGTTGCAGGCGGTCGCTGCTGGTGTTCAGGGCGCGTTGCGTGCGGACATCCAGCATCAGGGTCTGACACCGTTCGTCCAGCCGCGCGCGCACCGATTGCTTGATCGCATGCAGGATACGATCCGGCCGGCATGGACTGAGGTTGAACGGCGCATCTCCGGACACGAGGTTGGTGAATTCCGTGATTCGGGACAACGCGCGTTCCAGGCGCTGGCCACCCAGACGGATCTCACGGGCGAAGTCCCTGACCTGGTTTGCGGAAAGGGTTTCAGGCGCGTCCTCGATCAGTTCCGCCAGGCCGATGATGGGAACGAGCGGGGTGCGCAACTCATGATTCATTACGGCCATGAAGGTGTCGCGCCGCTGATTGTCATGGGTCGCGGATGACCGCATCAACTGGTCACGCAACCGTTCTCTGTCGGATATGACCAGGTCGATTGTTCGTTGCGCTTCGATGCGGGCGGTGTCCAGTGCCCGCACTTCCCGCCAGTGTGCCCGACGCGCGGTGGCGGAGAGATGGGCCCGTATCAGCGCGGCTTTGATATCGGCCAGCGCAACAGGTTTTTCCAGGAAGTCGATCGCGCGCAGACGGGTGGCCGCGGCGGCATCGCCGACCGTGGCATGGCCGGTCAGCAGCGCGACCTCGATCGCGTGCTCCTCGCCTGTGATGGCGATGGCACACGCGGCCAGGGTCAGGCCATCCATCTCCGGCATCCTGATGTCACTTAGAATGACGGTGACCGACCGATCCGCCTTCAGGCGGCTCAGCGCGTCAGCCCCGGTCGAGACCGCCTGGGCGTGCAGGCCCCGAAGCTGAAGATACTCGACGATTTCCTCACGGATGATTTGTTCGTCGTCGACCACCAGAATATGCGGCGGCGGGCTATCCGCCGGGGCCGGTTCGTTCAGGTTAAGCGCCATCGATCCCATCCCATGGATAACGAACGACGAAGGCCCCCCTGCGGTGGGCGATCAGTTCGGGATGGGTTTTCGGCGCATCAATGACTATTCCGAGGCCCAGAGTTCGCTTTCCACGCTTTGCTTTCAGGCGACACTTTCGATGCTGTCGGAACATTTTTCAATCTAAAATGATCTGGTTTCGGTCGTGACCGTTGCGATTGCTCCATGTTTCAATGGTCGGCCGCCGACACGCGTGGATCGGCGCCTCGCGCCCATTCGTTGACGAGGGTATAGCCGATGCCCAGGAGTACGGGGCCCAGGAAGATTCCCAACAACCCAAATCCCAGCGCGCCGCCAAGGACGCCCAGCACGGTCAGCAGGAACGGAAGTTGGGCGCCGCGCGAAATGAACCACGGACGGATCAGGCTGTCCGACCCCGAGATCGCGCCAGTACCGTAGATCACCAGGAAGATTCCCCAGCCGAGATGGCCAGTCCCCAGTAGCCAGATCGAGGCCGGGATCCAGACAACCGGTGCGCCGATCGGCAGTACTGAGAGCAGTCCGGCGATGCCCCCCAACAGCACCGGCCGCGGCACGCCGGACAGCCACAAGCCAAACGTGGTCAGAATGCCTTGAACCACGGCGGTTCCCAGGATGCCGTAGACAACGCCGCGGACAGTGGCACCCGTCACCGTGATAAGCCGTTCGGCCTGGTTGCCGGCGATGCGGTGCAGCAGCAGACGTAACCGGTCGGCGATTGGCTCGCCGTAGATGTAGAAGAAGAAGGCGATGAACAAGGCCAACAGGAACATCAGCACGCCGTTGGCGATACCCAGCAACAGGCTAAGACCGTCTTCGACAATGATACCGAAATAGGGGCGCAACGCCTCCAGCATCACGCTGATATCGGCGGCCCATCGGTTCCAAAGGTCGCCGACAGTGTTGCCGATCAACGGGATGTCGAAAACCCACAGCGGCGAATCAGGAAGGCCGCCGCGAAGGCCATCCATGATCACGTGCCGCAAATGCGTGACGTCGTCGGCACTGCCCGGGGCGGCGACCGCGATGGGCAGCACCAGGACGACGGCAGTCAGCGTGACCATCAGCAGGGCGGCCGCTACCCGGCGCAGGCGCAGATTGACCCGCAGCCAGTCGTACACCGGCCAGGTCGTGTAGACCAGGATTCCCGCCCAAAGCAGCGCGGAGACGAACGGATACAGCACCAGGATGCAGCCGATCGCCACGCCGCCCAGCAACAGGCCCATCAGGATCCGTTCAGCGATCATGTTTCCTCGTCCGCGCGTTTTCGCATGTTCGACGCCATCGGCGGCGATGCCTAGCCAAGTTCGGCGCTCGCCTGTAGCTTCGGTTTCAAGCTGGCAACCCATGATGGGTGCCGGCCCGTACCAGTCGTTGCGTGTTTCGGACGGGCAGACAAGGGGCATTTCGACCCGTCGCCCCACAGCCGATCAGTGATGTCACCGGAAACAAGAGGTCCACCATGCCACGTTTAGCCGCCAATCTGTCGATGATGTTCAACGAGGTGCCGTTCCTCGACCGCTTCGCCGCCGCCCGCAAGGCCGGGTTTGAGGGTGTGGAGTTCCTGTTCCCGTATGATTTCCCGGCCGCGACCATACGCGAACGGCTCAGCGGCGAAGGACTGACCCAGGTGCTGTTCAACATGCCGCCGGGTGACTGGGCGAAGGGCGAACGGGGCATGGCGAGCCTGCCGGGTCGTCAGGCGGAGTTCCGCGAATCCGTTAAAAAGGCCCTGGATTATGCCGCCGCGCTGGATTGCCGGCAGGTTCACTGTATGGCTGGACTCATGCCGTCCGGATTGTCGATGACGACGGCGACCGCGATCTATGCCGCGAACCTGGCCTGGGCGACGGAGCAGGCGCATCCGGCCGGTGTGAAACTGGTGATCGAACCGATCAACCATCGCGACATGCCGGGGTATTTCTTGAACACGCAGGCTCAGGGGGCCGCGATCGTCGAAGCGATCGGCCGGGACCGCCTGGGGCTACAGTTCGACGTGTATCATGTGCAGGTGACCGAGGGCGACATCACCAAGCGCATGGAACAGTTCATGCCGGTGATCGCGCATATGCAGATCGCCGACGTTCCGGCTCGGAACGAACCGGGGACCGGCGAGATCGGCTGGCCTTATGTATTCCGGCGGATGGACGAACTTGGATACGAAGGCTGGGTCGGGTGCGAATACCGGCCGGCCGGCGATACCGTCGCGGGCCTGGGTTGGCGCGGGCAGTTCGGGGTTTAAGCGGCCCGCGTAACCTGCGTATCAAATGACCCGGGTCCGCCGGGTCCTGACTAATATTGAGGAGCAAAACGACATGAAGATCGGATTTATCGGCCTGGGAATCATGGGCCGCCCGATGGCGATGAACCTGAAGAACGGCGGGCATGAGCTGATCGTTCCGGAGCGGTCGAGCCTGACCGACGAAATCCGCGGCGCCGCGAAGGTGGTGGCCACGCCGAAGGCCGTGGCGGCCGAATCCGAAGTGCTGATCCTGATGCTGCCCGATACCCCCGATGTCGGTGCCGTTCTGTTCGGCAAGGATGGCGCGGCCGAGGGACTTCAGAAGGGCACGCTGGTGATCGATATGTCGTCGATCAGCCCGATCGAGACAAAAGAATATGCGGCCCAGGTCATTGCCAAGGGTTGCGAGTATGTCGATGCCCCGGTCTCCGGCGGCGAAGTCGGTGCCAAGGGCGCGACCCTGACGATCATGGCAGGCGGCGCCGATGCGTCGTTCGCCCGCGCCAAGCCGCTGTTCGATCTGATGGGGAAGAACATCACCCATGTCGGATCGGAAGCCGGCGCCGGTCAGGTCTGCAAGGTGGCGAACCAGATCATCGTCGCACTGAACATCCAGGCAGTGTCCGAGGCGCTGGTTTTCGCCTCCAAGGCGGGCGCCGACCCGGCGAAGGTGCGGCAGGCGATCATGGGTGGGTTCGCGTCCTCCCGCATCCTGGAGTTGCATGCCGAACGGATGATCAACGGCACCTTCAACCCGGGTTTCAAGGTCAAGCTGCACCAGAAGGACCTGAACCTGGCGCTGGCATCGGCCAAGGCGTTGAACCTGGCACTGCCGAATACCGCGATCGCCCAGCAGATGTTTTCGTCCTGCATCGCGCATGGCGGTGCGGAACTCGACCACTCGGCGCTGATCACCGTGATCGAGGACATGGCTGGCCACAGCATTCGAGAGCCGAAATAATCACCGTTTTGTCCGGCGGAACGAGTCGCACGAGATGAAAGGGGATTGAGTTTTAGAGTGCGCCCATCATAAACTGCTCCGGTCACGCCGTATCTGAGACGGAATTTCTCGCGCAGGCGATCTGTCCTGACGCCAATTCCGTTTCAGTCTGCCGGAAAGTGGCGGGCTATCAGCTATTTACTCGCATGGGTTGCGTGGGGGCGGACGTTAATGTCGATGCGTTTCACCGAGATCGGTCAGCAACTCCGGGCGTACCGCCTGGAGTCCGGCCTACGTGCCGAGGAAATCGCCGCTCGACTCGGGGTCTCCCGCGCCGCCCTTTACCGGTATGAGAAAGGCGAGGTCATCAAGCTTGATACGATCAAGCGTTTGGCTGAACTGCTGAAGATTTCGCCGCTTTCGCTGCTGGGCATCGGGGTCGAGTACTACAACCGGCCCATCGGGTATTTCGAGCGTGTGCGCCAGATCGAGGAAACCGCCGATCAGGTGCTGCAACTCTCCGGGCCACTTTGCTATCTGACAACGTCAGATGCATACGATAACGCACTGGGTGAGGCGTTCGAGGAAACCGCCGATCAAGCTGGTAGCGAGCGCATGGCGATGCGCAGCATGGCGGAGCAGGTGCTGGGCATCCTCGCCGCTCGGAAGCGGATGTATGCGATGCGGCGTCCAAGCATCATTGCCATGGTTTCGCTGCCGGCGGTGCAGCGGCTGGTCGAGGTGGGGATCGTCAGCGGCGGTCACATGTCAGACCGAGTGCGGCGAATGTGTCGGGATGTCGCGATTGCCGAGGTTGAAAACATCGCCGCGCTGATGGAAACCGAACCGATGGGCCTGCAATTCGGGCTACTCGCCGGGTCGCCGCCGAGCTCCTCTTTCAAGATACTGCGGGCGCGGGATCGGGTCAGCCTGGCGATCAATCCGTTCCGAACCGATACCCATCCGGGGGCGCAAACCGGTGTCGCAATGATAACGGGTGCCGACGAGGCGATCGCTGCTCACCAGCGTGTGGCCGAGGCAAGCTGGCGGGAAGCCATCAAAGGACCGGCCGGCGCCGCGCGGTTGCGCCAGTTGCTGAACGTGACGTCGCCGGTTTCGTAGCGGCTGATTGGCCGGAGGACGGACCAGCAGGCTCCAACCCGGCGCTGTGTGGGCCATCAAGCCGGTCCAGATCTGGATGACGCCTGATTCTGGCAAAGCGGTCAGAAACGGCGGTGAGCAGCCGCGCGGGGCGGCGGGCGCCGCGTCGTCGAAGGCCTGGGAGAAATCGGGAAATTGCGCGGACGGGGACAGGGGCATCCAGTCCCGGGCGCCATCGAAGTACCAGAAGATATCATGCCCATCCCAGATCAGTTGCAGATCCATGGGGGCGAACACCCACCATCCGTAATCCGCGGCGCTGGTCACGGCATCACAGTAACGATAGGCCCTGGTCGGCAGGGTGCCCGCGGCCGCCCGGTCCGCACGTTGGGGTGGACGGGCCTGGTCGATAAGGCGGTGGAACCGTAGCCGCGGGTGAGATTCTAGCATAGCGGCTACTGCTCCTGATCGAAGCGTTCAAGACTAGGACGGCCCGGACGCCATGTGCGGCGCCCGGTTCGTGGTCGCTGTTACCGTTTGGCCGGGAGGCGGTAGCCGGCGCCAAAGCTGATGCGGCCAGTATCGGCGATGTTGGGCAGAGTACGGATCGGACTCGGCAGTGCGGTATTCACCTTCTCACCGGAAAATTCCGGGCTGGCCTTGGAGGCGGCATCGATGTCGGCGGCGGGCGAACCGATGGAAAGATTGATAGAGGAGGTCATTGGATTCTCCTTCACAGTCAACATCCAATGAATAGCGGACTCCATTTCTATAAGCAATCGAAAATACACGATTCTGTGATCGCTTTATTATATCTGTAATGTAATACATATGTATTCGATACGAAATATATTGTCATTTACGTCCTCTGGCATGGTCGTATGAAGCATTTGGTAAGAGATTAAAATCTCCTTTTCAGGAGGTGATGGAAAAAAAGATTACCCAGCTTGCCGCTAACTAGGCCGGATTGGCGACGGATCGACCGACCATGAGTGGGATCAAGAAGAAAACCAGGGCCGTCGCCGCGGCGGAGAGTACGATCAAGGGGGGCAGGCGCTGGTTGAAAACATGCTGGTATAGAACCGATCCAAGGGTGTCGGACAGCGGCCCGGTCAGGTTCACGATCGACATCATGCCGGCGAAGGCAAAACCCTCCGCGCCCCGTGGACAGGATTCCGCAGCCAGGGTCATCGTGGCGATCATCGCAATCATGCTGGTGATACCGCCGAAAAAATAGATCACGACGGCGGCGGTTGGGTTCAGCATCAGCAAGTATGACAAGGTGCTGAGAACGCCGCCGACAATGCTGACACGCAACAGCGTAATACGGTTCAACCGCTTGATGCGCCAGTGATACAGCAGGCCCCCGGCGATCCAGCCACCAGAACTGATAGAGGACAGCACGCCGATGAAACCCTGCGAGAAGTGCAGGTGGTCGCTCATTTGAAAATACAGCGGTGTGCCGAAACCGGGGCTGAAGTAGTACAGGAACAGAAAGCCCGCGACGAACCACAGATCGCGGTTGCGGAAGACGCTCACCAGCGCGTCCAGCCGTTCGCGCAAGGCGGCGAGGTCCACGCGGGCTTTGGGCTCGTGAACCAGCCAGATGCCGGCGATGATGGCGATCGGGGCAATCGCGGCGATCCAGGCAGCGGCGTGCATGGCGCCGAGGGGCGACAGGATCTCGATCAGATAGCCGGCAACCGCGCCCGCGATCATCTGGGCGATGCTGTACCAGAGCCACTGCTGGTTCACGAATCTGGCGCTTGCATTGGTCTTCTGGCCTGTCTCGACCAGCAGCGCTCCACACAATGTGCTGGACACGGCCATAGCGATCGCGGTGACGGTCAGGGCAGGGATCAGGGCGCCGGTGGTATCAATCGTCGCGACCCAGGCGAAAGCGGAGAAGGCCGCGATATTGGCCAGCACCAGGTACGGGCGGCGGCGGTAGCCGAACAGCGGCACGAAGTCCGAGATTGCGCCCCACAACGGCTTGATGATCCACGGAACGTCCAGGATCGCCAGCGAGGCACTGATGGTGACCGGGTCCCAATGCAGGGTGACCTTCAGCCAATGCGACAGCGGTTGCCACATGATCCCGGACTTGGCTTGGCCGATGCCTTCCACCGCATAGACGATGGCGAAGAACCACATGGTGCGGTTGATGGCTGGATTGCTGTTCATTCGCCATTGTGGGGGACGGGGATGGCGACCTCAACCGGGAACAAGGTTCGGTTGGCGAAACCCCGGCCTGCGCCTACCTTGGCCAGATATGGAGGCTTGTAATGGATGCACTTGAACTGATGCTAACCCGGGAATCGGCGCTGAAGCTGGAGGCACCGGGCCCATCTGCCGAGGATCTCGACCGGATGTTCGCCAGTGCTGTGCGCGCCCCGGACCACGGCCGGCTGCGCCCATGGCATTTCGTGGTGATCGAGACCGATCGTCGCGAGGCGTTCGGTGCGTTGATGGCGGATTCCCTGCGGCGGCGCGACCCCGAGGCGACAGAGGGGGCGCTGCAGAAAGAGCGTGCGAAGGCTTTCCGCTCCCCGGTGATCGTGGTCGTGGCGGCGAAGGTGCAGCGAGGACACAAAATTCGAGAGATCGAGCAGGTGGCATCCGCCGCGGCCGCCGCCCAGACGATCATGCTGGCGGCGCCGGCATTGGGTTACGGCGCGGTCTGGAAGACCGGCGCGCCGGCGTACGATCCCGCGGTAAAGGCGGCGCTGGGGTTGAACGCCGAGGATGACATCATCGGGTTTCTGTATATCGGCACCCGCGCGGGCGGGTCGGCGCCGTTTCCGCGGCCGGAAGCGAAGGATTTCGTGACGCACTGGGCTGGGTAACCGCTATGGTTCGGTAAGCCGAGTCATAACGGTTAGGAGCATTATACCAGCCGCCCGAAGCTTCGGGCGGCTGGTATCCTATTGATTTGGCGC
>DNXO01000053.1:20344-38060 GCA_003506895.1 Acetobacteraceae bacterium | reverse complement strand
GCTGGTATCCTATTGATTTGGCGCGCGACCGCCGCACCAACCCCGCGCGCATACCCGTCGGCCCTTGGGGCCGCTGGCATTACTCCCCGCCGAGCGGCTTCATGTTCCGCTCGATCGCTCGGCGGAGGAGGGCAGCCGAACGGTAAACGCCGTGGACCATCTTGGAGTAGGGCAGCACCACGAAGAACGCGAGGATGAAGCCCAGGTGGATCGCCATGGCCATGCCCATCGCGCCGGTGGCACGCACCGCCAGCAGGAACAGGCCAGTCAGCGCGATCATCGCCAACAGCATCAGCAGGGCGACATCGCCGCCTAGCAGGCGCCGGACGTTTGGCATCGGGTCATCCACGAACTTCATCGCGGTCAGCCCGATCGTGCCGACCAGCATAAGCACGCCGCCGACGGTGCCCAGCAACACCGGGGCGCTGATGAACGGATACGGTGCCGGCCAGCCAAGGAACGAGTGGTAAATGAAGCCGGTCGTGGTCGCGGCGAAGCACAAAAGGAAGCCATAGAACATGGCGTGATGCAGATAGCGCCGGCGCATCGAGAACGCCTCGGAGTTATCGTTGCATCCGTTGCCGCCGCCACCCAGGTTCTTCAGCGTCAGCACATCCCACAGGGCGATGGCGATGGCTATCGGGCCAATGCTGTCCTTGGGTCCGGCATCGCGCCAGAAGTTTCGGACTCCCATGGCCAGCGCGACCAGTGAGAAACCGAACGTCAGGATGCCGACGACCTGCATCGCCCAAAGCGGAATGACTTCATAAAACGAGTCCGGCGCCGTTCCGTGCGCGCCGAAGAAGTTGCCGGCGGAATTCAATGTCATGGTCAGGAACAGCACCAGGGCAATGCCCAGCGCGGTCATCAGCGACACCACCGTCCCGTTGCGGTTGAACATTGATGCCAACGGTTTCGGCCATGCGTACTCGGCATAGCTTTCCGCGCGCACCTCGGCCAGGGCCTTGGGGACGTTGATGCCCCATTCGTGCGGCGGGCTGTATTGGCAGGCGTAGTAGCAGCCGCGGCAGCCGTGGCAGAGGTTCGCCAGATAGCTCAGGTCCCCGGCGGAGAATTCGCGGCGCAGTTCCACCGCGGGGAAGACGGCGCAGAAGCCCTCGCAGTAGCGGCAGGCGTTGCAGATTTCCATCTCCCGCCGAGCGGCGATGATGGCATCAGTTTCTTGCACGACGAGCTGCCTCCTGGCCTGCGATACGACCGAAGACCGTCCCGATCGTCATTCCGAACCCGGCGAGGTAACCCTTGCCGAGGATATTGCCTGACATGATTTCGCCGGATGCGAACAGGTTGCCGGCGGGTTGGCCGTTGTCCATCAACACTTGGGCTTTCTCGTTCACCTTCACGCTGAGGTAGGTGAAGGTGATGCCGGGGCGCAGCGGATAGCCATAGAACGGCCCTTTATCGACCGCGCGAGCCCAGTTGGTCTTGTTCGGCGTCAGGCCCTGCGTGGCGTTGCCGTCCAGCTTCAGGTTGTCGAATACCTGGCCGGGTATCACCGCCTTGTTGAAGCCATCGACCGTTTCGCGAACCTTGGTCGGGTCCAGCTTCATCTTCACCGCCAGCTCTTCCAGGGTGTCGGCTTTGAACGCCGGGAAAACCGACGGCATGAACAGCGGGAAGGCTTTGCTGTCGCAGATCGAGTAGGCAATCTGACCGGGCTGCTGGGCGATCAGGCGGCCCCAGATGGCATAGCGTTTCGGCCAGACGTCCTCGCCCTCATCGTAGAAACGGTCCCCGTTGCGGTTGACCACGACACTGTATGGCACGCTGTCCAAGCGGGTGGTGATCCCGCCGTCAAACTTCGGCGCCCGGGCGTCCAGGGCAACCGCATGGCACTGGGTCGGGTCGCCGATCGAGGCGACGCCCTGGCTCAGCAGGTTCTTCAGCACGCGGCCGCGGTTGTACGGGGTGCCGCGGATGACGAAGTTGTCGACCGCATCGCCCCAGTATTCGCGCATCCACTCCAGGTTGGCCTGGAACCCGCCGGAGGAGGCGACGACGCATTTTGCATGCACCGTCTCGGGAAAGCCCTTGTAGGTGATATCGACGGAACGGATGAAGCCGTCTTCCATGTTCATGTTGACGACTTCGGTGTCGTACAGGATCTCGACCCCCAGGCGTTCGGCCGTCAGGTAATACGCATTCACCAGCGCCTTGCCGCCACCCAGGAAGAAGGCGTTGGTGCGGCCCAGATTCAGCGTGCCGGTCAGCGATGGCTGAAACCGCACCCCTGCATCCTTCATCCAGCCGAACACGCCCGACGACGCTCTGATGGTCATCCGAGCGAGCGCTTCGTTGGTGTTGCCGCCGGTGACGCGCAGCAGGTCGTCCCAGTATTCGTCTTCTTTGTAGGCGTCGGTCAGCACCTCATTGGGCTGGTCGTGCATGGCCCGCAGGTTGCGGGTGTGCCGGCTGTTGCCGCCGCGGAACGCCTTGGGGGCGCTTTCCACCAGCAGCACGCTCGCACCCGCCTGGCGCGCGGTGATCGCGGCGCACAGGGCCGCGTTGCCACCCCCGGCAACCAGCACGTCGTATGTTTTCGTCCGATCAGGCATCCGATCCCCTCCTGTTTCTTTCCTACGAACGGTTGCGAGATCGTGCAAGGCGTGCGAATCCGGCTGGCAAGTTTGAGGGAAGGGGGTCGAGATGGCCGAAACCTGGTACGAGATCGTACGGGATGTGCTGAAACGCCATAACGTGAGCCTGGTCACCTATGTGCCGGACAACGTGCTGCGGCCGCTGATCGCGGCGATCGAGGCCGATCCGTTCTTTACCGCCTTCGCCTGCACGCGAGAGGAGGAGGCGTTGGGGATCAACGCCGGGGCCTATATGGGCGGGCTGCGGAGCATCCTGCTGATGCAGACCTCGGGCTTCGCGACGCTGCCGAATGTGATCGCCTCTTTGTCCGTGCCGTTCAGCATCCCGACGCTGATGATGGTGTCGGAACGCGGCACGCTGGGTGAGTTCAACATCGGACAGCAACTGGTGGCGCGGACGATGCGCCCGGTGCTGGACGCGCTTAATATCGAAACCCACACCATGACGCGGCTGGACGAGGCGGAGTTCATCGTCGATCGCGCGCTGGTGCAGGCGTTCGCCACCATGGCGCCGTGCTGTTTCATCCTGTCGCCGTTGCTGACCGGCGGCAAGGTCTTCGCGAAGTAAGGGGGTTTATGATGGCCGATTTAGCGAACCACCCGACGAACCGGGACCAGGCGAAGGTGATGAACCGTTACGACATCACCAAGCGGATGGTAGGGCTCTTGCACAACGATGAGGCCGTGATCGGCGGCATCGGGTACACGAATTTCGATCTTTGGGCGGCTTCGGAGTCTCCGCACGGGCGGCGCCAGCAGAATTTCTACATGCTGGGCAGCATGGGGTTGGCGGTGCCGATCGCGCTGGGCGTGGCGATCGCGCAGCCCCAGCGGAAGGTGTTCGCGCTGGAGGGCGACGGATCGGTGCTGATGCAGCTTGGCTCGCTGTCCACGGTGGCGGCGCGGGCGCAGAAGAACCTGTGCATCGTGATCATGGATAACGGGGCGTATCAGATCACCGGCGGTCAGCCGACGGTGACCGGGCAGGGGACCGATATCGTGGGGATCGCCCGGGCGTCCGGGATCGCGCAGAGTGCCTGGGCGGCGGATGAGGATGCGTTTGTGGAGCTGATCGGGCGGGCGTTGAAGGAAGACGGACCGTGGTTGATCGGGTGCCGGATCGATACGTCCAAGCCGGTGGATACGACGGAGCGGGATCCGGCGCGGATCAGGGATAACTTTATGCGGGGACTGGGGGTTCGGGCCTAATCGGCTTCTATCGGCGTTTCGATCCTGAAACGCCGATCCGTGGTCCGGCGGCATACGGAAATCGCCTTTGCGGCGTCATTCCGGATGTCCAGCCCGTCGCGGCCTATTGCGCGTAAACGCCGGCGCACCTGGGAATACGCGTCGTTCGCGCCCCGACAACACATAAAGCTGACACCGTCCCACCCCACCGCTATACCAACGGGCACCTCACGGCTCCGTCAACGCCCCACGGATCAACGCCCGCATGTCTCAGCCCGCCATCCAGATGTGTCTCTGCGGCAGCGGGCTGCGCGCCGCCCGGTGCTGTGGCATGAACCCCGCCGCGATGCCGCCGCCGGAATCGTCCCGCCATCTGGTGCCGCTGGTTGAGCGTGCCGTGACCGCCCACCGACAGGGCGCCATCGAAACCGCCGAACGCCTGTGTCTGGATGTGCTGGAACTCGCGCCCGACCGCCCCGGCGCGCTGACGGTTCTGTATCAAATCCGCAAGGACCAGGGGAACCATACCGCCGCCGAAGCCCTGCTGCGCCGCGTCGTCGCACTGGACCCGAACAACTTCGCGGCGACCAACGAATTTGCCCTTCTGCTGCTGGCCAAGGGCGCGATCCAGGAAGCCGAGGCCCAGGCCCGCAACGCCATCCGCATCGCGCCGCAAAACCCGCAGGCGCATAACCTGATGGGCATGATCCTGACCGAGGCGCAACGCCCCCAGGTCGGCGAATACCATTACCGCAAGGTGCTGGAACTCAGCGGTGCCCGAGATCCGATCCTGCTGGCCAACCTCGCCTGGAACCTGAAGAACCAGGGGCGCATGGAGGAAGGCCGTGAACTGTACAAGGAATCCGTTGCCGCCGCGCCCGACATCCGCCAGACCCTGCTGGGTTGGGCGCGCCTGGAGGAAGCGGACCGCAAGTTCGACGCCGCCGCCGAGCTCCTGGACCGAATGGAAAAGCAATGGCCCAACGATCCGGGCTTGCTGCTGTCCCGAGCGGTGTTGCTGGGCCGGATGAAGCGGACGGATGAGGCGCTGACGGTGCTGGACCAGATGGCGGGGCAATCCACCGGCGGTTGCCTGGGTCCGAACGAACTGGCCGAGAAGGGCCGCATGCTGGATCAGGTCGGCCGCTACGACGACGCGTTCGCGGCGTTCAGTGAGGGCAAGCGACTGGCCCGCGAACTCAGCGGCCACCACTATCTGGATGGTGCCGCCGAAAACCTGATCACCCGTCTGGGCGGTTTCTTCACCGCGGGCCGGCTGCAAACCCTGCCGCGCGCCTCCGTTCGCACCGATGTGGCGCAGCCGATCTTCGTGCTGGGCTTCCCACGCTCCGGCACCACGCTGATGGAACAGACCCTGTCGGCACACCCGCGCATCGTCGCCGGCGACGAGTTGCCGCTGATCAACGATCTGACCGGCCTGATGCCCCGCATGCTGAACAGCCCGCTGGGCTATCCCGAGGCGCTGGCCGAACTGTGGATGGGCGATCAACGCGAGGGTCTGGACAATTTGCGTGACTACTACCTGCAGAAGGTGGCGCAGATGGGCATCCTGACGCCGCTGGCCGCGTGGTTCACCGACAAGATGCCGCTGAACGAAACCCACCTGGGTCTGATCGCGCTGCTGTTCCCCGAGGCACCGCTGATCCACGTCATCCGCCATCCGCTGGATATCATGGTGTCGGCGCTCTCCAACCATTTTACCCACGGCATGTTCTGCGCCAGCGCGCTGGAAACCGCCGCCACACACTACGTTCGCGTCATGAACCTTGTTCAGAAATACCGCTCGGAAATGGCGCTTCGGTACTTGCCGATTCGGTATGAGGATATGGTCACCGACCAGGAAAACACTGTCCGTTCGGTGTTGGATTTCGTCGGCGAACCGTTCAACCCCAAGTGCCTGCGGTTCCACGAAAACCAGCGTTACGCCCGAACCGCCAGCTACGCCCAGGTGACGGAACGGCTGTATGACCGCTCCCGCTTTCGCTACCGCCACTACCTGAAGCATCTACAACCGGTCATCCCAATCCTTCGGCCGCATATCGAGCGGCTGGGTTACACGGTCGATTAGTCCATGGAATCGGCACCATCCATGTCGTCCTCTCGGGCCGGCGACGGCGGGGCGGTCCTGGTCCCGGTCCCGATGGAGGAATTGTTCGCCGTCGCCGGGCAATACGAGCGGTCCGGCAAGATGCAGGAAGCCGATCGCCTGCTGAACCATATCCTGGCGGTCGCACCCAATCAGCCGGACACGCTGCATATGTCCGGCATCGTCGCCTTTCGCCTCGGCCGCCAGCAAGAAGCGCTGGAGAAGATGGAAAAGGCGATCGAATACGGGATCGATATCGCGCTTTATCTGCGCAATATCTGCGAGGTCTATCGCACCCTTAATCGCCTGGATGACGCCGTCGCGGCTGCGAGGCATGCGGCGTCCTTGGGCCCCAGTGATCCGCTGTGCTTGCACAATCTGGCGGTCATCCGCTACGAACGGGTCGAAATCCAGGAAAGCATCGCCGCCGCCGAACGCGCCCTGATGATGAGCCCCGACATGGCCGGTGCCCATTTCGCCCGCGCCGAGGCGCTGCTGATCAAAGGTGACTGGGAGCAAGGCTGGGAGGAATACGAGTGGCGCTTCCGCATCGCCGACGCCGCCCGGATGATGCCGCCCACCGACAAGCCGCAATGGGATGGCAAACCCTTCGATGACGGCACGCTGCTGCTGGTCGCCGACCAGGGTTTCGGCGATGTTATCCAGTTCTGCCGCTACATTCCCTGGGTGCTGGATCGTTGCCCGAACGCGGTGATCGCATGCTCCGGCGAGATGGTGCCGGTGCTGCGCGAGTTCCTGCCGGAGAACAAAATCTTCTTTCGGTGGGAGGAATGCCCAGCGTTCAAGGCGTTCATTCCGTTATCGGGCTTGCCGCGTTTGCACGGCACGCGCATCGATCATGTTCCGGTGGCGGTTCCTTATCTGCACGCTGATCCGGCGCGGGTCGCCAACTGGCAAGACCGGATGCGGCGGCTGGTTCCATGTAGCTACAAACGTATTGGCATTGTGTGGGCAGGCCGAGCGACGCATAATAATGACAGGCGTCGGTCGGCGAAACTCGCGGATTTCGCTCCGTTGGCAGCGTTGCCGGGCGTGGCGCTTGTGTCGCTGCAAAAAGGGCCGCCGGCCGATCAGGCGGGTGGCTATTTTGGCCGGGCACCGCTGATCAATATCGGCGCGGAAGTACGTGACTATAACGATACGATGGCGTTGTTGGAGTCTCTCGATCTGGTGATTACGGTCGATACCTCGGTCGGCCACCTGGCGGCGGCGATGGGAAAGCCAACCTGGATCCTGCTGGCGACGTCGCCCGATTGGCGCTGGTTGTTGGGCCGTTCGGACACGCCCTGGTATCCGACGGTCAGGCTGTTCCGGCAAACCAGGTCGCGGGTCTGGAGCGATGTGTTCCAGGCGGTCGCGGCGGCGCTGGGCGATCCGGCCCCGCCCGATGCGGCTGTCGGGAAGCCCAAACGTAAACGCTCGGCCGCCGCGGCAAACTGACCCCCGGCTGTAGATAGAATCGCCACGTCGCGGTCGCTCCTCACGATCACGGAACCAGTCTCGCGGGTCGTACCGCCAGCCTACGTCGCTGCGATCAGCAACCGGCTTGACGCGCGTGGACGGCCGATCAGCGGCAGCAAATCCGCCAGATCCGGCCCGCTATCCTCCCCGATCAGCGCCAGGCGCAGGGGCATCTGCAGAGCGTCCCCGGTCAACCCGGTCGCCTGCTCCAGCGCCGTGATCCAGGTCGCCCAAACCGTGTTGTCCCATGGCTCCGCCGGCAACAGCGCCTCTGCTTCCAGCAGCAGTGCCCTGGCGCCTTCGATCACCGGGGGGACGATCGTGCCGGCAACCACGTCCCACCAGCCGCGTGCTTCCTTCAGCAGGTCCAGGTGCCCGCGAACCGCCAGCCAGAACGCCTCGGTCGCCCCGGCCGGCAGTCGATCCGCGACGGCAGCGAAATCCATCCCCGCCAGCACCCGGCGATTGACCGCCAGCATCTCGGTGATATCGAACCGCGAGGCGGCCAGATCGGCCAGCTCAAACCCCTCAACCAATTTGTCCAGGGGCAGCACCGAACCATCCGTCGCCGCGATCCCGGTCATGCAGGCGGCGATGGAGCACGGCTCCACCCCATCGTTCCGCAGGCTTCGCAGCGCCAGATTGCCGGCCTTGCGGCCACCCGGAGCGGTTTTTCCGCTATCGCTCAGCGCCGGCAGGTGGGCGAACCGAATGGGCTTCTTCACCCCGCGCAGCACCTCGAACAACTCGATCTGCACGGCGGTGTTTCCGGCGTTATCCTCGCCCCGGATGATATGCGTCGTGCCGTAATCGATATCGTCCACCACGCTGGCCAGCACGGGGGAGGGCGTTCCATCGGCCCGCACCAGGATGGGGTCGGACACCGCCGACAACGTCGCCTCGCGCGGTCCCAGGATCAAATCCTGCCACGCCAGCGTCCGTCCCGACAGCTTGAACCGCCAATGCGGCACCTTGCCGCCAGCCTCCGCATCGATCCGCTGCTTGTCGGTCAGCTTCAGCATCGCTCGGTCATAGATCGGCGACTGGTGCCTTTTGCGCCGGAACTCCTGCTTCGCCTTCAGCTCCTCCTCGGACTCGAAGCACGGATAGATGAACTTGTCCCGCTTCAGGCGTTCGATCGTGTCCTGATAGAGCGCTAGCCGCTCCGATTGTCGGAACGAGGCCTGCCAGTCGATCCCAAACCAGTGCAGATCCTGGATGATCTGGTCGGCATGAACCTTGCGCCCGCGCTCTGGGTCCAGGTCGTCGATCCGCAGCAGCATCTCGCCGTTGCCGCGTTTGGCGAACAGATAGTTTGCCAGCGCCACACGGACGCCGCTGACAAACAGATTGCCGGTCGGGGTCGGGGCAAACCGAACGCGGATCATTCCCCGGTCTCGTCGTCGGCGCCGATATCGTCGCGGCGAGGATCCAGCGAGCGCCAGTCCCGTTCCTCCCGGCCAGCTCGTTTATCCACGAAGTCGCCGAGTTCGGTGGCGCTCTTCCATCCAGCCTCGGCGGCGTCGATCACGATCGCGTCCTCACCGAACGCGAACCAGGCTTCCAGCACGTCTTTCGATGACATGCCGGGCACGCGACATCGCTCCACCGAGTCGCGCACGTAGCGCCGAGCGAAAGCGTTCGCATGCATCAGTGTGTCGAAGCCGCCAATCTCTTCGATGATGTTGTCCTGCGCGCCGCCGGACAGGTCCAGAATGCGGACGCGCCAGCCGCCGTCGGGGGCAAAAAGGTCACTCATTATGGCATAAGCCCGGGAAACATCTTTTGTTCATGCCCCCAACCTACGGAGACAGGTGTGGCGAATCAACGGCACACGATGAAGCGGTGATTCCAACGGTTCGGTCTGTTATTTTCCGTTACAATATGCTCTCGTATCGAGGTCTGACAACAAGCAGGGGTAACAATGACAAAAGCGCTGACAGCGTATCTCTGGGTGACGATTGCGGTCGGTGCGGCCACGCTTTCCATCGGTGTCGCCAGGGCCGAGACGCCCGCCGAACGCGGCGCCTACCTCGTTGGCACCATCATGACCTGCAACAACTGCCACACCCCGATGGGGCCGAGCGGCCCACAATTCGACAAGGCGCTTTCGGGCGGCCTGACCTTCGATGTTCCCCCGTTTAACGTAACCGCGCCGAACATCACTCAGGACAAAGAAACCGGCATCGGCAACTGGACCGACGCCGAGATCAAGCAGACCCTGCGCTCTGGCATCAGGCCGAACGGCGCAAAGCTTGCGGGCGTGATGCCCAGCGGCTTCTACGGGGCGATCACCGAACCCGACATGGACGCGATCGTTGCCTATCTGCGTACCGTCAAACCCATCAGCAACAAGGTTCCCGCGCCGGTTTACCGGGTCCCCGTAGAGTTGGAAATGTTCCCGGGTGCCGAGAAGCCGATCGCCAACGATGGCTCTAAAGAGCAGCGCGGCCGTTACCTTGCGACCATCGGGCACTGCATGGAGTGTCACACGCCGATGGAAAAAGGCATGCACGCGTATTCCACCAGCCTCGGCGCTGGCGGTCAGGATTTCCCTGGACCGTGGGGCACGTCGGTGGCGCGCAACATCACCTCAAGCAAGGAGAAGGGTCTCGGCGAGTGGACCGACGCGGAGATCAAGCGTGCGATCACGCAGGGAATTTCCAGGAACGGCACCAAGCTGTTTCCCCCGATGGGGTATCCCTACTATGCGCGCATGACCGCTGCCGACCTGGACGCGCTGGTCGCCTGGCTGCGGACGGTGCCGCCGCAGGAATAAGCAACGGCCGGGGCGGAACGCGCAATGTCAGGTTGGACGGTTAAACCCGGTCCCGGCCGCTAGAGCCTGATAGGTTCAGGTTGAACCCATCCGGCTCCAGCTCTCTTTGTTTGAGAGGGCGATTCACGTCTGAGGTTGGATCAACCTCAGACGATCGCGCTCTAAGCTTTCCGTTCCCGCAGCGCATCTAATATCGCCCGCGCCAAGGCCGTATGGCACAGTTCCGAAACATCCGGATCGAGCCGCCGCCGCCAGTTCGGCCGCTCCTTATCGGTACCTGGAAGGTTCACCGCCACCATCTCCCCGGCCAGATCGTCCGCCTGCACCAGCGTCAGCAGCGACGGCGTTGCCGAAACGAACGCATGTACCGCCGCGGCAACCGAAACCGGCATGGGGGAGGCGAGATCGACCGCCGTGGTCAGCAAACCCTCCGCCCGAAGCTGCGCGATCAGTTCGGCTTTCTCGTCCGCGCGTCCCTGGTCGGCGTTCGGGTCATCCACCAGCGACAGTGATCGCTTTTCCGCGATATCCGCGCCTTCCCACCAACCCGCCAACGTCGGCAGATCGTGCGTCGAAACACAGGACGCGGCCAAACGCCGCCACTCCGGCGGCGGACGGATTCGGCCGTCCCGCCGCTCAAACCACAGCACGCTGTAGGACAGGATGTTCGACGCGGCCAATGCGTCCGACATTCCCTCGGGCACCGTGCCGAGGTCCTCGCCCACCACCAGGCAACGTGCCCGGTGGCTTTGCAGGGCAACCTGAGCCAGCAGGTCTTCCATCGGATACGTGACATACGCGCCGTCGATCGCCCCAGTGCCATCGGGCACGACGAACAGCCGTCGCAGCCCCATGACATGATCGATCCGCAACGCCCCGGCGTGCCGCATATTGGCGTCCAGCAACTCGTTGAACGCTCGGAAGCCATCCCCACGCATCGCCACCGGGTCCGGCGGCGGCAGGGACCAGACCTGCCCGGCGGCGGAGAACGGGTCCGGCGGCGCCCCCACCGAGACGCCCCGCATCAGCGTATCCTGGGCAGACCACGCCTCGGCCCCATCCGGCGCCGCCCCAACCGCCAGGTCCCGATAGATCCCGAGGGGCAATGCATTCCTGGCGGCGTCACCGAGTTGGCGGTCCGCGAGGGTCTGCATGAACGCATGGAACCGAACGGTCTCGTCGTGCCGCACGCCGAACGCCGTCACTGCCAGGCTATGTGGGTGGCGCAGTTCCACCGGCCAGGCGTGCCAGTCGGACGTCCCCAAAACCTCGGCGATCGTTTCGAACGTCGCAAAACGCCGCAAAGCATCGGGGATCGCAATCCGTGGTGTCTGACCGAATGCCGCCAGCAGCACGGCGCGCTTGCGTTCCCAAACCGCCGGATAATCCACCGGACCGGCCGGCGACGGCAGTCCCGCGCCGCCTGGAAACCCGGAGACATCGATATAGATCGGATCTAAAAACCGGCGATCCGACGGCTGATACGGACTCGCTCGGGTGCGATCATGCGGGAACAGCGCATGCAGCGGGTTCACCCCCACCATCGATGCCCCAGCCTCAGCCGCGGTCGCGGCGAAGTGGGCGAGGGTGGTGAAATCCCCAATCCCCTGATCGCCCTTCGACCGCAACGCATACAGATGGGCGGCAACGCCGAACCGCCGACCTCCTGACCGCAGGACATCCGGCAAGTAACAGGCGTCGGGTGCGACGGTCAGATGGCAAACCTGCTCGGGGCGGTCCTCGTTCAGCAGCCGATGCCGCCCGACCGGCTGCGGCGGCAACATGATCCCGCCGTTTTGGGCCGGAAACCGTTCGTGGCTGCCATCCTCCCGCAGCAGCGTCACCCAGGCCGGGCGCGGGTGGCCTAGCCGGACCGGTATGCCTTCACCCGACCTAACCGTCATCGCTGGTGGCAAGACAGGCGCGAATGTCACTCGCACCAGACTGTCCCGCAGGTCCGCAGGCGACTCCGCCGGCAGGCGCATCGCGGCGAGCAGCGCCCGCTTCGTCTCAACGCTGACCTTATGGTAGCCGCCATCGACATCCCACCAGACCGGATCGATCCCCGCCAGTTCCGCCAGGCGGTCGAGATCCGCGGTGTTGTCGTCGTGGCTCGGCCCCGCCACGGCCGTGGGCGGTTCGGCCGAAGCTGGTACCGACACATCGCCAGCGGCATCCGCGCCGCCCGCGAGCAACGCGACTTCCCGAAACACCGCAACCGACCTAGCCGAAACGATCAATCCCTGACCCGTCCCGGCACTGTCCAGTGCCCGAACCCAGGCAAACCCGGGCCGTGCCTCGGGCAGGCCGATCTTCACCGCCACCGCATGCGAATGGAACACCAGCGCGGCGCGCAAGCCGTCGGCGAACAGCACCGCGATCAACGTGCCGTCAGCGTCCCGCGCCCAGTCTGAAATCGGCGATCCATCCAGTCCGCACCAGGTCACATCCGGCAGCACCGCGGCCCCGACCGGTCCGCCCTGCAACACGGCCCCGCCGAATACCGCCCCGAGCGCCCGGCGCACCGCAATCGCCGCCGCGGTAAACCCGACCAGCGCGTCATCCGCGTTTAGCCAATCAATCCATGACCCCGCATTGTCTTGCACATAGGCGTTGTTGTTCCCATGCTGCGTGCGCCCCAGTTCGTCGCCCATCGACAGCATCGGGGTCCCGCGAGACAGCAGCAGGGTGGCCAGCAGCGCCCGTACGTCCCTGTTCCGGGCGGCGATCACCGCCGGATCGTCCGACGGCCCTTCGATCCCGTTGTTCCATGACAGATTGTCGTCCGTCCCGTCGCGGTTGTCCTCGCCGTTCGCGCGGTTATGCTTGGTTTCGTACGAAACCAGGTCCGCCAGGGTGAACCCGTCATGCGCGGTGACGTAGTTCACGCTGCGCGACAGCGGCCGGCCGCCGAACACGTCCCCGGACCCGGCGAACCGGGTGGTGAATTCCCCCAGCATTCCGCCGTCGCCGCGCCAGAACCGCCTGACGGTGTCGCGGAACCGGTCGTTCCATTCGCCCCACCGAGCGGGGAAGGCGCCGAGTTGATAGCCGCCGGGGCCGATATCCCATGGCTCCGCGATCATTACACAGCGCGACAGCACTGGGTCCTGCTCGACGGCCGCCAGGAAGGGCGCATCCCGGTCGAACCCGTCCGCCCGGCGCCCCAGTGTCGCGGCCAGATCGAGGCGGAATCCATCCAGCCCGCCATAAACCGCCCAGGCCCGCAGCGCGTCCATTCCCAGGCGCAGGGCGATCGGGCGGTCCATCGCCAGCACGTTTCCGCAGCCGGCATCGTTCACATACAGCGACCGGTTCGCCCGCAACCGGTAATACCCGGCATTGTCCAGCCCGCGCAGCGACAGCGTCGGCCCCAGTTCGTCGCTCTCGCCGGAGTGGTTCAGCACCACGTCCAGGATCACATTCAGTCCTACGGCATGCAGGGCATCGACGGCCGCTCGCACCTCGGCCCACCCGCCCGGTGCCAGCCGGGGATCGGGCGCCAGAAACGCCATCGGGTTGTAGCCCCAGTAATTGGTCAGGTTCAGCGGCGGCAAGTGCCGCTCATCGACCCAGGCGGCGGAGGGCATCAGCTCGACCGTGGAGATACCCAGTCGCAGCAGATGCGCGATGCTGGCCGGGTGCCCGAGGGCTGCGAAGGTCCCACGAATGGCCGGCGGGATGTCCGGATGGGTCATGGTGAAGCCGCGGACATGCAGCTCGTAGATGACCTGTCGGTTCCAGTCGAAGGCGGGGCGGCTATGCACCGGGATGGCATCCGGTGAGCCGACGATCCCCTTCGGCATCAGCGACGCCGTGTCCTCTGGCCTGGGGCGGTCGCGGTCGAACAGCAGTTCATGCAGTTTGAACGGCCGGTCGATGGTGGTTGCCCACGGGTCCACCAGCAACTTGGCACCGTTGAATCGAAGCCCCGCCGCCGGGTCCCAAGGCCCGAACGCACGCAGCCCATACGGCGCGCCGAGCGGCACATCGGCAATGTGTCCATGATGAACCGGCCCGGTTCGTTCCGGCAGCCGAATGCGGCGGGTTTCGTGGTCCTGTGCATCGAACAGGCAGACCGCGACGGCCTCCGCATCCGGGGCATGGACCGCGACATCGATCCCGTCGCCAACGACGGTGATCCCCATCGCGGGCGGCCCGCCTGCGTCCTTTGCCGACATTAAAGCCCCATCGCGTGTGCGCCGAACCGGCCCCGGTCCTGATTCGGCCGGAAACTCAACCGCGTTCCGCCAGCAGTGATTTGTACAACGCCACATACCGGCTCGCCGGTCCGCGCCAGGATACATCCGCCGCCATGCCGTTCCGCTGCATCCGTTCCCACGCCTGCTTGTCCCGCCACAGCGCCATCAACCGGTGCAGCGCCGATTGCAATGCCTCCGGCGTGGCTGGCCAGAATTGAATGCCTGTCGCCACGCCCGCCGCCAGCGCGGCCTGATTGGCGTCGATTACCGAATCCGCCAATCCTCCGACCCGCGACACCACGGGCACCGCGCCATAGCGCAGGGCATACAATTGCGTCAGCCCACATGGCTCAAACCGCGAGGGGGCAAGAAACGCGTCGCTTCCCGCCTCGATCAGATGCGCCAGCGTCTCGTCGTACCCGATGACGCAGCCGACGGAACCGAGGTTCCACTCCGCCGCCGCCACGAAGGCATGTTCAAGGTCCGGATCGCCCGCGCCCAGCAGCGCCAGTTGTATCCCGTCGGCCGCCAAGTCATCGAGCAGGTCCACCAGCATGTCCAACCCCTTCTGGGTCGTCATCCGGGTGACCAATCCGATCAGCAGGGCGTCGGGGTTCTGGTCCAGGCCCATTCGCTGCTGCAGGGCCGCCTTGTTCAGGGCCCGCCTCGCCATTTTCCCGCGCCCGAACCGTCCCGGGATCAGCGGATCGGTCGCCGGGTTCCAGATTGTATCGTCGATGCCATTCATGATCCCCGACAGCACGTCGGCGCGGTGCCGCAGTATGCCATCCAGCCCCATGCCGTTTTCCACGCCCATGATCTCCTGGGCATAGGTCGGGGAGACGGTGGTGATCCGGTCGGCATAGGACAGGCCGCCCTTCAGGAAATTGACCTTGCCGTGGTATTCAAGCCCGTTCAGCGAGAATGCTGACTCAGGCAGCCCAAGCCGGGGAAACAGGGCTGCCGGATACAATCCCTGGAACGCGAGGTTGTGGACCGTTAACACGGTACCGGGCCGTTCGCCCGGATGAAAGTTCAGGTAAACGATCGCCATCGCCGCCTGCCAGTCGTGGGCATGCACGATGTCGAAATCGTGCCCCGGCGCGACGCCGGCCGCCATCGCCGCTCCGGCGGCCCCAAGTCCGGCGAAGCGCAGCCCGTTATCCGCCCATTCTCGCCCGTCGGCCCCGAGATACGGATTACCGGCGCGCGCGTACAAGTGTGGCGCGTCCACCACCAGCACATCCAGCCCAGCGGCTGAACCACGCAGCACCGTCGCCGGGCCGCCGAACAGGTCGGCGAATTCATGTGCCGCGGTGGCATCGGTCAGGGCGGCTATCACCGCCGGGTAGCCCGGCAGCATGGTGGTCGTCTCGGCTCCGGCCGCCGCCAGCGCCGCGGGCAACGCGCCGGCGACATCGCCCAACCCGCCCGTTTTCACCACCGGGAACATCTCGGACACGACAGACAGAACCCGGATCATATCAGGGTTCCAAACGATCGATCATGGGTTGCGTGATCAGGCAAATTCCCCGATCCGTGCGACGGAACCGCCTTGCATCATCGATCGCATCCTCACCAACCACCAGTCCGGGCGGGATTTTCACGCCCTTTTCCACGATCACGTTCCGCAGCCGGGAACCGCGGCCGATATCCGCGTTCGGCAGGACGACCGCGTTCTCCACCCGCGCGTAGGAATGCACGTGTACGCCGGTGAACAGCAAAGACTGCCGCAGGAACGATCCAGAAACGATACAGCCACCGGAGACCAGCGACGAAATCGCTTCGCCACGGCGCCCAACTTCCTCATGTACGAACTTCGCCGGTGGGCTGATCTCGGCATAGGTCCAGATCGGCCATTCACGGTCGTAAAGATCCAGCGCGGGGACGATCGCCGTCAGGTCGATATTGGCTTCCCAATAGGCGTCCAGGGTCCCGACATCGCGCCAGTAGGCCTCCCGCTCCGCACCCGAGGTCACGCACGAGGTAGTAAACCGGTGGGCGACGGCTTTGCCGTGCTTGACCAGATACGGGATGATGTCCTTGCCGAAATCCCGTTCCGATGCCGGATCGGCGGCGTCGCGGTGAAGCTGCTCGATTAGGAATTTCGTCTTGAAGACGTAGATGCCCATGCTGGCGAGCGCCATCGCCGGATTGCCCGGCATCGGCGGCGGGTCGGCGGGTTTTTCGATGAATGCCACGATGCGGTCCTGGTCATCGACATGCATCACGCCGAAGCCGGCGGCTTCCATCCGGGGCACCTCGATGCACCCCACGGTGACATCGGCGCCCTGTTCGGCGTGCTGCACCAGCATCGGTGCATAATCCATCTTGTAGATATGATCGCCCGCCAGGATTACGATGTATTCGGGGTCGTAGCCCTCGATAATGTCGATGTTCTGATACAGCGCGTCCGCCGTCCCGGCGTACCAACTGTCGCCGGACCGTTGCGACGCCGGCAGGATGTCGAAGCCCTCGTTCCGCTCTGGGCGGAAGAAGTTCCAGCCGCGTTGCAGATGCCGGATCAGGCTATGCGCCTTGTACTGGGTCGCCACGCCGATGCGGCGGATGCCGGAGTTCAGGGCATTCGACAGCGCGAAGTCGATAATCCGGCTTTTACCGCCGAAATACACCGCCGGTTTGGCGCGCACGTCGGTCAGTTCCAACAGACGCGAGCCTCGCCCGCCCGCCAGCACATAGGCCATCGCGTCGCGGACGATCGGCGCATACAATCCCGGGCGCTGAGCCATCAAGCCGTCTCCTGGTTGGCGGTGCTTGTTGTTTTTCTACGTTAACCTCCCACGCCCAGGGACGCTAGCGCGCCCGCCCCGGCAGGCACTGTGCTCGGGCCGGGTTCAGGACCCCCCGCCCTGATACGCCGGTACGTTCCACACCAGATTGGCGTACTCCCGGATCGACCGATCCGACGAGAACCAGCCGACGTTCGCCGTGTTCAGGATCGATGCCCGCCACCAATCATCCGGCCGCTTCCACAGGTCGGCGATCCGCCGCTGGGTGGCGAAATAATCGTCGAAATCCGCGCATACCAGAAAGTAGTCGTGATACCGCAAGCCGTTCACCAGCCCGCGATAGCGATCCGGCTCATCCGGCGAGAAAACGCCCGCTTCAACGCTCGCCAAAACCTCCTGCAGCACCGGGGAGGCAGCGATCAGATCTTCCGAACTGTTCCCCGTACGGCGGCGTGCCTCCACCTGATCGGCGGTCAGGCCGAAGATGAACATGTTGTCGTCGCCGACCCGCTCATGCAGCTCGATGTTCGCGCCGTCCATCGTGCCGATCGTCAGCGCGCCATTCAGCGCGAACTTCATGTTGCCGGTGC
>DNXO01000053.1:19184-20069 GCA_003506895.1 Acetobacteraceae bacterium | reverse complement strand
TCCATGCCGGCGGTCGAAATCTGCTCCGACACGTCCGCCGCGGGAATGATCACCTCCGACAGGCTGACCGAGTAGTTGGGCAGGAACACGATCTTCAGGATGTTGCGAACCGTCGGGTCGCTGTTGATCACCCTCGCCACGTCGTGGATCAGCTTGATGATCAGCTTCGCTTGATGATAGCTGGCGGCCGCCTTGCCGGCGAAAATCTTCACCCGCGGCGTCCAGGCGTCCATCGGACGGGCACGGATCGCATTGTACAGCGCGATCGCCTCAAGAATATTCAGAAGCTGGCGCTTGTATTCATGGATCCGTTTGATGTGGACATCGAACATCGCGCTGGGATCGACGCGGATCTCCAGTTCTCGCCGGATCAGGTCCGACAGTGCCAGCTTGTTCACATACCGGCTCGCCGCGAACCGCTTCTGAAACGCCCGGTCGTTCGCCAGGGGGCGGATTTTTTCCAGCGCGTTTTCGTTGTCCAGCACCTGCGGCCCGACGGTATCGACCAGCAACCGGGTCAGCCGCGGATTGGCCTCATGCAACCAGCGCCGGAACGCGATGCCGTTGGTGACGTTAACGATGCGATCCGGAAACAGGTTGTGCAGGTCGCGGAACACGGTCTCCCGCATCAGGTCGGTGTGCAGCGCCGACACGCCGTTGACCCGGTGCGAGCCGAGGAATGCCAGATGGCTCATGCGCACGCGCCGGCCCTGGTGCTCGTCGATCATCGACACGCTGGACAGCAGCGCATCGTCGCCCGGATATTCCTGGCGCACCTGACCCAGGTGCAGCGCATTGATCAGGTAGATGATCTGCATATGACGCGGCAGCAGGCGTTCCATCAGCGGAACCGGCCAGACCTCCAGCGCCTCCGGCAGCAGCGTG
>DNXO01000053.1:0-18927 GCA_003506895.1 Acetobacteraceae bacterium | reverse complement strand
GGCAGCAGCGTGTGGTTGGTGTAGCTGAATGTCTCGCGCGTCATCCGCCAGGCTTCTTCCCAAGGGATCTGATGCACGTCCAGCAGGATGCGCATCAGTTCGGCGACACCGATGGCCGGATGGGTGTCGTTCAACTGGATGGAGGTCTTGTCCGGCAGATTGCCGATGTGCCCGAACGCCTTGATGTGCCGCCGCACCAGATCCTGCAACGAGGCCGAAACGAAGAAATACTCCTGCCGCAGCCGTAGTTCCTGGCCCGCGGGCGTCGCGTCCGAGGGATACAGCACCTTGGAGATCGACTCCGCCCGCACCTGCTCCGCCAGCGCACCCGCATGATCGCCGTGATTGAACGCATCCAGCCGCAGCGGATCGGCCGACCGGGCGGACCACAGGCGTAGCGTGTTGACCCGCCGGCCACGCCAGCCGACGGATGGGGTGTCGTAGGCCACCGCCTCGATCGTCTCGGCCGGATGCCAGACATGGCGCACCGCGGCTTCCGAAATCGGCACCGCCTCGATCGAGCCGCCGAAGCCGATTGGATAATTCACCTCCGGCCGATGGAACTCCCACGGGTTGCCGAGGGCCAGCCAGTCCTCGGGGAATTCCTGCTGCCAGCCGTTCTTCATGACCTGGCGAAACAGCCCGTGCTCATAGCGAATGCCGTAGCCGTGCGCGGGGATATCCAGCGTTGCCATACTCTCCATGAAGCAGGCGGCGAGGCGGCCGAGGCCGCCATTGCCCAGCGCCGCGTCAGGCTCCAGCGCACGCAATTTGTCCAGGTCCACGTCCAGGCCCGCCAAAGCGGCCCGCATCGTGTTCAGCGTGTTCATATTGTTCAGGTTGTCGAACAACAGCCTGCCAACGAGGAATTCCAGCGACAGATAATAGACCCGCTTCGAGCCGTTCTGATACGTCGCATCGATGCCGGCCAACCAGCGATCCACGATGTTGTCGCGCACCGCATAGGCCGTCGCCAACAGCCAGTCCCGCTCCGTCGCGATCGCCCGGCGCTTGCCGACCACATAGGTCAGCTTTTCCAGGATCGCGGTCTGCAGCGCAGCGACGTCCCCGTCGCTGCTGGCCGTTACGTCTGTATCCACATCGTCGGCGAGATTGGCAGACACGTCCGTTTCAAACTCCACGCTGCTTCACCTTTTCGCGATGTGAGAGTTTGTCAACGAAAGCATGTTTGCGGGGTAGGCTTCAACAGTTTGCACGGGATAGCGCCATCATCATCGGCATTTGTGGCATTTTTGACCGATTGCGATCAGCATGACGTGAAAATAGGCTGAAAAAGGGTTTTTATCCCCAGTTTCCGACGCCGGCCATCATTCCCGCGCGGTTGCTCCGCTGGCCGGAGTCCCATTCGCGAGCAGGTGCCCCGGTCCTCCCAGAATCCGCGCGCTCGGCGGCCAGGCATGAACCACCGCCTCCCGCCAGGTTAGCACGGCCCCCGCCGCACCACCCAAAACACCAAACGTCAGTACCCAGGCGGCAACCAGCACGGCGGATCGCGCCTGTCCGTGCCTTGGCGCAGCCAACCGGTCCATCGCGGTGATGGCCGGCAACGCGGCATGCGGTTCCGTCTGGGGTTTCGCGCCGATGACCGCGGGCTCCGGCGGAGGCGGCGTTTCCTCCATCTCCTGAACCGCCACCCACTCTCCGCCGCAGCGCGCGCAGCGAACCGCACGCCGCCGTGTCAGGCGGTTCGCGGGCACCTCATACGCGGCGGCACAGCCGGGGCAGACAATTCGCATAAAGACCTATCATGAAATGGCACGGATCATATTGGGACGCGCCGATGTCATCGCCAGAGGCTGGCGGCAACCGGCCACCCGCCAAACTCCCGAGCCGGGCAGCCGGGCCGGGTTTCATGCCGAAGATACATCACACGCTCGTGATGACAGAACAACCCTTGTACGAACTGTTGTGATTCGATCACGAGAGTGCGTATTCGTGGTCCCGAAGATCGCCAGGACTTTGCGCTTCGGTAGGAAACTCGAATGTTTGAGACCATGGCCGAGCCTATGGTGCCCAGAAACTCCGATACCACAACAAGCGCCGATCCCGTCGACTTTCGATCGTCACCGATTGACAACCGGGCCGCCGCGGGCCTGCCGCGTTTGCGCCTTCGGGGCCTATTGGTCGGTTTGGTCCTGGCCGTGCTGCTTCCGTCGGTGATACTCGGCGTCGTTGCCACGTCGCGCGCCGTTAGCGACGAAATAGGGGCCGCGAACGGTCGCCTGACCGACACGGCGCAGGCGCTTGCCCTCGCGATGGATCAGGAAATCGCCACGCAAATTGCCTCGCTGAGTGTCTTTGCGGAATCGCCAGCCTTCGACATGCGCCCGGCTTCGCCTGACGTGCCAGCGCTCTATGCGCAAGCCCTTCGGGTCGTGGAACGGCTTGGCGCCGCGGTGAATGTCGTGAACCGGGACGGAACGCAGTTATTGAACACCCGCCGGCCGCTTGGCGCGCCGTTACCGCCGACCCCAACGCGCGAGACGGTTGAACAGGTGTTCGCAACCGGGCGGCCGGCCGTGAGTAACCTCGTGGTGGGGATGGAGGACGGCAGGCTCGCGGCGACTACGGTGGTTCCGGTCTTCGGCTCGGATCATCGAGTCATATTGGCTACGGAAATCGCGTTCGAGGTCGAAAAAGTGAGGGACCTTCTGAAGGCGGCGGCCGTCCCAAATGGTGGCTTCGCCTCGGTTTCCGATGCCAGTGGCGTTATCGTCGCACGCTCTGATTCGCTTCACCAGACCATGGTTGGCAAGCCCATCAGCTTGGAAGGCGCGCGCGCAAGGGAGGGGCGGGCAGCCGGTATCTTCCGTGCGGCAACGAACGGTGTAGAGCGCGTATCCGCCTTTCACAAACTCAGCGCCGCGCCGGGCTGGACCCTGGTCGTCTCCCAGCCGACCGTGACCTTCGACGCCGCGTGGCAACAGCCCCTTCTGGTGCTTGGTGGCGGAACGGTGCTCGCGTTCGTGGTGAGTATCGTGCTCGCATCCTTGGCTGCCCGACAGATCCTTGGACCGATTCGCCGGCTTGGCAGCTACGCCCGTGTGGTGGCCGCCGCGGACGGCGCAATTCTGACGGGCGGCACCGCCGGTACCCTACCGGCCGCGCGGATCGCTGAACTGGAAATATTGCGTCGGGGCTTCGCCGCCGCAGAGGCCGGCCTGCGCCGCGGCGCGCAGGAGATGCATGCGCTGTTTCAGGCAAGCCCGATCGGTATCGCCCGCTTCGACGGCAGGGGGCGGATCCATGAGGCAAACCAGGCGATGCTGCGCATACTGGGTGTGAGTCGCCCGGATATCGAGGCAGGCCTGATTCGCTGGGACGAAAGGACGCCACCGGAATTCCGCGGCGTCACGGAGCGTGCCTTCGCCCAGGCGATGGCTGCCGCTGACGGCTGCTGCCTTGCCTTTGAGAAAGAGTTCATCCGGCCGAATGGAACACGCGTGCCGGTACTCAATTCCTTCGCCATTTTGGACCGCGAGACCGCAATGGCCGCGGCGTTTGCTGTGGATTTGACAGAACTCCGGAGCAAGGATGCACGGTTTCAGCTTTTCGTGGACCGCGCCCCTGCTGGCATCGCGATGTTTGACGCGGAAATGGCCTACATCGCCGTGAGTGAGCGTTTCCTGAGCGACTACGGCTTAACAACTGACAGCACTGAATCGCTGATCGGCCGCTGCCATTACGACGTGTTTCCCGATATTCCCGAGCGTTGGCGTGAAATACATCGCCGCGTGTTGGCGGGCGAAACGCTCTCCGCATCAGAGGATGCATTCCCACGAGCCGATGGCCGCGTGGACTCGGTGCGGTGGGAGATGACGCCCTGGTATCAGGCAGATCGCACTATCGGGGGCGCGCTGCTGTTCTCGGAAGTGATCACGGAAAGCAAGGCCTCACGGGAAGCCCTGGCGGAGGGCGAGGCTCGGTTGCGCTTGCTGCTGGACACGGTAATGGAAGGCATCATTCTGGCCTCCGAGGATGGCAAGATCGTCTCGGCGAATCCGGCGGCAACGCGCATGTTCGGCTATGCGAGCGAAGCTGAACTGGTGGGCCGGCCACTTGGCATCCTGATGCCGGCCGCTGATGCGGCCCGCCATGGCAGCTACCTCGCCAAACACCGTGTGGCGGACCAAGCCAAAGCGGTTTCCCTTCCCGATCGAGAATTGATCGGACGCCGTAAGGACGGTTCCGAATTCGCACTCGCGCTTTCTGTGAGTTCCTTCCGGTCCGGGGATACGCGCTTTTTCACCGGCATGCTGCGCGATATGACGGAGCGCAAGCAAGCCGAGGCAACAGAGCGCCACGCCGAGGAACTCGAGCGCCTTGTGCGGGCGCGCACGCGGGACTTGGAAGAGACGCAGGCGCAGCTTGTCCAGGCGGCCAAGATGGAGGCGCTCGGTCGGCTCGCCAGTGGCATGGCGCATGATTTCAATAACGTGCTGCAGGCCCTGGAAAGCAGCGTCACGCTGGCCAGAAGGCGCCTCGGCAGCAACCCCATCGCCGCGGCGTCCGCACTGCGGATCGCTGCGTCCTCGGTGGCCCGTGGCGCGGCGGTAACCAACCGTCTTTTGGCTTTCGCACGTCGCGGTGAGCTTTCCGCCACCGTGGTCGAGCCTGCTTGGTTGCTTGAGGATGTGGCGCAACTGCTGCGTCATACGTTTGGACCAGCCGTAGCGCTAAGCGTAGAGTCCGGCGCTGGCGTGCCGCCGCTTTTTGCCGACCGTGGGCAACTGGAGATGGTGCTGGTGAACCTGGCCAACAACGCCAGGGACGCGCTGCGGCAAGGCGTTGGAAAGATCCATCTGGCCGCTGCATCGGTTGCCGCGTCTGGCGGCGTCCCGACGCAACTTGCACCTGGTAACTATGTCCGGCTCTCGGTTGTCGATGACGGCATGGGCATGGCACCCGACATTCTCCGGCACGTGACCGAGGTATTTTTCACGACCAAGCCCGAGGGCAAGGGCACTGGCCTGGGTCTCTCGATGGCCCGCGGCTTCGCGGAACAATCCGGTGGGGCGCTTACGATCGAGAGCACGCCTGGCAAGGGTACCGCGGTTTCGCTTTGGCTGCCGGTGGCCCCGGCAGAGCCGGAAGGTCTTAGGCTGGCCGAAGAGAATGATACGGGTGAGGGCGCACCGTCTCGGCGCGGAAAGGCAATACTGCTCGTGGATGACGAGCCCGCGGTTCGTTCGGTGCTCGCGGAGCTTCTGGGTGAGTACGATCATACGGTCAGCGAAGCGGCGGATGCAGCGTCGGCGCTGGCACGTCTGGCGGCTGGCCTGGCGGTGGACGTTGTTGTGACCGACTTCGCTATGCCAGGAGGGATGGATGGAATCGCCTTCATCAAGGAAGCGCGGCGTCTGCGACCTGGCCTGCCAGTCTTGCTGGTCACCGGGCATCCGGGCGAGGTTTCCAGCGCCGATCTTGCCGAAGCAGCCAAGGCCGGCCGGTTCGCCGTATTGCGCAAGCCGTTCTCGGTGAAAACGCTGGAAGCGCGGGTGGTGGCGCTGCTGCACGGCTGATAGTGCCGGCGACAAGCTGCGTAAGGCGCAATGACACCGCCCGCCGCAAGCGGTAAACAGGACGCATGCTACGATTCGAAGCGGTCGGGTTGCGCTATGAGCGAAGCGGCGTCCGCGCGGCAGCGGGGCCGGAGGTTCTGCACGACATCAGTTTCCGCCTGGAACCGGGCGCGTTCCGGTGGCTGCTTGGACCATCCGGGGCAGGTAAGACCAGCCTTTTGCGCCTGCTCTATCTCGCGGTTCGCCCAACCCGCGGCCGGCTGACGCTGCTGGGAACCGACGTGACCGCCGCGCCCCGCCGCAGCCTGCCGCCGCTGCGCCGGCGAATCGGGGTCGTGTTCCAGGATTTCCGGCTGCTGCCGCATTTGTCCGCCTTCGACAACGTCGCCCTCCCGCTGCGGATCGCCGGACGGCCAGAGGGGCAAGTCCGAGCGGACGTCGGCGAACTGCTGCGTTGGGTGGGACTGTCCCGTCACCTGGATGCACGTCCCGCCGAACTGTCCGGCGGCGAGCAGCAGCGTGTGGCCATCGCCAGGGCCGTCATCACCCGTCCGGCGCTGCTGCTGGCGGATGAACCGACCGGCAACCTGGACGACGGTCAGGCGGAGCGCCTGATGGTGCTGTTCAAGGAAATGAACCGGATCGGCACCACCGTCATCGTCGCCACCCACAACGAGACGCTGGTTGCCCGGCATCCCGCGGCGGCACTGCATATCTCGAACGGGCGCCTGCTTGAGAACGACGGGTTCGGACCGTGATCTCCCTGCGTCCGACCGGCTTCGATGAACTGGGACTGCGCCACGCGTTATCCGACCGGATGTTGCCGCTGCTGGTCGCGGCGATGGCGTTCCTGGCCGCATTGGCCCTGGCTGGCTGGTTCGGGTCGGCGGCATTGTCGCGCCACTGGCAGCAAGGCGCGGGCGCGTCGCTGACGGTTCAGGTGCCACGGGCGAGCGACCCGGCGGTGCGCGGCGGCCAGACGCGGCTTGCAACCGTGCTGGCCCTGCTGACCGGAACGCCGGGCGTTGCGTCGGCCAGTGCCTTGTCGGACCAGGAACTTGCCACCCTTTTAAGGCCATGGCTCGGTGCCGGAGCCGAACGCCTCGCGATACCGATCCCTGCGGTGATCGCCGTCCGGCTGACCGATTCAGCCGCCGATCTGGGCGCGCTATCGCAGCGCCTGAATGAAGCGGCGCCTGAAACGCTGGTCGAGGACCATGGGATCTGGATCCGCCGCCTGGCGGTGTTGGCCCGCAGCCTGCAAGCCTGCGCTGGCCTGGCGCTGCTGTTGGTCGCCGGGGTCGCCGCGGCGGTTATCGCGGTGGCCACCCGGGCAGGGCTTTCGACTCGGCGCGAAGCGATCGAAATCGTCCACGGCCTTGGCGCCACTGACACCTATATCGCCGGGCGTTTCGCCGCTCGTGCGACACTCCTGGCGGCTGCCGGCGCCAGCTTCGGCGTGCTCGCATCGTTGCCAGTGTTGCTGACGCTGGCGCGTCTGGCCGCGCCTTTCGCCGGCGAAACGGGAGCGGCCGGCGATTCGTTCGGCGATGCCTTGGGGGCATTGCCCGCGTCGCTCTGGCTGGCCTTGCCCGGTCTTCCCCTGGGCGCGGGGGCAATCGGATTCGCAACCGCGCATGGCGCCGTGCGCCGTTGGCTACGCCGGTTGCCATGAGACCGCGGCGCCTCGCCTTTCGTTTGGTCGTCACGGTTATCGTTGTCGCCGCGGTTGCCTGGGGCGGCGGGTTCGTCTGGTTTATCCAGGCCGCGCGCCGGCTGCCCGATGCGCCGCCGCCGCATACCGACGGCATCGTCGCCCTGACCGGCGGGGCCGGGCGGGTGGAACTGGCGTTGCGGCTGCTCGCCGCCGGCCAGGCAGATCATCTTCTGGTCAGCGGCATTGGCGGCGGGACCGACCTCGCGACGCTTGGGCGCCTGGCGGATGTGGATACCGCGCCGCTCGCGTCCCGGATCACGCTGGGACGGTATGCCGCGTCCACGCGTGGCAATGGTGTGGAGACGGCCGCCTGGGCCGAGCAGCACCGGATCGGATCGCTGATCGTGGTCACCGCCGCGTTTCACATGCCCCGCGCCTTGGCCGAACTGCGCCAGGCTTTGCCCGGCGTCACGTTCTACCCGCTTCCCGTCGGGTCGGCGAATGGACCGGCCGGAGTCGAAAAAGGTGTCAGTCTGCGGCTGGAGGCGGAGGAATATACCAAGTATCTTGTGACCGCGTCCGGTCTGTCCGCATGGTTCCCACACCGGGAACCAGCGTCTGCCGTAGCCTTGCCAGCGAGTGCCGGTGGATGATCGTTCTGCGTTCCGCGTTGTTCAACGTCGTGTTTTTCGGCGTTACCTTTGTCATGACCTTGTTGGCATCGCTGGCGCGTCTGGCCTCCCAGGATCGCGTACTGGCGGTGGCGATGCTGTGGGCTCGCGTCCTGACCATGGCGGTACGGGTCATTTGCGGCATCCGCGTGGAGGTCACGGGGCTGGAGCATATCCCGCCCGGTCCGGCGCTGATCGCCTCCCGCCATCAGTCGGCGTTCGATACCTTTGTGTGGCTGACCCTGCTGCCGCGCTGTTGCTACGTCTTTAAGAAGGAACTGCTCCGCATCCCCCTGTTCGGCCCGTTGATCGCCGGGTCCGGCATGATCGCGGTGGACCGCGACGGCGGCGGCATGGCGATCCGAAATCTGCTGCGGGAGGCCGACCGGGCGGTGCGCGACGACCGCCAGATCGTGATTTTCCCCGAAGGGACGCGCAGCGAGCCCGGCAGCCCGCTGGTGCTACAGCCGGGTATTGCCGCGATGGCTTCGCGAACTGGTCTGCCAGTCGTCCCGGTGTCCACCAATTCCGGCAGTTTCTGGGGGCGACGATCGTTCCGCAAGCGGCCGGGTACGATCCGGATCGTGATCGGCGAACCGATTCCCGCCGACACGGAGCGCAAGGCGTTGATGCGCGCGCTGGTGCGCGGGCTGGCGGCCGTCGACGATGCGACATAATCCGACGCAGGCGATCGAGCGCGTTTCGTGGGGCGCCAGCCAGGCTGCTGCCATCCGTCCGGAATGTCTCCTGAACGCTTGACACCGCGGCGCCGCGATCAAGCGGGATAAACCTGTGGAAAACTCTGTGTAGAGTTCCGAGTCGACCCTCTTAAATCATCTAAGACATCAACTTCAATTCATTGATAAATAAGTGAATATCGGAAAAGTTTCTTCCAGATTAGCGCCTTCCCCCGCCTGGGGACGGAATTCGCTTACTCGCCCACTGGTTGTGCTTCGTGCGGCCGCTTGTCTGAATTTCAGTGATTCGCCACGCCGCTCGCATTGGTGTAAAACACCATCACCTTCGTTTTAGAATCATGATGCGCCGTAAACACTGGATTTTCGCCGCCGCCATCCTTCTCGGTCTCCTGGCAGGCGATGTCGCTTACTGGCGAATCGCGGCCGAGCGGTTGAGAACCGGGTATCAGAACTGGCTCGCGGGAAGGGTAGCCGAAGGCTGGGGCGTCCATTCGGGCGCATTGTCGATCGGTGGCTGGCCCGGGGCCGCCAAGGTCGTCGTTCAAAATCTGACGCTGCGTCACGCCGGTCCGGCCATCCCCGGCGATATCGAGGTCGCTTCTGCCGGCGTTGATCTGTCCGTCTCGTTGTTAAGCCCGGCCAATCTCCAGATATCGCTGACCGGTCCGACTCATGTTCGGCTGGCCAATACATCCGACCTGATCGTGACCAGCGAAGAGGATTCGTTGTCGGTCCCGCTGTTGGCCAGCGGCCGGCGCCCATTCGACTTTCGGGCGCGGAGCCTGCGAATCGAGCCAGCAAACGGTGCGTGGCACACAACGATGGGACTGCTGAACGTCAATGTCGACGTCGCTGACCAGGCCGCGAGCGGGCAGCAGGGACCCGCGATCACGTTTTCGGCCAGTGCCGAGGCGATCGCTTTGCCCGCGGTGGTCAAATGGCCGCTTGGTTCGAATATATCGTCGATGACGCTGGATGGCACGCTCAATGGGCCAATCCCGAAAACACGCGACTTGACCGCATGGGCCGAGGCTTGGCGCGATGGCGGCGGGTCGCTCGCCATTTCCCACCTCACCGTGGGATGGGGTCCGCTCGGTTTGACCTCCTCCGCAACCCTTGCGCTGGACGACCAGCTTCAGCCGATGGGCAGCGGAAATGGCCGGGTGGTTGGTTACGCCGCGACGCTGGACCGGTTGGCGGCGGGCGGTGTCCTGACGAAATCCGCCGCGACCGCGGCCAAGGCGGTGCTTTCCTTGATGGCTGGCGCGGGCGATCCGGATCAGCCCCCGGCGGTTGATGTACCGCTGACACTGCAATATCGCACACTTTCGATGCGCCAAGTGCCACTGGTGCGGCTACCGGAACTCGACTGGCCGGCGCACTAGTGGTATAGGGGACCATGCGAAACGGAATCCAGAGCATTCGAATTAGCGGCCCGGCTGCCTAGCAGCCGGGGTTTGTCCCGCTTTTTCGACCTATTGCCTGGAGATTCCTCCCATGTCATCCGACGCGAATCCTGAACATCAGTCGACCGTTTTCGTCCGTTTCCTGCTCGATGCCGATGTCTCGCCGGGGCTGCTGCCTCGGTTGCTGCAACCCTATGCCAAGCGCGATCTGGTGCCTGACCGCATGTGGTCGCACCGCTCTGGCAACACCATCCATGTGGAGATCGCGATGGAAGCGATGCCGTCGGAGGTGGTTCACCTGGTTGAGGGCAACCTGCGTCAGGTGGTTGGCGTCCGCGATGTGTCCCGCGTCGCCAAGACCTGCCTGCGGCAGGTCGCCTGAGCGCAAGCGCCTGATTTCGGTGGGCTGGTGTGGGGGAGAGAAGGGGTTCTTCCACCGGAGGCGACATCAAAGGCGGCGAGGGGACGCTCAAGCGGTCAAAACCAATGTGGCGAAGGACTAGTCGCGCCGCCGTCCCCGCAGGTCCACCACGTTATCGGCTTCGTCCGGAGCTTCGGCCACGCCCAGAACCTCCGCGACCTTCCGCGCGAGTTGCTCCCGCGTGAAGGGCTTGCCCAGAAGATACACGCCATCGTCCAGCCGCCCGTGATGCACGATAGAATTCTCAGTATATCCCGACATGAACAGCACCTTGATGTCCGGCCGCATCGCGGTGATCCGTTCCGCGAGTTCCCGCCCACGGATCTTGCCAGGCAGCACGACATCGGTCAGCAGCATATCGATCTCCGCGGCGTGGCTACCGAACACAAGCAAGCCGGCATCGCCGTCAGGAGCCTCCAGCACGCGGTAACCCAGGCTGCGCAGGACTGCCACCGCGATCTCCCGCACGCCCATCTCATCCTCCACGAGAAGGATTGTCGCCGACCCGCGCGGCAATTCGGCAGGTACGCCGCTGCGCTGGCTGGTCGGCGTGGCTACCCCGACCGCGCGCGGCAGGTAGAGCTTGACTGACGTTCCTTCGCCGGGTTCCGAATAGATATTCACATGCCCGCCGGACTGTTTAACGAATCCGAATACCATCGCCAGCCCGAGGCCGGTGCCTCGACCCTCGGTCTTCGTGGTGAAGAATGGCTCGAACACCCGGGCAACCACGTCCGGCGGCATGCCGTGGCCGGTGTCTGAAACCGCGACCATCACATAATCGCCCGGCGAGACTTCGGCGTGGGCGCAGGCGTATTGCGTGTCCAGGACCGTGTTAACCAGTTCAATCGTCAGCCGCCCGCCGCCCGGCATAGCGTCCCTGGCGTTCAAGGCCAGGTTCAGCACCGCGTTCTCCAGTTGCGCCGGATCGGCCATCGCCGTCCACAAACCCGCGCTGCCGACGAACCTGACATCGATATGTTCACCCAGCGTACGGTGCAGCAGCGGCACCAGGTCCGGCAACAGATTGGTCAGATCGATCGGCGCCGGGGCAAGTGGCTGCTTGCGGGCGAAGGCCAGCAACTGCGCTGTCAACGTGCCGCCCCGCTGCGCCGCCCACAATGCCCGCTCGACATTCCCCGTCAGCGGGTTGGCCGGTTCCAGCTTGATCCTGGCAAGTTCCAGGTTGCCCAGGATGACCGTCAGCAGGTTATTGAAATCATGCGCGATCCCGCCGGTGAGTTGGCCGATCGCCTGCATTTTTTGTGACTCGCGCAGGATTGCCTCGGACTGTGCCTGCTTGGTCATATCGCTGACCGTCAGGACGAATCCGCCGTCCGGCGTGGGCGTGCGGCGGATTTCAAGGTGATGCCCGTTGGCATGGGTCCTTTCGTAGACGATGGGCTCCCCATCGGTTTGGTGCCCGTGCGTGATCTGCTCCTGGGTTTCCAGCAAGTCCGTCAGGTGTTCGGCAAAAGCGACATAGGGTGTTCCTGTTCGCACCATCGCCGGCGGCAGATCGAGCAGGACCTGGAAGCAGTCGTTCCAGTGACGCAGCCTATGAGCCGGTCCGAACACACCGACGCCTTGACTCAGGCTGTCCAGCGACGCCCGCAATCGTTGCGCCAGGGTCCGCTGTTCGGCCTCGGCGGCGTTTGAACGTGCGTAAGCCTGGTTCTGCAAACGCGCCGCCCACAGCAGTGCCAGGATGGCCATCCCCGTTGTGCCGAGAACGAGGCGTCCGACCCAGTCGCTACGTTCGTCGGCGTTCGCGACCCGCTGCTGAAGAAGCCGCTGCTCCTCCGCGGTCATCGCGTTCAATGTATCCTCGATCACCATCATGGTCTCGCGGCCGGTCGCCAGACCCACCAACCCCAGAACGCCTTCGATGCCCCGGTCGTGCCTGGTCTGGATCGTCTGTGCGAACTGCCGGGCACGGCGCTGCCAAGCGGGCCCCAGCACCTCCAGACGCGCTTTCTGTGCCTGATTGTCTCCGGTCAGCCGTTGAATATCGCCCAGCAGGAGCGAACCGCGGTTCAACGCCGCATCGCAGCCGTTTAGGAACTCCTCACGGCCGGTCAGCAGATAGCCGCGTTCATTGGTTTCCGCATCGCGCACCGCGACCGCCAGCTCGCGGACCGCGTCCAGGACCTTATACGTGTGCGATGTCCATTGTCGGGCGGACTTGGCGACCGAGAAACGGTCCCACGTGGTAAAACCGACCAGCGCGACGAACATGATCAGAACGCCGAAAATGAGGACATTGGCCTGAGAAACAAGCTTCTTCGACATGGGCGAGCCGGTCCCCGCGCGGATGCTGTGTCGCCGGCCAAGGCCCTTCTTCGGGCGTCGGGTCAGCCACCTGTTATCTTCCGTAAGCGGTGGCAGGTGTCTAATCACGCTAAGGTGTACGGCCGAGACGCCCCGTTGAGTCATCGATCCCAAGGGATTAGCTTGGCGCATGGCCCGACTTAGCGTGAATTTGAACAAGATTGCCTTGCTGCGTAATTCCCGTCGCACAGGCGTTCCCGACCTCGCCCGCTTCGCCCGTCTTGCGCTGGAGGCTGGGGCGAAAGGCCTGACCGTCCATCCCAGGCCGGATGAACGGCACATCCGCGGGTCGGATGTGCCGATGCTGGCTGACCTGATGCGTCCGTACCGCCCGGCGGTTGAATTCAATATCGAGGGCTATCCTGACGAACGGATGATGCAGATCCTGCGCGACAACCGGCCGGAACAGGCGACGCTGGTGCCGGACGCTCCGGACGCGTTCACCTCGGAGGAAGGCTGGAATCTGGCTCCCGAACAAGCAGCGTTGGCGCATCCGGCGATCGCGGCGATGAAGGACCTGGGTTGCCGCGTGATCCTGTTTATCGACCCGGACCCGGACGTCATCGAGCGGGTGGTGCGGTCGGGCGCGGACGGCGTGGAAATTTACACAGGCACGTATGCAGCGGAATTCCGGGCCGGCCGGCACGAGACGACCCTTGCCAGCATCGCCGCGACCGCGATCCGGGCAAGGGAGGCTGGCCTGGTGGTCAACGCCGGCCACGACCTTAACCTGCACAACATTCCCCCGCTGATGCGTGCGGTCCCATTCCTGGCGGAGGCGTCGATCGGCCACGAGCTGACCGCGGATGCGTTGGAGTTCGGTTTCGCCGCGACCGTGACGGCATACGCGAAGGCGTTGGAATAAGCCTTACCCCCACCTGTGGTCATGCCGTGATCTGGGTAATGTCCTAATAACCCGGCAACTCGTTCACGCACTGCACCCGCCACCCGTCCGGGGTGCGTTGCAGCCGCGTCAGCGACAGGTTCTGGATCGACATATGCAGCGCATTGTCCGGCCCGATCGCCAATGCATGGGCGATCGCACCGCGAATCGCCCCGCCATGGCTGACGATCACGACATCCCGTCCGGCATGGGTTTCGGCCAGCCGCTCCATCGCCGCCCCGACGCGGGTGATGACCTCGGCCATGCTTTCACCGCCCGGCGGCTTCTCGTTCCCGGCCAGCGGCCAGAAAGCGTGCGCGGGATAGGCCAGCTTCGGTGGCAATTCGTGATGCGGCAGGCCCTGCCACTCCCCCAGCGACTGCTCGATCAATCCGGCCTCGACGCCCAGTTCAACGCTCGGATATCCCTGCGCGAAAATGCTCTCGGCCGTCCGCCGCGTGCGCGACAGCGGGGTGACCAGCCAATCCGCCATCCGCGGCAGCCGAGCGGCGAGGGCGCGATACATCGGCGCCTGTTCCAGCAACGTCGTCTCGCACAGCGGCACATCCATCACGCCGTACAAAACCGCTCGGGCGTTTTCCGCCACCAGGGCGTGGCGGATCAGCCAGAAGGAAGTCTCCATCATTCACCAATGCTTATCAGGGCGCCGCTAACACGGGCCGCGTGGAACTGCCGCGTAAACAGCAACGCGGCTCCCGCGAGCCATACCATGTTCAATGCGAAAGCGGCAGCCAGATGATCCCATCTGATCACGCCATCCAGCAGCGCCGCGCGCATGCCCTCGAACACATGCGTCGCCGGCAGCGCGTAGGAGAATGGCCGGATGAAGGCCGGCAGCACCGAGACCGGGTAGAACACCGCCGAGAACGGCGCCAATCCGAACAGGAACGCCCAGGCCAGCGGTTCGGCACCCGTCCCGTGCCGCAGGACCAGCGAGACGACGCCCAGCGCCACCGCCCAGCCCATGATCATCAGGTTCATGAAGAACAGGATCAGCACCGGCCCAACGGCGAACAGGTTGAACGCGTAGAACGCCCAGGCCAGCAGGATCGCCGGTATGACCCCCAGCATCATGCGGATGATCGACATGCCGATCAGCGCCAGAACCAGTTCGAACGGCCGCAGCGGGCTGACGAAGACATGGCCCAGGTTGCGCGACCACATTTCCTCCAGGAAGGAGATCGACATCCCCATCTGGCTGCGCAGCGTCACCTCCCACAGCAGCACCCCGCCCAGCAACGTGGCGCCGGCCATGACCGCGGGATTGCCCATGCGGGCTTGCAGAAAGCTGGAGGTGAAGCCCCAGATGCACATGTTCAGGACGGGCCAGTAGCCAAGCTCAAGCAGCCGCGGCCAGGAACGGCGATACAGCGCGAGGTGGCGGTACATCAAACCCCAGATGCGGCGGAACATCGCTTTCATTGGCACACCCACCAGGCGGCGCGGTTCGCGAACGACATCATGCCGGCACCGCCTGCCGGCGATCGCGGGCGATATCCAGGAACACATCCTCCATATCCTTGCGGCCATACCGCAGCAGCAGGTTATCCGGGCTGCCCCGGTCCACGACCTCGCCCTTCTTCAGCATCACGACGTGGGCGCACAGCCGCTCCACCTCCGCCATGTTGTGGCTTGCCAGCAGGATCGTGCAGCCGCTTTCCGCCCGGTACTGCTCCAGCCAGGTGCGGACCATATCGCCGGTGTCGGGGTCCAGGCTGGCGGTCGGTTCGTCCAGCAACAGGACCTCTGGACGGTTGATCAGCGCCTTTGCCAAGGCGACGCGGGTCTTCTGCCCGGCGGACAGTTGCCCGGCCGGGCGGTCCAGGATCGCGCCGAGATCGAGTTCCCGCGCCAGTTCGGCGATGCGTCGGTCCACCCCGTTCACGTTATAGAGATGACCATAGACTTTCATGTTTTCCCGCACCGTCAGCCGTGAGGGCAGGGCGACATATGGGGAAGAGAAGTTCATCCGAGCCAAGGCGGTGAACCGGTCCTTTGCCATGTCGTGTCCCAGTACGGAAATCCGGCCCGACGTCGGGATCAGCAAGCCAAGCATCATGGCGATTGTCGTGGTTTTCCCGGCTCCGTTGCCGCCCAGCAAGCCCATGGTGGTCCCTGGAGGGGCGGCGAAACTGATGTTGTTCACGGCGCGTACATCGCCATATTGTTTCGATAAGTTCTGGACTTCGATTGCGTTCATAGGGGTCCGGATAAGATGAATGGCAGCATTCGCCAACAGACGATTGGCTTCAACGCCCGGGCCGCACTAGGTTGCATCACGATGATAGAGTTCACCGCCGCCCCCGCGACCCTACCGCCCGGAGACCGGGTTTACGCCATAGGCGATATCCACGGCTGTCTGGATCGCCTTGTGGCACTGCACGAGATGATTGCCGAGGATATCGCGGAGCGCCCGGCCGAACGCAGCATTCTCGTGCATCTCGGCGATTATGTGGATCGCGGCGCGGATAGTGCCCAGGTGATCGACTGGCTGATCAATCAGCCGCCCGTCCCAGCCGACGAGATCGTCAACCTGATGGGCAATCATGAACACATGATGCTTGCCGCGGTTGTCGGGATCGACAAAGAGGCGGCCAGCCAGTGGCTGGTCAATGGCGGTGCGGACTCGCTCTTGAGCTGGGGCATTTCGCGAACGGTTCCGCCAGCCGAATGGGCCGCGCGCATCCCGCGGCCGCATCTGTTCTTCCTGCGCGACCTGAAGATCAGCCGGCGCGTCGGCCCGTATCTGTTCGTCCATGCCGGGGTGCGGCCGGGAATCCCGCTCGATCAGCAAAGCCGGCAGGACATGCTGTGGATACGCGAGCCATTCCTGTCCTCCAAGGCCGACCACGGCGCTGTGGTCGTTCACGGCCATACCCCAAAGCGGGAGCCGATCGTGCTGCCCAACCGCATCGCCATCGATACCGGCGCGGTCCTGGGCGGCGCGCTGACATGCGTTGTTCTGGAAGAAGACAAGCTGGGGTTCCTGCAGGCGTGAGCGGAGCGTTGGGGCAGCGAACACGATCTCTCTTGCTTGTTTGCACCGCACCACGCGAAGATGGGTTGCACCTTCGCGACAGCCTTGTTACGGCAGGTTGAATGAACCAGATAACGCCCGGCTCCGTGCCGCGCCCGGACGAGCCTCATGCGGACCTGGCCGCGGCTGTGCGGCGGCTGGCACATACCAATGTGCTGGTTATCGGCGACGTCATGCTCGACCGTTACACTTACGGCGACGTGACGCGCATCAGCCTGGAAGCCCCGGTTCCGATCCTGGCCATCGAGCGGGAGGTCGCGCTGCCCGGCGGTGCCGGCAACGTGGTCCGCAACCTGACCGCGCTGGGCGCGGCGACGGCGTTCATCTCGGTGGTTGGCGACGATCAGGCCGGCTCCGACCTGACGGGGTTGGTCGGCGGCCAGCCGAACGTGGAACCCTGGCTGTTGGTGCAAGGCGGCCGCACCACGACACTGAAAACCCGCCTGATCGCCGCCGGCCAACAGTTGTTGCGCGCGGACCGGGAGCAGACGGACCCGATCCATCCAAAGCTGGCTGACCGGTTGATCCGGATCGCGGTGGACGCGATGGCGGCGACCAGTGTCACGGTGCTGTCCGATTACGGCAAGGGCGTGCTGTCCGCGGATGTTCCCGCCCGTCTGGTGGAAGCGGCGAAAAAGACTGGCCGCAAACTGATCGTCGATCCACGCGGCAGCGACTTCGCTCGGTACGCCGGCGCGGATGTGGTCATGCCGAACCGGCAGGAACTGGCCGCTGCCGCGCGCATGCCGGCCGAAACCGAGGCCCAGATCGTCGCCGCGGCAACCTATCTGCGGACCCAATATAATTTTGGCGCCGTGGTCGTAACCCGCGGGAACGACGGGATGACCCTGGTGGATGCCAACGGGTCGCAGCATTTCCCGGCCGAGGCGGCGGACGTGTTCGACACCTCCGGCGCGGGCGACACGGCGCTGGCGGCGCTGGGTGCGGCATTGGCGGCGCAGCTCGATCTGCCGGTGGCCGTTCGTTTGGCCAATTTGGCGGCAGGCATTTCCGTCGGCAAGGTCGGCGCATCGGTGGTGCGGGAGGCCGATCTGCTGGCCGCGCTGACTCCTCAGCACAGCGCGTTGCGGAAAATCGTGACCCGCGAAGAGGCGGTGGAGCAGGCCGAACGCTGGCGCCATCGCGGCTGGCGGGTGGGATTCACCAACGGTTACTTCGATCTGCTGCACCAGGGGCACATTCAGTTGCTGGAGCAGGCGCGCGCCTCGTGCGACCGGCTGATCGTCGGGTTGAACTCCGACAGCAGCGTTCACCGGCAGAAAGGCTTGCCGCATCCGGTGCAGCCCGAGGCCGCCAGGGCGGCGGTGCTCGCCAGCTTCGCCTGCGTCGATCAGGTGTGCCTGTTCGAAGAGAATACGCCCGAGGCGCTGATCGAGGCGCTGCGACCCGATGTGCTGATCAAGGGGGCGAACCACGCGGCCGAGGATGTGGTCGGCGGCGATTTGGTTCGCGGCTGGGGCGGCCGGGTGATGCAGATCGATCTGCTACAAGAGCAACTTCCGAAGCCTGCAGTCGCCGCTCTATCGAGCTAGGGTCAGGACTCACTCACGACCGGTAGAACAAGGCGGCCGCGGCCAGGCAAATGGCTGAAAAGCAGGGGTGGGCGCATGGGTTGCGCGGTGCGTTCTTCCACGCCAATTCCAGAATCATGCCGGTCGAGCCGACGCAAGTGATGAGCGGGTCCTGAGTCTAGGCCGCCATCTCCGGCCCCGGCGTTTTGTCGCGATACTTGCACCAGGCAGCAGCCACGCAGCGCCAGCACTCCGGCCGGCGGGCCTTGCAGACATACCGCCCGTGCAGGATTAGCCAGTGGTGGGAGTCCCGCAGCCGCTCGGGCGGGATGCGCTTCAGCAGACCGTCCTCAACCTCCCGCGGCGTCCTGCCCGGCGCCAGTCCGGTGCGATTACCCAGGCGGAAGATGTGAGTATCGACCGCCATCGTGCTGTCGCCGAACGCCACGTTCAGCACCACATTCGCGGTCTTTCGGCCGACGCCGGGCAGCGCCTCCAATGCCTCCCGGTCCCGGGGCACTTGGCCCGCGTGCTTCTCCTCAAGTTCCGTGCACAGTGCCACGACGTTGCGGGCCTTGGTTTGCCATAGCCCGATGGTGCGGATGTGGGAGGCGACGCCTTCGACGCCCAGGGCGATCATGGCCTTGGGCGTGGGCGCGACCTGGAACAGCGTCCTGGTCGCCTTGTTGACCGACACGTCGGTGGCCTGCGCCGACAGCACCACCGC
>DNXO01000027.1:3033-3348 GCA_003506895.1 Acetobacteraceae bacterium | reverse complement strand
CGGCGCGGCGACCGATAAAGACCAGTCCCGACGCGTTGATCAGCATCATGCCGACGCATGTTCGATAGGGCAGATCTTCGTAACGCGCCATTCCGTCAAGTCTCCTGCGAAGTCGCACCGTCCGGAAATGCCCTAGCCGGATCTTGATTTCAGCATCGCGGTTGTCAATGGCACAAGCATGATACCATGGCTTTCGAGCGCCCTGGTCCAGACGCTAATCCGCTCAATCGAAATCGGCAACGCCGAGGCGACGCCGACCGCTACGCCACGCTCCTTCGCCTGTGCCTCAAGTTTGGCCAGCGCACGGTCGATTTC
>DNXO01000027.1:2505-2640 GCA_003506895.1 Acetobacteraceae bacterium | reverse complement strand
CCGTCGTCGAAATAGCCAAGGCCGCGTTTGGCGGCCTCGCGGACAATGGGCTGCATGGCCGCATCGGTGACGACAAAGCGCGCGCCCATGAAGTTGGCTATTCCGGCGTAACCCTGAAACCGGCTGAAGTGCCAG
>DNXO01000027.1:430-2213 GCA_003506895.1 Acetobacteraceae bacterium | reverse complement strand
CGGTCGAGATTCTGTTCAGGGGCAAGCGTTGTCAGCAGGGTTTGCGGCCCCGGATCGTTGTCGGGATAGTCGAACGGCTCCATCGGAATCTGCAGCAGGATCTCGTGGCGTTGCGCGCGCGCCCGCTCGGCCAGTTTGGTCGGGTCCGAACCATAGGGCGTGAACGCCAGCGTCACCGCGGCAGGCAGCTTTATGATGGCGTCGGTGGTCTTGGCGGCGCCGACGCCTAGTCCACCCACGACGATTGCGACAACCGGCATTTTTGCCGCTTTGGCCCGATCGGCCTCGGCGGCGTAGGCGGTGAACGGCTTCAATCCGTCCGACATCACCGGGATCATGCCGTAGCGCGATTTTTCGAGGAGGCGCTGATCGATCCCGGCCATCATCGAAGAAGCGGCGCCGGCCGCGGTCTTATCCGAAGCCTCGCCGGAAATCGTCACGTCGTGGCGCGCGCCGCTGGACCCATCGATAATGGTGACGGTCCTCTGGTCGGGCGATCCGGCTTTGATTGCGGCTTTCGCGATCGGCTCGGAGCCGCTGGCGGCCGCCATGGCGGGTTTTTCCTCGGCCGGGTCATGCGGGCGGATCGCGATGCGCGTCATTGGCTCGCCGCCCTGCGGATTGTCGTTGAAGAGGGCGAAGCCCGCGAAGGCGGCCAGAAACAGCCCCAACAGCACGGCGACCGCCTGCATTCCGGTAAACGGCAGCCTGAGCCGGCGCTTTCGGCGCACCGTTTCCTGTCCAAGCGGAGCGCTTAGATCATCGGCCGTCTCTGCCATCGAACTCCCCGAATCAGCCGGGCCGACGATACCACGACCGGACAAGACCACGGCAGATGCGGCGCTTTGGGCTTGTGCAAGGCCGGGCTCCGCGGGCGGAAGACGATTCAATCGTTCCGCCTGCTACCTGATCGTTTCGGATGCCGCGGGATCTCAGGGCTCAAATTCGCGGTATTGCGGTGTTTTCTTCGCGCAAACCCGGCGTCAGCCGGCGGATCAGGGCCAGGGATGCTTCGCTCGAAAACTTTCAAATAAAAAAGGCGGCCCAAGGGCCGCCTTTTTGAGAGGAACAAGGGGAGCCGTCAGTTGGCTTCCTTGTTGGAAGGCTTGTCGATCGCCGCCTTGTCGCCGGTGGCAGGCGCGCTGGCGTTGACCTTCACGCCGTGAAGCAGATCGTCCGCCATCTTCAGGGCCTTGTCGTCCTTGGCGTCCGGCGGGACGTAGGATTGCGAACCGGTTTTCTCGTCACCGTCGTTTTTCAGATGGCCGCGCAGCGACGCTTCGCCCTTGGTATCCGTGCGCGATTTCAACTCTTCCGGCACGTCCTGCAACACCTCGATATCGGGAACGATGCCCTTGGCCTGGATCGACTTGCCGGACGGCGTGTAATAGCGCGCCGTGGTGAGCCGCAGGGCGCCGTTGCCCGAGCCCAGCGGTATGATGGTCTGTACGGAGCCTTTGCCAAACGAGCGCGTTCCAACCAGGGTTGCCCGCTTGTGGTCCTGCAGCGCGCCCGCGACGATTTCGGATGCCGAGGCGGATCCGCCGTTGATGAGAACGATCAGCGGCTTGCCCTTGGTCAGATCGCCGGGATGCGCCGAGCGACGCTGGGTTTCCTCGGCATTGCGTCCCCGGGTCGAGACGATCTCGCCGCGCTCCAGGAAGGCGTCGGAAACGGTTACTGCTTCTTCCAGAAGACCGCCCGGATTGTTGCGCAGGTCGATGATGAAGCCTTTCAGCTTGTCGCCAATCTGGTTGCTGAGATTGTTGATCTCGCGCTTGAG
>DNXO01000027.1:0-151 GCA_003506895.1 Acetobacteraceae bacterium | reverse complement strand
CCTCGGTGGTCTGCTCGTTGAAGGTAGTGATGCGGATATAGCCGATATCGTCGCCTTCCACGTGCGCGCGCACCGAGCGGACACGGATGTTGTCGCGGACCAGGGTCACTTCGATCGGATTGTCCTGACCCTTGCGGATGATCTTCAGCCG